>NZ_JBVILA010000008.1:235993-295417 GCF_055580625.1 Amycolatopsis sp. NPDC031561 | reverse complement strand
ACACACCCCCCCCCCCCCCGCCCCCCCCTCCCCCCCCCCCCCCCCCCCCCACCCCCCCCCCCCCCCCCCCCCACCCCCCCCCCCCCCCCCCCCCCCCCCAAGCCCCGCGTGTCGAGCCGAACATGTCTCGCCAGCCTTCTACGCTTCATCGCGAGGCTCGACCACGTACCTCCTCGCACGGCCGTCGAGGAGGTACCCCTGGCTTCTCGACGCTGCCGAGCGCACGCCTGCGCAGCATTTCAGGGGGTGGAGGTGATGGCCCATGACAAGAAGGGGCCGGAATAACCGGTTCACCGTTAGTGTCAGGTTTGACCTGACACTAACGGTGAACGTCGCAGTAACCCTGGTCGTACTGGTGTTGTTAGGCATCGCAACCTTGCACTAGCACTGACCAGTGGTAACACGTCGCCGGGGCTATCCACCAGGATGGCTCCGGCGATGCCTAATGAGGCTAAAGATTCGACCTCATCCGCGTCACTGTAACCCGGTCGGTCTGCGTATACGCAACACATCGCCCGGCATGTTCTGCATTGGCCTGCATCGCTCTGCACCGATCTGCGTCGTGGACCATTGCGGCATCGACCCCACTCCTGACAAGTGACCGGGGTCTCACCCCGCTCAAGTGGACACTCGCCTTCCGGCGGCTCAAGGTGGAAGGACTGGGCGGCACGCTGGAGTGCGTCCGGGACGGAGGTCACCATGGAGCCGTTGCCCGAAGACGGCGAACGGGACTGGGCCGAACCAGGCGTCTACACGGTTTCGCCGGGGGTCCACCGGATCCCGCTGCCCCTGCCGTACGACGCGCTGCGCGCGGTCAACGTCTACGTCGTCACCGACGGCACGCGTCTGGTCCTCATCGACTCGGGCTGGGCGCTGGAGTCGGCGCGTGAGCTGCTGTCGCGCGGGTTGAAGGCGCTCGGTGCCGACCTCGGCGACATCGACGAATTCCTGATCACCCACGTGCATCGCGATCACTACACCCTCGCGGTGGAACTGCGCCGCGAGTTCGGCGGCAAGGTCGGGCTCGGGAAGCTGGAAGAACCTTCGCTGGTGCGATCCGGCGATCCGGACCGCTTCCCGATGGAGGCGCAGGTCGGCCTTCTCGAGCGCTGCGGCGCGGTCCCGGTGGTCGAGGAACTCGCCAAGGCCTTCGGCGGCGTCCGGCACACCGAAGCGCATTTGTGGGAACAGCCCGACGAGTGGCTCGTTCCCGGCAAACGCACGATCATGCCCGGCCGCGAGTTCGAAATCGTGTCCACGCCGGGCCATACGGCCGGGCACGTCGTCTTCGTCGACGACGAAGCGGGACTGGTGTTCTCCGGCGACCACGTGCTGCCGCACATCACGCCGTCCATCGGATTCCAGCCGGTGCCCGCCGAACTGCCGCTGAGCGACTACCTCGACTCCCTGCGCCTGGTGCGCGAGATGCCGGACCGGCGCATGCTGCCCGCGCACGGCCGCGTCACCGACAGCGTCCACGCCCGCGTCGACGAACTGCTGGAGCACCACCGCGACCGGCTCGAGGTCATGGGCGCCGAGATCACCCCGGACGTCACGACGGCGTACGAGGTCGCGTTGCGGCTGGGCTGGACACGCAGGCAGCGCAAGCTCCCGGAGATGGACCCGTTCAACCAGATGCTCGCCGTCCTCGAGACCGGTTCCCACCTGGATCTGCTGGTGGCACAAGGGAAACTCACCGCGGCCGAGACCGACGGAGTGCGACACTACGCCTCATGATCATCCGGCAAGCACGCCGCGAGGACGTCGCGGCGATCGTCGGGATGCTCGCCGACGATCAGATCGGCAGCACCCGGGATTCGGCCGATGACCTGACGCCGTATCTCAAGGCCTTCGAGGAGATCGACGCCGATCCGGCACAACTGCTGATCGTCGCCGACGACGCCGGTGAGGCCGTCGGCACGCTCCAGCTGTCGATCATTCCGGGTCTGGCGAGGAAAGGCGCGCTGCGCGGGCAGATCGAGGCCGTCCGGGTGCGGGCGAGCCATCGCAGCTCCGGTCTCGGCGGCGAGCTGATGACGTGGGCCATCGACGAATCCCGGCGACGGGGCTGCGCGCTCGTCCAGCTGACGTCGGACGTGAAACGCGAGGACGCGCACCGGTTCTACGAACGCCTCGGGTTCGAGGCCTCTCACACCGGCTTCAAGCTGAAGCTCTGACCGCCCGCGTTTCGTCCTCTAGTTGCGGTAGTTGCACGCGCAAGGACCGCAACCAGAGGACTAATTGCGGGAGTTAGCGGGTGCCCGAGATCTTCGCGCTTCCCAGGACGAGATCGCCTTCGGCCGCGTCGGTGCGGTAGAGGACGACGACCTGTCCCGGCGCGACCCCGCGCAGCGGCTCGCGCAGCTGGACGGTCACCGCGTCGCCCGAGTCACCCGAAACCTCGGCGACGGCCTCGACGATCCCGCCGTGCGCGCGCACCTGGACGACGCATTCGGTCGGGCCGTCCAGCGGCCGCTCGCTCGGCCAGATCGGGCGGTTCGCCTCGATCACGTTCACGCCGAGATCCCGCGCGGAACCGACCTTCACGGTGCCCGAAACCGGCTCCAGCGAAAGCACGTAGCGCGGCCGCCCGTCCGGCGCGGGCGCCTCGATGCCGAGTCCCTTGCGCTGGCCGACGGTGAACCCGTGCACGCCGGTGTGCTCACCGAGCACGGCGCCGGTCTCGGCGTCGACGAGCTGCCCGGGACGCTGGCCGAGGCGCTTCTCCAGGAAGCTCTTCGTGTCGCCGTCCGGGATGAAGCAGATGTCGTGGCTGTCCGGCTTCTTCGCCACCGACAGGCCGCGGCTCTCGGCCTCGGCGCGCACGTCGGTCTTCCACGAATCACCCAGCGGGAACAGCGAATGCCGCAGCTGCTCCGGGGTCAGCGAGGCCAAAACGTAGGACTGGTCCTTGCCGGAGTCCACACTGCGCCGCAGCTCCGGCACACCGTCCACAACGGACAGACGGGCGTAGTGCCCGGTGGCGACGGCGTCGAACCCGAGCGCCATCGCCTTGTCCAGCAGCGCCTCGAACTTGATCTTCTCGTTGCAGGTGACGCACGGGTTCGGCGTCCGGCCGGCCGCGTACTCCCCGACGAAGGTCTCGATGACCTCTTCGGTGAAGCGCTCGGCGAAGTCCCAGATGTAGAAGGGGATGCCGAGGACGTCGGCCGCTCGCCGCGCGTCGCCCGAGTCTTCGATCGTGCAGCAGCCGCGGGAGCCCGTGCGCAGCGTGCCGGGCTTCGCCGACAGCGCCAGGTGCACGCCGACGACTTCGTGCCCGGCGTCCACGGCGCGCGCGGCGGCCACCGCCGAGTCCACTCCCCCGCTCATCGCGGCCAGTACGCGCATCTTCCTCACACCTCTTGCTTCTGCGTCTGCTTGCGCATTCCCGCGAGTCCCGCCTGCCTCGCCCTGTCGACGACGCCCGCGATCTCCCTCGAAACCGCTTCAACGTCTTCCGGTGCCGAGGTATGCCCGAACGAGAACCGCAGCGACCCGCGCGCGGCCGCCGGATCGGCACCCATGGCCAGCAGCACGTGGCTCGGTTGCGCGACACCCGCCGTGCACGCCGATCCAGTGGAACATTCGATGCCCTTGGCGTCCAAAAGCATCAAGAGACTGTCACCCGCGCAACCGGGGAAAGTGAAGTGGGCGTGCGTCGGCAGGCGCTCACCCTCACCGCCGTTGAGCAGCGCGTCCGGCACCTCGCGCCGGACGGCCTCGACCAGGTCGTCCCGCAGCTCGGCGACGCGTTTGGCGTACTCCTCGCGGCCCTCGACCGTGGTCTTCACGGCCGTCGCGAACGCGATCACCGCGGGCACGTCGAGGGTGCCCGAACGCACACTGCGCTCCTGGCCACCGCCGTGCAGGACCGGCACGCACGCGGTGTCGCGGCCGAGCAGCAGCGCGCCGACGCCGTACGGGCCGCCCAGTTTGTGCGCGGTCAGGGTCAGCGCGGCGGCCCCGCTCCCGGCGAAGTCGACCGGCACCGCGCCGACGGCCTGGACGGCGTCGGTGTGCAGCGGGATCTCGTGCTCGGCGCAGACGGCGGCGAGCCCGGCGATCGGGTTGACCGTGCCGACCTCGTTGTTCGCCCACATCACGGTGGCCAGCGCGACAGTCTCGGGGCTGTCGCCGATCGCGGCGCGCATCGACTCCGGGGACACCCGGCCGTCCTCGTCGACCTCGACCCAGACGATCTCGGCGTCCGCGTGCTGCTCCAGCCATTCGACGGAGTCGAGGACGGCGTGGTGCTCGACGGTGCTGCACAGCACCCGCCTGCGCTGTGGGTCCTCACCGTTGCGGGCCCAGAAGATGCCCTTGACCGCGAGGTTGTCGCTCTCCGTGCCGCCGCCGGTGAAGATCACCTCGGACGGCCTGGCACCCAGCGCCTCCGCGATCACCTCGCGGGCCTCTTCGACCTTGCGGCGGGCCCGGCGACCCGAGGAATGCAGCGCGGAGGCGTTGCCCACTGTGGACAGCGCCTCGGACATCGCCGCTACGGCTTCGGGCAACATCGGGGTGGTCGCCGCGTGGTCGAGATAGGTCATCGCCATACCAGGGTAGACCGCTCCGGGGCGTGACCAAGCCCACCCTGTGTCAGCGGGTGGTGCCGCTCATAGCCGACGGCCACCGGCCGGTCAGCCGCACCCCGAGGAGCGCGATGCCGGTCAGCAGCACCGAAAGCACCAGGATCGCCACCGAAGGCTCCTTCGCCGACGCCACCGAGGCGAGCAGAACTCCACCCAAACCGATGGTCAGAGCCGATCCGACCCAGTCGCCGAGCTGCAGCGCCGAAGTGTTGAACCCGCGTTCGGCCTCCGGCGAGTAGCGCAGCAGCAGGACCGAGATGGCGGGCATCGCGATGCCCATCCCGGCGCCGCCGACCGCCGACGCCACGAACGCCATCCAGCCGGGGAACGAGGGCAGCGGCACGAAGACGAAGATCGCCAGACCGGCCGCGACCAGCGCGAACCCGGTCCGCAGGGACGTCTCGCGCGACCAGTCGAGCCTGCGGCCCTGCAGCATCGACCCCGCCGACCAGCCCAGCGCGGTCACCGTCAGGGGCAGCCCGGCCAGCGCGGGGCTGTAGCCGTGGACCTCGGTCATCGTGAGCGGCAGGTACGCCTCCATCCCGGCGTACGCGCCCGCGATCAGCGCGCGGGAGGCGATCACTGTCGGCAACCCCGGCCGCGACGTCAGGGTGCCCGCGGGCAGGAGTTTGCGGAGGGCGTACGCCAGGGCGACGAGTCCGGCGCCGCCGTAGGCCAGTGCCGCCAGGGACGGATGCTGCGCCGCCCAGGTGAGCGCGGCGACGCCGAGGGCGGCGACCACCGCGGGCACCACCCCGGCGCGGCTCGCGGATTCGCCGGGCACGTGGGCGGGCAGTTTGCGCGTGACCAGCACCAGCAGCGCGAGCCCGATCCCGGTCAGCGGGATCAGCCCGAGGAACACCCAGCGCCAGCCGACGCTCACGGTCACCACACCCGCGACCGAGGGCCCGATCACCGCGGGCAGCACCCAAGCGGCGGCGTTGGCGGCGTAGATCACCGGGCGTTCGCGGTCGCTGAAGGTGAGCGCGATCAGCAGCGACACCGAGACCAGCAGGAGACCGGACCCGAAACCCTGCAACCCGCGGCCGAGCAGGAGCAGCGGCATGTCGTGCGCGAGCCCCGCCACCAGCAGCCCGGCGGCGAACAGCGCGGTACCGGCGAGCAGCGCGGGCGCCGGGCCCTTGCGGTCACCGAGGCGTCCGGAAAGGACGGTCGCGACCACGCTGGCGACCAGGAAGGTGGTGAAGGGCCAGGCGTACAGCGCGAGGCCGTCGAGGTCGGCCACCATCGTCGGCATCGCGGTGGCGACGCCCATGCTCTCGAACGCGATGAGCGTGACCATGAGCAGCAACCCGATCGTGGTCACGCGGTGCTCCGGTGTCCAGAGCACGCCTTTCGGCTTCGATGCCGCCTTGTCCCCAGTGATCGTCATACGATCAGCGTGCAACCTCCAGCTGGGTGGAGGTCAAGCACCGACGGACTCCAGGCGCAGTTCCCGCGCCAGCACCGCGGCCTCGCCGCGCGAGGTGACTTCCAGCTTCCCGAGGATCTTCCGCACGTGGAACTTCACCGTGTGCTCGGTCAGCCGCAGTTCCTCGGCGATCTGCCGGTTCCGCTTCCCGCGCGCGATCCCGGCGAGGACTTCGAGTTCACGCGGGTTCAGCCGGTCCAAGGGGCGCAGCTCCGGGGTTTCCTGGACTTCCAGTGGCATCACGGCGGTGATCGTGGCGCCCCAGCCGGGGACGGCGTCGACCTCCCAGCGGCCGCCGAGCGGGGTGATCCGTTCGGTGAGACCGGCGGCGGGCACGGCGCGGGCGACGTCCGGGCCGTCGTCGCGCACGGTGATCCGGAGGGCCTGGCCGTCGAGCTGCCAGGACGCGCGGACGCGGGTGCTGCCCCGCTCCAGCGCGGTGAGCACGAGACCGCGGGTGACCGTGCGCGCGGTGTGCGCGATGTCCTGCGGGAGCGAACGTTCGTCACCGGGACCGGCGAGGTCGACGGTCACGTCGTTGTGGCGTACCAAGGGATCCAGCTGCGCGACGAGGGTGTCGAAGGCCGCCGACGCCGGTTCCGCCGAAAGTTCCTGGTCGCGGTCCGCGATCGAGCGCAGTTCGACCAGCGACGCCGCGGCGAGATCGGTCGCGGCCTGGCGGGCGGCGGCGTCGCCGAGACGCCGGGATCGCAGCACCGAAAGCAACGACGCCAAGGCCGTCGCGTGGGTCTGCCCGAGATCGGTGATCGCCCGCGCCCGCGCCCGCGCGGTCGCGGCCGCCAGGTTGCTCGCGAGGATCTCGGGTTCGGGATCGGTGGCGCGCTGGGCGGCGTTCACGCTGACGATGTCCCACAGCTTCGCGACGATCCCGAGCGCACGGTCATCGGGCGCGTCCCCGGTGGGGACGAGCGCGATCATCGCGCCCTTGCCGATCACCGGGGCCGAGCTCAGGACGACGAGCTTCCGGCGCTCGCCGCCGAGTGTCTCCTCCACCACCGCGGCCTCGCCAGGGACGCCGAGCGCGGCGAGCCGCCGGAGCTCCGCGCTCGTGACGGCGCCGGTGATCGCCGGATCGCCGTCGACCTTGATCGGCAGGCGGGAGCAGTCACCGGTCTCCATGGCGGCGGCCCGGTGCGGCAGGACGGCCGCGGCCGTCGCCGAGAACCGCGGCAGGAGTTCGTGACGCCGGGCGGCGAGCATGTACTCGACCTGGCTCAGCACGTACAGCGGATCCGACCACTCGTCCATGACTCCACAGTAAGCGCGTTCCCGGTCCGCGACGCTGCTCGCCCGGCTAGTGAACACTGCTCGTCCGGCTGGTTCGGGCGGGGACAGGCCGCCGGTTGACTGATCGCAGCGAAGAAAATCCACGAGGAGTGAACATGCGAGCGATCACCATCACCCAGTACGGCGACACCGAGGTCCTCCGGGAGACCGAGGTCCCGCTGCCGGAGCCCGGCCCGGGTCAGGTGCGGGTCGCGGTCGAGGCCGCCGGCGTGAACCCGGTCGACTGGAAGATCCGGTCCGGCGCGGTGGCGGAGGTGCGGCCGATCGAGTTCCCCCACATCCTCGGCCTGGAACTGGCGGGTGTGGTGGACGCGGTCGGCGAAGGCGCCGGATTCGCCGTCGGCGACGAGGTCTTCGGCTGGTCCGACACCGGGGCGTACGCGGAATACGCGCTGGCGACCAACGTCATCCGCAAGCCCGCCGGGCTTTCGTGGGCCGAAGCCGCCGGGCTGCCGATCGTCGGCGAGACGGCGTTGCGCGTGCTGGGCGAACTCGAGGTCAAGCCCGGGGAAACCCTGGTGCTTCACGGGGCGAGCGGCCAGGTCGGCCGGATCGCGACGCAGGCCGCCGTCGCGCTCGGGGCCACGGTCATCGGGCTCGCCGGGACTTCGACCTTGGACGAGGTCGAGGCTCTCGGCGCGCTGCCGGTCCAGTACGGCGACGGGTGGGTTTCGCGGGTCCGGGCGGCGGCCCCGCAGGGCGTGGACGCGGTGTTCGACGCGGCCGGGTTCGGCGTGCTGGCCGATTCCGTGGCGCTGCTCGGCTCACCCGACCGGCTGGTCACCATCGCCGACCCGGCGGCGTTCGCGCAGGGGCTGAAGTTCTCGGCGGGCGGCTCGGAGACTCCGGCCGTGCTGGAGGATCTGGTCGCTCGGGGGCTGAAGGTGAAGCTGGGGTCGAGCTACGGGCTGGCGGAGGTCGCGGAGGCGCACCGGGAGAGCGCGACCGGGCACGCGGGCGGGAAGATCACGCTGACGCTGGTGTGAGGCCGCGGCCCTTCCTGGAGTGTCATGAAAGGGGCTTTCAGGACGAAAAACGTCCTGAAAGCCCCTTTCATGACATGCGCGCTACTGAGACACCACCTTGGAAGCCACGGCAGGAGCGGGAGCGGAGACAGAGCGGCGCCGCCGCGTCTGCACCGGGATCTGCACCCGCCCGAGCGCCGCCTGCACCGCGGATTCCGCCAGCAGCGCCAGCTCCCGCCGGTCCGAAGCGCGCCCCGGCGCGATCTCCGGGCACACGTGCACCTCCAGCACCAGACCGCGCAAAGCCGCCACCCGCCGCAGCGAGGCGATGAGCGACTCCGGCCCGATGAACGCAGGCTGCGTGGTCTCACGCCCGTCGCTGAGCCGGAAGCGCAAGGCGAGCGGCCGCACCGGGACACCGCCGTCGATCGCGGCCTGGAACGCCGCCGGGCGGAAGCGGCCGGAGCCCAGTCCGCACCACGTGGTGCCCTCCGGCGTCACACTGACGAGTGATCCGCCGCGCATCGCGCCGGCGAGTTCGTCCATCGTCGCGGGCAGGCTGCGCAGGTTCTCCCGGTCGAGAAAGATGCTGCCGCCGCGGCGGACCAGCAGGCCGAGTACCGGCCAGGCGCCGACCTCTTTCTTGGCGAGCGCCCGCATCGGCTGGACGGCGTTGACCGCGATGATGTCCAGCCACGAGATGTGGTTGTTCACCACCAGCGCGCCACGGCCGGGCACGGCGCGGAAACGTTCGTCGCCGAGGACGCGCAGCCGTACCCCGAAGGACTTCAGGATCCCTGCGAACAGCAGGCGCACCAACCGTTCCCGGGGCATGCCGCGCAGCACGAGCACCAGCGGCGCGGCCAGGAAGGCCCCGGCGATGACGCCGATCGCCGCGGCGAAGCGCAGGACGCGCCGCGGGAACGCCACCGTCGGCGCCCCTTCGCTCAGACATCCGTCACCACAAGGCGATTTCGGCATCCAGGCGTGAGTCATCCCTGTACTCCCAGGAAGAACTTGAGATAACGCTCGTCGACGTTGTGCAGGTCCAGCAGGACGAAGAAGTCCGCGACACCGAAATCCTCGTCGAGCGCGGGCGGGCCGTAGACCTTGGCGCCCAGGCGCGTGTACCCCTTGATGAGCGGCGGCAGGGTCGCCCGCGCGGGCCGCTCGACGCCCTCGGTCCGCCACGGGTTCAGCGGGGTCACCCGGCGCGACTCGTCCGCATAGTGCTTGGCGCGCAGGACATCCCAGACGCCCGCCGCGTATTCCCCGCCGCCGGTCAGCGGCACGGACGCGCAGCCCGCGAGGTAGCGGTGCCCGGCCAGCAGCATGTAGCGGCCGATACCCGCCCAGACGAGGCTCACCACGGCACCGCTGCGGTGATCGGGGTGCACGCACGAGCGGCCCGTCTCGACCAGCGAAGGACGCAGTGAATCGAGCGCCGTGAGATCGAATTCGCTGTCGGAGTAGAGCTTTCCGGCCCGCGTCGCCCGATCGGGCGGCAGCATCCGGTACGTGCCCACGATCTCGCCGGTGTTGTCGTCCCGCACCACGAGGTGATCGCAGAACTCGTCGAAGTAATCGACGTCGAGACCGGGTACGGGCGAATTGAGCGTCGCTCCCATTTCCTCGGCGAACACCCGGTGACGAAGGCGTTGCGCGGCAACGACTTCTTCGTTTCCGTTGGCGACGAGGAGCGAGTAGCGCGGCGCGTCGGCCGGGAGTTCGACACCTGCCTGGTCAGTACTGACGAGGAGCTGTGACGTCGTCATAAGCAAGGTTTACCCCTCGGGGGGTACCAACGACAATGCGCCCGATGGCCGAATAGTGCACGTTCAGTTAATTGCGGGTTCTCAGGCTTCTCTCAGGGTGGAACGTCACTTTCAGATCACAGAAAAGGGGCCGTCCGGGAAAGAAATCCCGGACGGCCCCTTCAGGGTGAAACTCAGCCCTTGCGCTTCTTGACCTCGTCGGCCAGCTGCGGCGCGACGTTGAACAGGTCGCCCACCACACCGAAGTCGGCGATCTCGAAGATCGGCGCCTCGGCGTCCTTGTTGACCGCGATGATGGTCTTCGACGTCTGCATGCCCGCCCGGTGCTGGATCGCCCCGGAGATGCCCAGCGCGATGTACAGCTGCGGCGAGACCGTCTTACCGGTCTGGCCGACCTGGAACTGCGCCGGGTAGTAGCCCGAGTCGACGGCGGCGCGGGAAGCGCCGACGGCGGCACCGAGCGAGTCGGCCAGCGACTCGACGACGTCGAACTTGTCGGCCGAGCCGACACCGCGGCCACCGGAGACGACGACCGAGGCCTCGGTCAGCTCCGGACGGTCGCCGCCGACGATCGGCTCGATGCCGGTGATCTTGGCGGACTTCGCCGGGTCACCCGCGGGGACCTCGACGGTCTCCTCGGCGGCCGCACCCTCGGCCTGGGACGCCTCGACCGCGCCGGGGCGGACCGAGATGACCGGGACGCCCTTGGTGGACTTGGCCTTGACGGAGAACGCGCCACCGAAGATGGACTGGTCGACGCTGCCGTCGCCGTTCACGCCGACGGCGTCGTACAGCAGACCGGAGCCGAGGCGGACCGCGACACGGGCGGACACCTCCTTGCCCTCGGCGCTGGCCGCGACGAGCACGGCGGCCGGGGAGGTCCGCTCCGCGAGCGCGGCGAGGACGTCCACCTTCGGGGTGACCAGGAAGCCGGTGGCGTTGTCGCCCTCGGCGACGTACACCTTGGCGGCGCCGTGCGCGGCGAGGGCTTCCTTCGCCTTGGCGGCGGTGCCGGTCGGGCCGACGACGACCGCGGACGGCTCACCGAGCTCGCGGGCGGCGGTCAGCAGCTCGAGCGTGACCTTCTTGACTTCACCGTCGACGTGGTCGACGAGGACGAGTACTTCAGCCATTTCCCTATTCCTCCTCGAAACCTGTCTCAGATGAGCTTCTGCGCGACCAGGTAAGCGGCCACCTTGCTGCCGCCGTCACCCTCGTCCTCGACGCGCTCACCGGCGGTGCGCGGCGGCTTCGGAGTGGCTTCGAGCACCGACGACCAGGCGTTGCCGAGGCCGACCTCGCCCGCGTCGAGACCGAGGTCCGCGACGGTCAGCGTCTCGACCGGCTTCTTCTTCGCGGCCATGATCCCCTTGAAGGAGGGGTAACGCGGCTCGTTGATCTTCTCGCCGACACTCACCAGCGCGGGCAGGTTCGCCTCGAGGTGCGTGACACCGTCCTCGGTGTAGCGGTCGGCCTTGATCGCGGTGCCGTCGACGGTCAGCTCGTTCACGTGGGTCAGCTGCGGCAGGCCGAGCAGCTCGGCGATGATCGCCGGCACGGCGCCACCGCGGCCGTCGGAGGCCTCGTTCCCGGTGATGACCAGGTCGTAGCCTTCGACCTTGCCGATCGCGGCCGCCAGCACCTTGGCGGTGGCGATCGCGTCGGAACCGTGAAGGGCTTCGTCGGAGACGTGGATGGCCTTGTCGGCACCCATGGACAGCGCCTTGCGGATCGCGTCGGTCGCGCGGTCGGGACCCACCGAGACGACGGTGACCTCGCCCTCGCCGGCTTCCTTGATCTTCAGGGCTTCTTCGACGGCCTTCTCGTTGATCTCGTCGAGCACGGCGTCGGCGGATTCGCGGTCAAGAGTGTTGTCGGCACCGGAGAGCTTCCGCTCCGAGTAGGTGTCCGGTACCTGCTTGACCAAGACAACGATGTTCGTCATGGGTCTACTTCGACCTCCCGTTGGTGGCCGGCGTCGGCCACGGGGCAACAGCTCTACTGGCCGGTAGATTAGGGCCATTTCGGCGCCGCGGCCCGCCGAGGTGACCTCATTCACCTGGATGCACGTTTTAGTGGGACCATCGTCCAGGTAATTCACCCGGAAGTGAGTGTAACCGGCCGACTAACCCGAACGGCCGTATTCCGGGGTACTCCCGGCGAGGGTGACGGGCTAACCTGCCCCACCATGCGTTCCATGCCCGGCCCTGTCGCCGTGATCACGGACTCGACCTCCTGCCTCCCCGCACCGGTCGCCGAACGCTGGGGAATCGGCGTCGTTCAGGTCCAATTGCAGGTCGGCGAGCAGTTCGACGAAGAGAACCGCTACGACCGCGACGAAGTCATCGGACAGCTGCGCGCCGGGACCCCGGTGAAGACGGCGCCTCCGGAGGTCGCCGCGTTCTTCTGGGCGTTCCAGGACGCCGCGAGCAAGGGCGCCTCGGCGATCGTCAGCGTCCACATCTCGGGACGGATGTCGGAGACGGTGAACGCCGCCCGCGAGGCCGCCCAGCAGGTGAACGTCCCCGTCCACGTCCTCGACAGCGGGACCACCGGGATGAGCCTCGGTTTCGCGGCGACCTCGGCGGCCAAGGTCGCCGCCGCCGGCGGGCAGGCCACCCGGGTGATCGACGCGGCCGAGCGCCGGTTCCGGGGCAGCCGGGAGATCCTCTACGTCGACACGCTGGAGTTCCTGCGGCGCGGCGGCCGGATCGGCGCGGCGCAGGCGTTCCTCGGCTCCGCGTTCTCGATCAAACCCCTGTTGACGCTGAAGAACGGCGAGGTCGCCCCGCTGACCCGGGTGCCGGGCCAGCGGCGGGCGCTCAACAAACTCGTCGACCTCGCGGTGGACTGCGCGGGTGATCAGGACGTCGAGGTCGCCATCACCCGGTTCGGTCCCGACGAACGCGACCTCGAGATCGGCGGGCGGCTGCGGGCCCGGCTGCCGCATATGGTCGACAGCACCCTGGTCGACGCCAGCATGATCCTCGGCGCCCACCTCGGTCCCGGCGCGATCGGCATCACGGTATCCCCGGTGTAGCGCGCTTCGACGGGATCAACGCCAGGAGCAGCGGGAGCACCGCGCCCAGCGCCGTCATCGCGACGATCAGCACCTGGTCCACCGGCTCGAAATGCGAGACGTGGCCCAGGTGGTAGAGGAAATGCGGCAGCCCGAAAAGGAAGGTCGCGAGTGCCGCGAGCCTGGCCACGGCGGTCGTCCCGATCACGGCCGCGCCGATCAGGATGGCGGAAAGCGCCAGGTTGAGACCGCCGAAGTCGCGGAGCAGGTGTTCGTTGAAGGGGCCGTCCATCGCCACCCAGCCGGTGCGGAAACCGGGGAAGTCCTCGTAGAAACCGCGAGGGCTGAGCAGTGGCCAGAGCCCGACAGGCAGTTCGACGAGACCGAAGACGACGAGCAGTACGCGAGTGAGTGTCCGTTGCATACCTCCTGGACTGGGCAGCGCCGCGAAACGTGACACCGCAAGTCGTCCTCTGGTTGCGGTAGTTGCACGCGCAAGGACCGCAACCAGAGGACGACTTGCGGAGGGGATGGAAGTGACCGGCCGGTAGGGTCGCGGCGTGACCACCCCAGCCACCAGGGCCGAAGCGCTGCACCTCACGGGTGAACGCACCGTGCCGGGCATCGCCGAGGAGAATTATTGGTTTCGCCGCCACGAAGCGGCGTATCACCATCTCCTCCCGCTGTGCGAAGGCAAGACCGTCCTGGAGGCGGGCTGCGGCGAGGGCTACGGCGCCGGGCTCATCGCCACCGTCGCCGCGCGGGTGCTCGCGCTCGACTACGACGTGCCCACCACGGAGCACGTCGCCCGCCGCTATCCCGGCATCGGCGTGGCCAGGGCGAACCTGGTGTTCCTGCCGCTGCGGGACGCCTCGATCGACGTGGTCGCCAACTTCCAGGTGATCGAGCATCTCTGGGACCAGGGCGCCTTCCTCGCCGAATGCCGCCGCGTGCTGGCTCCCGGCGGACGGCTGATCGTCACCACGCCCAACCGGCTGACCTTCACCCCGGACAGCGACACCCCGCTCAACCCGTTCCATACCAGGGAACTCGCACCGTCCGAATTGGACGGACTGCTGCGTGACGCCGGGTTCGAGGTCGAGACGCTGCACGGTCTCCACCATGGCGAAGGCGTCGCGAAGCTCGACGCCGAGTACGGCGGTTCGATCATCGACGCGCAGCTCGACGTCGTCATGGGACAACTGCCCGGCCAGGCGACCTGGCCGCCCGCACTGCTCGCCGACGTCGAAGGCATCCAGGCCGCGGACTTCGCCATCCACGGCGAAGACCTCGACGCCAGCCTCGACCTCGTCGCCGTGGCGGTGCGGCGATGAGCGAGTACGAGGGCACGTTTTGCCTCGTCGTGCACAGCCACCTGCCGTGGCTGCCGCACCACGGGTCCTGGCCGGTCGGCGAAGAATGGCTTTACCAGGCCTGGGCGCATTCGTACCTGCCGATGGTCGACCTTCTACGCCGCTTCGCCGACGAGGGCCGCGAAGACGTCCTCACCCTCGGCATGACCCCGATCCTCGCCGCCCAGCTCGATGACCCCTACTGCATCGACGCGTTCCACGACTGGCTCGGGCACTGGCAGCTGCGCGCGTGGCACGCGTCCACGCTCTGGCGGGGCGACCCGCTGCTGCGCGACCTCGCCGCGAGCGAGTACCGGACGGCGACCAGGGCGGCCGAAGAACTCGAAACCCGCTGGCGTCACGGATTCTCGCCGATCCTCCGGTCCTTTGTGGACAACGGGACGATCGAACTGCTCGGCGGCCCGCTGGCGCATCCGTTCCAGCCGTTGCTCGACCCGGCGGTCCGGGACTTCATGCTGCGCGGCGGCCTCGCCGACACCGCGCTGCGGATCGGGCGGCGCCCCGAGGGCATTTGGGCACCTGAATGCGGTTACGCGCCCGGCATGGAAGCCGGGTACGCCGCCGCGGGCGTCCGGCGGTTCATGGTCGACGGGCCTTCCCTGCACGGCGACACCTCGGCCGCGCGCACCGTCGGCGACTCCGACGTCGTCTGCTTCGGCCGCGACCTCGAAGTCACGTACCGCGTCTGGTCGCCGAAGGCCGGCTACCCCGGCAACGCCGCCTACCGCGACTTCCACACCTGGGCGCACGAAGTCGGCCTCAAGCCGTCCCGGGTGACCGGCAAGACCATCGAGCCGCCGGACAAGGCGCCTTACGATCCGGCGATGGCGGCGGCCACCCTCGGCGGCCACGTCCAGGACTTCGTCGACACCGTCGTCGCGCGGCTGCGCTCGCTCAAGGCCGAGCACGGCCGCGAGTCGCTCGTCGTCGCCGCGTACGACACGGAACTGTTCGGGCACTGGTGGCACGAGGGACCGGCCTGGCTCGAAGGTGTCCTGCGCGCGCTGCCCGAGGCGGGCGTCCGCGTCACCACGCTCAAGGGCGCGCTCGAAGCGGGCCATCTTGGCGGGAAGGTCGATCTCCCGGCGTCGTCATGGGGCTCGGGCAAGGATTGGCGGGTCTGGGACGGCGAGCAGGTCGCCGACATGGTGCGGGACAACACCGCGCTGCAGCACCGGATGCTCGACCTCGTCGCCGGGATGGACACGACGACCCGTGACGCCGTCCGCGACCAGGCCGTCGCCGAGGCGATGCTGGCGCTTTCGAGCGACTGGGCGTTCATGGTCACCAAGGACTCCGCCGCCGACTACGCGCGGCGGCGGGCGAAGGCGCACACCGACCGGTTCGACACGCTGGCCGGGCTGCTCCGCGACGGCGCGCACGAGCGGGCCAGGGAGACGGCGGCCGCGTTCCGGCGCGACGACGGGCCGTTCGGGCACGTCGACGCGCGAGATCTGCTGAGGAAATGACGAAAGGGGAATCATGGGGATCCACGACATTCCGCTGAAGACGCTCGCGGACGAGGACACCACGCTCGGCGCGCTCGAGGGCAAGACGCTGCTGGTGGTGAACGTGGCGTCGAAATGCGGCCTGACGCCGCAGTACACCGGACTGGAGAAGCTGCAGGAACGCTACGCGGACAAGGGTTTCTCCGTCGTCGGGTTCCCGTGCAACCAGTTCGCGGGCCAGGAGCCGGGTACCGCCGAGGAGATCCAGACCTTCTGCTCGACGACGTACGGGGTTTCGTTCCCGCTGTTCGCGAAGCTGGACGTCAACGGGGAAAGCCGTCACCCGCTCTACGCCGAGCTGGCCAAGGCTGCCGACGCGGAAGGCGCCGCCGGCGACGTGCAGTGGAACTTCGAGAAGTTCCTCGTCGCCCCGTCCGGTGAAGTGGTGGGCCGATTCCGCCCGCGCACCGAACCCGAGGACGAAGCGATCACCAAGGCGATCGAGGCCACCGTCGGCGCCTGATCGATTCCCTGCCACGGGCGGTTCCGGAGTGATCTCTCCGAACCGCCCGTTTCTTTTTCCGGCGAAGTGGGGACCAAAGTCCCTAAATACCTCGACCGTTCGCGCGATGTTCTGTTCATCGATCACAATGCCTTGCCACACAAGGGAAATCCTGACGTCCGGCGGATGAATCGGTGTACCCGATTGCACTATGGCGCGGCCACCCGCACAGGGGAAGACTCGTTCGTCGGGGCTCCCCGCACACCACTGGAAACAAGCTCATCCGAGCTCGCATTTCGTCAACGCCGACAACCAGAAAAGTGTGGCCGAAATGATCGAAAAGAACATGATCCCGAAGGAATTCGCCTCACTCGCGAGTGTGCAGGCGACCGAAGAGAACGACCTGCTCGACAGGCGGAACGTGGTGGGTGTCGCACTCGGCACCAAGTGGTCGGGCGGAACGGACACCGGGGAAAAGGCGATCACGGTCCTGGTGGACACGAAGCTGCCGAAGGAAATGCTCCGCGACGACGACCTCATCCCCGCGAAGCTGTCGGGGGTTCTCGTCGACGTCCAGGAGGTCGGGGTACTGCAAGCGGGCCGGACCCTCACGACGCCGAAGGTCAACGGTGTCTCCCCGGTGCACGACGAGGCACCGGCGACGCAGCCGTCCCGCCAGGAGGAACTCCGTGACATGGTCGACCCGTTCACGCTGGCCAGGCGGTTCCGCCCGGCGTTCGGCGGGCTGAGTGTCGGCCACTTCCAGATCACCGCGGGCACGTACGGCACCGCCGTCTACGACGCCCCCGCGCTGCCCGGCAAACCGCCCAGGTACTACATCCTGAGCAACAACCACGTGCTGGCCAACTCGAACGCCGCCGCCATCGGCGACCCGATCCTGCAGCCGGGCCCGTTCGACGGCGGTGTCATCCCCAGCGACGTCATCGCCAGGTTGAGCCGCTACGTGCCGCTCAAGTTCATCACCCCCGGGCAGCCGGTCCCGCTGAACTTCGTCGACGCGGCCATCGCCGAAGGCCAGTTCCACGACCTCGACCGGCGGATCTTCTGGGTCGGCGACCTCAGGGGCGTCAACGCGGCGCCGGGCGTCGGCACCCGGGTGCAGAAGACCGGGCGGACCACCAGCTGGACGACCGGGACCATCACGAACATCAACGCGACCGTCGACGTCAACTACGGCGGCGGCCGGGTGGCCCGGTTCGCGCAGCAGTTGCTCACCACCGACATGTCGGCCGGTGGCGATTCGGGCAGCATCGTGGCGGACCTGAACGAGAACGCCGTCGGCCTGCTGTTCGCGGGTTCGCCCGTGGTCACCGTGGTCAACCGGATCACGATGGTCGAGGCCGCGCTCGGGATCAAGGTGCACCCGTAGTGGCGGACGACACCGTCGACGCCGCGCTGATCACCGCGTCGCGCTGGCTCGACGACGTCCCCGGGGTGGTGGGGGTCGGACAGGGCGAGGCCGAGGGGGCACCCACGATCGACGTGTGGATGACCCCCGGTCACGATCCCGGGCGGCTGCCTTCCCAGCTGCTCGGGGTGCCCGTCCGGGTCCGTGATTCCGGCGGCCCGGTGGAGGCTCTGCCGGAGTGACCCGCCTGGCCTCGGCATGGCGCTTGGTCAGCTGTGCCGAGGTCAGCGTCATCTTTCGCCGCCGGGGCGATCGCCCCGGCGGCGAAGACCGACTCACGAGTAACCTCCACCCATGCGCGTGCTGATGTTGTCGTGGGAGTACCCACCCGTGGTCGTCGGCGGACTCGCACGGCACGTCCACGCCCTGGCCAGGCATCTCGTCCGGCAGGGGCACGACGTGGTCGTCCTGTGCCGTCACACGGCGGGCACCGACGCCGAGACCCACCCGAGGACCGATCGCGTGGTCGAGGGCGTGCGGATCATCCGGGTCGCCGAGGATCCGATGCACGTGACCTTCGAACGGGACCTCGTCGCGTGGACGCTGGCCATGGGGCACGCGATGGTCCGCGCCGCGACCGACCTGCTGCGCACCTGGCAGCCGGACGTCGTGCACGCGCACGACTGGCTGGTCACCCACCCCGCGATCGCGATCGCCGAGGCCGCGCGGGTCCCGCTGGTCGGCACGATCCACGCCACCGAGGCCGGACGGCACTCCGGCTGGCTCTCGCATCCGCTGAACCAGCAGGTTCACTCGGTCGAATGGTGGCTCGCGAACCGCTCGGACGCGCTCATCACCTGTTCGCAGGCCATGCGCCGCGAAGTGTCGCAACTGTTCGAGGTCGACGGCGACGCGGTCACCGTGATCCACAACGGCATCGAAGAACGCACCTGGCAGGTGCCCGCGGAAGAGGTCGCGCACGCGCGGGAGGTCTACAGCCCCTCCGGCGCGCCGCTGCTCCTCTACTTCGGACGGCTGGAATGGGAGAAGGGCGTGCAGGACCTGCTCGCCGCGCTCCCCCGGATCCGCCGCGCCAAACCGGGGACCAGGCTGGTCGTCGCGGGCAAGGGCAGGCATCTGGAGGAACTGGTCGATCAGGCGCGCAAGCTGCGCGTCCGCCGCGCGGTGGACTTCGTCGGGCACCTGTCCGACCGTGAACTGCGCGCCGTGCTGGCCGCGGCCGACGCCGTCGTGCTGCCCAGCCGGTACGAGCCGTTCGGGATCGTCGCGCTGGAAGCCGCCGCCGCGAAGGCGCCGCTCGTGGCGTCCACCGCCGGCGGGCTCGGCGAGGTCGTCGTCGACGGCGAGACCGGCCTGGCGTTCAGCCCCGGCGACGTCGACGCGCTCGGGGACGCCGTCGAAGCGGTACTGGACGACGAGGTCGCCGCCGCGCGACGGGCGCTGACCGCGCAGTCGCGCCTGGCCGCGGACTTCGACTGGGGCCGGATCGCCGAGGCGACCGCCGCGGTCTACCGGCGGACTCGCGTCGGGGAACCGGTGGAACTGGGCCGCCCGAAGATCGCGACGGGCAACGCGTTCGAGCCGTGAGCGGCCACCCCCGGATGTCATGAAAGGGGCTTTCAGGACAAATTTTGTCTTGAAAGCCCCTTTCATGACATCCGGAACGGGGGCGGAGGGGAATCCGGGCCGTCGGGGGACCCGGACCCCCTCCACGAGCGTCGCGGGTCGCGAGGGGCGCGACCCCCGGGACTGCTCCAGGTGACGAAGATCAGAAGTGGCAGGGCCGGACACAGTCCGGCTGCGCCGAGACCGTCACCGAAGCCGACACGGCCGGTGCGGCGAGGGCAACCGCGAGGACGGCGAAAGCTGTGGCCAAGACCCTGCTCAACTGCTTCTTCATGGTGGCTCCTCGGAGATCCGGGCGGATTTCCCACCCGGCGCCGAGCATCCGCGCGACCCGCCGCGGAAACAACGGGGGTATCACTAGGTACCGCTACCTAATCGCGGTCCGTGACCGGTCATCCCTTTCCGCTGGTCAGCGCGACAGCAGGCCCAAGTCCGCGAAAGCCCCGCCCACCCCGGTGTGAGGGTGAGCGGGGCTTCCGCGACAGCGCGCGCCCGACAGCGCTACCGGAAGGAGCGCGCGCGTGAAATCGGGTCCGGCGGCGGGGAGCCACCGCCACCGGACCCGGTGGGCCACACCGTCCCAAACCGGTGTGGAACCCGGCCGCCCCGCGTCAGGTAGGGGCGGCCGGAGCCTTTGTCAGTGCGTGGTCAGGTACCGCGCGTACGCGCCGGTGGTGAGGAAGCTCGGCAACTTCTCGCCCAGCGCGGTCTCGGTGAAGATCTCGTAGGCGTCGCCGAGGCGGTTGCCCTCGCCCAGTTCGGATCGCACCGATGCCAGCTCTTCGTCCAAATAGGACACGGCGAGTTCGTGGGTGAGCGCGGTGCCGTCTTCGAGCTTGGTGCCGTTGCGGATCCACTGCCAGATCTGGCAGCGCGCGATCTCGGCGGTGGCCGCGTCCTCCATCAGGTTGTGGATGGCCGCCGCGCCGGTCCCGCGCAGCCAGGCGTCGATGTAGCGCAGCGCGACGTTGATGTTGGCGCGGACACCGGCTTCGGTGACCTCGCCACCGGCGCTGGCGACGTCGAGCAGGTCCTCGGCGGTGACGACGACGTCTTCACGGAGCTTGCCGAGCTGGTTGGGCCAGCCGCCGAGGACACCGTCGAACACCTCGCGGCAGACCGGGACGAGGCCGGGGTGCGCGACCCACGAGCCGTCGAAGCCGTCGTTCGCCTCGCGCTCCTTGTCCTGGCGGACCTTTTCGAGCGCGGTCGCGTTGATCTCCGGGTCCTTGCTCGGGATGAACGCGGCCATCCCGCCGATGGCGTGCGCCCCGCGCTGGTGGCAGGTGCTCACCAGCAGTTCGGTGTAGGCCCGCATGAACGGGACGGTCATCGTCACCTGCGCGCGGTCCGGGAGCACGAAGTCCGCGCCGTGCGAGGAGAAGTTCTTGATGACGCTGAAGATGTAGTCCCAGCGGCCGGCGTTGAGCCCGGCGATGTGCTCGCGCAGTTCGTAGAGGATCTCCTCCATCTCGAACGCGGCGGTGATCGTCTCGATCAGCACGGTCGCCCGGATCGTGCCGCGCGGGATGCCCAGTTCCCGTTGCGCCAGCAGGAAGACGTCGTTCCACAGCCGCGCTTCGAGGTGGTTTTCGAGCTTCGGCAGGTAGAAGTACGGGCCGCTGCCGCGGGCCAGCAGCTGGCGCGCGTTGTGGAAGAAGTAGAGGCCGAAGTCGACCAGGCTCGCCGAAACCGGGCGGCCGTCGATGCGGATGTGCTTCTCCACCAGGTGCCAGCCGCGCGGACGGGCGACGATCGTCGCGGGCTCGTCGCCGATCGTGTAGCGCTTGCCCGCCTCGGTGGTGAAGTCGATGTTGCGGCGGATCGCGTCGAACAGGTTGAGCTGGCCGTCGATGACGTTGTGCCAGGTCGGCGAGGTCGCGTCCTCGAAGTCGGCGAGCCAGACCTTGGCGCCGGAGTTGAGCGCGTTGACCGTCATCTTGCGGTCGGTCGGGCCGGTGATCTCGACGCGACGGTCTTCGAGACCGGGCGCGGCCGGGGCGACCGACCAGCTGCTGTCTTCGCGGATCGAGCGCGTCTCGGGCAGGAAGCCCAGCGGCTTCTCGCCGGACTGCAGCTCTTCGCGGCGCAAGCGGCGGGCGTCGAGCAGTTCACGGCGACGACCGGCGAACGCGTTGTCGAGCTTGGCCACGAAGTCCAGCGCGGCCGGGGTGAGGATCTCGTCGAACCGGGCTCCGGCGGGTCCGCAGACGTCGGTCCGGTAGTTCAGCTTCTCAACCATGGTGTGCCTCCGCTGGGCTTCGCGAAAGAGAGTTAGAGGGGAAGAGGGGAGGTGGCGGTCTCCCGGGGTCGAAAGACCGCCACCTCTTCACCTACTTGCGAGGGATCAGAACTGCTCGGCCTCGGTGGAACCGGCGAGCGCGGTCGTGGAGCTGGTCGGGTTCAGCGCGGTCGCGACGTTGTCGAACCAGCCGGTGCCGACCTCGCGCTGGTGCTTCGTGGCGGTGTAACCGCGGTCCTCCGAAGCGAACTCGCGCTCCTGCAGGTCGACGTAGGCGGTCATGCCTTCGCGGGCGTAACCGTGCGCCAGGTCGAACATCGAGTAGTTCAGGGCGTGGAAGCCTGCCAGGGTGATGAACTGGAACTTGTAGCCCATGTGGCCGAGCTCGCGCTGGAACTTCGCGATCGTCGCGTCGTCCAGGTGCTTCTTCCAGTTGAACGACGGCGAGCAGTTGTAGGCCAGCATCTGGTCCGGGTACTTCGCCTTGATCGCCTCGGCGAACTGGCGGGCGACCTCGAGGTCCGGCTTGGAGGTCTCCATCCACAGCAGGTCGGCGTACTCGGCGTAGGCCAGACCGCGGTCGATACAGGGGTCGATGCCGTTGGTGACGTTGTAGAAGCCCTCGGCGGTGCGCTCGCCGGTGACGTACTTGCGGTCACGCTCGTCGACGTCGCTGGTGATCAGCGTCGCGGCCTGGGCGTCGGTGCGGGCGACGATCAGCGACGGCACGTTCAGCACGTCCGCGGCGAGGCGGGCGGCGTTCAGCGTGCGCTCGTGCTGCTTGGTCGGGATCAGCACCTTGCCGCCGAGGTGGCCGCACTTCTTCTCGGACGCGAGCTGGTCCTCCCAGTGCACACCCGCGGCACCGGCGGCGATCATGCCCTTCATCAGCTCGAAGGCGTTGAGCGGGCCGCCGAAGCCGGCCTCGGCGTCGGCGACGATCGGGGCGAACCAGTCGGTGTCGGTGTTGCCCTCGGCCCAGTTGATCTGGTCGGCGCGGCCCAGCGCGTTGTTGATGCGGCGGACGACGGCGGGCACCGAGTTGGCCGGGTAGAGGCTCTGGTCCGGGTAGGTCTGGCCGGAGAGGTTGGCGTCGGCGGCGACCTGCCAGCCGGACAGGTAGATGGCCTTGAGGCCGGCGCGGACCTGCTGCACCGCCTGGTTGCCGGTCAGCGCGCCCAGCGAGTGGACGTAGTCCTCGGTGTGCAGGAGGTCCCAAAGCTTCTCGGCACCGCGGCGGGCGAGCGTGTGCTCCTCGACCACGCTGCCGCGCAGCTTGACCACGTCAGCGGCCGAGTACGACCGCTTCACTCCCGCCCAGCGGGGGTCGGTCTCCCACTGCTTGGTCAGTTCGGCCGCCGCCTTCTCGAGCTGCTGCGCGTGCTCAGTCATCGGATTCTCCCGGTGTTGCGAAGTTTGCGAGTGATCGCCTTTCGGTGATCCGACCCTGACATGACAGGGGAAATCCGATCCAGGCCTCCAATTTGCCAATTTCTGCGAAGCTTCCGTAGCATCTTGCAAAGGTTGCGAATCGCAGGTTCGCAAGCTGAGCGAAAATCCACGGGCTTGACCGTTAACTGAATCGTTCAGGCCCGGAAACCTTGCGGACAGAGAGGCCAGCGTGGACAAAACCTTCGCCGGAGCGAAGCTTCGGCATCTGCGCGAAAGCCGGTCGATGAGCCAGGCGGATCTCGCTCGTGTGCTGGAGATCTCACCCAGTTACCTCAACCAGATCGAGCACAACTCGCGTCCTCTGACCGTCCCGGTGCTCCTTCGCATCACTCAAGCGTTCGGAGTGGACACCGAGTTCTTCGCGAACAACGACACCGCACGGCTTGTCGCGGACGTGAAGGAAGCCCTGCTCGACGAGGTCCTCGGCGTGGACGTCACGACCAGCGAACTGAACGACCTCGCCACGAACCTGCCGACGATCGCGCAAGCACTGGTCAAACTGCATCGCAGCTACCGCAACTCGGTCGAGAACACCGCCGCGCTGACCACGGAGAACGGGCTGGGCATGCACGGCAGCGCGGCCGGGTCGTTGCCGCACGAAGAGGTCCGGGACTTCTTCTACGAGCGGGAGAACTACGTCGCCGAACTGGACGAACGCGCCGAACGGATGGCGCACGACATCCCGCTGCAGCGCGGCCGGGTGCTCGTGGCGCTGAAGGAGACGCTGACCCAGCGCTACGGCGTCGACGTCACGAACGAGGGCATCGACGAGGCCAACGGCGAACAGCACCGGTACGAACCGGGTCCGCGGGTGCTGCGGCTGGCCCCGAGCCTGCGCGTCGGGCAGCAGGCGTTCCGGATGGCCTCGCAGATCGCCCTGCTCGACTACGACGACCTGATCACCGAACTCGCCGACTCGTGGGCCTTCTCCGGTCCCGCCGCGCGTTCGCTGGCGAGGGTCGGGCTGGCGAACTACTTCGCGGGCGCCCTGATCCTCCCCTATGGACCGTTCCTCTCCACCGCGGAACGCTTCCGCTACGACATCGAGCGGCTGTGCGACCACTTCGGCGTCGGCTTCGAGACGGTCTGCCACCGGCTCTCGACGTTGCAGCGGCCGAAGAACCGCGGCGTGCCGTTCTCGTTCGTGCGCGTCGACCGGGCGGGGAACATGTCGAAACGCCAGTCCGCGGCCGGTTTCCACTTCTCCCGGGTCGGCGGCGCCTGTCCACTGTGGAACATCTACGAGGCGTTCACCCAGCCGGGCAAGATCCTCACCCAGATCGCGACCCTTCCCGACGGCAAGAGCTATTTCTGGATCGCGCGGACGGTGTCCCGCAACATCGGCGGCTACGGCAGCCCCGGCAAGACGTTCACCGTCGGCCTCGGCTGCGAACTACGGCACGCGAAACGGCTGATCTATTCGACCGGGCTCGATCTCGACGACCGCGACGCGGCCACCCCGATCGGCATGGGTTGCAAAGTCTGCGAACGCCCGGCCTGCTCGCAGCGCGCGTTCCCGACGATCGGCAAGCAGCTGACCGTCGACGAGAACACCAGCACCTTCGTCCCGTACCCGGCGGTGCCCAAGGCGCCTTGAGCCGTCTTGATCTCCCTGGCAGGGTTGCCGACGACGGCCGTCGCCTGTGACGGCGGCCACCGCACTGGGGAGAACTTCATGATCTTGGTGACCGGAGCAGGCGGGAACGTCGGCACGGAACTGACCACAATCCTGGCGCGCGGCGGGCATCCCGTCCGGGCGCTGGTCCGCACGCCGCGTCCGCTGCCGGACGGGGCCGAAGGCGTGCCGGGCGATCTCAACGAACCGGACGGCCTGAAACCCGCGCTGGACGGTGTCCGGGCGGTGTTCCTGCTCGGCGGCTACGACGACATGGCGGGCGCGCTCGAGGTGATGCGGGACGCGGGCGTCGAGCAGGTCACCCTGCTGTCGTCGCGTTCGGTCGCCGGCGGGCACGCGGACAACGCCGTGGCCGGGACGCACATGGCGGCCGAGGCGGCGGTGCGCGCGTCGGAGCTGGCGTGGACGTTCCTGCGGCCGAGCGGGTTCATGTCGAACACGCTGCAATGGGCCGCGCAGCTCCGGGCGGGCGACGTCGTCCGCGAGCCGTTCGCGAACGTGCCGGTGGCGACGATCGATCCGTACGACGTCGCCGCCGTCGCCGCGGAATCCCTGACCACGCCGGGGCACGAGGGGCGGGCGTACGCCATCACCGGTCCCGGCTCGCTCCTGCCCGCCGACAGGCTGCGGGTGCTGGGCGAACTGCTGGGCCGCGACCTGCGGCTGGAGCCGCTGTCGAACGCCGAAGCGCGAGTGAAGATGAGCGGGGAGATGCCGGAGAAGTACGTCGACGCCTTCTTCCGCTTCTTCGCCGAGGGCGAGTTCGACGACTCCGAGGTCACGGGTGCCGTCCAGGACCTCACCGGACGGGAGCCGCGGCCGTTCGCCGCCTGGGCCCGAACCCACCTGGCCGCCTTCCGCTAGCCCGCGTTTCGTCCTCTAGTTGCGGTAGTTGCACGCGCAAGGACCGCAACTAGAGGACGAAACGCGGGGCGTCAGACCAAGAAGTGGAAGCGCGGGCTGCCGGGTTCGACGCGCTCCACCTGCAGCGGGCTCACGTCCAGCCGGTGCAGCAGGCCTTCGAGGTCACCGGCCCGCGCGAGTTCGATGCCGATCAGCGCCGGGCCGGTCTCGCGGCTGTTGCGCTTCACGTACTCGAACCGCGTGATGTCGTCGTCCGGCCCGAGGACCTCGTCGAGGAACCGCCTCAGCGCGCCGGGCTCCTGCGGGAATCCCACCAGGAAGTAGTGCTTCAGTCCTTCGTGGATCAGCGACCGTTCGAGCACTTCGCCGTAGCGGCTGACGTCGTTGTTGCCGCCGGACACGACGCACACCACGATCTGGCCGGGATCGATCTTCACCGTCGACCCCAGCGAGGCGGCCGCGAGCGCGCCCGCGGGTTCGGCTATCACGCCATCGGACTGGTACATCGCGAGCATTTCCGTGCACACCGCGCCCTCGGCGACGTCGGTGAGTTCGACGCCGCCGTCGCGGACCAGCGGATACGTCACCGATCCGGCCAGCGCGACCGCCGCACCGTCGACGAACGTGTCGACACCTTCGAGCCGCACCGGCTCACCTGCCGCGAGCGCGGCGGCCATACAGGTCGCGCCCGCCGGTTCGACCCCGACGATCCGCATCTCCGGCGCCCGCTCCGCGGCCCACGCGGCGATCCCCGCGAGCAGGCCGCCGCCGCCGACCGGCACCACCATGACGTCCGGGACGAACCCGAGCTGCGCGACGACCTCCATCGCGACCGTGCCCTGTCCGGCGACCGTCTCCGGCGCGTCGAAAGCGGGGACCAGCGTCGCGCCGGTGCTCTCCGCGTCCTGCTTCGCGGCGGTGAAGGCGTCTTCGTAGGTCTCGCCGACGACGATGACCTCGATATGCGAACCGCCCAGCGTCGCGATCCGCTCGCGCTTCTGCCGGGGAGTCGTGCCGGGCACGTAGACGCGGCCTGTCGCGCCGAGACGGCGGCACGCGTACGCGACACCCTGCGCGTGATTGCCCGCGCTCGCGCAGACGACGCCGCGTTCCCGGTGCGCCGCGTCGAGCTGGACGATGAAGTTGTAAGCACCGCGGATCTTGTACGAACGCACGGTCTGGAGGTCTTCGCGTTTGAGCCAGACCCGGGCGTCGACCCGCGCCGAGAGCCGCTCGTTCGGTTCCAGCGGCGTGCGGGTCACCACCCCGGCCAGTCGTTTCGCGGCCTCTTCGACCGTTCGGGCGTTCACCGTTTCGATCCCTTGCACGAATGCTGAATGTACCTACCACCTCGGGCCACGTCGGAGAGTGGTCCAGTGGGTGCGCGGGATGTCGGTGGCTTGTGGTCCACTGGTCGCCATGGTGAGCAAGGTCGACGGAGTCCGGAGTCTCGATGCGTTGCGCGAGCTGGTCCACAGTGGCGCGGAGCCCGAGTACCAGCTCTTCTACGGCCACACCCCGCTCAAGAGCGGCCGGGTCAACGCGGCCTGCCTGAGCCAGTGGTGGCTGGCGCCGTTCGTCGCGGGCGGCGAGCGGTACCCGACGGCCGAGCACTACATGATGGCGAGCAAGGCCGAACTGTTCGGTGATTACGAGGCCGCGGAGAACATCCGTCAGGCGCCGGACCCCAAAACCGCCAAGATCCTCGGCCGCGAGGTCTCTGGCTTCGACGGGGACAAGTGGGAGCGGCACCGCTTCGACATCGTCGTCGACGGGAACCTGGAGAAGTTCCGCCAGCACGCCGAACTGAGCGAGTTCCTGCTGAGCACGGGCGACAAGGTGATCGTCGAGGCCTCGAAAATGGACCTCGTCTGGGGCAGCGGCGTCGCCCGTGACGACAAGAACGCCACGCGCCCCGACTACTGGCGCGGGCAGAACCTCCTGGGCTTCGCGCTCATGGAGGTCCGCGAGCAGCTGCGCGGCTAGTTGTCCACGCCCAGGGTCTTCTGGAGCGCCTTGTTCGCCTTGCGCGCCATGTCCGCGACAGCCTCGCGACGCGCGGCGTCGGCGGCGTAGTCGTCCTGCCGGTTCCGCACCACGCGGGCAGGCGAGCCGACGGCGATCGAGTAGTCCGGGATGTCGCCCCGCACCACCGCGTGCGCGCCGAGGACGCAGCCGCGGCCGACCCGCGTGCCCTTGAGCACGGAGACCTTGGTGCCGATCCAGGTGTCCGGCCCGATCCGCACCGGCGACTTCACGATGCCCTGATCCTTGATCGGGACGGTGATGTCGGTGGTGACATGGTCGAAGTCGCAGATGTACACCCAGTCCGCGACGAGCGTGGCCGCGCCGAGTTCGATGTCGAGATAGCCGTTGAGGACGTTCTGGCGCCCGAACACCGCCTTGTCGCCGATGCGCAGCGAACCCTCGTGGCAGCGGATCGCGTTGCCGTCGCCGATGTGCACCCAGCGGCCGATCTCCAGCCGCCCGTAGCCGGGACGGCAGTGGATCTCGACGTCCTTGCCGAGGAACACCATGCCGCGCAGGATGATGTGCGGATTCGCGACGCGGAACTTCATCAGCCGCCAGTACCGGACCAGGTACCAAGGCGTGTACGCGCGGTTTCGCAGCACCCAGCGCAGCGAATCCTTGGTCAGGAACTTCGCCTGACGCGGATCACGACGGGCCTGGCCCCAAGCGCGGAGCCGCGACAACGCGGGCGCACCCCACATGGACGTCATACCGGTGACCGTAACCTGTGATCAGGCCGCCGACCGCAAAGGGGAGCACGCGTATGGGCACCAAGCTGATCATCGACACGGACCCGGGGGTCGACGACGCCTTCGCGCTGGCCTTGGCCACGCAAGCCGAGGACGTCGACCTGCTGGGCGTGACCACGGTGTTCGGCAACGTGCCGTTGAGTCACACCACCGCCAACGCCCGCAACCTGTTGCAGCTTTTCGGCCGCGAAGACGTCCCCGTCGCCGCCGGCGCGGAGCGGCCGCTGGTGTACGACAACGCCAAACCCGCCGGCTTCGTCCATGGTCAGGACGGTCTTTCCGGGCACGCCGGCACCCTGCCGGAGGCGAAGCGCGCACTCGACGAACGCGGCGCCGTCCGCCTGCTGGTGGATCTGCTGGAAGCCGCCGACGAGCCGGTGACCATCGCCCCGATCGGCCCGCTCACGAACATCGCGCTGCTGCTGGCGGCCCATCCGCAGATCCGCGAGAAGATCGGCCGGATCGTCATCATGGGCGGCGGGGTGGCCAAGGGGAACTCCACCACGGCCGCCGAATTCAACATCTGGAGCGATCCCGAGGCCGCCCGCCGGGTACTGCTCGACGGGGACATCCCGACGGTGCTGGTCCCGCTGGATCTCACGCACCAGTGCTCGGTCGACACGGCCTGGCTCGGCAAACTCGCCGCGTCCGGCCCGCTCGGCGCGGCACTCGAGGCGCTCACGCCCACGTACGTCCAGCACTACACCCCCGTCCTCGGTTTCCCCGGGATGGTCATGCACGACGCGGTCGCGGTGGCCGAGGCGATCCGGCCGGGCATCCTCGGCACCGAGGCGTACCCCGTGGACGTCGAGTGCGGCTTCGGCCCCGCGCGCGGCGCGACACTGGTGGACCGGCGAAGGCTGCGGAGCACCGATCCGCAGGCCGTGCCGGGCCGCACCATCGACGTCGCGCTGACCACCGACGTCGACGCCTTCCGCGAGTTCGTGCTCAGCCGCATCGTCGGGGGTCTGTGATGGAACAGGAAACTTCCCGCCGCCGCAGACTTCCGGTGATCATCGCCGCGGTCGTCGTCGCGGGCGCCGCCCTGGTCGCCGCCATCACCTTCGCGCCGAAGGACGAGCCGAAGCCGGAAGCCGCCGCCGTCCAGTCGTCGGTCGTCCCCGCGCCGCCGACGTCGTCGTCCGCGCCCGCGGAGATGCCGAAGGAACAGCCGAAGGTCCCGCAGCAAATGGGCAAGGAATTCGACGCATGGGTGTCGAAGACCAGCGGCTGGCTCGACATCCCGTTGCGCGCGATGACCGGCTACGCGAAGACCACCGTGACATTGAGCAAGGACACGCCGGGCTGCCGTCTGTCCTGGGTGACGCTGGCCGCGCTCGGGAAGATCGGCTCCGACCACGGCCGTGCCAAGGGGTCGAGCGTCAACGACGCCGGGGTGATGACCGTGCCGCTCGGGACGGTCGAGGTCCGCGACTTCTACAACAAGGTCGTGTCCACCCCGAACGCGAGCGGGCCGCTGCAACTGGCGCCGTCGGTCTGGGGCCGGTTCCAGGCTTCGGCGAGCGGGGCCAAGCCGGATCCGCAGAACATCGACGACGCCACGCTCACCGCCGGGCGCGCCCTGTGCGCGAACGGCCGCGACCTCGGCCAGGGCCAGACGTGGTGGAACGCGGTGAGCACACTGCAGCCCGCTCCGCTGCTGATGCACCGCACGCTCGCGACGGTGAACGTCTACGGCACCGTCGGCCAGAGCCCGCAACCGCCGAACGCGGCGGCGCTGAGCGCGGTCAACTTCGCCATCGACAAGATCGGGCTGCCCTACGTCTGGGGCGGCAACGGCACCGGCGGCGGCGACCCCGGTTTCGACTGCTCCGGCCTGACGACGGCCGCCTACGCCAGCGCCGGCGTCAGGCTCATGCGCACCGCCCACACGCAGTACCACAGCGTGAGCAAGGTGAACGATCCCCAGCTCGGCGACCTGATCTTCTACGGCGAGCCGAACACGAAGATCCACCACGTCGGGCTGTACATCGGGAACCAGCAGATGATCGACGCCCCGCAGACCGGGCAGGCGGTGCAGGTGCACACCTACCGGAAGCAGGGCGACGACTACGCCGGAGCGGGCCGCCCGGCCGCCTGACCAGCCGGAAGACCCAGAACACCCGCCGCCAGTTGCCTCTAACCCCAAGTAGGGTTATAAATGGGGTTACAAGTAACTGGGAGGAGCGGCCGCAATGCCGAAGATCAACGTGTATCTGCCCGACGAGCTGGCCGAAGGGGTCAAGGCGGCCGGGGTGCCGGTCTCGGCGATCTGCCAGCGGGCGCTGGAGCAGTCGGTCCGGCGTGTGACCGCGATCCGGGCGACCGTGCTGGGCGATCTGGAGACCGAAGACCCGACGGCGCAGCTCTCGCAGTTCACCGAACGCACGCGCACCGTGCTCAAACTCGCGATCGAGCAGGCCCGGGCGAGCGGCGCCGCCGACGTCGGCACGGAACACCTGCTGCACGGAATGCTCGCCGAAGGGACCAATCTCGCCCTGCACGTGCTGCGCGCGATGGAGATCGATCCCGCGCACGTGGCACGCGCGCTGGCCACCGCCTCCGCGACGCCGGAGGCCGCCGAAGCCGCGCCGGCGACACGGTTCAGCGGCCCCGCGGCCAACGCGCTGGAGCTGGCCGTGACCGAGGCTCTCGCGCTGGGGCACAACTACGTCGGCTGTGAACACCTCCTGCTCGGCCTCGTCAGCGAACCCGACGGAACGGCCGGGCACGTCCTGCGGGAGACGGGCGTCGACCCGCGCACCGCGCGCCGGACGGTCGTGGCCGCGCTCACCGGCTACACCCACCTCCGCGCCCAGACGAGCGCCAAGGCACCTGCGGACGCCGCGGCCATGATCACCGCCGCGGTCCGTCAGGAACTGCGTCCCGTCCTCGATCGCCTCGACCGGCTGGAAGAACGGGCCGGGGATTGAGAGTCCACAAAGGACATCTCGCGCGACTCCTCTCCTCCGCCGCGTTGGCGCTGCTCATTGCGATCCTGGTGCTCATCGGGGCAGGCGTGGCGTGACGGCGTCCGCAGCGGCCTCGCCCGAGCGCACCGCGCCCTCGATGTAGCCGTACCAGCGCGGCGAGGTTTCCGTTCCCGCCCAATGGATCCGGCCGACCGGAGCACGCAGCGCGGAGCCGAGCCGGGTCCAGGCGCCCGGCGGGAACACGGCCGAGTAAGCGCCTCGCGTGAACGGTTCCTCGTTCCAATTCCGCTCGGCGAAGCCCAGGGGCGCACCGGCTCGGGGACCGAAGAGGCGGGTCAGCGCGTCGAGCAGGACCTCCCGGCGGACGGCCGGGGAGCGAGTGCCGAGGTCCCGGGCGGCCGCGCCGGTGACGAACCCGATCAGGACGCCCCGGCCGCCGGACCGCGGGCTGCTGTCGGCGGTCATCGCGATCGGGCCGCGCAGGCTCAGCGCGGCACCGCTGAGCTCCGCCTGCCGCCAGAACGGTTCCGCGTACGTGGCGACGCATTTGATCACGCTGCCCATCGGGAGCCGCTGCAACAGGTTGTCGCGGGCGGACGGCAGCGGCGGATGGTAGGCGATCCGGGCCGCGAGCGGCGGTGCGGCCGCGACCACCCCGTATCCGGCCCGCCACGCGGTCCCGTCTTCGACGGTCACCGTGACACCGGAATCGTCCTGCTCGATCCGCCGGACCGGCGCGCCGAGCCGCAGAGACGTGTCCAGCCGCTCGGCGAGCTTTCCGGCGAGGCCGTGGGCGCCACCGTCCAACCGGTCCTGCTGCGCGCCGCCTTCGACGTCGGTCAACGCCGACAGGCTGCCCGCGGACCTGATGTAGAACAACGCGTGCAGCAGCGACAGTTCACTCGGCTCGCAGGCCCAGATGGCCTGGCAGGCCAAGGTGAGGAACCGGCGCCCGCCCCGGGTCACCGCGGTGCGGTCGATCCAGGTTCGCAGGGTCTGCCCGTCGAACGCGTCCGGGCCACGCCAAGGTGCTCCGGTGTCGACGGAACGGGCGAGCCTGTCGAGACGGGAATGGGCCCGCCCGACGTCGAGCAGTGCCGTCAGGCCGAGTTTCGGCGCCATGCCACGAAACCTGCGCAAGCGCCCGGTCTCGGTTTCGAGGACGTTCGCGCCCTCCGCGTAGGTAGGGAAGATGGCCACGCCGAGTTCCTCGGCCAGTGCATACACGCGGTCCTGACCTGGTCCGACGAACTGGCCGCCGAGATCGACGGGCTCGCCGCCGACTTCGGTGCCGACGGTGCGGCCGCCGGCTTGTTCGCAGGCTTCGAGAACAAGGACTCGGACTCCGCGCAGCCGCAGGCGGTGGGCGCAGACGAGACCGGCCAGACCGGCGCCGACCACGACGACATCGATCTCGGAACGGTGGTGGGACACGAAACCTCCTGGTGGGTGAGCCGTGTTCGCGACCAGCACGAACACGACAGCGCACCCACCTACCACCACGGCGCTGACTTGAGTTGTCTTCGGTTGTCGGCGCAAATCCTTTCCACCCAGCACCGCGGTGTCAACCGGCTAGGCCACTACAGCTAGGACTTCCGCAGCACGGCCTCGAACATCACGAGCAACCGCTCAGGGACTTCATCGCCGAAGATGCTTTCGAGAAGGAAGTCCTCGTCGAGGGGCGTCTCACAGCGGACGAACATGGCCTGTTCGTACTCGGCGAGCGCCGCCTCGACGTCGCCGGGACGCGCGGCGAGGGCCTTGCCGAGCTCGGCGCCGTCGAGCATCGCCAGGTTGGCGCCTTCGCCGTTCGCCAGCGCGAGATGCGCGGCGTCGCCGAGCAGGGTCACCCCCGGGACGCGGTCCCACCGCAGCCCGAACGGCAGGGCGTAGGCGGGACGGTGGATCGGCGCGATGTCGCTTTCGGTGATCAGCGCGGTGAGTTCCGGCGCCCAGCCGTCGAACTCCGCCGCGATCCGCGCCTTGGCGGCCTCGGCGTCGGCGAAGTCGACGGTGCCGAACCAGTCCAGCGGTTTGCCGAGTTCCACGTAGGCGTGCAGAGTGTCGCCGGATTCCCGATGGGCGTTGATGCTCAGGCCCTGTTCTCCCCCGTTCCCGAACATCGACCCGCCGCCGACCGTTTTCGCCACGCCGGGGTGCCGGGTGTCGGCGTCGTACAGATAGGTCTCGACGATCGACGTGCCGGCGTACTCGGGGGTGGCGCCCGTCAGCAGCGGCCGGACGCGTGACCACGCGCCGTCGGCGCCGACCAGGAGCTCGGCGACGACGGTGCGGCCGTCGTCGAACGTCACCTCGTGGCGGCCGTCGTCGAGCGTCCGGACGCCGACGACCTTGTACCCCCAGCGGACGGTGCCTTCGGGGAGCGAATCGATCAGCATCCGCCGCAGATCGCCGCGTTGCGCCTCGGGACGGCCGCCCGTGCCGTCGTCTTCCCTCTCGAACAGGACGGTCCCGTCCATGTCGAAGACCCGCAACGCCTGGCGGCCCTCCAGGACGATGCCCTGGAACTCGTCCATCAGGCCCGCCGCCTCGAGGGCGAGTTGCCCGTTGTAGTCGTGGATGTCGAGCATCCCGCCCTGCACCCGCGCGGTGGGGGACGCTTCCGCTTCGTAGACCTCCGCCGGGATTCCGTGGACGTGCAGGACGCGGGCCAGCGTGAGGCCGCCGAGTCCGGCTCCGATGATCGTGACCGGTGTGCGCATGGTGACTCCTCGAGTTCGCGACTGGAATGACATTCCAGAGACTGTCGCGGACCGCTGGCAGGCCACGCACACGACGCTGGCACCGGCCTGGCACGCCCTGTCAGCCGAAAAACTCGACAGCGTCCCGTGTCCAGCCGGGATCCCCGGTCTTGGCGAACGCGACCCACGCGCCGTGCATCCTGGCCGCGAGGCCTGCCGGGGCGGGATCAGGGCCGAGCAGACCGGTGTCCCCGTGCAGCCACGGCTCGTCGGCGAGGTCGAAACCGAACGGCAGCTCGACGGTGTGGGCGGCGCCGAGCCGTCCGTCCAGCGCCGTCGAGCGATGGCCGAACGCATAGATGTGGGCGCGGCCGTGGGCCCGCGCCAGACGTGCCGTGCCGTGCCGGTCGTCGGCCCGGTGACGGTGACCCAGCAGACCCTGTCGATCGCCCGGTCACCGGACCAGCTGCTCATCGTGTGCACGACCCCCGCCGGCTCCCCCGGTGAGCAAGGGCTCAAGCTGCTCGGGCAGGCGCGGTCAGGCCTTGTCGTGGATCGTGATCACGTAACCGTCCGGGTCTGAGAAGGCGAACGTACGGCCGAACGGCCCGTCGAACGGCTCCGTGACAATGGGGGTGCCCGCCGCGGCCAGCCGGTCGTGCAGCGGCTGCGCGTCGTCGGCGTGAAGCCACAGCGCCACTCCTGATCCCGGCCCCGGGGACACGGCGTCCAGATCCATCCCCGGCACGGGTTCCCGCACCGCGAACGGGATCGTCCCGGTGCCGAACACCACCGCGTGAGGCGGTGCGACGGGCAGCCTTCGCAGGCCGAGCCGGGTCTCGTAGAACTCGGCCGCCCGGTCGAGGTCGCGTACCTGCAGCGAAAGGAAATCGAGTCCGGTCACGGTCATGTCGTCCTCCAGTGATGTCAGCGTGTTGACATGCAGAAGGTATGTCATGATGCTGACATGAGTCAAGGCGGGTTTGATCGAGACGGGTTTGATCAAGGCGAGCAGGTCGGACCGCTGGATCGAGCGGTGGGCTACATGCTGAAACGAGCGGCGACGGCGCTTCGCACGGCCATGGACACCGCTTTGCGCCCTCTCGATCTCACCGTGCCGCAGTACTCCTGCCTCGAAGTGCTCTCGCAACGGCCGGGACTGTCCAACGCGGAACTGGCGCGAGCCGTGTTCGTCACCCGGCAGTCGATGAACCTGGTGCTGCGCGGGCTCCAGGACCGCGGGCTGGTCACCCGGCCGCCGACAGCGCCCCAGGGCCGCGCCCTGCCCAGCACGCTCACTCCCGCCGGACGCGCGCAGCTCCACGTGGCCAGCATCGCCGTGCGCGTAGTGGAGAAACGAATGCTCGAACCGTTTTCGGTCGCTCATCAGGACCGGCTGCTGACCGATCTCGCCGCCTGCACCGCCGCGCTAGCGACCGAGGAGTAGCTCAAGACCTCGTGTTCACGAGCGTCTCCGGCTTGAAGGCGTAGACGTCACCGTCCTGGACGAGCACGTGCCATTCCCCGCAGACCTTGTCGGTCCTGCTCTCCTGTCCCTGCGGCCACCACGGGGCGGCGAGCGTGGCCGCCTGCGTCACCGCCGGCCCCGGCACGCAGGTCGAGGGCAGTTCCCCGCCGGCGAAGCGCAGGATCCGCTCCGAGCCCGTGGTCCGGATGACCTCCGTGATCGACATCGCCCGGTCCGGCACCCAGTCCGGCACTCGCGCGTCCTTGTCACGCTTGCCTTCCACGCCGGTCGAGTAGCCGACCGTCTTGACGTGGCCGTTCGCCCTCTCGGTCAGACCTTCCTTGAGACCGCATCCGGTCAGGGCGACCGTCGCCGTCGCCGCGGCCAGTACCGCCGCCGTGATCTTCGTGTTCATACGATCGAGTCAACCTCGCCGAAGCGCGCACGGGATCGGACTTTCGGTCCGCCCGGGGCGGCCATCCGGCCGATCTTCACGGCGGATATCCGCCAGCGCCGGCGGGCCCGCCGGACCACAGTGGTCGTCGTGACATCGACAACGGACGCCCTGTCCGTACTCAAAGGCATGTACGCGGCGGAAGCCGGTTACTTCGCCGCGGGAGGTCCCGGCAAGGCGACCTTCGCGCCACTCGCCCCGTTCTTCTCCCCCGATGTGGTGCTGCATCAGGCGGACGGCCTGCCGTACGGCGGAATCTGGCGCGGTCACGAGGGGATGGAGCGGTTCTTCCTCGCGATGGGCGCCACCTGGGACGTTTTCGACATGGTGGAGCAGAGCTTCCTGAGCGGGACCAGCCCGCTGGTCGTCCTGACCCACGTGCACGTCCGCGCCAGGACCACCGGCCGCGAGCTGGACTTCCCGATCCTGCAGACGATCACCGTCGAAGACGGGCGCATCACCGAGGTGCGGCCGTTCTACTGGGACACCGCGGCGATCGCGGCGGCCTGCACGAACTACCATTCCGCTGATGACCGCCTACCACGATCTTGACGTGTTCGAGGAAGCCGCTTCCCTGCCGGAGCGTCAGCAGAAGATTCTGCTGACCATCCGCGAATGGGTGGTGGAGCACGGGTACTCGCCGAGCACGCGCGAGATCGGCGAAGCGGTCGGCCTGCGCTCCACGTCCTCGGTGTCGAAGCATCTGGCGGCCTTGGAGGAGAAGGGTTTCCTCCGCCGCAGCAGCTCGATCTCCCGCCCCATCGACGTCCGCGCCTTCCTGCACGGCACCACGTCGCGGGAATCCACAGAGGACTCCGTGCCGGTTCCCGTCGTCGGTGACATCGCCGCGGGAACGCCGATCTCGGCCGTCGAGCACGTCGACGACGTGATGACCCTTCCGCGTGAACTCACCGGCCGGGGCAACGTCTTCGGGCTGCGCGTGCGTGGTGACTCGATGATCGACGCGGCGATCTGCGACGGCGACATCGTCGTGGTGAAGCAGCAGCAGGAGGCGCACTCGGGCCAGATCGTCGCCGCGATGATCGACGAGGAGGCCACGGTCAAGGTGTACCGCCGCCGCGACGGCCACGTGTACCTCGAACCGCGCAACCCCGCCTACGACGTCATCGACGGGGATCGCGCTGCCGTGCTGGGCGTCGTGGTCTCGGTCCTGCGCAGCGTCTGACGATTTTCTGTCGGTGGGCTGGAGTACCTTCCGGCCCATGTACGAAATCGACTTCGTCGAGTTCCCGTCGAGTTCGGCGGCGGGCTCGAGCCAGTTCTTCGCGAAGGCCTTCGGCTGGACGGCGACGCCGTACGGTCCGAAGTACACCGACGTCCAGAACGGGGGCGTGGTCTCGTTCGGTTTCCAGCAGGACACCGCGCAGCAGACGGCCGCGCCACTGGTGACGATCCGCACCGACGACCTCGACCAGGCGAGGGGTTCCGTCGAGGCCGCGGGTGGGATCGTCACGGTGGAGCCGTTCTCGTTCCCCGGTGGGCGCCGGTTCCACTTCCGCGAGCCCGGTGGCTCCGAACTCGCGGTGTGGACCCCGGACTCCTGACATCAGGCGGCGAATCCGAGCACCAGCGAGGCCGCGACAGGCGCCATGTACATCAGCGGGAACGCGACGTGCGAGGGCCAGTGCGCGCGGAGCACGGTGATCACGGCGCCGGCGAAGTAGAGCACCAGGCCGATCCCGGCCGCGACGCCGATCACCGGCACCCACAGGCCGGCGATCAGGCCGAGCGCGCCCGCGGCCTTGGCGACGCCGAGCAGGTTCCACCAGGCGTGCGGAACGCCGTAGTCGGCCAGCGGCTGCACGACCCACTTGGCACGGAAGAAGATCGAGGCGGCCGAGAAGGCGGCCATGAACGCTCCGACGGCGGTGACGATGACGTAAGCGGTGGTCATTTCGGTTTCTCCTTGGGTTCTCGGTGGTTCGCCGGGTTGACCCCGCCCACCGGACCGATGTGACAGCACCGCGCGTGAACCACGTCACAACCTCGTGAAGGCGCACCCGGCACCGTTTTAGAGCAAGTGCTCTGTTACTCTCGCCCGATGGCCCGCCCCCGCGTGCACGATCTGGACCGGCTGCTCGACACAGCCGAGCGCCTAGTCGTCGAGGTCGGCGTCCGGGGCGTCACCGTCCGGTCCCTCGCGGCCGCCGCGGGAGTCCCCAACGGCACGATCTACCACGCTTTCGGCTCACTCGGCGCGCTTCTGGCCCGCGTCTGGCTTCGCGCCGCGAGCGACTTCCTCGACCTCCAGACCGAACGGGCCGCTCAGGCGGAAGACCCGGCATCGGCGGTCGTGGCCGCGGCGGACACGCCGGCCGCGTTCGCCGCCCGGAGGATGGACGCGGCCCGCCTGCTCCTCACCGTGAAGAAGGAACACCTGCTCGGCCCGCAGGTCCCAGAAGACCTCGCCGGCAGCCTTCTGGCGCTCGACAAACGCCTGGTAGTGCTCCTGATCGGGCTCGCCGAGAGGCTTTGGGACAGGCGTGACTCCCAAGCCGTCGAGGTACTCACGACCTGCGTGGTCGATCTGCCGACGGCCCTGTTCCGCCGCGCGTTCACCGCGGGCGAGCCGATCCCCGAAGACTCCCGGGTCCGGCTCGCCGCCGCGGTCCACGCCATACTCCTGCTCCCACCCCCACGAAAGGACTGACAATGCCGACTCTGCGTCACGACGCGCCGGTGTTCCTGCTGGACCTCGGAGACGACGAGAACCGCTTCTCCCCGGCCTGGCTGGAAACCGTGCATTCCCAGCTGGACACCGTCGTCGCCTATCCGGATCCGGCGGTACTGGTCACGGTCGGCTCCGGGAAGTTCTACTCGAACGGCCTCGACCTCGACTGGATCACCAACAACGCCGCCCAGGCCGCGCAGTACGTCGCCGACGTCCACGAACTGCTCGCCCGCGTGCTCACCCTCGGCGTGCACACGGTCGCCGCGATCAACGGGCACGCCTTCGGCGCCGGGGCGATGTTCGCGATGGCGCACGACTTCCGGGTGATGCGCGCCGACCGCGGGTACTTCTGCTTCCCCGAAGCCGACATCAACATCCCGTTCACCCCCGGGATGGCCGGGCTCATCCAGGGCAAGCTCACCCCCTCGGCCGCCATCGCGTCGATGACCACCGGACGGCGCTTCGGCGGCACGGACGCGCGGGACCTGGGGCTCGTGGACGCCGTCGCAGAGAAGTCCTCGCTGCTGGAGTACGCGGCCGACCTCGTCCGACCGCTCGCCGGAAAGGACCGCGGCACGCTGTCCGCGATCAAGACGACGATGTTCACCCCGGCCCTCACCGCGCTTCGCGCCAAGTAAGGACACGAGCGACGACATCGCACTCACCCCTCAGCATGACAGCGGCGGCCGAACCGGCCCCGGGCTGCCACGATGGCCGCCATGCGAAAGATCAATCCGGTGGTCAAGGCCGTCGCCACCGTGCTGGCCGTGGCGATCGCCGCCGGACTCGGTCTGTGGCTGCACGCCGCGGACCGGACCGCGGGCGACACCGGCCACTGGGTCGGCTCGCACGACCCGGACCGGATCGAGGTCAACGCCTCCGTACTCAAGGTGGACGCCGCCGCGCGGGAGGCCGTGCTGCGCGTGCTGGTCGTCCCGCTCGGCCGGTTCGGTGAGGACGACGGCGTCGCGCCCACCGGCGAGCTGCGGCTGCTGAACTCCTCCAGCCTCCGCGGCGACCACGTCTTCCCCGCGCACCAGCGGATCTCCAGCCTCGATCTCCCGATCGCGCTGACCGGCGGAGCCGTCACCGACTATCCCTTCGACGGCTACGAGGCGCGGATCGAGTTCGCGGCGGCCCACAACGGGGAACCCGCGCCCGTGCTGTTCACACTGGACAAAGTGGACAGTCTGTTCTCCTTCTCCGTCAAGGACTATCGCGCCTCCGACGACCAAGGCGGCCTCGACGTCCGGTTCAGCCGGTCCACCAGCGTGCTGGTCTTCGCCCTCTTCATGATGATCACCATGTGGGGTCTGGCCATCGCGGTGTTCTTCGGCGCGCGGCATCTGATCGCGCGACGGCGCGGCCTGGTCTGGCCGTCGTTCGGGTTCATGGCCGCGACGCTGTTCGCGCTCGCCGGATTCCGCAATCTCGCCCCGGGTTCGCCACCGATCGGCTCTTTGCTGGACTACACGGCCTTCCTGTGGGCCGAGGTCGTCATCGCGTTGTGCGTCGTGGTCGCGGTGGTGACCGGCGCGATCACCGAACACGGCAAACCGGACGCGGGATGAGCATGATGGGGGCATGCGCAAGAAGGTGTTGACCGCGCTGGCGGTGGCCGTCACCCTCGTCGGGGTGGTCTTCGGTGGCGCTTTCGCCTTCCAGCGCAAGCTGATCTACCTCCCCGAGGGAGGTCCGCCGACCGGTGCCGCAGACGTCCTGCCCGGTGGCAGGGACGTCACGCTCACCACCTCGGACGGGCTGAGCCTCGCGAGCTGGTACTTCCCGGTCGCCGGAGCGAAGACGGCCGTGCTCGTCGCACCGGGCAACGCCGGGAACAGGTCGTTCCGCGCGCCACTGGCCCGCGCGCTGACCGCACGCGGGCTCTCGGTGCTGCTCCTGGAGTACCGCGGCTACGGGGGCAACCCCGGTGACCCCTCCGAAGCGGGGCTCGCGCTGGACGCCCGCGCCGCACGGGACTTCCTGATACGAGAGGCCGGAGTGCCGCTGATGTACTTCGGCGAAAGCCTCGGCTCGGCCGTCGTCACCGAACTGGCCGCCGAGCATCCGCCGTCGGCACTCGTGTTGCGCTCGCCGTTCGTCGACCTCGCGTCGGTCGGACAGCGGCACTACCCGTTCCTGCCGGTCCGGTGGCTGCTGCGGGACGAGTTCCCGACGCGGGACAACGTCGCGCGCGTGAAAGCCCCGGTCACCGTCGTCTACGGCTCCTCGGACTCCGTCGTCCCTGCCGAGCAGAGTCGCGAAGTGGCTCGGGCGGCCGGTGCCAGGACGATCGAGGTCCCCGGCGCCGACCACAACGACCCGGCGTTCTCAGCCGGGCCGGAGCTGGTCGGCGCCATCGTGGGCTCAGCTGCCCCGTCGTAGTGACAGGGAGTGGCCGGGGTTGAGCTTGCGGCCGAGCCTGTCGGCCTTCGGCCAACGGACGTCCGTCGCCCAGCCCACCTTCTCGAACAGCCAGATCAGCCGCGCGGAGATGTCGAGCTGACCGCGGCGGACGCCGTGCCGGGCGCCGGTCGGGTCGGCGTGGTGGGAGTTGTGCCAGGACTCGCCCATCGAAGCGATGGCGAGCGGCCAGAAGTTGGCGGATTTGTCACGGGCGGCGAACGGCCGGTCACCGATCATGTGACAGAGCGAGTTCACCGACCAGGTGACGTGATGCAGCAAGGCGACGCGGACCAGGCTCGCCCAGAAGAACGCGGTCAGCGCGCCCCACCAGGACATCGTGATCAGACCGCCGAGCACGGCGGGCGCGAGCAGCGTCACGACGGTGAGCAGCGGGAACAGCTTGTCGATCCGGGCGATGTCACGGTCGGCGAGCAGGTCCGGGGCGAACCGCTGCGCGTTGGTCTTCTCGCGATCGAACAGCCAGCCCATGTGGGCGTGCCAGAAGCCGCGGGCCAGCGCGGCCGGGCCGGTGCCGAACAGCCACGGGGAGTGCGGGTCACCTTCACGGTCGGCGAAGGCGTGGTGGCGCCGGTGATCGGCCACCCAGCCGATGACGGGGCCCTGCATCGCCATGCTGCCGGTGACCGCGAGGGCGATCCGCAGGCCGCGATTGGCTTTGAAGGCACCGTGGGTGAAGTAGCGGTGGAAGCCGATGGTCACGCCGAGGCCGGTCAGGAAGTAGAACCCGGCGGCCAGGCCGAGGTCCACCCAGCCGAGGCCCCAGCCCCACGCGAAGGGGACGGATGCGGCCAATGCCAGCAGGGGCACCACCGCGAACAACTTGACGAGAAGGTTCTCGGTGTTGGACTGCTCCCCGGACAACAGGGGCTGCGGTATCTGCCGCTCTTCGCTGTCCGGGGGTCTTAGGACTGAGGTCATGTCGCCGTTTCTTGTCGATGGCCTGATGAAGACGCGGCGCACGAAAGGCAATGCCCGCGACGAATTCTGCGCGAGCGTGCTTGGACAACACGACACCCAAAACGTTGGACCGCTTCGTCAACGAAGGGCGTCGGCCGAAGGTTCCGGTGTGGGGTAAGAGGGTTCGCGAAAAAGATCCATGTATCGGTCACCCTGCGGGGTCGCAGGGTCGCAACGCTCGTCCTGAGGGTCGAGCGGGTGGCTGAACAGCGCACTGTCCGTGCTGTGAGTTTTGACGGTGAAACCTTTCGAATGGGACCGCTCGTTCGCGGTCTGTGGCGAGGCCGGGGGCGAATTCCGCCCGTCTCGCACTGAGGTCGGCGTCACGCTGAGAGGGCGCCGCCACCTCCGAGGATACACGCCCTGGGGCCGAAACCCCAGGGCGTCCACCCCGATCAGCCGAAGGCCGGTGCCGGAGCCGTCACGTTGAGCGCGGCGACGACGGTTCGCTCCTCGTAGGCGAAATGTGCTTCGAGCTTGGCCGCGAGCGCGTCGAAGTCGTCACGCAACCGGACCGGATCACTCTCGCCGTGGACGTAACCCTCGACGAGATCACGGATCCGCTTCTGTAGCGCCGCGACGACGACGTGGTCCTCCCCGAGCTTCGTCAACGCGGGCGCGAGCGCGGGAAACCGTTGCGCCAACATGGGAAACGCCCCCAGGTCTTCCCCGGTGTGATGCTTCGTCAGCGCTTCGCAGAACGAAACACAGTGCGCCCGCAGGGATTTCTCCATGGTGAGCGAATCCGCGCGGCCCGCGACGATGTCGTCGACCCCGGCCCGCAACGTCTTGAGCTCCTCCCGGAGCCAGTCATGGACTTCCACCACGAAGTCCCCCATCCCCCGCACCCTGTCGTCGATCCGATGCAGGATCACCACGGGCAGCTCCCGTGTCGTTTTCGCTTGGTATTCGGCGAATCCCGGATCCTCGGCGACGACCTTCGCGAACAACGCGTCGCGTTCCGCCGTCGGTGGAACGGCCGCGATCGCCTCGTAGCTCTCGGTCCCCGTCTCGATCGTGACCCGATGGTCGTGCCGAAGGTTGTGGTACCACCCCGGATGCCTCGGCGCCCCCATGTTCGAAGCGACGACGACGGTCTTGCCGTCGATTTCGAGGTACCCCAACGGATTCGTCCGCCGTTTACCGCTCTTGGCGCCGGTGGTGGTGAGCAGGATCAGCTCCCACCCCTCGAACATGCCGCCGAGCTTTCCCTTGTTACGCCTGAATTCCTCGATCACCTGGTCGTTGCAGCCGGTCAATGCGGTCCTTTCCCGTCGATGTGTTGACAGGAGGGCGCGGAATCACCACCGGAAGAAGGCACGACGACAGCAACCCACTGGTACACAGGGGTTTTCGAGCACACCGCATGGAGGCGTCATCCCACGAAGCGGGGATGAGTGAATGCGAGAGACGGTGTGTGCCGACCTCTGATGGCTGAGTAGCCGCTACCTCCATGCGTAGGCCCATACGGGGCTCGGAGACGAGGCTAGCACAAGGTCGACTTGTCCCGCACCCACCTTCTTCCTAAGCGTCCCTAAAGGCGCTTCGTCACGCATTCTTACTCCCTATCGAGTGAAGCCGTGTCACATAAACATGCTATAGCACAGGTGTTCGACTGCGAGTATTATTGATGCTGTGGCCAGCGACGATGCATCCCAGACGACACCCGTCGAGTGGTGGCGTGTCGATACCGCTGTGTTGCATGCGCGTAAGCAGGAGCTCGAAGTTCTCAAACGTCAATTGGATGCTGAGCAGAACGCGATTCTGGCGGAAATCAATATCCGCGGTGTTCGTGGGTGCAGTGGTCATGGGACGTTGTCGGCGATGATTTTCGAGGACTTCCACGTTACGAACAAGGAAGCCGATGCTCGTGCTGATCGCGTCCTCGCCTTGCACGCCGGTGTGGCGGTGGGCGGTGATCGGGTGCCGCCACTGGCCCCGTTGACCGCTGACGCCGCCTGTGAGGGTGCGATCGGTGGCTCGCAGATCGACGCGATCATCCGCACACTCGCCCGTATCCCGTCTTTCGTCCCGGAAGAGGACGTGCGGGGTGGGGAGAAGATCCTTGTGGATCTGGCCCGGCACGCCGGGCCTCGCACGATCGCCCAAGCCGGACGAAGACTCCTGGACAAGCTCGATCCCGACGGGAAAGAACCCCGCGACGAGAACCCCAAAGACACCCGACCGGAGTTACGGTTCGTCAAGCACCGCAACGGCACCCTCGGCCTGAAGGGCACGCTCGATCTGGAGACCTACGCACGGTTGAAGTCCGACTTGGACCCGATGGCCAAACCCCACAAGGCCATCGACGGAGTCCGCGACTCCCGCACCCAGGACGAACGCTACGGCGACGCCTTCACCGACTACGTCCGGTTGAAGACCACGAGTCGGAATCTTCCCGGCCAGGCGGGCGAGGCCACCCACATTCTCGTCACCATGTCGTATGAAGACTTGATCAGCGACTTGGGTGAAGCACACCTGGACCTGGTCGGGCCGATCAGCGCCACCGACGCCCGCATCCTCGCCTGCGACGCCCGCGTCCGGCCCGGGGTTCTCGGTACCGCAGGCGAACCCCTCGACATCGGCCGCTCCAAACGAACGGTGTCATTGGCGCAGAAGTACGCGTTGACTATCCGCGATGGCGGGTGCGCCTTCCCAGGCTGCGACATGCCGGTGCCTCGCTGTACGGCTCACCATATTGTTTTCTGGCGACACCACGGCGAAACCAAGATCGACAACCTCGTCCTGCTGTGCACCAAGCATCATCGGTTGATCCACCACAGCCAATGGAAAGTCCGGATCGCCCAAGACGGGCTCCCGGAATTCACCGCACCTGCCTACCTCGACCCCACCGGTCAACCCAGACGCAACACCATGCACCTCAGGACATAGACCGAACCCACGGAGACTTCCGAAACCGATTAGCCCCTGCGCCAGGCAAAGGGGGCAATGACCGGCGTCCTCGTCACGCCGAAGCCGGAAGCCGGCGGATCAAGTGGTTTCCCGGATCACCGCGCGTATCACGTGCCGCGCGTTACCCGCCATCGCCGGGTTGGTCTTCCGATAGTGCGGCAGTGCGATCAGCGCCTGGGAGAGCGTCCGCCCACGGCCGCGGCACCAGGTCGCGTCGTCCACACCCAGCGCGGCTCTGAAGGCTTCTCTCGCGTCGGCAGGCAGGAGATTCCACGCCGGAAACAAGTCACAAGCCGGATCGCCCACCCCCATGCAACCGAAGTCGATCACCGCGGAAAGCCGGTCGCCGTCCATCAGCAGGTTGCCGGGCCTCAGATCGGCGAGCACCTCGGGAATGGCCGTGGGCAGCCGAGACGCGATGCGGGGCAACCACTTCTGTTCCAGCTTCACGTCCTCGGCGCCGCCCTCCACCAGCGGCAACCTCACGACCAGGTCGCCGCCCAGCCGGAACACGGCATTGACCGTGCCGGACGGCCATCGTTCGACCGGCGCCCCATCCCACTGAGGGAACTGTGCGGCGATCAACGTCCGTACGAGATTCTCGTCGATGGTTTTCCTCACGACCGGCATCATCCGATCACGCCAACCCCAAGATCTCCGGCCGCGCCGCGTACTTCCGCCAGTGCCGTCCGGGATCCGAGACCAGGCGCCGCAGTTCGAGATCCAGCAGCCCGGAAAGACTCTCCACCTCGGCCACCACGGCGCCGTCCGGGGCCACGAGCTCCTGGACGACCCGCGACACCTTGCCCGGCTCCCAGGAGAACCGGGTCAGGACGTCGATCCGCGCGCGGGCCCGCAGCTCGCGGCGGAACCGGATCGTCGTTTCGAGGTTGACCGGGCCGAGGTTCCCGGCCTGGAGCGCCAACGGATCCACTCCGGCGGCCCATACGCATTCCCAGCGCGCGTGATCGGCATACGCGAGGTACGCAGGCCCTCGGACGTGGCCGTTGAGGTCGAGATCGTCGGTGCGGATGTCGATGGTGACGCGGAAGGGTTCGAGCACTCCCCGATCCTCATCTCGGCAGGCCGCCTCAGTCTGGAACATTCCGGCCAACCCAAGACCGCACAAGTGCGCCAGGCGAGGCGCCCGACAGCCGACGGCACTCCCGGCCGAGATGGGACTGATCCGCGTACCCCACATCGGCGGCGACGTCGGCGAGCGACGCATGCTCTCGCGCCACGCCCTCGATTCGCTTGAGGAACCGATGGAACCGCAGAACCCGCTGCAGTTCCTTGGGACCGACGCCGACTTCATGTCGCACGTGCCGCCGCAGCCCGCGCTCGCTGACGCCCAGCGCCGCCGCCACCCTGTCGGTGCGAGCGCCGGGCGCACGCAGCGCGCGGGCGGCCTCGATCGACAGCCCGTCCGGCTCGACATCCCGGAGCCTTTCGGCGACCAGTGACTCCAGCACCGAGCGCGCCTCGGCGGGCGTCGCGCATTCGGCCAGCCTGGATTCCGCGCGGCGGGCCCTCGCGGCCCACAGTTCGCGCAAGGGGGTGGCGCTCGTCGTCAGGTCCGTCATCGGCAGGCCCAGTACCGCGCCGCCGACGCCGCACCGCAGGCGGAGCCCGACGGTCCAGTCCACCGCGGGCAGGTCGTGCCGCAGCACCCCGCGGACCGAGGTGACCGCGGCGAGCGCGCGACCGTCCCAGACGAGGTCCACACAGCCGTCCGGGAACACCCGCAGCGGACGGCTGCGGCCCACCCGGCCCGTCCAGGCACTCTCGACCACGGCCGCCACCGCCGCGGCCGGCGTGGTTTCGCGGTAGACCGAACGGCCCGATCGCCGACGCAGCGGAACACCCACGTCCGGCAGTATGCCCCCGCCCGCCGACAAGATGCGCTCCACTTGATCTTGATGAAGACTGCCAGCGTGCTGCGGCCGGTGCTCGACCCGTCCCCCGCCGAGTGGATTTCCCCCAGGCTCGGTGGGGCCTTCGGCGCGGTCTGCCGCACGGTCCCGCACGGGTACGCCGCCTACGCCCGGATCTGCCACCCCGCCGAACGCGATCGCGGCGGCTGGGCGAGCTGGCGCGAAGCGGCGGCCGAAACGGGGCGGCGCGCCCATGGCGCCATGCAGTGGCACGCGCTCGTCGGCTCCCCGGATCCGGTGAACCTCACCGGCTCGCTTTGGCGGGGCTCCCCGCCGGGACGCGGCACTCTGCCGTCGCACAGCCTCACCGCGCTGCTGGCCGTCCTCGGCGACCACACCTCCACTTCGGAGACCTGGTTCTGCCTCTGGGAGGGCTATGGCTGGGCCGACGAGGCGACGTTGTCCTGCGCGCACCTCGACGCCCCGCGCCTGCGGCATCCCGGCCGCGACTACCTCGTGTTCGGCGGGCCACTGACCTCGGCGACGGAACTCGGCTGGCGGCCGCGGCCGAACTGGTTCGAGGCGCAGTCGCCCAACCTGTTCTGGCCGGACGACCGCGCGTGGTGCGTGGCCACCGAGATCGACTTCGATTCGACCCTCGTCGCGGGCGAGGAGAATTTGATCGACGCGCTTCTCAAGGCGCCCGGCCTGGAGGCCTGGCGGATCGAACCCGACACCTCACTCGCCGCGGACGCCGACCGGATCAACCACCTTTGAGCCCCCTACGCGTGCTATGAAAGGCCCGTTACTTGCAAAATTTGCAAGTAACGGGCCTTTCATAGCACGCGCGTCAGCGGGGTCAGCGCTCGTCGATCGCATCCACCTTCGACGGGTAGAACGCGACGTGGTCCTTGATCTCGGCGACAGCGTCGTGCGGCGCCTCGTAGGTCCAGACGGCGTTCTCGGCGACGCCGTCGCCGGTGCGGATGCTGTAGTAGGACGCGTCGCCCTTGAACGGGCAGTACGTCGAATGGTCCGTCCGTTCCAGCACGTCGAAGTCGACGTCGGCACGCGGGATGTACTGCGCCGGCGGGTAGTTCGCCTCCTGCAGCGTGAGCGCGTTCGCGCTGTCCGCCACGACCTTGCCGCCGACCGTGACGACCACGCGTCCCTTGTTCGGCGCCACCGTGATCGGGTGGGACGCGCTGGGCTTCAGCACCTTCTTGTCAGGCATGGATCAGCTCCCTCGGGGGTTTCCGATACCGGGCACAGCAACGCCACGGCCGCGGATATTCCCCTCAGGGCAGGTAGTACATCGGGTTCGGCAGCTTGACCGGGAACTCCGCGTAGCCGCCTTCGAGGTCGCTGAACTGGTCACCGAAGTTGGCGAGGATGGTCGCACCGGTCGAGGCGATGTGCTTCCGCGTGCCCGCTTTGTACTGGACGGTGGTGCAGGTGAGCCCGCACGGCAGGTACGCGGGCACCGTGGTCTTCGGCTTGAAGAACGCGCCCGCCGGGGCCGGGTAACCCTCGTTCGCGAGGTTCTTGAGCGACTGCGGGCCCTGGAACTCGTTGCGGCCGGTCAGGAAGTAGACCTTGACGCCGTGCTGCGCCGCCCAGTTCGCCAGTTCCAGCACCGGCTCGTTCGCGACGAACGTGCCCTTGTCGATCGCTTCCTGCTGCTTCACCGGGTCGAAGCCGAAGTCGTTGTCGGCCTCCCAGCCGTAGGTGACCTCGGCGGTGTCGTCCACATCGAACACGACGGCGGGGTTCTTCACGCCGCGGTCCAGCCGCCGCGTGAGGTAGCGCTTGGCGTCCGAGACCTGGCGTTCGGTGTCGGAGACGAACCTGCTGTTCTCCGAGTAGCCGTGTTTGCCGTCGGGGCCGACGACATCGCCGTAGTAGGCCTTGACGTCCAGTTTGACCTGGCCGATGTTGGCGGGCTCGTGGCCTCGCCGCCAGTCGGCGTCGTCCTGGTTCGCGACGGCGGTGGCACCGCCCGCGAGGACGGCTCCGGCGGCCGCGGCGGCGGCCAGTTTCAGCAGACCGGTGAACCGGCTCATGGAAATGCTCCTCACGTCAGCTGTGCGCGGCACAGGAACGCTACTCCAGAACGGCCGATTCTGGTCAGTACCAAAGTAGCTTCTTCACCACCGCGCGGTTTCAGCTTGCGCCGCAAGGCATCCGGGTCCACGTCGAGACCGCGGACGAGGATCTCGAGTCGCCCGATATCGTGTTTTTTCAGCAGTACACGAAGATTCTTCTCACTGTACGGTCCGTGCTCGAACACCCGGAACGCCCGGATTCCCGGCGGCGGGACGTCTCCGGTCAGGTACGCAATGCGCTCGTCGAGCTGCCAAAGACCGTGCCGCGCGGCGTAATGCCGCACCAGCCCGGCCCGGACGACCGCACCGTCGGGATCGATGATCCATTCACCCGGTTCCCGCACGGGGATCTCGTCGGGATCGGCGTCGGTGACCGTCCACTGTGTACCGTCCGAACGCAACACTGTCGCGCGCCGGGACACGGTGGAGCCCACTCCGCGCCACAGGCACGCCTCGCGGACCTGACCGTCCAAAGAGACCAGTTCGACCTCGTCCGCCCACGGCGCGATGGAGAAATCGAGTCCCGGCGCGCATTTGACCGACAGCTCGCGGCCCGCGTACGCCTCGACCAGGCCGTCGAGCGGCGGCAGGAAGTCCGCGGGTTTCCACGCCCGCCGTCCGGCCGAGTCGCGCCTGGCGGGATCGGCGACGACGACCGAGGAGCGGCTGACCGGCCGCAACGCGTCCGCCCGCATCAGCACCGGCGCGACACCGGCCTCGAGCGAGTTGTGCCGCGCCATCACCAGCCGGACCTCGTCCAGATCCGAGCCCAGCGAACGGGCGGCGACGCGGGCGATCTCGATCAGGTCCGCGCCGACGGAACACGTCACGTCGTGGACGTCCCGGCCCGCCAGCCGTGAGGCCCGGTGCCGGGCGACCGCGGTGGCACTGGCCTGTTGGAGGGCGTCACCGGTGAACAGCCACGAACCCGCGGAGTCCAGTTTGGACGACGACTTCCGCCGCAGCACCACCGTTTCCAGCACCGCGGCCGCGTGCTCCGGGGCGATCCGGCGCACGGCGGCGACGTCGGCGATGCGGGTCTTGTCGGTCAGCGGCAGGGATGAGCATTCGGCGAGCGCCACGCTTCCCGCGCCGGAGCGCAGGAAGGCGACGTCGTCGAGAGTGAACGCGTAAGGCACCTAAGAACGCTTGGTACCGGTGATCATCACGTTGTAGAACAGCTCGCGCGGCAGCACCTTGGCGAGCAGCTTCTTGTCCAAAGCGGACAGCCGCAGCCACAGCCGGTACGCGAACAGACGCCAGCGCAAAGTCAGTTTCTCCTGCGGCACGGCGGCTTCGAAGGTCCGGATCGGCCAGCCCGCGAGCGCGGCGGCGAACTCCTCGGTCACCGCGCGGACGTCCTGTGCCCCGGCGCCGCGAGCCATCGACTCGAGGTCGGACGGGTCGAACGTGTGGATGTCGACCACGGCCTCCAGCGCGGCCGCGCGGGAGGACTCGTCGAGTTCCTCCTGCGGGCGGCGCCAGCCGTTGAGCACCGGGAGCTTGGTCAGGTTGGTGGTGAGGTACCACGTGAACTGGCCGAGCTTGCGCGCGTAGAGGTCGCCGACCTTCGTCGGCTCGCCCGCGAAGACGAACCGGCCGCCGGGCTTCAGCACCCGCAGCACCTCGGCGAACGCCGCGCGGACGTCCGGGATGTGGTGCAGCACCGCGTGCCCGACGACGAGGTCGAAACTGTTGTCCTCGTAGGGGATGCGCTCCGCGTCGGCGACCCGGCCGTCGACGTCGAGGCCGAGGTTCTCGGCGTTGCGCAGCGCGACCTGGACCATGCCCGGCGAGAGGTCGGTGACCGACCCCTTCTTGATCACGCCGCCCTGCATCAGGTTCAGCAGGAAGAAACCGGTGCCGCTGCCCAGTTCCATCGCGGTCGGATACGGCTGGCCGTCGTCGTCACCGGCGACGGCGTTGAACACGTCGGTCGCGTAGGAGATGCAGCGCTCGTCGTAGGAAATGGACCACTTCTCGTCGTAGGTCCCGGCTTCCCAGTCGTGGTAGAGCACGTTGGCGAGCTTGGGGTCGGCGAAGGCGGCCTTGACCTCTTCGGCGGTGGCGTGCGGGTTCGGCGCCGGGTCGTTCACCTGGGTCATCGTGCTTACTTCCCCTCGAAGGTGGCCTTGCCAGGGCCGTTCTCGATGAACGACTTCATGCCGTTGCGCTGGTCCTCGGTCGCCCACAGCGCGGCGAAGAGGTGGGATTCGAGCTTGAGGCCGCTCGCGAGGTCGGTGTCGAGACCGCCGTCGATCGCGGCCTTCGCGGCGCGCAGCGCCACGGCCGGGCCGTTCGCGAACTGGGCGGCCCACTTGTGCGCGGCGGCGTAGACGTCATCCGGCGCGACGACCTCGTCGAGGATTCCCAGCGCCAGCGCCTCTTCGGCCTTCACGAACCGGCCGGTGAACACGAGGTCCTTGGTCTTGCTCGGGCCGATGAGTCGCGCGAGGCGCTGCGTGCCACCGGCACCGGGGATGACGCCGAGCTGGATCTCCGGCTGGCCGACCTTGACGTTGTCGCCGGCGATCCGGCGGTCCGCGGTCAGCGCGAGTTCGAGTCCGCCGCCCAGCGCGTAGCCGGTGATGGCCGCGACGACCGGCTTCGGGATGTTCGCGATGGTGGCCAGCGACGCCGTCAGCGCCGCGCCGAACTTCGCGATCTCGGGGTAGGTGCGCTCGGCCATCTCCTTGATGTCCGCGCCGCCCGCGAAGGTCTTCTCGCCGCCGTACAGGATCACGGCGCGCACGTCGTCGCGCTCGGAGGCCTCGCGGGCCGCCTCGGCGAGCTCGGCCTGCACCTGGTTGTTCAGCGCGTTGACCGGCGGGCGGTCCAGCCGGATCGTGCCGACCCCACCTTCGACCTCCAGGCTTACGAACTCTCCCACGCCGTCCTCCTTAACCGTCCAAGACAGATTGCAGGCTACCGGTCAGTACGACCTGTCAGCGGCGACGGGCGAAGAAGCGATCACCGGAGCGTTCGAGCAGGAGGTCCTGGTCGAACGTCTTGGACAGGTTGTCACTGGTCACGACGTCGTCGACGAGGCCGGAAGCGACCGCGCGGCCGTCGCGCAGCAGCAGCGCGTGGGTGAATCCCGGCGGGATTTCTTCCACGTGGTGGGTGACGAGCACCATGGCCGGGGCCTCCGGGTCGAGGGCCAGCTCCGAAAGGCGTGCGACGAGGTCCTCGCGGCCGCCGAGGTCGAGTCCGGCGGCGGGCTCGTCGAGCAGCAGCATCTCCGGGTCGGTCATCAGCGACCGCGCGATCAGGGTCCGCTTGCGCTCGCCTTCGGAAAGCGTGCCGAAGGTGCGCTCGGCCAGGTGCGGGATGCCCAGCGCGGCCAGCAGTTCGCGGGCGCGGTCGGTGTCGAGGCTGTCGTATTCCTCACGCCAGCGGCCGACGACGGCGTACCCGGCGCTCACCACGACGTCGATGACGCGCTCCTCGCCCGGCACCCGCTGGGCGATCGCGGCCGAGGTGAACCCGATCCGCGGGCGCAACTCGAAGATGTTGACCTTGCCGATGCGGTCGCCGAGCAGGTCGACCGTTCCCGAGGTCGGGTGGAGTTCGGCCGCGGCCAGCCGGAGCAGGGTGGTCTTGCCCGCGCCGTTCGGGCCGAGCACCACCCAGCGCTCGTCCAGTTCCACGCTCCAGTCGAGGTCGGCGAGGAGGTCGTTGCCTGTTCGGCGGACCCCGACACCGGTCATCCTCACCACGAGGTCGTCAAGTTCGCTGGGCTGGATCGGCTCGCTCACGAGCCCATTGTGTCCGCACACGCGCGCGCGTGTGCACCGGGCCGCCGGTCGGGAGAAAGCGGCTGGTCCAGGGAGTGGGACGGAGCTCTCCGGAGTAACCGCCGGAGCGCGGGCTGTGGCAGCATCGAAGACGTGATCAGGTCCGCGGCCGCCGCCTTCCCCGTCATCGGGGGCTCTTTCTGGCGCCGTCGCACCATCGACCTGCTCCTCGTCGCCTCGTCCGGGTGTACCACCGCGCGACACGGCTGAGTCCCGCTCTCTTTACCGGCACCCGTGTCGCGCCGCGTTCGGCCTTGTTTCCGAGCCCGCGATCCCTCACGAGGAGCCCCGAGTTGACCACGTCCGTCTCGCCCCGCCAGGACTTCGAGATCCACCCGCAGCTGATCGACCCGCTGCTCCCGGAGCTGCTGCACCCCGAGCGCCTGCTCTGGACGCCGCGGGAGCTGGCAGACCTGACCTCCACCGTCACCACCGAACTGACCGCGGGCCTGCGCGGCCTGCTGCGCTTCGACGAGGACCACCGCTGGTGGGCGCGGCTCGCGCTGACCGACGGCGTCGAGCTGTGGCTGCTGTCCTGGCTGCCCGGCCAGCAGACCAAACCGCACGACCACGGCGGCGCGTCCGGCTCGTTCACCGTGCTGCAGGGCGAACTCGGCGAGGAGTACCGCTACCCCGGCGGCCCGGTCCGGCGCCGCACGCACGTCGCGGGCGAGGGCATCGGCTTCGGCGCGGGGCGCGCGCACCAGGTGACCGGCATCGGCACCGAGCCCGCCGCCAGCGTCCACGCCTACTCGCCGCCGCTGGTCGCGACCCGCGAATACCGCACGCTCGCCGACGTTCCCGCCGAGATCCCCTCGCTGGCCCCGATACTGGGCCGATGAGCGCGATCGACGATTTGCTGGCCGCCGCCCGGTCCGGACTGGACCGGGCGGAGCCCGGGCAGGCACAACGGCTGCAGCGTGACGGTGCCCTGATCGTGGACATCCGCCCGCACGTCAACCGGCTCGAAGAGGGTGAGATCCCCGGTTCGGTGGTCGTCGAGCGGATCCACCTCGAGTGGCGGCTCGCGCCGGACAGCGAATGGCGGCTGCCGGAGGTGAAACCGGACTCGACGGTGATCGTCGTGTGCAACGAGGGGTATTCGTCGAGCCTGGCCGCCGCGGACCTGCGGCGGCTCGGCCTGCCGGGCGCGACCGACCTCGAAGGCGGGTTCCGCGCCTGGCGTTCGGCAGGCCTTCCGATCCGGGAGGGCGGTACCCCCGCCGTCCCGTGAGGTCTACCGCCGGACGGCCAGCCGGGCGATCGAGTCCGGCGAAAGCGGAAGGGCCGCGTGGATCCCCGCCCCGCGCACCGGCCGGGGGTTGACCAGGACACCCGTCGCCACGTCACGCCCGGCGGCCGCGAGCACGACCTCGCGGCCGGTCCGGTGACGGACCCGCGCCCAGCCCGCGCCGGTGACCGCGCGGTACTCGGCCAGCAGGCGCTCGTCGGTGAAGACGCAGAGCCAGTCGCCGTGCGCGCCGAGCCGGGCGGGGAGCGGCGCGCCCGCCTCGTCCGCCGGGCCCCACACCGTGCCGTCGAGGAACATCCGCATGACCGAGGGGACGGGTTCGCGCAGCCCGCCGGCGGGTTCCTCCCGCTCCGGACGGACGTTGCCGTCGATCCACCGCGAGGCGAGCCTGAAGTCTTCGCCGGTGAGGTCTTCCTGGAAGCCGTCCAGGCTGTTCTTGACGCTCCCCAGGAAGTCGTAGAACCGCCGGGTGCAGGTCCGCTCGGAAACCGCCACCCGGCCGCGGCCGACCATGGTCCTGATCCGGCCGACCATGCCCGCCCCGCCGTTCACCGGATCGACGCCGAGGTTGTAGGCGGTCCAGACGATCTCGGGCATGAGCGGATCGGCGAATCGCTCGAGAACGCGATTCAGCCGTAAAAGGACGATCTCGCGCACCCGGCCGGGTTCGGCGTCCTCCGCGATCCCCCAGATGGCACGCAATTCCGGCCCCAGGGCACGACGCAGCCCGTCCTGTTGGATCCCGGCTCGGGCGTGGATATGGTGCAGCCGGTCCTTGGCCCTGCGCGACGCTTTCGTTTCCTTCGCCGAAGCCACCATTCCTCCGTATTTCAGGATCGGCCCGGCAAAGTGTATTTCACCTGCTTGTCCATCATTGTTCGGAGGAAATCGAAGATCAGGGATTTCCTTTGTTCGGCACCGGCTTGACAAACGCCGGTGGCGAGGATTTACGCGTGCACCACCCTGGCGAGTTCCGCCGGGGTGGCCAGCAGGCGGTGTTTCGGCAGCACTCGGACGGTGTAACCGATCGAGCCCGGATGCGGCAGCTTCAGCCGCGCCGCGAACGCGCCGATCCCGTCACCGGACATCGGGACGGTGACGGGATCGCTCAGCTCGTCCCCGTCACCCACCTTGCCGACGACGGCCTGGACGTCCACTTCGGACGGTTCGAGGCCGGCGAGGTCGATCCGCGCCCGGATGGTCACCTCGGTCCCGGTGACCATCGGCGCGGCGTCCTCGACGAGCAGTTCGGTGTCGAAGATCCGCACCCGGGGCCAGGAAACTTCCAGTTTGGTCCGGTAGTCGGCCAGCGAAAGCGCGCCGCGGTACCCGTCACCCGTCGCCTCCGCGACCATCCGAGAGGCGGGCAGGTAGCCCGATTCGACGTACTCCCGCACCATGCGCGCGGCCTGCACGCGCGGCCCGAGGGTCTCCAGCGTGTGCCACACCATCGAAAGCCAGCCGCCGGGCACTCCCTCGGCGTCGCGGTCGTAGAACAGCGGCGCGATCTGGTGGCCCAGCAGGTCGTAGAGCGCCGCGGCCTCGAGCTCGTCACGGCGCAGCGGGTCGGTGACGCCGTCCGCGGTCGGGATCGCCCAGCCGTTGCTGCCGTCGTAGCACTCGTCCCACCAGCCGTCGCGGATGGAGAGGTTGAGGCCGCCGTTGAGCGCGGACTTCATCCCCGAGGTCCCGCACGCCTCCAGTTGCCGCACCGGCGTGTTCAGCCAGACGTCGCAGCCGCGGTAGAGGTAGCGCGCCATGGACATGTCGTAGTCCGGCAGGAAGACGATCCGGCGCCGGACCTCGGGATCGTCGACGAACCGGACGATCTGCTGGATCAGCTGCTTGCCGCCCTCGTCCGCCGGATGCGACTTGCCCGCGACGACGAGCTGGATCGGGCGCCGTTCGTCCAGCAGCAGCGCGCGCAGGCGTTCCGGGTCGCGCAGCATCAGCGTGAGCCGCTTGTAGGTCGGCACGCGGCGCGCGAAGCCGACGGTCAGCACGTCCGGGTCGAAGACCGTGTCGGTCCAGCCGAGTTCGAGCGCGGACGCGCCGCGCTGCATCCACGCGGCCCGCACCCGCCGCCGCACCTCGGCGACCAGCTTCTCCCGCAGTTCCCGCCGCAGCCCCCACAGCTGCTCGTCGCTGACGCCGTCCCGCAGCGGCCTGCCCTGGGTGCCGTCGAGGCCCAGTTCCTCGTGGTTGCGCCCGAGCAGCGCGCTCAGTTCGCGTGCCACCCAGGTGGGCCCGTGGACGCCGTTGGTGACCGAGGAGACGGGCACCTCGTCGAAGTCGAATCCGGGCCACAGCCGGGAGAACATCCGCCGCGACACCCGGCCGTGCAGCGCCGAGACGCCGTTCGCGCGCTGCGCGAGCCGCAGTCCCATGTGCGCCATGTTGAACAGGCCGGGGTTGTCCTCCGCGCCGAGCGCGAGCACCCGGCGCGGGTCGACGTCCGGGACCAGCCTGCCGTCGGTGAAGTACCGCTGGACGAGGTCGACGGGGAACCGGTCGATCCCGGCGCTGACCGGCGTGTGCGTGGTGAACACGGTCCCGGCGCGGACGGCGGGCAACGCCTCGTCGAACGCCAGCCCGTCGGCCTGGATGATCTCGCGGGCGCGTTCCAGCCCGAGGAAACCGGCGTGGCCTTCGTTCGTGTGGAACACCTTCGGCTGCGGATGGCCGGTCAGCTCGCAGTAGCGCCGCACCGCGCGGAAGCCGCCGATCCCGGACAGGATCTCCTGCCGGATGCGGTGGTCGGCGTCGCCGCCGTAGAGCCTGTCGGTGACGGCGCGCAGGTCCTCGTCGTTGGCCTCGGTGTCGGTGTCCAGCAGCAGCAACGGGATCCGGCCGACGCGGGCCTTCCAGATCTGCGCGTGCAGCGTCCGCCCGGCGGGCATCGCGACCTTCACCAGCACCGGCTCGCCGCCGTCGGTCAGCAGTTCCAGTGGGAAGGCGTTGGGGTCGATGACCGGGTAGTGCTCGACCTGCCAGCCGTCGAGCGACAGCGCCTGCCGGAAGTACCCGGCGCGGTAGAGCAGCCCGACGCCGACCATCGGCACGCCGAGGTCCGACGCCGCTTTGAGGTGGTCCCCGGCGAGCACGCCCAGGCCGCCGGAGTAGTTCGGCAGTGCCTCGGTGACGCCGAACTCCATCGAGAAGTACGCGACGGCGGGCGGGAGATCGGTGTCGTCCTGCTTCTGGTACCAGCGAGGCTCGGCGAGGTAGCGCTCCAGATCGGCGACGGCCTCGCGCGCGCGGGCGAGGAAGTCGTCGTCGACGGCCAGCTCGTCGAGCCGGGCCGGGGGCAGGGCGGTGAGCATCCGCAGCGGGTCGCGGACGCGGTTGAACAGCTCCGCGTCCATCGACGCGAACAGGTCTCGGGTCGGCGGATGCCAGGTCCAGCGCAGATTCGTAGCGAGGTCACCGAGGCCGGAGAGCGACTCCGGCAGGCTCGCGCGGACGGTGAACCGGCGGACTGCTCTCATGAGGAGCGACCATATCGGGACCGCCCCCGCCCCGCTCAAGACCCACTTCGGGGATTACCTGCACGCGGGCCATAAGCGCTGGGTAGGGTCCCTGCTTGCCGGTTTACGCGGCCCGGTCGGGGCCCTGACGACAAGCGAGTGAAGATGATCCAAGGGGGAGTGCGGGGCAGGCGTCGCCCGGCTCTGATCGCGATCGCGCTGGTGCTGGCCCTCGGGCTGAGCGCCTGCAACGACAAGGGCGGCCCGACGGCGGGCAAGGAAGGCAGCCAGCCCGGTGCCGGCGACGTCGCCGGACTGCCGATCACGCATTTCGAAAGCGGGTTGAAGCCGGACGCCCCCAAGCCGGACCTGCAGGTCCGCAACGAGGACGGCTCCGAGGACGACCAGCTCGCCATCGCCGCGATCGCCGACGCGCAGACCTACTGGACCGAGGTCATGCCGCGCGACTTCGGCCAGCAGTACGAGCCGCTGAAGTCGCTGCTGTCCTACAGCGCGCGGACCGACGACGAAGACACCAAATGCGGCAGCGTCAAGGGCCTCATCAACGCCTTCTACTGCCCGCCGGACGACTCGGTGGCGTGGGACCGCGGTGTGCTGCTGCCGATGCTGCGCGAGCGGTTCGGGAAGATGGCGAGCGCCGTCGTGCTCGCGCACGAACTCGGGCACGCCGTGCAGTACCGGCTCGGCGAGAAGGCCAGCATCAAGAAGAACACCCCGTCGATCGTCAAGGAGCAGCAGGCCGACTGCTTCGCGGGCGGCTACTTCCGCTGGGTCGCCGAGGACAAGAGCAAGTTCTACCGCGTCTCCACCTCCGAAGGTCTCAACCAGGTCATGGCGTCGCTGTTCCTGATCCGTGACCAGGCGGGCACCAGCGCGACCAAACAGGGCGCGCACGGCACGGCGTTCGACCGCACGTACGCGTTCCAGGTCGGGTTCGAGAAGGGCCCGAAGGAATGCGCCGCGATGAACGAGGAGAACATCAAGGCGCGGATCACCGAGCGCCCGTTCGACAAGGGTGACAAGGGCAAGGGCGACGCGAAGCTCGACGCCGAGATCATCGGGATCCTGAAGAAGAGCCTCGACGACGCCTTCAAGGGCGCCGGCGTCCCGGGCCCGGAGATCACCGAAGACGGCAACGGCAGCTGCTCCGGCGGCCCCAGCACCCCGCCCGCGTCGTACTGCCCGTCGAACAACACCGTCAGCATCGACATGGCCAAGCTGCGCGAACTCGCCCAGCCGGTCGACCAGCAGGCGGAATGGGAAAGCGGGCACAGCGAGGGCAAGGGCGACTTCGCCGCGTTCTCGGAAATCGCGTCCCGCTACGCGATGGGCATCCAGAAGGGTGTCGGCGCGTCGATCGACAACGCGAACGCGGGACTGCGCACCGCGTGCCTGGTCGGCGCGTGGGCGAAGGCCAGCTCGGTGCCCGGCGCGACGCTGCGGCTTTCGGCGGGTGACCTCGACGAGGCCATCTCGGACCTGCTGAGCCCGGAGAGCCTGGTCTCGGCCGACGTCAACGGCAAGCGCGTGGAGAACGGTTTCGAGCGGATCGAGGCGCTGCGGAAGGGCTACCTGGAGAGCTCGTCGGTGTGCTCGACGCAGTACGGCTGAGCGGTCCGGTCACGGCTCCCTGAAGTGCTATGAAAGGCCCGTTACTTGCAAATTTTGCAAGTAACGGGCCTTTCATAGCGTCCGGGGGTCACGAAGGTCGCACGCACCCGGCCACACGTCCCGAGCGAGCCCCACGACCCCTCGCGCGCACCGAGCACCGAGCACCGAGCACCGAGCACCGAGCACCGAGCACCGAGTGTCATGAAAGGGGCTTTCAGGACGAAAAGTGTCTTGAAAGCCCCTTTCATGACACTTGGCGGACCGGGCGCAAGGGGGTCGTGGGGGGGGGATGTGTGGGGAGGGCCACACGCCGCCCTCACCACAACCGGAACCCCCCCCCGACC
>NZ_JBVILA010000008.1:0-235983 GCF_055580625.1 Amycolatopsis sp. NPDC031561 | reverse complement strand
GTGGTTGGAAAACCCCTTCGCGGGACGTGTGGCGGCCGGGGAGAGGGGGGGTGGGGGGGGGGGGGGGGGGAAAACCCCCAACCCCCCCCCCACGACCACGGTGACCCACTCCGGCACCAGCCCCAAGTACGTGAAGGCCCCCTTCCCTGCGCCTAGCGCAAGGAAGGGGGCCTTCACGTACCAAAGAACCTCAGTACAGCGCGCTCGCCAGGTCCCGCCGCGCCTTCATGACCCGCTCGTCCGCCGAGTCGAACAGCTCGAACAGCGCCACCAGGTGCTCCCGCACCTTGTTGCGGTCGTCGCCCGCGGTACGCCGCACGGCCGCGATCAGCCGCGCGAAGCCCGCTTCGGGCTCCTGCCCGGCGACTTCGAGGTCGGCCGCGGCGAGCTGGGCGTCGAGGTCGGCCGGGGCGGCGTCGGCCTTCGCGATCGCGTCCGGGCCGGCGGCCTCGGCGCGGGCGGTGAACTTGACCTGCGCGAGCGCGGTCTTGGCGTCTTCGTTCGCGGGCTCGACGTCGAGGATGCGCTCGTAGGCGGCCTGCGCCGCGGCGAAGTCACCGCGTTCGAAGGCTTCTTCGGCCTCGGTGAACCGCACGTCCTCCGGAACCTCGACACCGCCGCCGTTCTCCTCGGCGGCCTTGATGCCGGGCAGCCGGTCGCGCAGCGCGTCGAGCAGCGAACCGAGCCACTTGCGGATCTCGGGTTCGGGCAGCGCGCCCGAGAACGCGTCGACCGGCTGGCCGCCGCCGATGGCGATGATCGTCGGGATCGACTGCGCGCCGAAGAGCTGCGCGATGCGCGGGTTGGCGTCGACGTCCACCTTGGCGAGCACCCAGGCGCCGCCGGACTCGGCGGCGAGGCGCTCCAGCACCGGGCTGAGCTGCTTGCAGGGCCCGCACCATTCGGCCCACAGGTCGACGACCACCAGCTGCTGCATGGATCGCTCGACGACATCGGTCTGGAAAGTAGCTTCGGTGACCTCGATCACGGCACCGCCCGCGACGGGTCCGGCCGGTGCGGCGCCATCGGCCGCAGGAGCCCTCGGTGGGGCGGGAGGCTGTTTCTGGGGCGCCTCGGCACGCGCCTTGAGCGCGGAAAGGTCGACCGCGCCGGAAAGCGCGGCGGAAAGGGCCGCCGTCTTCGCTGCTGATCCGCGTGGGTGTGTCACGGTTCCATCCTGGCACGCATACCCGAGCGTTTCACCGCATGCCCCCGGGTGCCCGCTTGGCAGGACGGTCCCGGTCCGGCAGGCTCGCTGCGAGGAGGTGATCGACATTCCGACACGCCGGACGGCCACCGTGGCCGTCGCGATAGCCATCGCCGTCACCTGGGTGAGCGTCATCACCGTGCTGATCGCCCATCAGCCCGACCCCGGTGTCGAAAGCCCGGGGAAGCTTCGAGAGGACCTCACCGCCGCGCTCAACGAGCACGACGCCGAGGCCTTCTCCGAGCTCATCGACTATCCGCCCGCGTCGGCGGGCGACTTCGCGAAGTCCTATGTCGACGCGCTGGCCGGCCGCGGTTTCCACGACGTCACGGTGAAGTTCGCACCGGACGACCTCGCGCCGACTTCGGCGACCGTCAGCGGGAAACTGGCCGACGGCAGCGCGTTCGGCTATCCAGTGGCGGTCGCGGTCAAGGACAAGCTGTGGTTGCTCTCCCTCACCCCGCCGCTGCCATGACAAAGCGCCTGACCTACTCGCCCAGGTGTTTCTCGACGCGCTCCACCTTCGCGGTCAGCTGGCCTTCGTAACCCGGCCGGATGTCGGCCTTGAGCACCAGCCCGACCCGCGACGAACCCTCACCCGCGGCCTCGACGGCCCGCTTGACGACGTCCATGACCTGATCCCAGCTCTCGCCTTCGATGTTGGTGAACATCGCGTTGGTCGAATTCGCCAGGCCGGACTCGCGCACCACTTTCACCGCACGGGCGACGGCTTCGCTGACCCCGCCGTCTTCCTCGGTCGCGGACGGGCTGACACTGAAGGCCACGATCATCTTCTGCTCCTCGTTCAGACACTTTTCCCACGCATAACACCCGGTCGTGCGGCATGGCACGGGTACCCGCTGGTAACTTCGATCGCCATGAGCCGTCCGTTGCCGTTCGACCCGATCGCCCGCGCGGCGCAGCTGTGGGAGGCCCGCATCGGGCCGTCCGAAACCATGGCCGCGGTGACCGGGATCATGCGCGTGCAGCAGATCATCCAGTCCGCGGTGGACGGGGCGCTCAAGCCGCACGGGCTGACCTTCGCCCGGTACGAGGCGCTGGTCCTGCTGACCTTCGCCCGCGCCTCCCACCTGCCGATGCGCGTGATGGGCGAGCGGCTGCAGCTGCACCCGACGAGCGTCACCAACATCGTCGACAGGCTGGAGAAGGACGGGCTGGTCAAGCGCGTACCGCATCCGACCGACCGCCGGACCACCTTGGTCGAGATCACCGACGAAGGCCGCGCACGCCGCGAAGAGGCCACGAAGGCGGTCACCGAGATCGACTTCGGGCTGACCGGGCTCACCGGCAAGCAGACCGAGCAGCTGACCGACCTGCTCACCAAGGTCCGCAAGGCCACCGGCGACTTCACCGAATAGCCCCGCGAGCGCGTGAAGGCCCCCTTCCCTCGGCTGAGCAGAGGGAAGGGGGCCTTCACGCGATCAAGGAAAGATCAGACGGCGGCGGGTTCCGGGGTCCGCTCGAACAGGCCGACACCGCCGTGCGACAGCCGCTGCGGGCCGTCGAGCTTGCCGTTGCGCAGCGCCCAGGACTCGAACAGCCAGGTGAACAGCGGCGGGATGCTGGAGAGCAGCGCGAGGATCAGGGTCTTCGGGCGCCAGCCGAGCGGCTTCGCCACGGAGAGGGAGACCAGCACGTAGAGGACGAAGACGACGCCGTGCACCATGCCGAGGACGGGAACGCCGCCCTCGCCGAGCTTGACGGCGTACTTGAGGAACATCCCGACCAGCAGCCCGGCCCAGGAGAGGGCTTCGGCTACCGCGGCCACGCGGAATACTAGAGCGGCCTTGCTGGACACGTTCTCCTCCTGTGGGGTCTCACCACTGCTTGTGTCTACATGACTACGTCCGACGAGCACTGTCCAAGGCGGACTCGCCAGGGACGTCAACAGCGCTGTCGGACGTGGTAATACCAGTGTGAGGCGTGACGGCCCTCACCGGAACACCGGGGGCCGTGATGCTCCTCACGACCCCCGGTGCGAACCGGTCTAAACCACTCGGATCACCCGGCGCAGGGCGACTTCGGCGCCCCATCGGGACCTGTCGCCCACGTCGCCTTCGCGGCGTCGCCGGTGAGCTTGAAGTCCAAAGTGGTCCCTCGTGTCAGCTGTTCGAGACCGACGTAAGCCCGCTGCGAGCCCGATCCCATTCCTTGGACGTACTGGAGCTTCGACGGATCCGCGCCCGCGGCCTTGATCGTGATGTCGCGGCCGTTCTCCAGACGCACCACCGACTTCTCGAACCGCGGCGCGTTGAGCACGAACTGCCCGGTCCCCGGCACCGCCGGGTACAGGCCGAGCGCGCTGAAGACATACCACGCGGACATGGTCCCGAGGTCGTCGTTGCCGGTGACACCGCCTGCGCCGTTGGTGAACAACGTGTGCGCCGCGCGGACGACGGCCGAGGTCTTCCACGGCTGCCCGGTCAGCGTGTACATCCAGGGTGAATGCAGATCCGGCTCGTTGTTCGGGTTGTAGCGGAACTGGTTGTAGTAGTTGTACGGGCCGACGACCCATTCCTCGCGCACGGTCTTCGCCGGGTCCTTGACCAGGTCCCCGTAGGCGAAGAAGTCGTCGAGCCGCTTGCCGACGTTCTCCTTGCCGCCCATGCGGTCGACGAGACCGGGGACGTCCTGCTGGGTCAGCCATTGGTACTGCCACGACGTGCCCTCGTGGAACCCGTCCTGGCTCTGCGGGTTGAAAGGCTTGCCCGCCGGGCTGAACCACTCGCCGCCTTCGAGCTTGGGCCGGTAGAAACCGGTGAAGCCGCGGTCGGTCACCGACGAGTCCCACAGCGTGCGATAGCTGCGTCCCTTGTCCGCCAAGGCCTTCGCGTCGTCCTTCTTGCCGAGACCGGCGGCCATGATGGAGAGCGAGCAGTCCGCGAGCGCGTATTCCAAGGTGGCCGAAGCGCCGTGATCCGGATCGGTGTCCTGCCCCTTCTTCGGGAAGTCCTTGTCGTACTGGACGAACCCGTCCTTCTGATAGCTCGCGTTCCCCGCACGGCCCTGGAAGGGCGAAGACGCGGGCGGGATCTCCCGCGAGTTCTGCAGAAGTGCCTGGTACGCCTTGAGCTCCTGCCCGGACAGCGCGCCGAAGCGCCACAGGTCCACCAGGAACGGGGTGACCGGATCGCCGGTCATCGTGTTCGTCTCCTGGTTCGCGTACGCCCAGCGCGGCAGCCAGCCACCCTGGTCGTGGATGGCGAGCACGGACTTCGCGACGTCCTTCGCCCGCGCCGGCCGCAGAAGCGCGAGCAACTGGTTCTGGGTGCGATAGGTGTCCCACAACGAGAAGAACTCGTAGTACGTCCAGCCCAGCGCGCGATGGATCTTGTCGTCGAACCCTCGATACCGGCCGTCGGCGTCGTTGCCGGTCAGCGGCTGCAGCAGCGCGTGGTAGAGCGAGGTGTAGAACACCGTGCGGTCGTCCTTCGCCCCACCCTTGATGTCCACTGAGGACAGTTCCTTGCGCCAGGCCCGCTGGGCGCCGTCGCGGACCGCGTCGAACGAACGGCCCTTCTCCGAGGCCAGGTTGAGCTTCGCACCGAAAGCGTCCACATGGGAGATGGCCGTCGTGGCGGTGACCTGCCCGCCGCCGAAGGTCAGCCAGGCACCGCGCAGGCCCTCGCCGCCGGCGGACTCCTTCGAGCCGGGAGTGCCACCGGTGGGCGACCACGTGCCGAAGGATTTGAACGGCTTGTCGAACGTCGTGGTGAACCAGGTCTTGTACGGCTTCCCGCCGCAGAACGCCTGCGACTCCACCATGCCTTCGACCGTCCGGTCCCCGACGACGCGGATCTGGCTCGCCGTCACGGGTTCCTTGTCGTTGGCTTGCCCGACGTTGACGAAAACGTTCGCGTCGCCCGGTTTGGCGAAGGTGTACCGCTCGACCCCGGTCCGCGTGGTCGCGGTGGTCTCCGCGTCGACGCCGCCGTAACCGGTGAGCCGCACCTTGTAATAGCCGGGCTTCCCGACCTCGCCCTCGTGCGTGTACGGCGAGGCGTACTTCTTGTGATCGAAGGTGTCGGCCTTGGTCGTGTCGAACGCCGCGCCGGGCCCGACCGAACCGGTCGTGGGCAGGGACGACACGAGACCGCCCTGCTCCCAGCAGCCCGCGCCGGACAGGAAGAAATGCCCGAAGCCGCGGATCGCGGTGTCGTCGTAGCGGTAGCCGGCGTAATGCGACGAGATCGGGCTGACCTGCGTCATCCCGAACGGGGCCGAGGCGCCGGGGAAGGTGTTGCCGTCGTCCTTGGTGCCGATGAAGGTGTTGACCGCGTCCACGGGGTCGCCACCGGGCGCCGCCGCCGCGACGGGCGTGAGGAGCCCGGCGGTGACGGTGAGCGCGGTGAACAACCCGGCGACGCGGGTCGAAGTGCTTGCGGGCATGGGAAAGGCCGCCTCCTGACAACGTTGTCGCTGCATCTTCACCTTCGACAAGAACAGACCACCTGGTCAAGAGGTCCGCCAAACCCTGTCCGATTCAGGACAAGGACCACGCGAACGGCGGCATCGGGTCCACCCGGCAGTAACGGTTCGAACTCGGAAAGCGTCTCCTGGACGAACCGGGCATTGACATCATCGCGTCGCTCGCGTTCAATTCCCGCCACTATGACAACGTTGTCTTCCAGCGGACCGGACAACGGCCACCGCACCACCAGCCGACGGGCCACGATGAGTGACGTGGCCCGCCTCGCGGGCGTGAGCATCAAGACCGTCTCGCGGGTAGTGAACGACGAGCCCGCCGTCCATCCGGACACCGCGGAGCGCGTCATGGCGGCGATCGAGCAGCTCGGGTTCCGGCGGAACCTCGGCGCGCGCAACCTGCGGCGCGGCTCGACGACCGGGACGATCGGCCTGATCGTCGAGGATGTCGGGAACCCCTTCTATTCGGAGCTCAACCGCGCCGTCGAACGCATCGCGACCTCGTTCGGCCGCCAGGTGCTGACCGGTTCGTCCGAGGAGAACTCCGACCGCGAACGCGAACTGGTCCTCGAGTTCTGTTCCCGCCGCGTCGACGGCATCCTCGTCGTCCCCGCCGGGATGCAGCACGGCTACCTGGTCCCCGAGATGCGCGCGGGCACGCCCGTGGTGTTCCTCGACCGGCCCGCCGGCGACATCGTGGCCGACACGGTGCTGGTCGACAACATCGGCGGCACCGTCGAAGCGGTCGCCCACCTGGCGAAACACGGTCACCGCCGGATCGCGTTCCTCGCCGACAGCCCGGACATCTTCACCGCGGGCGAGCGCCTGCGCGGGTTCCGGGAAGGCTGCGTCCGCAACGGGATCCCCTACGACGAGAGCCTCGTCGTGATGCGGACGCCGACGGCCGAGGGAGTCGGTGACGCCGTGAAGCGGCTACTCACCGGGCCGAACCCCGCCACCGCCGTGATCGCGGGCAACAACCGGGTCGCCGTCCATCTGCTGCGCGCGCTGGCGCACGCGGAGCGGCGTCCCGCGATGATCAGCTTCGACGACTTCGAACTGGCGGATCTGCTGGATCCGCCGGTCTCCGTGATCGCGCACGACGTGAGCGCGCTGGGCCGGGCGGCCGCGGAACTGCTGTTCGCCCGGGTCCAGGGAGATCAATCCGCACCGAGAAAGGTAGTTCTGCCCGTGCATCTCGTAGCCCGCGGTTCCGGGGAGGTCGCCCCGTCATGAGCGGTCACCTCGAACCGATCCGCCTGCCGGCGAACCAGCCGCCGCAGTTCTACCGCGGCGGCGACGCCATCGCCGCGTTGCGGGGCGCCACTTCCGAGTCCAAGTTCGGACCCGAAGACTGGGTCGGCTCGGCCACCACGATGTTCGGCCAGGAGACCAACGGCCTGACCAAGCTCCCCGACGGGGCCTGGCTGCGCGACGCCGTCCGCGAGAACCCTTCCGCCTGGCTCGGCGCCAAGCACGTCGAGGCACTCGGCGACTCGACCGGCCTGCTGGTGAAGCTGCTCGACGCGGGCCAGCGCCTGCCCGTGCACTTCCACCCGTCGGATTCGTTCGCCAGGCGGCACTTCGACTCGCATTTCGGCAAGACCGAAGCGTGGATCGTGGTCGGCACCTACGGCGACGACCCGCGCGTCTACCCCGGTTTCAAGGAGACCGTCGACAAAGCGACGGTCAACGAATGGGCCCGGTCCCAGGACGCGCCCGCCATGCTCGGCGCGCTGAACAGCGTCGCGGTCACCCCCGGCGACACGGTCTACATCCCGGCCGGGCTGCCGCACGCGATCGGCGAGGGCGTGTTCGTCGTCGAGCTCCAGCAACCGACCGACTTCTCGCTGACCCTGGAATGGCGCGACTTCCTGGCGGACCCGGAGAAGGCGCACCTCGGGATCGGCTTCGAGACGGCCATCGAAACCCTCGACACCTCGGGCTGGGACGAAGAACGGCTCGGCTCGATCGTCAAGCGCACCGCGGGCGACGAAGCGTCCACTGTGGATCTTCTCGCCGACGGCAGTGACGCGTTCTTCCGTGCCGACCAGCTCCGTCCCGCTGTTTCCGGCATGTCGACAACGTTGTCACTGGACCCGTCGTTCGCAGTGCTGGTCGTCATGGACGGTTCGGGAACGCTCCGGACCGAACAAGGCGGCGAGTACGCGCTGCGCAAGGGCGAGACCTACGTGGTCCCGCACGACGCCGGACAGTCCACTGTGGAGGGCGACGTCACGGTCATCCGCTGCAGGCCGCCGGCACCCGAGAAGAGGGAGCGGTCGTGAGCGAACTCCTGCTCGACGCACAGGACCTGGTCAAACGCTACGGTTCGGTGGAAGCGCTGCGCGGCGCGTCGTTCCAGGCACGTGCGGGCGAGGTCACCGCGCTGATCGGCGACAACGGCGCCGGGAAGTCCACTTTGGTCAAATGCCTGTCCGGCGCGGAGCAGCCGACGTCGGGCAAGATCCTGCTCGACGGCGAGGAAACGCACCTGGACTCCCCCACCACCGCCCGGCGGATGGGAATCGAGACGGTGTACCAGGACCTCGCGGTCGCGCCGGAACTCGACCCGGCCGCGAACCTGTTCCTCGGCCGGGAAATCCACCGCAAGGGGATCCTCGGCAAGCTCGGGATGCTCGACAAGGCCGAGATGCGCCGCCAGGCCGTGGAGGAGTTCCAGCGGCTCGGCGTGACCCTGCAGAGCACCGACGTCCCGATCGGTTCGCTTTCGGGCGGGCAGCGGCAGAGCGTCGCGGTCGCGCGGTCGGTCGTCTGGGCGTCGAAGGTCGTGTTCATGGACGAACCGACGGCCGCGCTCGGCGTCGTGCAGCGCGAACGCGTGCTCGACGTGATCAAGAAGGTGCGGGACAAGGGCATCGCCGTCGTGCTGATCAGCCACAACATGCCCGAGGTGCTGTCGGTGTCCGACCGCATCGAGGTGCTGCGGCTCGGCAAGCGCGTCGCCCGGTTCACCGGCGCCGACACGAAACTGGAAGACCTGGTCGCCGCGATGACGGGCGCCCTCGTACAAGAGGAGGCGGCGTGACCGTGTCCACTCCGACGAAGAAGGACCCCGGGATCCAGTCCTCAGTGGACGGTGGTTTCGGCAAGCGGTCGATCGGGCAGCGGCTGATCGGGGCCAACACGTTCTGGATCGCGCTGGTGCTGCTGGCGCTCATCATCGTGTTCACCGCGATCGCGCCCGCCGAATTCGCGACGCTGTTCACCTTCCAGACGCTGCTCATCGAGACCTCGGTGCTGCTGGTGCTCTCGGTCGGCATGACGTTCGTGATCATCACGTCGGGCATCGACCTGTCGGTCGGATCCGTGCTGATCTTCGCGGGCATGGTGGCAGGCAAGACGATGGAGGCGATGAGCCCCGGCGGTGACGCGACGAAGGCGGGCTGGGACGTCATCCTCGTCGGACTCCTGGCGGCCGTGGTCGCGGGCACGGTCTGGGGGCTCGTCAACGGTTTCCTGATCGCGGTGGCCAACATCCCGCCGCTGATCGTCACGCTCGGCACGATGGGTGCCGCGCTCGGCGCCGCGTACCTGCTGAACAACGGGTCCGACGTGCGCAGTGTGCCGACCGAGCTCAACAAGACGCTCGGCTACGGGACGTCGTTCGGCGGCGTGCCGAACCTGGTGCTGGTGGCCGTGGTGATCACGCTGATCGGCGCCTGGCTGTTGCACACCACCAAATTCGGCCGCTACACCTTCGCCGTCGGCTCCAACGCCGAGGGCGCGCGCCGGGCGGGCATCGGGGTGACCGCGCATCTGCTGAAGGTGTACACGCTCACCGGTTTCCTCGCCGGTGTCGCCGGTTTCCTTTCACTGGCGTACTACGCGTCGACGACGATTTCGGCGCACACCACGGACAACCTCAACGCCATCGCCGCCACGGTGATGGGTGGCACGAGCCTCTTCGGCGGCGTCGGTTCGGTGCTGGGCACGGTGATCGGCGTGTTCATCCCGGCCGTGCTGAAGAAGGGCTTCAACATCACGCAGGTCCAGGACTTCTGGCAGATGATCGCGGTCGGCGCGGTGCTGATCGCCGCGGTCTGGTTCGACCAGCGGCGCCGTCGTCGCCGCAACTCTCGCTGAATTTCCCTACGCACAAAGAGGTGCAAGCCCCATGAAGAAGACCCTGCTCGTCACCGGTGCCGCCGTCTCCGCGGCCCTCCTGCTGACCGCGTGCGGCGGCGGCACCGTCGGTGAGTCGTCGTCGGGCGACTCCGGCGCCAAGACCAACAACAAGAAGATGTCGCTGATCCCGGGCGTGCAGGCCGAGCCGTTCTACATCTCGATGCAGTGCGGTGCCGAGGCCGAGGCCAAGAAGGCCGGCTACGAGATCACCACGCAGGCGCCGCAGAAGTTCGACGCCGCCATGCAGACCCAGCTGGTCAACGCGCTGGGCTCCAACCCGCCCGCAGCGCTGCTCATCGCGCCGACCGACGCGCAGGCGATGCTCGCGCCGATCCAGCAGGTCAAGAGCCGCGGCGCGAAGGTCATCGAGGTCGACACCGCGCTGAAGGACACCAGCGTGGCGGAGTCGTCGATCTCCTCGGACAACGCCGAGGGCGGCAAGCTGGCCGCCAAGACGATGTCGGAGCTGGCCGCTGGCAAGACCGGTTCGGTGCTGGTGCTCGACACCATCGCGGGTACCTCGACCACGAACGCCCGTGCGAAGGGTTTCGAGGACGAGCTGAAGAACTACCCGAACCTGAAGTCGGCGGGCGTGCAGTTCACCCAGAACGAGCCCGACCAGGCCGCGTCCAAGGTGACCGCCGCGCTGGCGTCCACCCCGGACCTGATCGGCATCTTCGCGACCAACCTCAACACCGGTGAGGGCGCGGCGACCGGCCTGCGGAACGCGGGCAAGATCGGCGCGGTCAACCTGATCGGCTTCGACGCTTCGCCGTCGGAGATCGAGGGCCTGAAGAAGGGCGAGTACCAGGGCCTCATCGCCCAGGACCCGGCCGCCATCGGGCAGCAGGGCGTGCAGCAGGCCATCGCGGCGCTGGAGGGCAAGCCGGTCACGCGCAACCTGACCGCTTCGCTGCACTCCATCACCAAGGCGAACATGGACGCCAACGCGCAGTACTTCTACAAGCAGAGCTGCTGACGCCGGGCTCGCGAAGTGTCATGAAAGGGGCTTTCAGGACGAAAAACGTCTTGAAAGCCCCTTTCATGACATCCGGGACTGGCTCACTCCGAGAGTTCGACCAGCCCAGCGGGAGCGAAGCGGGCGAAAGCCGCGTAGAGCGCCGCGCCCCCACCCAGGTGCCCCAACGCGTACGCGTACTCACCGTCCTCAAGCAGCACCTCCGGCCCACTACCGGACCATGAGAGCCGGTAGTGCCACCAGTGCATCCACCGCCCCACCCGCCGCTTCTCCCGCGACACTCGCAGCCGCATGACCTCGGTCCACCTCACTTCGAAAACGCCCGGCACCGAGAACCCCGCCGCCGAAACCACCAGAGAAGAAGCCGAGCGCCGCAGCCCGAGCAGGATCACCCCCGCGAAAGCCACGCAGAACAGCCCGAACACCACCTGCGAGAACAGCCACACGACGCCACCGGCGCCGAAGACCACGAAGCCCGCCCAAGCGAGCCGTCGCATGACGACGTCCAACCGCAGCACCACGGCATCCCCGGTGACCATGCCCGGAGCGTAACCGCCGAAACCACGCACCGACGTTAGGATCTAGCCCTCGACGTCGCGGAGGAGGCCGGATGACCACCCGTCTGCCCTGGCGTCCCGCCGCGAGCGCGGATCCGGTGCCGGTGCTCGCCGCCGCCCAGCGCGTCTCCGACGATCTCATGGACGGCCTCGCCGGGCCCCGCGCCCGCCACGCGACGCACGGCCTCCGGCGGCTGTTCGGGGTCCCCGGCATCGGGCTCACCGATCTTTCCGGCTCGCTCATCTGGTCCGGCCGCCCGGCGGCCGACGACGTCGTGGTGTCGGCGCTCGACGAGGTCCTCCACTCAGAGACGCCGGTGTCCGAACCCGGGCTGCTGGCACTTCCGCTCCACGTCCACGAAGAACTGTCCGGCGTCCTCCTGGTCGCGGGCGGGACGAACACCGTCGCCCGCCAGGCCGCCGAGCTCGTCGTCCACGCGCTCGAACGCGGGCGGCTGGAGGCGTCCGCCGAGCAGGCCGCGGAGGCGGAACTGCGCGCGCTGCGGGCCGAGATCTCCCCGCATTTCGTCTACAACGCGCTCACCGTCATCTCCTCGCTGGTCCGCTCCGATCCGGATCGCGCCCGCGACCTGATGCTCGACTTCGCCGAGTACACCCGCTACAGCCTCGCCCGGCACGGCGAGTACACGATGGTCGCCGAGGAGTTCCGCGCCATCGAGACCTACCTGGCGCTGCAGCGCGCGGTGCTCGGGGAACGGCTGCGGGTCCAGGTGCGCGTGGCGCCGGAGGTGCTGGCCGTCGCGGTGCCGTACCTCGTGCTGGAACCGTTGGTGGAGAACGCGATCCGGCACGGGATCGAACCACGGTCGGAGGCGGGGTTCATCCAGGTGCAGGGAATGGCGGAAGGGAACGACTGCGTGATCAGCGTCGAGGACGACGGTCCCGGCATGGACCCCGCCCGCGCGGCGGCGATTCTGGCCGGGCGCGGCGACGGCGTCGGACTGGCCAATGTGGACAGAAGACTGCGCAGCGTCTACGGGCCCTGGTACGGCCTGACGGTCGAGACCGAGTCCGGCGCGGGCACCAGGGTCGTGGTGCGCGTGCCCCGGTTCCAGCCGGGGGTGCTGCCGTGACGAACGGTCTTCGGGTGCTGGCCGTCGACGACGTCCCGCCCGCCCTCGACGAGTTGTGCAGCCTGCTGCGCGAGGCGCCGGAAGTCGCCGAGGTGGTCGCTGCCGGTGACGCACTCAACGCGCTCAAGATGTTGCAGGGCAGCCATTTCGACGCCGTCTTCCTCGACATCTCCATGCCCGGCCTCGACGGGCTCGAGCTCGCCTCGTTGCTGGCGCGGCTGAACGAGCCGCCGGTAATCGTGTTCGTCACCGCGCACGACGGCCACGCCGTCGCCGCGTACGGCATCGGCGCTGTCGATTACCTGCTCAAACCGGTCCGCGCGGAGCGGCTGTCCGCCGCACTGTCCAAAGTGGTCCGGATGGTGGGGAACCAGGCCGACGAACCGAAACCCGCGCCGGACGCGATGTCCGCGCTACCGGTGGAATCCGGCGGGCGCACGCGCTACGTCCGGCGCGACGACGTCCAGTTCGTCGAGGCACACGGCGACTACGTCCGGCTGCACACGAAGTCCGGTGTCCATGTCACGCGGATGCCCATCTCCCGGCTCGAAGAGTATTGGGAGGGAACGGGATTCACCCGCGTGCACCGGGGGTTCCTGCTCGCCGTGGACGCGGTGCTCGAACTGCGTAGCGACACCACCGGAGGGCTCCTGGCGCATACCGAAGCGGGCGACGTCCCGGTGAGCCGCCGCCACGCGCGCGACCTGCGCGACAGGCTGCTCGCCGCCGCGCAACGCGGTGAACTCGGCCGAGGGGGCCGTCCGTGAGCCGCGTCAAACGGGTCGCCGTCACCAGCCCGCAGACCCGGCTCGCGCATTCGCGGCGCCGGGCACGCGGGCGCTGGCGTGTCCCCCGGCTGGCGGCGGGCGACGCCGAACGCGCGAACCTGCTCTACCGGGCCCAGCGCCGTCGCGGGCTCCCCGCGCTGGCCGGGATGTTCGGCCTGGTGTTCGGGCTCCCGCTGGTGTTCGCGCTGTTCCCCGGCCTGGATTCGGTGCGGCTGCTGGGGATCCCGCTGTCCTGGCTGATGATCGCGGTCCTCCCGTACCCGGCCATGGCGCTGCTGTCGTGGTGGCAGTTGCGCCGGGCGGAAAAGATCGAGGACGACTAGTGGTCACGGCGCTCTCGGTGGCCCCCGTCGTGCTGATCACCCTGTTGATCGGGTTGCGCGGCGTCGCCGCCATGCGCACGACGTCGGACTTCCTCGTCGCGTCACGCCGGATCTCGCCGCTGGTCAACTCGGCCGCCGTCTCCGGCGAGTACCTGTCCGCGGCGTCGTTCCTCGGTGTCGCCGGGCTGGTGGTGAAGGACGGCATCGGCGCGCTCTGGTACCCGGTCGGGTTCACCGCCGGGTACATCGCGATGCTGGTGCTCGTCGCGGCGCCGATGCGACGTTCCGGCGCGCTCACCGTCCCGGACTTCGCCGAGGCCCGGCTGGCCTCCCCCGCGCTGCGCCGACTCGCCGCGTTCGTCGTCCTCGTGATCGGAACCCTTTACCTGGTACCGCAGTTCCGGACCGCCGGGCTCGTGCTGACCGCCGTCGGCGGGACGCCGTACTGGGTGGGCGTCGTCATCGCGGGCACCGCCGTCAGCGCGACACTGGCGCTCGGTGGGATGCGCGCGGCGACCTACGTCCAGGCGTTCCAGTTCGTGCTGAAACTGCTGCTGTTCATCGTCCCCGCGATCTGGCTGGTCTCCCAGGTCTCCCCGGAGGAACGGGCGGCTTCGGTGCACCCGGTGGAATTCACCCACTTCGCCCGTGACACCCAGCTGTCCTTCGAGATCGACGTGACGCTGACCCTGCGCGAACCGACCACCCTGCTCAGCCCGGAGAAGCACGTCGTGCCGCCGGGAGAACTGATCGCCAGGAGTGGCGAGAAGCTGGAATTCGCGGCGGGCACACCGGTTCCCGCCGTCCGGGGCGGCGCCCCGCTGGGCGGGCCGGACTGGCAGCGGCCGTTGCTCGACCTCGGCGATCACGGTTATCCACTGCTCGGCACCTGGGCGATCCTGATCGCGACCATGCTCGGCACGATGGGCCTGCCGCACGTCCTGATGCGCTTCCACACCAGCCCGGACGGCCGCGCCGCCCGCCGGACCGCGGCGATCACCGTCGCCCTGCTCGGCGTTTTCTACCTGTTCCCAGGGGTTTACGGCGTCCTCGGCCGGGTGCTGGTGCCCGAACTGTACGTCTCCGGCGCGACGGACACCGTCGTCGTCGCGCTGCCGGCGCAGGTCGACGACGGCTGGGCGGGGTCGCTGTTCACCGGGCTGCTGACGGCGGGCGCGTTCGCCGCGTTCCTGGCGACGTCACTCGGCCTGCTGCTGGTGATCTCCGGCGCGATCGCGCACGACCTGGCGCCCGGCGGCCTGCGGAGACTGCGGTGGTCGGTGCTCGGCGCCGCGGCGGTGATGGTCCTGCTCGCCCTGCCGTCGGCCAGACTGGACGCGGGCGTCCTCGTCACCTGGGGTTTCACCGTGGCCGCGTCGACCTTCTGCCCCTTGCTGGTCCTCGGCATCTGGTGGAACCGGCTCACCGCGGCGGGCGCGATCAGCGGTGTCCTCACCGGACTCGTCGCTTCTTCGGGCTCGATCCTCGTGGCCTTGTTCGCCCCGACGCTGAGCGGCCTGCCCGCCATCCTCGTGTCCCAGCCCGCGCCGTGGTCGGTTCCGCTGGCATTCGGAGTAATGATCGTGGTTTCCTTGCGGGGCAGGCCTCCCGCCTGGTCGACGGCCGCCATGCTGCGGCTGCATCTGGACGATCGCACAGCCGAGACCCCTTCGTCGTGGTCCGAGTACCGTTCGTCGACCGTTCGTCGTCTCGGCAGGCGTTTGAACCGCTGAAGGTTCCGGTCCTCATGACCCCTCCCTAACGTGTCGCGGAACACATTCGCGGCGCAAGGAGAGCACGATGAGCACCGAAACGGACGCTCCCAGTCCGCCTGAAACGGACTGGGACAAAGCCCACGACAGCCCCGAGTTCCAAGAGCTGCGTTCGCGGCTGCGCCGGTTCGTGTTCCCCGTTTCGGTGCTGTTCCTCGTCTGGTACCTGCTTTACGTGCTGCTCGCCGACTACGCGCACGGCTTCATGAGCACGAAGCTGTTCGGCAACATCACCGTCGGACTCGTCTTCGGCCTGCTGCAGTTCGTTTCGACCTTCGTGATCACCGGGCTCTACGTCCGCTACGCGAACAAGAAACTCGACCCCCTCGCGGAGAAGATCCGCACGGACATCGAGAGTGAGACCAAATGACCCTCGCCGCCGGAGTCGAGGGCAGCAGCCCCACACTCAACATCACCATCTTCGGTCTCTTCGTGCTGGTCACGCTGTTCGTCGTGTTCCGGGCCAGCCGCAACACGAAGACGGCTTCCGACTACTACGCCGCGGGCCGCGCGTTCACCGGTCCGCAGAACGGCGTCGCCATCGCGGGCGACTACCTCTCCGCCGCGTCGTTCCTCGGGATCGCGGGCGCGATCGCCGTCTACGGCTACGACGGTTTCCTTTACTCCATCGGTTTTCTGGTGGCGTGGCTGATCGCGCTCCTGCTGGTCGCGGAACTGCTGCGCAACACCGGCAAGTTCACCATGGGCGACGTGCTGGCCTTCCGGATGAAGCAGCGTCCGGTGCGGGCCGCGGCGGCGACGTCCACCCTGGCCGTGTCGTTCTTCTACCTGCTGGCGCAGATGGCGGGTGCCGGTGGCCTCGTGGCGCTGCTGCTCGGGATCGAGAGCAAGGCCGGGCAGGCCGCGATCATCGTGATCGTCGGCATCATCATGATCGCCTACGTGCTCATCGGCGGGATGAAGGGCACCACCTGGGTCCAGATCATCAAGGCGGCACTGCTGATCGCGGGCGCGCTCGCGATGACGTTGTGGGTGCTCGGCATGTACGGCTTCAACCTTTCCGCGCTGCTGCAGGGCGCCGTGGACAAGGCGGGCAAGGCCGGCGAAGCGCTGCTCGGACCGGGCAACCAGTACGGCAAGACCGGCACCACCAAGCTGGACTTCCTGTCGCTCGGCATCGCGCTGGTCCTCGGCACCGCGGGCCTGCCGCACGTCCTGATGCGCTTCTACACGGTGCCGACGGCCAAGGAAGCGCGCCGTTCGGTGGTGTGGGCGATCGCGCTGATCGGCATCTTCTACCTGTTCACGCTGGTGCTCGGCTACGGCGCGGGCGCGCTCGTCGGCCCGGACGCGATCAAGGCCGCGCCGGGTGGCGTGAACTCGGCGGCGCCACTGCTCGCGCTCGAACTCGGCGGGCCGGTCCTGCTGGGCCTGATCGCGGCGATCGCCTTCGCGACGATCCTCGCGGTGGTCGCGGGCCTGACGATCACGGCGTCGGCGTCCTTCGCGCACGACGTCTACGCCAACGTGATCAAGAAGGGCAAGGCGTCGCCGGCTTCCGAGGTGAAGGTCGCCCGGATCACCGCGCTGGTGATCGGCGCGGTCGCGATCCTCGGCGGCATCCTCGCCAACGGTCAGAACATCGCGTTCCTGGTGGCACTGGCGTTCGCGGTGGCGGCGTCGGCGAACCTGCCGACCATCCTGTACTCGCTGTTCTGGAAACGGTTCAACACGCAGGGCGCGTTGTGGAGCATCTACGGCGGTCTCGCGGTCTGTGTGCTGCTGATCGTGTTCTCGCCGGCGGTTTCGGGTAAGCCCGTCGACGCGAAGACCGGGAAGAGCGCCTCGATGATCCAGGGCGTCGACTTCCACTGGTTCCCGCTCGACAACCCCGGCATCGTCTCGATCCCCGTGGCGTTCTTCCTCGGCTGGCTCGGCACCGTGCTGTCCAAGGAACACAACCAGAAGAAGTACGCCGAGATGGAGGTCCGCTCCCTCACCGGCGCGGGCGCCGAGAAGGCGGTTTCCCACTAGTCGCCGGGACGGTGCGGCCGGGCATCCAACGCCCCCCGGCCGCACCGTCCCGGTTTTCACTCAGTACGGCAGCTTCCCCGCCGCGACCCCGGCCAGTTTCGCCTCGATGTCCGCGCGAACGGACTTCCACAGGCCGGTACCCAGCGAGATCCGCGCCACCCCCAGTTCGGCGAGCGCGGAGAGATCGTGGCCTCCGGGTAGCGGAGCGACGTTGACCGCGCCGGGAGCGACGGCCTTCACGAAGTCGCCCAGTCCGTCCTGCGACTTCAGCATGATCGGGTAGACGCAGTCCGCCCCGGCCTCCAGATACGCCCTGCCACGAGCGACGGCGTCTTCGAGCACGGCCCACTGATCGGTGGCGCCGAGGAAGACGTCGACCCGGGCGTTGATCACCAGCGCGTCACCGGTGGCCTTGCGTAGCCGAGCGATCCGTTCCGCCTGCTCGTCCAGCGGGCGGATCCCTCCGTTCGCGTGGTCGGTGTCCTCGTAGTTGCAGCCGACAGCGCCCGTCTCGGCCAGTCTCTCGGCGAGTACCCCCGCTTCGAGGCCGTAGCCGGATTCCACATCGACGGTCACCGGCACGGAGACCGCCCGCGCGATCCTCGCGGCCGCGGCGAACATCTCGGCGGCAGGCGCGGCCTCGCCGTCCTCATAACCGAGCACCTTGGCGATGGCGAAGGAACTCGTTGCCACCACAGGGAATCCGGCCGCCTCCACGAGACGTGCACTGTCGGCGTCCCACGCGTTCGGCAGGAGCAGCGGCGTGCCCGCGACGTGCAGTTCCCGCAGTAGAGCCGCGGTCATTCGGCGCGCTCGGGCAGCGGCGCGTGGCTGGTCACGCACATCCGGTTCCAGCTGTTGATCGCGATGATCTCCCACGCGACCGCGCGGTACTGCGCCTCGTCGAAGACACGGGTCGCCTCTTCGTAGACGTCGTCCGGGACTTCGTGGAGGGTGGCGACGTTGGTCATCGCCTCGGTGAGCGCCAGCGCGGCACGCTCCTGCTCGGTGAAGAGCTCGGTCTCGCGCCAGCCCTGGAGCACGTACAGCCGCCTCGGCGACTCACCCTGCTGCACCGCGTCGTGGGAGTGCATGTCGAGGCAGAAGGCGCAGTGGTTGATCTGCGACGCGCGCATCTTCACCAGTTCGAGGAGCTTCTGTTCGACGCCGGCGTTGGCGGCGGCCTTCTCGACTTCGGCCTGCAGCTTCGCCATGGCCTGGTAGATCTCCGGGACTCGTTTGCCCAGGTGGATTCGCTCTGTCATGACTACGAATCTAGCGGCAACTGGCCCACGAGTATGGTCCAGTCACATGGCAGAATCATGGTCCAGTTCGGGAATGGACGTCCACCTGGACTGGCGCCCCGAAAGCGGCCGGACCGGGCTCGCAGCCGCGATCCGCGCGGCCATCCGGGAGGGACGCTGGCAGGCGGGCGCCGCGGTGCCCTCGACCAGGGCTTTGGCCCAGGACCTCGGGGTGGCCAGGGGAACGGTCACCCGCGTGTACGCCGACCTCGCCGCCGAGGGGTACTTGCGGACCGCGCAGGGCGCCCCGACCCGCGTCGCGACGGCGGGCGCGCTGCCCGCGTCACCGCCGAGGCCCGTCCCCCGTGACCCGGCGCCGCGCTGGGACCTGCGTCCCGGCAGGCCGAACCTGTCCGCGTTCCCCCGGTCTGCCTGGCTCGCGGCGACCCGGCGGGCCCTGCAGCAGGCCCCGGCGTCCGCGTTCGACTACCCGGCCGAGTCCGGGGCGGCGGAACTGCGGGAGACGCTCGCCGCGTATCTGGCCAGGAGCCGCGGCGTGGTCGCCGACCCCGAACGCATCCTGGTGTGCGCCGGGTTCTCGCACGCGATGGCGATCCTGGCCAGGGTGCTGCACGCGCGCGGCGCGGACGAGATCGCGTTCGAGAACCCGTCGCTGCACCTCTACCGGGACATCGCCGCGGCCAACGGCCCGCGGGTGGTCGGCGTCCCCGTCGACGACCACGGGATCGAGGTGTCCGCTTTGGACAGTCCGGCGGTGGTGGTCACCCCGGCGCACCAATACCCGCTCGGCGTCACGCTCGCCCCTCGGCGACGGGCGGAACTCACCCGATGGGCGGAGGAGACCGGCGCCGTCGTCATCGAGGACGACTACGACGGCGAGTTCCGGTTCGACCATCAGCAGGTCGGCGCACTGCAGGCGCTGGCACCCGAACGGGTCGTGTACGTGGGGACGACGAGCAAGACCCTCGCGCCGGCCCTGCGCCTGGGCTGGATGGTGCTGCCGCGGTTCCTGGTCGAACCGGTGCGCGCGGAACTGGTCGCGAGCGGGGCCCGGCCCGCGCTGCTGGACCAGCTGGCGATGGCCGAACTGATCGAGTCGGGCGCCTACGACCAGCACATCCGCCGTTGCCGCGCCGAGTACCGCTCGCGGCGGGACCGGCTGCTCACGGCTCTGCCGGATTCCGTGCTGCCGCAGGGCATCTCGGCGGGGCTGCATCTGGTGCTCCAGTTTCCCGGCGAGCTCCCCCGGGAGATGGAGGTGATGGCCGCGTGCCGCCGCCGGGCGATCGGGCTCGAAGGGCTCAGCGGCTACTGGATCGGCGAGCCGCAGCGCGAAGGGCTCATCATCGGGTACGGCGCCGCCGCGAAGCACGCTTTCGGCGGCGCCACCCAGGCCCTGTGCGAAGCCATCTTCGAAGTCACCTAACACCTCCCGCGTTTCGTCCTCTGGTTGCGGTAGTTCGTTGTGCGAACCACCGCGACTAGAGGACGAAACGCGACGGGGGTCAGCGCGCGGCACCGCCATCAGAACAGGTCCCAGAAGTCGCCGAGAACACCGATCAGGTTCTGCTGGCGCCGCTCCAGAACGTCCGGCGTCCAGCTCTCGGTAGCCAGCACCTGCGTGGTGAGGGGAAAATTGGAAACGGACCTGGCAGTGAAGTACTTCGTCTTCTTGACGGCGAAGTCATAGTTCTTCGCCTGGGCATTTTTGTTGCGGCTCAGCAGGACCAGGTTCGCCAGCCGATGGGTCCAGAACAAGCGCTGTTCCGGGGTGAACAGCCGTGTCCAGTCACTGCCGCGCTGAGGATTCTGCGGGAGAACATGCTCGACGGTGATCATCTTGGGCTCGTATCGAAGGGCCTCCGGGTCCGACAACAGTTCGTCAAGCCGGATCAGTACGTACTTCCGGACGATCCACTGGTTGTAGATCTCGCCACCCAACCTGGTGATCACCTCAGCGCATTCGCCCGGCGTCAGGTCGAGCGCCGGAGCGTCCAGTCCCAGACCATCGTCAAGTTCACGAAGGAGTTGCCCGATGCGCTGACCACGCTCGTGGGTGTTGAAGCGGCGGAGGAGCATGGACGCACCTAGGCGGTCGAGTTTGCGAAGGAACTCCTCTAGCCACTTGGAGTCGAAACGATGGTGGGTGAAAGCCCACAGCGCGGGTGGCTGCCAGTCGAAGTCATCGAGCCGATGCAGACGGCGCAGCCAGCGGTTGATTTCTTCCGGATCGTCCACTGACTGATAATCACCGGCAAGGAGGTCTCCGTAGGCCTGCCCGTACGGTTCGAGTACCTCGTCAACGAACGCGGCCGGCCTGTCGGGCAAGAAGCCGCTGAGCACGCTGACCTCGAACTCCTGAAGCAACTCCCTCCGTGCCCGCACCTTCATGTAGACCATCCGGATGTGGGAGAAGAGGTCCGCGAAGGCATCGCGGCCGAGGTCGACCTCCAGGTCCTCCCACTTGCCGGCGTACTTCTCTTTCAGAGCATCGGGCAATGCGCCGACGACCCTGGACTTGAAGATGTCGGCCGGCGACAGCTCCACACCTCGCGAGTTCATCACCGAAAAGATGCGGTAAGCGCTGGCCAGGTCCGGCGTGCTGACGATCACCAAGAACGTCCGCTGAACGATGGTTTTCGCCAGCGCGAAACGCTCCTTCGGACTCCTCTGCTCCAAGAGCCTGCGCAGCGCGTTGATGCTGTCCGCGATACGTTCCTGCGCGTCGTTTGCGGGTGCTGCACCGTTCTCCAGCACGGCCAGGCCGCCGCGATCCTGGACGTGCTTGCGGAAGAAGTCTTCATCCCGGCGCCGCAGCTTGAGCCGCGGCCGTGAAGCCAGGTCTTGGATGGGGTCGCCAGGCTCCCAGATCAGCTTGTCCAGGTAGTCCTTCGCGTCGTCGCTCAGCTCTCGGAGCACCGACAAGAGGATGGTCAGGGTGGTCAACCGCTGCTGACCGTCGATCACCTCGGCTCGCGGAACGCTCGCGTCTTTGACCAAGACGACCGAACCGAGAAAGTACGGCTCGTCGGGGTTGCGGTCGACAGCGTCGTACAGATCGTAGAACAACTGGGTCGCCTGCTCAGTACCCCAGGTGTAAGGCCGCTGGTAATCGGGGATGGTGAACTCGTAGTCGCTCGAGAACACTTTCGACAACGGCACTTCGTGGGCCTCAAGCTTCTTCATACGACCAATCCACTTCGGGACGTGCGGGCCCCCTACGAGTCGTATGAATGCTGGATCGTGTTACTCCGCGTGGCCAGATCACCCGCGTTTCGTCCTCTAGTTGCGGTAGTACGCACAACGAACCACCGCGACTAGAGGACGAAACGCGACGGGGGTCAGCAGAACCAGGGGCGCGCCCGCAGGATGTCGGTCTTCAGGACGGGGGCGCCGTCGACCGGGGCGGGGTCCTCCGGGGTCGGCTTGATGCCACCGGCGGCGACGTCGTCGAGGGTTTCGAGACCTTCGTGGCCGACGGTGCCGAAGATCGTGTAGTTCGGGCGCAGCGCGGAGTCGCCGTAAACGACGAAGAACTGGCTTCCGTTCGTCGCCGGGCCCGCGTTGGCCATCGCGAGGACACCGCGCGAATACACCTTGCGCTCGCCGGTCGGGTCGGTGGGCGCGGGCGGCAGGCCGACGGGCAGTTCGTCCTTGTACTTGTAGCCGGGGCCCTTCTCGCCGGTGCCGCTCGGGTCACCGCACTGCAGCACCTTCAAGGTCGGGTACGCGGTCAGCCGGTGGCAGGTCGTGCGGTCGTAGAACCGGTGCGTCGCCAGATGCAGGAAGCTCTGCACCGTGCACGGCGCCTTCGCCCGATCGAGGGTCAGATCGATCTTGCCCTGGTTGGTCTTCAGCTGCACCGGCACCTTGCCCCGGCTCGGCGTGTGACGGGGGTCCGGCGGCAGCGGGACCGGCCGCGCGGCCGGGTCCTCCGGTGTCTGCGTGTACTGGCAAGGCCCCTTCGTGACCTTCGGGGGAACGGCCTCCGCGGACGCCGTTCCGGTACCGGCCGCGAGCATCAGCCCGGCGCCCAGCACAGCCACAAAGACTTTCGCGATCCTCTGCACGGTTCCTGCCTCCCAGCCGTGGACGAAGAAGAGAGCATAGGGTGAATCCCCGCCGCTTACACAGGTCCGGAAGTAGGTCCGCGGTTAGGGTCGAGCCGTGGAGATCGCCGAACGACACCAGTGGCAGCTGAACGCGCTGACCTTCCTCTACGCGTACACGCAGTACGTCCTGGTGCACGAGAGGGTCATGGCCGGGCAGCCGCCGGACAAGCCCGCCGAACTCGACAAGCCGCGCGTCCTCAGGCTCGCCAAGATCGTCGACGACATGATCCTCGACTTCCGCAAGGAGGACGGGCTGACCGACCTCGAACGGCGCCGGGTCATCCGCCTCGCCAGAGAGATCAAGTCGCACGTCCGCGAGAAGTGGCCGCCCGGCGAACCGTCGCTGACCGAGTGGATCGCCTCCGCCGCGGCGCACTTCTACTGCGAGGAGCACATCAACAACGGCTACGTCCGGATGGGCCGTGTCTTCGATCCGGACATGGCGGACAGGTTCCTGGAACGCGTCGAGTTCTGCCGGGGGCAGACAGTCACCATCACGAACTACGCCAACAAGGCCGCCGACGGCGAACAGCTCACGTACGGCGAGACGAACCAGCTCGAGGTCTGGAAAGAGGACGCGATCGCCCATTTGGACAATCTCGACAGCGACTTCGGCGACATCAAAATGTACGTGGAATTCTGACCGCTGCACGGACGACCAGACTTGGTTGTCTCAACGCACCCGGGAAATTGACACCGGCCCCTCTTGATCGAGATGCTCGTTCTCGCACGAAGCACACTCCTTTTCCCTTCACTAAAGGAGAATTCTGTGATCTCGAGCAAGAAGAAGGCCCGGCGCATCCTGGCCGTGGCGGCCGCCGCTGCCGCCACGTTCAGCATGCTCGTGCCGACCGGGACGTCGTTCGCCATCGACCACATCCCCTGCAGGGACGGGGAGAACTTCCTGAAGATCTGGTCGCACCTCGGCGGGAGCAGCAGTGTCGACTGCTACGCCAACCGAGGGAGGATCAGTTTCGGGGGTTGGTGGATCGACCGGATCTACACCGGGAACAACGACCTGATCTATTACGACAGCAATGGCGCTGACGTGAGAATCAATCGGTGGACCGATATCAGTTTCCCGAACCGTCCGCCGAAGGTCCGCGTCATCGAAATCCTCTGAACAAAGCCTCGTGAGTGGTAAGGACGGTTAGAACCGTCCTTACCACTCACGAGTCCCTAAGGTCCGCGATCAGTTCCGCGGCCGCCGCGAACGGGTCGAGCTTGCGCGCGACCACTCGTTCGGCCAGTTCGGCGAGCCGGTCGCCGGAGCGCAGGTCGACGATCTCCGCGCGCAGCCGCTGGACGGCGATCGCCTCGACCTCGTCCCGCGCCCGCGCCGCGCGGCGCCGGGGCAGTTCGGCCCGCTGGACCAGCCAGTCGTGATGTTCGCCCAGCGCGCGGACGACGTCGTCGACACCCTCGCCGCGCGAGGCGACCGTTCGCACGATCGGCTGACGCCAGCTCGGCCCGCGGATCTCCCGGCGCACCAAGGAGATCATCTGTTTGAGGTCGTGGACGGTCGCGTCCGCGCCCTCGCGGTCGGCCTTGTTGACCACGAACACGTCCGCGATCTCCAGCACCCCCGCCTTGGCCGCCTGGATGCCGTCGCCCATCCCGGGCGCGAGCAGGACCACCGTGGTGTCGGCCAGCTTCACGACGTCCACTTCGGACTGCCCGACCCCGACGGTCTCGATCAGCACGACGTCGAACCCGGCCGCGTCGAGTACGCGGACCGCCTGCGGGGTCGCCCACGACAGGCCGCCGAGATGTCCGCGGGTGGCCATCGAACGGATGAAGACGCCGGGATCGGTGGCGTGCTCGGTCATCCGGATCCGGTCGCCGAGCAGGGCACCACCGGAAAACGGCGACGACGGGTCGATCGCCAGCACCCCGACCCGCCGCCCCTGCGCCCGCAGAGCCGTGAGCAGCGCGGACGTCGATGTCGACTTGCCGACACCGGGCGGTCCGGTCAGCCCGATGACGCGCGCGTTGCCGGTGTGCGGCGTCAGCTTCGCCGCGACTTCGGGCAACTGCGGATGCGCGTCCTCGACCAGCGACAGCAACCGGGCGATCGCGCGGGGGACGCCGTCCCGCGCGCGACCGACCAGTTCGTCGATGTCCAGTTGTACCGGCAAGGGCTTTACGGAACGCGGAGCAGCAGCGCGTCGCCCTGGCCGCCGCCGCCACAAAGGGCGGCCGCGCCGAGGCCGCCACCGCGACGACGGAGTTCGTGGATCAGGTGCACGGCGAGGCGCGCGCCGGAAGCGCCGATCGGGTGACCGAGCGCGATGGCGCCACCGTCGACGTTCACCTTGTCGACATCGACACCGAGCTTCTCGCTGGAAACCAGGCCGACGGCCGCGAAGGCCTCGTTGATCTCGATCAGGTCGAGCGCGTCCGCGGTCAGCTTCTCCTTGGCCAGCGCGGCCAGGATCGCGTTCGACGGCTGCTCGTGCAGGCTGGCGTCCGGACCGGAGACCACGCCGTGCGCGCCGATCTCGGCGAGCGGCGTCAAGCCCAGTTCCTCGGCCTTGGCCCGGCTGGCGACGATGACGGCGGCCGCGCCGTCGGAGATCTGCGAGGCCGAACCGGCGGTGATCGTGCCGTCGGAGGCGAACGCCGGGCGCAGCTTCGCGAGGCTTTCCGCGGTGGTGTCGGCGCGGACGCCCTCGTCCTTCGAGAAGACGACCGGGTCGCCCTTGCGCTGCGGGATCGTCACCGGCGCGATCTCGGCGTCGAAGCGGCCCTCCGCGATGGCGGCGGCGGCACGCTGGTGCGAGCGCGCGGAGAACTCGTCCTGCTGCTCGCGGGTGAGGCCGTAGCGGGTGTTGTACTTCTCCGTCGACGCGCCCATCGCGACCTGGTCGAAGGCGCAGAACAGGCCGTCGTAAGCCATGTGGTCGACGAGCGTCGTGTCGCCGTACTTGAAGCCGGCGCGGGATTTCGGCAGCAGATGCGGCGCCTGGGTCATCGACTCCTGGCCGCCCGCCACGATCAGGTCGAACTCGCCCGCGCGGATGAGCTGGTCGGCGAGCGCGATGGCGTCGAGACCGGAAAGGCAGACCTTGTTGATGGTCAGCGCCGGGACGGTCATCGGGATGCCACCGGCGACCGCGGCCTGGCGTGCCGGGATCTGCCCGGCGCCGGCGGTGAGGACCTGGCCCATGATCGTGTACTGGACGGCGTCCGGGGAGACCCCGGCCTGTTCGAGTGCCGCCTTGATCGCGAATCCGCCCAGTTGCGCACCCGAGAAGTCCTTCAGGGAACCGAGCAATCGCCCGATCGGTGTACGGGCGGCACCCAGGATCACGGAACCGGACACGGCGTCCTCCAAGCATCGGCGCAAGGGCAATAGGCGGTCTTCGCGACCATACCCGGGGCGAGGGCCTCTTGATGGAGCCAGTGTGAGGCGGCGCACGCCGGTTCGCCCGCCCGCGGACCTATCCTGCTTTGCATGAACCAGGCGCTGAAACCCTTCGTGACCGCCATCGACCACGTCGGCATCGCGGTACCCGACCTCGACGCCGCGATCGCCTTCCACACCGAGCATTTCGGCCTGGAGGTGGCGCACCAAGAAGTCAACGAAGAGCAGGGCGTCCGCGAAGCGATGCTCCGCGCGCCGGGCACCGCGGGGACCGAGACGGCGATCCAGCTCCTCGCACCGCTTCGCGAGGACTCGGCGATCGGCAAGTTCCTCGCGAAGAGCGGCCCCGGTCTACAGCAGCTGGCGTACCGAGTGTCCGATGTGGACGCGGCCGCCGCGGCGCTGCGTGCGCAGGGACTCCGGTTGCTCTACGACGAGGCGAAGCGCGGCACTTCGAACAGCCGGGTGAACTTCGTGCATCCCAAGGACGCCGGTGGCGTGCTGGTGGAACTGGTCGAGCCCGCGAAAGACGGTCACTGACCGCGTGTCAACGCCTGGGCGATGAAGGCGACCTCGCGATCGATCTCGGCGGGGTCCCCGTCTTCGCTGTGCCGCGCGGTCGCGTGGCGATGGCTGACCGCCCGCGCGAGCAGGCCGGACGCCGAATCGACGTCCGCGACCGCGAGTTCGCCGCCGGTCGCGGCGACGATCACCGCCTTCACCTGACGGACGAGTTGCTGGAACCGTTCACCCAGCGCGTCGCGGACCGCGCGGTGCGTATCGGCCTCGCGCCACAACAGGTGTGACAGCGCCAGGGACCGGTTGAACCGCCTGTCGAGTTCCATGACCAGGCCGCGCAGGCTGCCCGCGAGATCGCCGGGGACCACCACGACGGCCGGTTCGATCCGGGCGTCCGGCAGCTCGGCGACCAGCGCGGCCAGCAGATCCGACTTGCGCCGGAAGTAGTAGTGCACCAGCCCTTTGGGCACCCCGGCCCGCTCGGCGATCCGGGAGGTCGGGGTGGCGTCGAAACCGGATTCGGCGAAAAGCGCCTCCGCGGCCCGCAGAATGCGCTGTTTCGCCGAATCCTCTTTCACGTGGTCTCCTTGCGCGTCAGTGCTGTCCCGCCGTCCTGTGCGTCGCCTGGGCGATCGGCATCGCGGCCGCCCCGGCCACCACGGTCAGGACGCCACCGATCCAGGCGGTCCAGGACGCGCCCATGAAGTCGGCGTATCCCATCACCCAAGGCGAAATGAACAGCAGCGCGCCCAGGATGATCTGGATGCCCTCGCCGTAAACCATGCCAGGCATCGCGAGCGACGCGAGACCGTCGAGGGCGATCAGCGCGCCGAGGACGACGAGCGTCCACATCGCGGTGTTGTCCGTGGTCATCCAGAGGGGTGAAAGCGCGACCACGGCACCGACGGCCACCTCCGCCCAGTCATGGGGACGTGTCCAGGGGCGCGTCGTGGGTTCGTTCATGCGTGCTCACCTCCGAAAATCGGCTGAACCTGCAGGTCGGAGAGATCTCCACCTCCGATGGTCCGCTTGGTTGGCCAGCCGGTCAAGACCGGTCGATAACACTTCGGGATGTGTACGTGCTCCACGTCTCGTACGGTTGTGGACCTGGTTACCCGTGAGTAATTTGAGGCGCCAACGCCGTCCCCCCATTCGCGGAGGTTCCGATGACGCAGCTCGGCGAGATCCAGCAGGCCATTCTGAACGATGATCTCGGCGCCGTGGCGTCGCTCGACGTGCCGGAGGCCTATCGCGGGGTGACCGTGCACAAGGACGAGGCCGACATGTTCCAGGGCCTCGAAAGCCGGGACAAGGACCCGCGCAAGTCGCTGCACGTGGACGAGGTCCCGACCCCGGAACTCGGCCCGGGCGAGGCCTTGGTCGCGGTCATGGCGAGCGCGATCAACTACAACACCGTCTGGACCTCGATCTTCGAGCCGGTCTCGACCTTCAAGTTCCTGGAGCGCTACGGGCGGCTCTCGCCGCTGTCGAAGCGCCACGACCTGCCGTACCACGTCGTCGGCTCGGACCTGTCCGGCGTCGTGCTGCGCACCGGCGTCGGCGTGCACAACTGGAAGCCGGGCGACGAGGTCGTCGCGCACTGCCTCAACGTGGAACTCGAAGGCCCGGACGGGCACAACGACACGATGCTCGACACCGAGCAGCGGATCTGGGGCTTCGAAACGAACTTCGGCGGACTCGCCGAGATCGCGCTGGTCAAGGCGAACCAGCTGATGCCGAAGCCGGATCACCTCACCTGGGAAGAGGCCGCGTCCCCCGGTCTGGTGAATTCCACGGCCTACCGACAGCTCGTTTCGCGCAACGGCGCGGACATGAAGCAGGGCGACGTCGTGCTGATCTGGGGCGCTTCGGGCGGCCTCGGCTCCTACGCGACGCAGTACGCGCTCAACGGCGGCGCGATCCCGGTGTGCGTGGTCTCCAGCCCCGAGAAGGCGGAGATCTGCCGCAAGCTCGGCGCGGAGCTGATCATCGACCGCAACGCCGAGGACTACAAGTTCTGGAAGGACGAGAACAACCAGGACCCGAAGGAGTGGCAGCGGTTCGGCAAGAAGATCCGCGAGCTGACCGGTGGCGAGGACCCGGACATCGTCTTCGAGCACCCGGGCCGTGAGACCTTCGGCGCTTCGGTCTACGCCGCGCGCAAGGGCGGCACGATCGTCACGTGCGCGTCGACGTCCGGGTTCATGCACCAGTACGACAACCGCTATCTGTGGATGAACCTGAAGCGGATCATCGGCAGCCACTTCGCGAACTACCGCGAATCGTGGGAGGCGAACCGGCTGATCGCGAAAGGTCTGATCCACCCGACGCTGTCGAAGACCTACTCGCTGGAAGACACCGGCCAGGCCGCGCTGGACGTGCACCGCAACGCCCACCAGGGCAAGGTCGGCGTGCTCGCCCTTGCGCCGGAAGAAGGTCTGGGCGTCCGCAACCACGAGCTGCGCGAAAAGCACATCGACGGGATCAACGCCTTCCGGAACGTTTAGCGCGCCAGAACGCGCTTTCGCCGCGCGTTGCGTGGGTGCTCACCCTTCCGTGACTCCAGCTCGACTACGGTAGAAGGATGAGCCTTGGCGAGGAACGGGAGCTAGTGCCGCTGGGAGCCGGCTTCGACGTGGCGAAGCGCGGTTACAGCCGTGCGCAGGTCGACGAACATCTCGAACGGCTTGACGCCGATCTGAAGATGCTCACCGCCGATCGCGATGCCGCCATCGGGCAGGCGGGCGACCTGGCACGGCAGCTGGAGACCGCGCGCGGCGAGATCGCGGACCTGCGCGGGCAGGTCGACAGGCTCGCCCAGCCGCCGACGAGCGTCGAAGGCCTTTCCGAGCGCCTGCAGCGCATGTTGCGGCTCGCGCAGGACGAGTCCGCCGACACGAAGGCGCGCGCGGAAGCCGAAGCCGGGCACATTCGCGCCAAGGCGGAGACCGACGCGAGCGCCATGCGGGCCCGCTACGAGCAGCTGCTCAACGAGCTCGACCTCCGCCGCAAGGAGATGGAGGCCGAGCACCGCGGTGTGCTGGAGACCGCGCGCGCCGAGGCGAAGGACATCACCGACAAGGCGAAGGCCGAGCGCGACAAGCTCGACGCCGAGTCGCAGCAGCGCCGCACGCAGGTCGAAGAGGACTTCGAGATCGCGATGGCGTCGCGGCGCACCGAAGCCATGCACGCGCTGGCCGAGCAGGAGGCCTCGAGCAAGGCCGAGGCCGCCCGTCGCGTCCGCGAGGCCACCGAGGACGCCGCCACCATCCGCGCGAAGGTGCTCGAAGAGGAGACAGCGGCCAAGGCCGACATCGAGCGCCGTCAGCGCGAGTCCGTCGCCGACGCCAACAAGCGCAAGCAGGACTCGATCACCGAGGCCAACGCCCGGCTCGCCGAGGCGGCCGACGAGGCACGCCGCCGCGTCCGGCAGGCCACCGAAGAGTCCAACCGGCGGATCACCCAGGCCACCGAACGGGTCGAATCCCTCCGCAAGGTGCGCTCCAGCCTGGCCGAGCAGGTCCGCACCGCGCGGACCGCGCTCGCCGAGGCGACGCACGTCCTCGGCGACGAACCGCACGTCCCGGCGGATCTGAAGGCGAAGCCGTCGCCCGACTCGGAAGCCACCGTGCAGATCCGGACGGCCGATGTGCCGAAGGCCACATCCGGCGCGAAGCCTTCACCTCGACCTGCGGCAGCGCAGAAACCGACTGGCGAGTAACCTTCTCACCCGACCGCCTTCACGACGGCCTGCGGGCCGATCGTCCAGCGGTTATCGTCGCTGCTCGCGCGCATGTGCGAGCCAGAGGAGATCGGTGGAGGTTGCGGATGGCTGCATATCGGACCGTGGTCGTGGGCACGGACGGATCGGATTCCTCGTTCGCCGCGGTCGACCGGGCGGCGGGGGTCGCGGGCGACTCCGGAGCCACCCTGGTCATCGTGTGCGCCTACTACCCCGCCAACAAGGGCGACGTGGAGAAGGCGCAGGACGCCCTCGGTGACGAGGCGTACCAGGTCGTCGGTTCGGCCCCGGCCGAGGACACCCTGCTGTCGGCCCGGGACAGGGCCAGCAAGGCGGGCGCGAAGGCCATCGAGACCACGGCCGTCGTCGGCGACCCCGTCGACGCGCTGCGCAAGGTCGTCTCCGAACGCTCCGCGGACCTGCTGGTGGTCGGCAACCGCGGGCTGAACACGCTCGCCGGCCGCATCCTGGGCTCCGTGCCGTCCGAAGTGGCCCGGAAGTCGGGTGTGGACGTGCTCATCGTTCACACCACGTAATGGCCGATTCCGGCGAGCCCGCGCCCGACGCGCTTCAGCAGCGTCTCGAACGGATCCTGCTCGGCGGCAGACGCAAGTACACCCGGCTCGAAGTCGCCGAGAAGGCGGGCGTTCCCGAAGAGCGTTCTCGGCGGCTTTGGCGTGCGCTGGGCTTCGCCACCGTCGATGACGACGAGGTCGTCTTCACCGACGCCGACATCGAAGCGATCCGCACCGCCGACCAGCTGATGAACTCGGGCCTGATCGACCCGAGCATCGAGCTGGCGGTGACGCGCGCGCTGGGCCAGCACCTTTCGCGGCTCGCGGAATGGCAGGTCCACATGCTGTGGACGATGATCACCGAGAACAAGGACATCGGCACCAGCGAACGCCAGATCGCGCGACTCGTCGACCGGCTGCTGCCCGAACTGGAGCAGGTGCAGAACTTCGTCTGGCGGCGGCACCTCGCGGCCTACGCCGGGCGGGCGTTCGCGTCCCCGGACGAAGACCTCCAGGCAAGGACCGAGGTCGTCGGCTTCGTCGACATGGTCGGCTACACCCGGCTGACCAGGCAGATCGGCGAAGACGAGCTGAGCGCCGTCCTCGACCGGTTCGAATCCGTCGCCACCGAAGTGGTCGCCGAGCACCACGGCCGGATCGTGAAAATGATCGGTGACGAGGTGCTGTTCGTCGCCGATTCCGCCGTCGACGGCGCCGAGATCGCCCTCGCGCTGTCCGAACGCGCCGACGCCGACGAAACCCTGCCCGCCGTCCGCGCAGGGCTGGCGTCGGGCCGGATCCTCTTGCGGTTCGGCGACGTCTACGGCTCGGTCGTGAACCTCGCCGCCCGCCTCACCTCGACCGCGCGGCCGGGCACCATCCTGGTGGACAAGGAACTCGCGACCGAACTCCTGGGGTTCCCGGAGTACGAGGTCCGCACGCGGCGGCCGGTTTCGGTGCGGGGATACAACCGGCTGCGGCCTTCGTCCTTGCGGCGGGCGCAGGAGCAGCCTTCGGGCATGTTCGCGTCTTCGCAGCAGCTGGCCGCGGAGATGCTGGGGCTGACGCCTGGGACCGCCGCTTCGGAGTCTCCTGACGTCGAGAAGCTCGCCGAGGAGATCGAGGACGCCACCGCGGACTCGCTACCGCCTCGGCCTCGCTCGAAGCGACGTCGGCGACGCTGATCGCTTCGCTCGTCGCGGGAGCAGGGGACCTTTGCTATCGCCGCTGCTGTCGCGAGACCTCCAGTGTCATGAAAGGGGCTTTCAGGACACTTTTCGTCCTGAAAGCCCCTTTCATGACATCCGTGAAGATCAGGCGGGCAGCACGGCGTATTGCCTCACGTAGAGGTCGGTGTAGGTGACCGGGCCGCGCGGGCCCGGGACCTTGTCCAGGTTGATGCCGGTCTCGGGGACGGCCAGGAGCTTGAAGCCGTCGAGCAGCCGGGTGGGAGCGTTCCAGAAGACGCCGGTGCCGGTGTACGCGTCGAAGAACGCGTCGGCGGCTTCGCTGCTTTCGGTGGCGATGCCGGCGGCGAGGCCGGAGGTCTGCTCGTTGGCGATCTCGGCCGCTTCGGGCAGGCTCGCGACCTTCGCGACGGTGACGGTCGCTTCGCGGTCGGAGTCGAGCGCCCATTCGTAGCCGATGGCGTGCTCGTGCGGGGCGAGCGACGGCGTGACGCCGCGTTCGGCCAGCGCGCCGGAGATGCCGGGCCAGACGCGGTCGTGGGCGGCCTCGTGGATCAGCAGCAGGTTCAGCCGGTTGCAGACGCCGAGCCTGTCGAGGCTGTTGAAGACCAGCTCGCGCACCTTGTCGGTGTCGGCCGCTTCGTCGATGTACAGCACGCCGCCACCGTCGGCGTGGGCCAGCGTGCGGACGCCGTGGACGGCCGCCTCGGTGGCCAGCGCCCGGGTGCTGTCGCCGCTGCCGCGCAGGATGACCAGCGGCACGAGCGCGGGGAAACGCACCAGCGCGGAAGCCGCTTCGCGCTCGGCGCGCGGCACCAGCTGGATGACGTCCGGGTCGATGCCCGCCTCGGCGAGCGCCGGGGCGATGACGGTCTCGCGCAGGCGCTGGGCCGAGCCGAGCGCGGCGGAGCCCGTGCGGAGCACGCCACCGTTGCGCGACTTCACCAACTGCGAGGCGACGTCGACCGTGACGTTCGGGCGCGCCTCGTAGTTCGCGCCGATCACGCCGACCGGGCGGCGGCGTTCCACCAGCCGCAGCCCTCCGTCCAAAGTGGACACCTCGACGGACCGCTCCTGGTGCGGCGCACCGGCCAGGAGGCGGAGCTGCTCGGCCATGCCGGTCAGCCGCTCGGGCGTGATGGTGAGCCTGTCGAGCAGGCCCGCGCTCATACCGTCCTCGCGCGCCTTGGCGATGTCGGCTTGGTTCGCCTCGAGCACCACATCGGCGTGCTCGACCAGCTTGCCCGCCATGGCGTTCAGCGCGGCGTCGATCGCCTCCGCGGAGGCGGCGGCCAGCGACGGCGCGGCCCGTTTCGCCGATCGAGCGCATTCCTCGACGGCCTTGGCGACCTCGTCCATCTGGTGACTCCCTCCGCGCGGAACGAGCCATCAGTCTGCCGCACCGCCCCGGTCAGGCGACGGTCGGCTCCAGCAGCCACAACCCGCCCGCGAAGAGACAGCTCACCGTCAGCACGGCCATCACCAGCACCCACAGCACCGCGGGCACCCCGGTGAGCCTGCCGAGCTGATCGGCGTCGGAATCCCGCGCCGATCCGCGGCGCCGCTTGATCTGCAGCTCGATCACCGGCCGAACGCCGCCGAACAGCAGGAACCAGGTCAGCAGGTAGACGAAGATCGCCTGGAACCACGACGGCGCCACCAGCGCGACCAAGCCGAGCACCACCGAACTGGTGACCACGGCGAACACGCCGTAGGTGTTGCGCACCATCACCAGGACGCCCAGCAGCATCAGGGCCATCACGATCAGCACGACGGTGATCAGGTCCGACGAGAGCAGCCCGGCGAACACCAGTCCGAGCACCGCGGCCGCCGGGTACCCGGCCAGCGCGGTGAACGCCATCCCTGGCCCCTCCGGTTTGCCACGGGAGACCGTGACCCCGGAGGTGTCCGAGTGCAGTTTGATGCCCTGCAGCCGACGGCCGACCAGGATCGCCGCCAGCGCGTGACCTGCCTCGTGGACGAGCGTGACCAGGTTGCGGGCGATCCGCCAAGGCCTGCCCGAAAGCACCACGAGCAGTGCGAGACCACCGGTGACCAGGGTGATCGTGCCGGGCGGGGTGGACTGGGCGATGTCGGAAACCGTTTCGGCGGGAGACGAGCTCACCGCACCAGCTCACCACAAGCGGGATACGTCCCGTGTCAGGCGGTCATGGAACCTCCGATCTCACGCGTGCGAAACTCCCGGTCGTTGCGCAGGGCGAAGGCCACCCAGCTGCGGAACGGCCGCCACACCGTGGACAGCTCCTCCAGTTCCTCGGGCGGCGCCAGCGGCAGGTCGTACGCGGCCCGCATGGCCTCCTGCAAACGCGGCTCGCCCCCGGGGAAGACGTCCGGATGCCCGGCACCCCGGATCAGGATCAGCTGCGCCGAGAACGGGCCGATCCCCGGCAACCGCTGCAGCCAGCGCAACGCGTCCGGGACCGGCATCGCGCGCAGGTACGCGGCGTCGAGCAGACCGTCCTTGGCGGCGTTGGCCACCGCGCGCAGCCTCTCGGCCTTCATCTCCGGCAGCTCGCGCCCGGCCTCCTGCCCGGCCATGACGTCCGGCGCCGGGAACGACCTGAGGATCTTCCCGCCGACGTCCACCGGCCTGCCGAACTCCTCGGCGAGCCGTCGTTTCGCCACGGCGGCCTGCGCCATGCTCGTCCGGTGGCTCAGGATCGCCCAGCAGGCCGCTTCGTAGGGCGAGTGGAACAGAACGGGCCGCAGCCCGGGGAACGTCTGCTGGAGGCGGCGCACCACCGGATCCGCGGTGCCGATCTTGGCGAAGCCGGTGCCGTCGACGTCCACCGAAAGGATCCGCCGCACCTGGGCGCCGACCTCGACGGCGAGCCCTTCTTCGGCGAAGACCTCCACCTCGATCGAGCCGGGCGATCTCTGTCTGACGGCCGCACCGACGTGCTCCCACCCCGCTTCGGCGGGGAAGGCGAAGCGCAGGGTGCCGGGTTCGGCGGCGGCGTCCGTGCGGCACGCGGGCGGGAAATCGGTCAGGAACCGGATGGACTTGTCGAGGTCGAACGGGCCGCGCACCGGGATGCGCAGCGTGGTCGTGGCGGTGTGCTGGAGGATCGAGCCGGTCATTTCGGGCTCCTTCGGCTGGGGAACGGCGACTCCCTCCGACGTTAGAGACGGCCACCGACAGTTTCGGTTCACGGCGGCGGGAATGTCGCGAACGGGCCGGTCATGGCAGATTCTCGGGTGACCACCGTGAAGGGAGCAGCCATGCCGGACCATCGCGAACGTCTCGAGAGCCTGCTGCGGCCGGGAACCACACCCGCCGGGACCAGGGAAGGTTTTCTCGATCTGCTGGGCGAAATCCCGCAGGCGGGGCCACCGACCGGACTCGCGCAGCGACTGATGCGCACCTCCGCCGTGCCGATGATCTACGAGCGGTACTGGCGCCCGACACTGGGCAGGGTCGCGAAAGGACTGAACGGCCCGAGCATGGCGGACGAGGTCCGCATCGCGGTCGAAGCGCTCGGCCTGCGCCCCGGCCAGGTCGCGCTGGACGTCGCGTGCGGCACCGGCAGGTTCACCCGCGCGTTCGGCGAAGCCGTCGGCCCTGAAGGACTTTCGATCGGGCTCGACGGTTCTGTCACCATGCTGGACAAGGCACTCTCCGCGCCCAACCCGGCTTCGGTGACCTACCTGCGCGCCGACGCCGTCGACCTGCCGCTCGGCGATTCCACTGTGGACGCCGTCTGCTGCTTCGCCGCGCTGCACATGTTCGCCGATCCGGACGCGGCACTGGACTCGTTCGCCCGGGTACTGAAACCCGGCGGCTCGCTGGTGATGCTGACCAGCGCGCGGCACAGCGATCAGCCGATGCGGCTGGCGGACACCTTCCTCGGCAGGCTGAGCGGACAGCGGATGTTCGACCGCGGCGAGATCACACTGAAACTGTTCAGGCGCGGTTTCGACCGGGTGGAGGAGCGGTATTCGGGCGTCACGCAGATCGTCACGGGAGAGCTACCGGTTAACATCCGGAAATGATCCGCTCTGAGCACGCTTCGCCGATTCCTCCCGACGACAGCTACCTCCGTTCGCTGGTCGAGGCGACCGCGGACGCCGTCGCCGCGGCCGAACCCCTCGGCTCGCCGCACGAGGGTGCGGATCCCGCCACCCGGGACGCCGTCGAGGCCGGGGTCCGCGCGCTGACCGCGGAACTGGTGGACCTGAGCCAAGACCTGCACGCTCATCCCGAAGAGGGGTTCGCCGAGCACCGCTCGGTCCTCGCGCTCGGAGATCTACTCAAGCGGCACGGCCACGAGGTGACCATCGGCGCGGGCGGGCTGGACACCGCCTTGGTCGCGAGCACTCCCGGAAGCGGTCCGCACATCGCGGTCCTCTCCGAGTACGACGCCCTCCCCGGGCTGGGCCACGGCTGCGGGCACAACGTCATCTGCACCGCGGGCGCGGGCGGCTTCCTCGGCGCGGCGGCGGTCGCCGAACGGCTGGGCGGCCGGGTCTCGCTGATCGGCACGCCGGCGGAAGAAGGCGGTGGCGGCAAGGAAACTCTGGCCCGCGCTGGTGTTTTCGACGACGTCGACGCCGTGGTCATGCTGCACCCGTTCAGTCACGACATCGCCATGCACCCGTTCCTCGGCAGGCGCCAGCTCGAAATGGTGTTCACCGGCGTCGGCGCGCACGCGTCGGCTCAGCCGTTCATGGGACGCAACGCGCTCGACGCCGCCGTCGCCGCGTACCAGGGTGTCGCGGCGCTTCGGCAGCATCTGCCTTCCAGCGACCGCGTCCACGGCGTCTTCACCGACGGTGGCGCGCGGCCGAACGTCGTTCCCGAGCGCGCGGCGCTGCTGTTCTATCTCCGCTCCGCGCAGCCGGACACGCTGCGCGACCTCGCCGAGCGCGTTTCGGCGATCGCACGCGGCGCGGCGGAGATGACCGGCTGCGGAATCGAACTGCAGTGGGACTCCCAGCCCGCCTACCTGCCGATCCGGTTCAACACCACGCTCGCCGGACGCTGGTCCGTGCATCAGGTCGACGCAGGCCGCAAACCGCTGCCGCCGGGGATCGTGCCCGAGTTCCTCACCGGTTCGACCGATCTCGGCAACCTCTCCTACCGGATGCCCGCGATCCACCCGATGATCGCCATCGCCGGGCCGACGACCGCCTTGCACACCAAGGAGTTCGCGGCCGCCGCCGGTTCGCCGGACGGTGATCGCGCGGTCGTCGACGGCGCGCTGGGGCTGGCGCTGACGGCCGTCGACTATCTGGCCGACGCGGAACTCCGCGCCGCGGTGCACGAGGAGTTCGAAGCTTCGGGCGGCGCACTGGACGTGCCGACGTTCTTCGACTGAGGATTCTCAGCTAATTCTTCTCAGCAAAGCCGAGGGGTTTTCCACAGGCAGTTCACAAGTACGGGCGCGAATCTTGTTCCATGACCGAGAACGAGAGTCGGCCCGGCCCCGCCTCCACCGGTGGGCACCAGCCGCCGCATCAGCAGCAGTACCCCGGTTACACCCCTTGGCAGGCCGCGCCGAATCCGCTCTTCACGCCGCAGCAGGCCCAGGCGCCGACGCCGGTCCCGCCGCCGCGCAAGAAGGGCGGCCGGGTCGCCGTCCTCGTCAGCGCGACGGCACTCGCCGCCGCCCTGATCGGCGGAGTCGGCGGCGCGGCGCTCGTCGGCATCGACTCGGCGTCGTCGGCGTCCGGCACGGGTTCGTCCGCGGTCGCCAACGGGCAACTGGTCGGGAACAACACCTCGGGTGACGTCAGCGGGGTCGCCGCGAAGGTGACGCCGAGCGTCGTCCAGGTGAACGTGACCACCGCGCAGGGTGAGGCCGTCGGCTCCGGCGTCATCCTGACGGCGGACGGGCGCATCCTCACCAACGCGCACGTGGTCGCCGACGCCCAGGGCGACGTGACCGTCACGCTTTCGGACGGCAAGCAGTACAAGGCGAGCGTGGTCGGCGCCGACACGAAGGCCGACATCGCCGTCCTCCAGGCGAAGGACGCGAGTGGGCTGACACCGGCTTCGCTCGGCGACTCGAGCAAGCTCGTCGCCGGCCAGCAGGTCGTGGCGATCGGCTCGCCCGGCGGACTGCAGAACACCGTGACCACCGGGATTGTGAGCGCGCTGAACCGCAAGCTCGACGACCTGAACAGCGGCCAGGACCGGCGATCGCCCTACAGCAGGACCACGAACGAAAGCGGGCCCAGCTACACCGCGATCCAGACCGACGCCCCGATCAACCAGGGCAACTCGGGCGGGGCGCTGGTGGACGCGCAGGGGAACGTCATCGGCATCAACTCGGCGCTGTACAACCCGTCTTCGACCGGCAGCATCGGCATCGGCTTCGCGATCCCCATCAACGACGCGAAGAAGATCGTCGAGCAGATCGTCGGCTGACCCGGCCGTCTGGACCGCTGTCAGGGGGCGGCCCAGCAGGCGATGTCCGTGAAGGCCTCCTTCGGCGAAGGAGGCCTTCACGGATTTTCAGAGTTCGTAGGTGAGAGTAAAGGTGTGGTTGCCTTCGTCGTCCTGGACGATCTCCGCCGTTCCGGTGATGCCCGCCAGGTCACCGTGACCGGAGCCCGGCAAGACGATCAGGTGATGCCCGTTCTCCCCCGCCGAGTGATGCAGAACGAAGCCGCCCTTACGCCCGTCGACGGACACGGAGAGCCGCTCGAAGGCGACGTACGCCGACGACGTCTCGTTCACCGCCGTGAGCATCTCGACGGTGCTGGTGCCTTCGACGCCTCCGACGAAGGTCTTGCCGAGAACCACTCGGGAGAACTCGGTGCCTTCGGCCTTCTCGGTGGCTTGCGGATCCCAGCCGTCCACGGTGAACGACGCTGTCGCGGTGTTGGTCATGAAGCCGAGTCTGCCAGGCATACCTGACAGATTGCGTCAGGTATTTTCACCGCCGCCGGTTCCCGAACAGACCGCGCGTGATCTCCCGTCCCAGCGCGCTCGCCGCCGAGCGGAGGAACGACTTGACCGCCGGGTTCTTCATCGCCTGCTCGACCATCCCGGGCTCCTGTTTTTCCGGTTTCGGAGCCGGAGGCGCTTCAGTTGGAGCCTCACAGGCAGGTGGCGCTGCCACTTTCGCGGCGAGCTTCTCGTAAGCCGACTCACGATCGATCGTCTCGGCGTACTTCGCGTGCAGATCCGAGGACGCCGTTGCCGCAGAGATGGCTTCGGCGCCGATGGACCCCATCTTCGACCGCGGCGCGCGCAGACGGGTCCACGCGACCGGCGTCGGCGCGCCCCGTTCGGAAAGCACGGTGACGATCGCTTCGCCGATGCCGAGCGACGTCAGCGCCGAGTCCAGTTCGTAGTGCTTCGTCTTCGGGTACGTCTTCACCGTTTTCGTCAGCGCCGCCTGGTCTTCGGGGGTGAACGCGCGCAACGCGTGCTGGACCCGCGCGCCCAGTTGCGACAGGACGTTGTTCGGGATGTCCGTCGGGAGCTGGGTGCAGAAGAACACGCCGACACCCTTCGACCGGATCAGCTTCACGGTCTGCTCGATGCGCTCCAGGAACGCCTTCGACGCGTCGTTGAACAGCAGGTGCGCCTCGTCGAAGAAGAACACCAGCTTCGGCTTGTCGAGATCGCCCTCCTCGGGCAGCTCCTCGAACAACTCGGCCAGCAGCCACATGAGGAACGTCGAGAACAGCGCGGGTTTCGACTGGAGGTTGTCCAGCTCCAGCAAGGTCACCATCGCCTTGCCGTCGACCTGGCGCATCAGGTCGTGGACGTCCAGCTCGGGCTCGCCGAAGAAGTCCTCGCCGCCCTGAGCCTCCAGATTGGACAGCGCCCGGAGGATCACCCCGGCCGTCGCGGCCGAGACGCCACCAATGCCTTTGAGGTCCTCCTTGCCCTCGTCACTGGTCAGGTGCGTGATGACCGAGCGGAGGTCCTTCGTGTCCAGCAACGCCAAGCCGCGCTGATCGGCCCAGTGGAAGATCAGGCCGAGCGTCGACTCCTGGGTTTCGTTGAGCCCCAGCACCTTCGACAGCAGGATCGGGCCGAAACTCGTGATCGTCGCCCGGATCGGCGACCCCTTGCCGCCGGTGCCCAGCGACAGGAACTGCACCGGGAACGCCGCGGGCGCCCACTGATCAGCCAGCTCTTCCGCGCGTTTGGCGATCTTGTCGTTGCTCTCGCCCTGCGCGGCGAGCCCGGAGAGGTCGCCCTTCACGTCCGCCAGCACCACCGGCACCCCCGCGGCCGAGAGCTGCTCGGCGATCAGCTGCAAGGTCTTCGTCTTGCCGGTACCGGTCGCGCCCGCGACCAGCCCGTGCCGGTTCAGCGTCGCCAGGGGCAGGCGGACCGCCGCACCGGCGTCGGCCTTGCCGTCGATCACGACGGCGCCGAGCTCGACGGCCGCTCCCTCGCTCATGTAACCCTGCGCGATCTCCTGGGCTGGACCTTGTTCGGCCACTGTCACTCCCTGGTCTGTGATATGGCTCACCTGAGGATGCACACGCTGCCAGCAACGCGCCGAACCCGCACGTCGCACGTCATGAATCCCCGGGTCGGGTTAGGGTTTCGGGGTGAACGACCGCCTAGTCTGGATCGACTGCGAGATGACGGGGCTCGACCTCGGCAAGGACGCGTTGATCGAAATAGCCGCGCTGGTGACCGATGCCGAGCTCAACGTCCTCGGCGAAGGCGTCGACATCGTCATCCACACCGACGACGAGACCCTCGACGGCATGCCCGAGGTGGTCCGTGACATGCACGCCCGCTCCGGCCTCACCGAAGAGGTCCGGCGCTCCACGGTGACTTTGGAGGAGGCAGAGCAGCGCGTCCTCGAGTACATCCGCTCGCACGTGCCCGAGGTCAACGTCGCCCCGCTCGCCGGCAACTCCATCGCCACCGACCGAGGCTTCATCACCCGCGACATGCCCGCCCTCGACGGGCACCTGCACTACCGCATGGTCGACGTGTCTTCGGTGAAGGAACTCGTCCGGCGCTGGTACCCGCGGATCTACTACGCCAAGCCCGAGAAGGGCCTCGCCCACCGCGCGCTCGCCGACATCAAGGAATCCATCGGGGAGCTCGACTACTACCGCCGCGTCGCCTTCGTCCCGCAGCCCGGCCCGACCACCGAACAGGCCAAGGCCGCAGCCGCTGAAGTGCAGGAACGCCACGAACCGTAACCCGTTGCGAGCCCCGGAAACGGGCACGCTAATATAGTGCGGCCGAGGTGATGGGGAAGCTTCCCGAGCCCGGCGATGGTGGGCGTAGCTCAGTTGGTAGAGCACCTGGTTGTGGTCCAGGAGGTCGCGGGTTCGAAACCCGTCGCTCACCCCATTACCCCAGTCTGTTCGGGGCTCTTGCGAGCTCCTCCCGACAGGCTGGGGTTTCGCCTTTTCTTGGGGGCCGAGCCCCCAAACCCCCGCCGGAGGGCTGCGCCCCCGGACCCCCATCGCGTCGGTGCCGTGAGTCTTCCGGTGCGGGGAGTGTGTCGCGTGTAGCCCTGAGCCCTGGAATGCAGAAGGGGTCCCGATAGGACGGGTTCGTCCTATGGGGACCCCTCCGGGTCTGGCGTCAGTTCCGGTCGCCGCCGGTCTTCCAGTCGTCCCACGACATCTGCCACACCGACCAGCCGTCGGTCGGCTCCAGCACCTGCGGGCCCGAGTTGGCGACAGTGATGATGTCGCCCTTCTTCGAAGTGTCCATGAGCCACTTCGCGTTCTCGGTCGACAGATTGATGCAGCCGTGGCTCACGTTCCGCTTGCCCTGCGAACCGACCGACCAGGGCGCCGAGTGGTAGAAGATGCCACTGTTCGACATCCGCACCGCGTACTTCACGAACGTCCGGTAGCCGGCCTTGCTGTCCGACGGGACGCCGTAGGTGCTCGAGTCCATCGTGTACCCGGTGTGCTCGCTCATCACCGTGTAGGTCCCGGCCGGGGTACTGCTCGACGGCTTGCCCATCGAGATCGGCATCTGCTTGACCTCTTGATCGTTCACCACGACCTTCATCTGGTGCGTGCCGCCGTCCGCGGTCGCGACCAGCTTGTCGCCGACGACCACTTTGGCGGGCTTGTCCTCGCGACCGAAGGTGTTGTTGCCGAGGTTCTTGCCGTAGATCGCCGCGTTGACCGAGATCTTGGTGCCCGGCTTGAAGTACTCCTTGGGCCGCCACATCACTGTCTTCTCACCGAACCAGTGGAACGCGCCCTCGGCCTGCGGCTCGGTGACGATCTTCAGCGCCTTCTCGGTCGCCGCCTTGTCCGGCACGTTGCCGGTGAAGCTGAAGATCAGCGGCAGCCCGACGCCGACAGTCTCGCCTTCGACCAGGTTGATCGAGACACCGATCTGCTTGCCCGGCTTGGACGTGGAGAACGTCGAGGTCGCGGTGACCGGCTTGCCGTCGGTCCCGGTCGCGGCCGCGGTGACGGTGTAGGTCTTGCCGTAGCCGAGCGGCTCCGCCGACTCCCAGCCCGAACCGTCTTCCTTCGGCTTGCCCGCGACAACCTTGCCGTCGGCTCCGGCCAGCTTGACCTCGCCCACCTTGCCATCGGCGACGGCGACCGTCACCGGCTCGCCGGGCGCCACGTCCGCCGCACCCTGCGCCGGGGTCAGCGTCATCGCGGCGGGCTTCGGAGCGGGAGCCGCGCTGCTCTGCTGCGAACCATCGGGAGTGCCGCCCGGAGACGGCGATTCACTCGACGGTGTACTGCTGCACGAGGCGAGTGTGAACCCGGCCACCACAGCCACCAACGCCACCCGCGACCGCCCCGTCGCTCCCCAGACCCTCATGCACACCGCCCGTTTCGCGTGGTACCAACCCCAACGTCTGGCTATAGTCTGCCTGACCGGCCGCAACGCCTGCGGCCGGATGGCCGAATACGTCCCCGCGACGCCCACGGCGGCCTAAGGGGACCCCCCCTGAAACGGGCCCCAGCAACCCTGTGTTAATGTTTTCCACGTCGCCAAGGGGAGCACCAAAGCGGCGGAACAAGCAGGCGCCATTAGCTCAATTGGCAGAGCAGCTGGCTCTTAACCAGCGGGTTCGGGGTTCGAGTCCCTGATGGCGCACAGCAAGAATTCAAAGTCCACCGACGACATCCCGTAAATTCAGGGATGTCGTCGGTGGACTTTGTTGATGTGTGAGCCCGAGGTGGGGCCACCGTGAGCCCGTTCGAGTGCTCCTCCGCGATGAATGAGGTGCGGACCTCGGCCGCTGCCCTGACTTCGATGGTGTAGACCGCGAGCGGCCCGTGACCTGCAAATCTTCTAGCCCCGTTCGTAGCCGGCGCGACGAACCAGGCTCGCGGTCGCTTCGGCGCTCGCACGCGCGAGAGACGAAAGCACGCTGGTGTACGTGTCGGCCGTCAGGATGATGCTCGCGTGACCCAGCAGTGCCTGGACCTTCTTGAGGTCATTTCCCGCAGCCAGCGACAGTGTTGCCGCGCCGTGCCGGAGGTCGTGGAACCGTACCGGCGGTAACCCAGACTTGGTGACCAACTGTCTGAACGCTAGATCTTCACGCATGAGAATGGGCAGCACTGGAGCCCGAGTTACGTATCGACCGGCTTCGCGAACTCGGGGACCCAGCGAAGACGTCCAAACCATCCCCGGTGTCGGCCGCATCGCGAACTGTCACGACGACCAGAGCATCCCGTTCAGCCGGTATGAACCGGCGGCCCAGGGCTGAGGATGACCGTGTAACGCACTCTCACGAAGCTGCGACTTCTGCTGTGATCAGGAACAGCGGAGGGTAGTGGTATGGGGTACAGATTCAATCCGCCACCGAACTGGCCGGCTGTCCCCTCCGGATGGACGCCTCCGCCTGGCTGGCAGCCACCAGCCGACTGGCCCGCGCCACCGCAGTTCTGGCAACTGTGGACACTTGATCCCGAGCCGCAGCAGCAAATGGCACCCTTCCAAGCAGCGCCCGGTCCCGCAGCACCGGGCAAGGCTGGGCTGTTCGGCGCCCGGAAACGGGTTCGAGAACTCGAAGCCGAGCTCGGCACGGAAACAACCAAGTTCCTACAGACAGCATCTCAGCTTCGGGAAGTCACCGCACGCAACGCTGCGTTGAGTGCGCAAATAGTAGATCTCGAGGCCAAGTGCACCGAACTCAGAGGCAAGGACGTGCTGGAAGCTGAGCGAGAAATCCGGCAGATGCGCCAGACTATCGCCGAACTCGGGCAAGAGGCGCGGCAACAACAACACGCACAGGCACAGAGTCGTAAGGACGGCGAGGCACAACTGGCCACGGTTCGACGGCAGATCGACGAAGCAGCCGTGAAGCTCAAGTCACTGCACGACCAAGTGGTCGAGACCGAAGAGATCACGCTGCTCCAGGAGGCCGGAATCTACGAGTTCCGGCACCGGCTGGCCGACGCCGTCGCCTACAAGGCCGCCCTGCAGCGTCTCAAGGATTCCATCAAGATCTCCGCAAAGAACAACCATGCGATCACCGCGACCACAGACTGGACCGTGAACGGTTCCAAAGTCGAAGGCCAGCGCATGGTGAGAGACTTTTCCAAGCTCATGCTGCGCGCCTACAACGCCGAGGCAGACAACTGCGTGAGATCCATGCGCCCCTACCGTCTTGACTCGGCCAAAGACCGTCTGACCAAGACCCGTGAGGTCATCTCGCGCCTCGGCAAAACCATGAACATCAACATCTCCCCCAGCTATCACAGGCTGCGCCGCGAAGAACTCGAACTCACCGCCGACCACCTCGCAAAGGTCGAAGAGGACAAGGAACGCATCCGAGCCGAACGGGAGCGGCAACGGGACGAGCAGCAGGCTCAACGAGAGTTCGAACGTGAAAAAGCCAAGCTGACCAAAGAAGAGGCGCACTGGCGGGGCGTTTTGCAGAAGTGGGTCTCGTCCGGTGACGAGCAGCAGGCCGAGGCGGCACGGGCGAAGCTGGACGAGATCGGTGACGCAATCAGAGGGGTCGAGGAGCGCGAAGCGAACATTCGCACTGGATGGGTCTACGTGATCTCCAATGTCGGATCTTTCGGTGACAGTGTCGTCAAGGTCGGATTGACCCGGCGGCTCGATCCACTCGAACGCGTTCGTGAACTCGGCGACGCCTCGGTCCCGTTCAGGTTCGACGTCCACGCCAAGATTTTCGACGCCGATGCCGTGAGCCTGGAAACGCGCCTACATCAGCACCTCGCCGATCGGCGCGTCAACCGGGTCAATCTCAGGCGCGAGTTCTTCTACGCCACTCCAGCCGAGATCCTCACTATCCTCGAAGACATGGGCCTGAAGGACAATCTCCTCGACTACGTCGAAGAGCCGGAAGCACAGGAATGGCGCTCCAGCCAGCAGTTGGCCCACGGCACATAAGCCCGGGCACTCTCGGCAGAAACGGATTTGAGGTGGACCAGTGGACCTCATGGACTACGATGAGGCCATCTCCTGGCTGAGTGAATCGACGAAATCCAAGGGCAGAGCGTCGCCTACCCGGCTGATACTGGGAAACGGGTTCAGCATCGCGTTCGACCCCGCCAGGTTCTCATACTCGGCTTTGCGATCCCATGCCGAGGCGCAAGGCATGCTCAGCCCTACTGCCCAGCACCTCTTCCAGAAGCTGGATACTCAGGACTTCGAGATTGTCATCAAGACGCTCGAGGACGCCGCTATCGGGCTTTACGCGCTCGATGCAACGAAGTACTCGGCGGAAGCCGCGACACTTGACGAGGAAGCCTCGAAGCTCAAGGATGCCCTGGCTCACATCCTCGCGGCGCTTCACCCAGGGCGGCCGTACGAGATCGACGCCGAAGTCTACTTACGAGTCCGCAGGTTCCTGGAAAAGTTTGACCGTATCTACACCGCGAACTACGACCTCTTGCTCTACTGGACTCTCATGCAAGACTTTCCCGAGGAAAACCTGCAGGCAAGGCGGGCGGACGACGGCTTTCGAGATCCCGGGGAGGCTACCGACTACGTCTTGTGGAACCACCTGGATCCCCACTCACAGAACGTATTTTACCTCCACGGAGCTCTCCATCTGTACCGCAGCGAGGATGGCTTGAAGAAGCTGACCTGGCGCCGGACCAACGAACCGCTGATCGACCAGATCCGCGCCCAACTGGAGGCCGACTCGTTCCCCCTGTACGTGGCAGAAGGGACGAGCCGCGAGAAGCTGACCCGCATCGGCACAAGTGACTATCTCGGTCACGCGCTTCGGTCACTCGCGGCGATCGGCGGTGGTTTGCTGTCGTATGGAATGTCATTCAGCAAAAACGACACGCACATCATGGACGCCATCGTTCACTCGAAGATCACCCGAATAGCCGTATCCCTCTTCGGTAACGTCGACTCGCCGTCAAACGAAGCGACGATCAAAGCGGTGCAGGAAATGCGATCGCGCCGAGCGACGTCGTATGCGAAAACAGGCTTGGAGATCGCCTTCTTCGACGCGCAAGCCGTCCGTCTGTGGAACTGATCGGCCTTCGCGAGACACCAATCGCCGTCAGACGTCGATGTTGATGTAGAGGTCAAGGCGCCTACAGGGAGTCAGACGCGACACTGAAGTCTGGGCGCAGGCTGCTCAACTTGCCGTGGTTGATCACGGTCAGTGGTCGATGACCGTACATCATGAACAAGTTTAGTGGGCTGCGCACCGATGCCACACCCTTAGAGGGAGGCACTGTGGCCCGACCGTATCTCCCGTCGTCGTTACGGTGTCGATCCCGCTGGATCAGGCGACACAACCTGGCACAGGCGAGCCCGAGACGCGCCCGAGAGGTCTGAAACAGTCCGACACCAGGCGACATATCCCGACATCGCGGATGCACCACGACCAGACGAAAAGGTCTTGTCCGGCATCACTCGACACCGTCCGACACGCCCAGGTGCCGACTCTTAACCAGCGGGTTCGGGGTTCGAGTCCCTGATGGCGCACAGTAAGAATCAAAGCCCACCGACGATTTTCCTGTAGTTTCAGGAGTGTCGTCGGTGGGCTTTGTCGTCGTATGGGTCCGCTCGATGATGGCTTCAGGTCACCCTGCCTACTTCAGGTCGCCGATCGTCGCCGTGGTTCGGCAGGACGACTCACTCGAGTGGCCCAGTACGGCAGCGCCTCAACGGGCACTCACAGCGACCGTTGAAAGGACAGCCCCATGAAGGTCCTGGTAGTAGGCGGAACCGGCTTCATCGGACATCACATCGTGCGTGAACTCCTGGCACGCGGGCACGACGTCACGGTCTTGGTACGCACGCCGCCCGCGGACCTCCCCGCCGCGGTGACAGTCCAGCTCGGCGACCTCGCCGATCTGTCCGACGAGCGACTCGACACTGCCGTTGCCGGACACAAGGGCATCGTCGTCGCTTCGGCCGCCGCCGTCGCCGCACCGCGCGGCGCCGACATCGCCGCGTTCTTCCATGACACCAACGTCGCACCCGTCGCCAGGTTGCTCGCCGCCGGATGCCGGGCGCAGTGCGACCGCGCTGTCATCCTCGGCAGTTTCTACGCCACCCTGCAGCGCGAACAGCCGGCACTCCGCCTGGCCGAATTCAGCCCGTACATCGCCAGCAGAATCGAGCAGGCCGAGCGCGCACGCGCCGCGGTCGACGCCGAAACCTCCGTGGCCGTTCTCGAACTCCCCTACGTCGCAGGCACGACTCCAGGTCGGCAATCGCCTCTCGAACCCATGCTGCACAGCATGTCCGTCGGTAACGCGGACATTCTCGCCTACCCCGGCACCACCGCCGTCGTCACTGTCGCCCAGGTCGCGCGAGCAGCCGTCGCGGCGCTGGACCGTCGAGCCGACGGCAACTATCCGGTCGTCACCACGAACCTCCCGTGGGCAGACCTCTTCACCCGCCTCGCGACCGCGGCCGGCCGCCCTCCGAAACGCATCTGGAAACTCCACCCACGCGTCATCGAACTTCTGCTCCGCCGGGAAGGAATCCGCCAGCGCCGCCACGGATTCACCCTCGGTTTCGACCCGGCACAATGGAGTGCCCTGCACTCGACCGCCATGGTCCTCGACCCGGACATCGCCCGCACCGAACTCGGCGTCGAGCCCGACGACCTCGGTAAGGCCCTCCAAGACGTCGCACCGCCATCATGAGCCGCCTTACCGGCGGCCCCGCCGAGGTGGTCCTGATGGTTCCGGCTTCGGAGTCGGGTTGGGGTCGTAGTCGCGGACGCGGTCCGGATAAGCCGTGATGACGCTGTTGTCGTCCTTGACGACGATCTTCAGGTGATCCAGGTCCTTCTGTTCCCGGACCCAGTTGTCGCCGTCCTTCTTGTAGACCACGTCGCCGTACCACTGGTTCGTGTCCTTGTCCCAGGTGTCCCGCTTCACCGAACCGTCGGGATGCCGTTCGGGGACGCGTTCGTCGATGTAGCCGATCTTCTTGTTCATCGGAACGGTGTAGGCGGTGGTCCCGCCGTCCTGATGCTCGACGCTGCTGCCCTTGTCGTTCCGCTTGGCCCATCCCTGGTCGATGGTCTTCGAGATCTTCTTGTCGTCCCAGGGGTTCCCGCCCTTCGTCCCGAAGACGCCGTGGTCGGCTTTGGTGCCGGGGTAGTTGTCCGCGTGGAGCTTGACGTGCTCGAAGCGGTTGCGCTCGCCGCGTTTCCCGTTCTTGGCCATCTGGTCGTACCGCAGGCCGCCCACGGAGTTCTTGGCCTTGTCCTTGCCGCCCCGGCCACCCTTGTCCGGACGCAGACCGCCGGTGCGGCAGGGCCCGACGAGCCCGAACGGGTCGCTCCAGAGCAGCGGATTGGGCACGTAGGCGTGGATGTTCAGGCCACCGGTCAGCCCCAGCGGGTCGGCGCTGAGGTACCGGGCGGTCACCGGGTCGTAGTACCGGTGGCGGTTGTAGTGCAGCCCGGTCTCGGCGTCGAGGTACTGCCCGGGGAAGCGCAGGGGCGTCGAGGGCCCGGACGTCGTCGTGCGCGGCGCTCCCCACAGGGTTTCGTCGCGGTGCCAGGCGATCCGCCCGGCCTCGTCGACGAGTTCGGACGGCGTCCCGATGAAGTCCGTGACGATCGAGTAGAAGCGTTCGTCCAGGCACCGGCCGTCGGCGTACACGCGGTCGGTCTGCGCGACCGGGGTGTCCTGGCGGGAGTCCCATTCCCAGGTCGTGCCCCGCGTCTCGCCGGTGGCCGTGGTCTCGTACTGTTCCGCGAGTACTTCACCGTCCCAGACGAAGACGGTCTCGGCGACGACCACGTCACCTTCCACCCGCTGCTTCGCCACCCGGCGTCCCAGCGCGTCGTAGCGGTAGTGCCATCGCTGCCCGTCCGGCGTGGTGACACCGACGAGCCGGTCCTCCCCGTTCCAGGAGTAGGTCCAGCCCGCCCTGCTCACCAACCGGCCCTGCACGTCGTACCGCTCGGGCGACGACGCGAGGATGGCCACCGCGTCGGACCGGTCGTAGGCGTAGTGCTCGACACCGCCGGATCGCTGCACGCCCACGACCCGGCCGCCCCGGTCGAGCGTGAACTCCTGACGGCCGAGGAGCTGGTCCTGCACCGCGGAGTACACGTCGTCCGGGCGCCAGTCGTAGACGCGCCGCTGCGCCACCGCGCCCGACGCGGTGGTCACGCTCTGGCTGCGCAGCCGGTGCCGCGGGTCCCATTCCTGGGTCAGTTCGGCGGTGCCGAGGCCACGCCAGACCTCCCGGCCCGCCGCGTCGTGCCGGAAGGTGATCGAGTGCCGTCCGGCCACCAGCTTGGCCGGAGCGTCACAGCCGTCGTAGTCCCAGCGGCTTTCCGCGCCCGAGGGGACGCGGCGGAAGATCCGGCGGTCGGCGAGGTCGTAGCCGGAGGTGACCGTCCGGCCGTCGCAGGTCTCGGCGACGACGCGGCCGAGCTCGTCGTAGGCGATGGTGACCTCGGCGTCCCGGTTGACGGCGTGGACGAGACGACCGGCGCCGTCGTAGGCGTAACGGCAGACGTCGTCCGCCGTCCGCTTCTCGACGACCTCGCCGCGCAGGTCGTAGGCGTACGTGGTGACCTCGCCCGCCGCGTTGGTGCGGGCGATGAGCTGGCCCGCCATGTCGTAGGCGTAGGTGAGGACGCGGCCGTCGAAATCCTGTTCGCGAACCTTGCGTCCCTCCCCGTCGTACTCGAACCGCCAGGTGCGGCCGTCGCCGTTGGTGGCGACGGTCGTCCGCAGCTCGGTGTCGTGCTCGACGCGCAACCGGGAGCCGTCCGGGGCGATCCGGGTGACCGGCTGGTCGAAGGCACCGAAGTCGGTGCGCGTGACCTCGCCGCGTTCGTCGTACTCCTCCCGGACGTTGCCCTCGGCGTCGTAGACCCGGCGCTGCGTGGTTCCGTCGGGCGCGGTGCGTCGCCAGCCGGCGCCCTCGACCGTCCACTCGTAGCGCGTCGTGCCGCCGATCGGGTCGGTCTCGTCGGCGACTCGGCCCAGCGCGTCGAAGGTCCGCCGCCAGGTCACGCCGCGGGGATCGGTGACCTCGTCCGGCCGGCCGAACCGGTCGGACGCGACCGTCGTCCGGTTGCCGACCTCGTCGACGAACTCGCGCAGGCTCCCGTCTTCGCCGTAGGTGTAGCGGGTGGTCGAGCCGAGCGGGCCCACACTCGCCGCGAGGTGGCCTGCCTCGTCGTACTCCCGGCGCCAGACCGCCCCGTCCGGCTCCACGAGGGACACGACCCGGCGGTCTTCGTACTCGAACAGGCGCTGCGCGCCGTCCGGGAAGGTGTAGGCGACCAGGTCGCCGTGCTCGTCGTACTCCCAACGGGTCGTGCGGCCGAGCTCGTCGGTATGCGCGGTCACGCGGTCGTGGCGGTCCCAGGTGAAGTGGTTGACGCCGCCGAGGGGGCCGACCTCCTTGACGAGCTGGAAGTCCGCGTTGAGGTGATATTCGGTCGTGTTGCCCAGCGAGTCGGTCGCGGTGTTCACCCGCGCCTCGCGGTCGTAGGTGAAGGTGTAGGCGAGGTGCCCGTCGGCGCCCGCGCCCCTGACGCATCGGCTGAGCTCGTCGTAGGCGAATTCGTAGGATCGGCCGTTGCGGTCGGTCCACCGGACGACCCGGCCGAGTCCGTCGTAGTCGTAGCGCAGCGTCCGGCCGGAGGAGTTGACCACCTCGGTGAGCCGCTTTTCGCCGTCGTAGCGGTAGCGGACCAGCTCCGTGCGGTCGGTCTCGTCGGCCCCGAGCAGGGTGAACGCGGTGACCAGGCCACCGGTCGTCTCGACCTCGACCCGGGTGCCGCCGGAGTGCCGGATCTCCCGCAGCACGCCCCGGAGGTCGTGGACGAAGTGGATCCGGTGGCCGTCGTTGTCGAAGATCGCGGTCAACGGGAGCCTGCCGACCCCGTCCGGGGCGAAATACAGCATCCGCTGCAGGTCCGGCTGCTCGATGACGTAGCCGCCTTCGGGCGACCGCTTCAGCGGCCAGTACGGCCCTTCGACCGGCAGAACGGTGCCCTCGGCGACCGGGTACGCGAGCAGCGTGCCGTCCTCGGCCGCGAAACCGACCTCGCCGTCCTCGACCTCCAGCCGCTGGTCCACAGTGGACGCCCAGCTCGGGCCCAACCCGATGCCCGCGCGATAGGTCGAGAAGTGGCTGCGCCGCAAGGACAACGGGAGCGCGGCGTCGATCTCGACGTCGGTCTCGAGGATCATCATCCGGCCGGTCGTCATGTCGATCGGATCGCCGCTGCCCGGACGGCAGTAGGGCGGGCTGGAGTTCTCTTTCGGATTGGTGTTGTTGTCCTTGATGGAACGCGAACCGTCGCCGCCCTGATTCTTGGCGCCGTTCTTGTCACCGGACGTCGTCGTGTTCTGGTCTCCCCCGGGCCGGGTTTCCGGCTTGTCCGCCGGCGGATCGTTCTTGGGCTCCCCGGACGGCTTCGGGGAGCCATCGCCGTTTTTCGTCGTCGAGTGATCGCCCGACGGGTTGGTGGAGTCGCCGCCCTTCGGGTGGTCCCCCGACGGATTCGTGGAATCCCCGCCTTTGTCCCTCGGGGGTTTCTCCGACTTGACGTCGATGCCCTTGGGTTTGCCCGACGATTTGACCTTGCCGCCCTTGAGGCCCTTCAACGCCTTGCCCGCGTCGTCGAACAGCGTCCCGGCCTTCTTCAGCAGCGGGGCCAGTGCTTTGAGTGCTTTGACCAGCTTGGTGGTGACCTGCGCGATCTTCGACGCGGTCTTGGCCACGGCGGCGACGACCTGCGGCACCACCCAGGTCATCCCGATCCCGAGCGTGAACACCACCTGCAGCGCCCACGAGATCAGATGCCCGACCAGCTCGGCGATGATGTCGCGGACCAGCGTGCGCACCGCGGCCACCACCTCGCCCGCGGTCTTCACCCCGCTGGCCGCGCCTTCGCAACCCTTCTGCGCGCCGGCCATCAGTGTCGCGGTGTTCTCGGCCTGCTTGCGGTACGCGTCCGCCGAGTCACCGTGCCAGCTCGACAGATCCTTTTCGACCAGATCCACCAGCTCCGCCGAGACGCTCTCCAGCTCCTTGGCGATGTTCGTCCAGGTCTCCGACTGCGCCGCGATCTCGTCCGCGTTCCCCGTCAGCGCGTTCAGCGCCTCCTTCAACGGGCCGACATGCTCGATCAACCAGCCGACCCCGGCCGCGAAGACCGCGCCGACCGGGTCCATCGCCATCGTCAGGGCATCCAGCGCGGTCCCCACCGCGCCCATCGCGACCCCGGCCCAGTCCTTGCTCTCGATCGCCGACTTCAGCCCTGTCGCGCTCTCCAGCAACGGGACACCGGACACCGCCGTCGTCGAGTCTTTCACCTGCGCGACCAGCGGATTACTCACCCTGCCCCTTTCCGAAACGACGATCCGGGGCCGATGACCCTCCCAGCCGGGACCCTAATCTTTCGGGTCGGCCGGCAGAGCCGAACGGAGTGGATCTTGCCCTTTCCTCCAATCCGGATTGCCCGGCAGTGCATCCCGCGGCTCAACCGGACTCGGCGGGCCAGGTCCAGGCCATCCCGAGGATCCCGGGCGTCACCGCCGCGGCGTAGGCGACCGCCGGGGAGAGCGCCGAGAGCGGGACGTCGGTGACGTCCCGTTCCGGGCCGGAGGCGTGATCCAGCCGATAGGAATGACAACTCTCCGGCGTCGCCTCGGGGGCGAAGTGGACCTCCAGGAGGTACTCGGGTACGGAGTGCCGGAAACGCCGGTCGTGGCGATCGTCGGGCACGCCGTCGGTGTACTCGAATTCGTATTCGAGGATCGCGGTTTCCCCGGGGGCGAGCATCCGGTCCGACACCAGTTCGCCGACGATGAGCGCCTGCTCCGGGAACACCTCGGTGCGGCCTGGCACGCAATAGCGGGTCGCCACCAGTCTCGGCGGGCTTCCCGGCGCGCAACCACGCAGAACCACGACCCTGGCCTGGGCGGGCTCATCGGTGGCACGGACAACTTCCCGCACGCGCAACCGGTTCAGCGTCCGGTCGGCCCCGATGTGCAGCGACTCGTGCAGGCTCAGCAGGACAAGGGACGGTTCGTCCGCCGCCTCGAACGAATGCAGCACGGAGAGCACCGGCTCTCGCGGGTCCCACAGCCGGTCCCAGCCGACCACGCGGCGGATCGCGGGGCGGTCGCCCTCCGGCCGGTGAAGCAGATCGAGCAACGATCTCGTGGGGAGCCCGAGAAGGTCCTCCAGCAAGGCGACGGCGCGCAGCGACTCGGGGCGCTCGGGCCGGGTCCGCCCCGTTCGCCAATAGCTCAGCGTCGTCGTGCTGACCGACACACCCGCTTTGGCGAGCCGCTCCTTCACCCTGCCCAGCCCCAGGCCTCTACGGTCGATGGCCCGTGACAACGCCTTGCTGAAAGGCCCTGTCGCGAGTGAGTGCGCCAGTTCCTCCTCGGCCGAGGCCCCGGGGGTGACGACGAACAGCGACATCAAATTTCTCTCCCCGAAAGGACGATCGCGTCGAAACCGGAGCCGCGGACGGCGGGTCGTCGCCGGTCGTGCCCTTGGTACGGCAAGCCGCGGCGGGGGTCGTGGCCCGCCGGACTTCAGCGGTGATCTTGGACGGCTTTCCGGGGTGCGCGCAATCCGCAGAAAGTAGTGTCCTGTTCCGTTGACGCGGATTCCCTTATACCGCTTCACATAATCCTCGAGTGCGAACCGCGTTGCGATGACCGATTCCGCGGCGATTTCGGACAATCGGGAGAAACCATTCCTACGGTGCGAATCCCGGCCGCCCGCGGCCCCGCGCCGGAACCGTGAACGTTCCGGGATTTCGGCCGCGACGATCTCTCCCGGCGGAAAAGCCTGAGGCAGCCGGTGTTCCGCGTACCGGCTCTACGCGGAACGATCCGCGACTTTCGTCTCCCTACCTAGGAAGGTATTCCGTTTATCCCGTTGTCGGACATCTTGGATCGACCGGCATCGAGCACCTCTGCCGGATTCCGCATCACCCTCGCTCATCCACGACCACCAGGCGGCTCGGCCGCCCGATTGTGAGCAACCATGCGAAAACTGGCTTCAGTCGCTCTCGGGATCCTGGCGGCGGCACTCGCGGTGTCCACGCCCGGAATCGCCAACGCCCAAACGGACTCGGGTGTTCAACCTTCGATCATCGGAGGTGGCACCGCCACGGAGACCTACAGCTTCATGGTCTCGCTCAACAACGGCTGCGGCGGCAGCCTCGTCGCGCCCCAGTGGATCGTGACGGCCACCCACTGCGGCAGCGCGTCGCAGGGCAGGATCGGTTCGACGAACAAGAACTCCGGCGGCGAGGTCGGCAGGATCGACCGCCGGGTCAACAAGGCGGGCACGGACCTCACCCTCATGCACCTGTCCACGGCCGTCCGCGCCACCCCGGTCGCGATGGCGTCGAGCAATCCGGCGCCGAACACCACCGCGCGGCTCCTCGGCTGGGGTTGCACCAGCTGGCCGAGCTGCAGCACGCCGACCACGCTGCGCCAGATCGACCTCCGGGTGCTGCCCAGCAGCTCGTGTTACGCCGGCGGTGGCGGCTCCGGTGACGTCTGCATCTCCGGCGATCGCACGCATTCCGCCTGCCACGGCGATTCCGGCGGACCGGCGGTCGTCGGCACCACCGGACGCTGGACCCTGGTCGGGGAGACGCACGGCCCCGGGGACAACGGCGGCGAATGCGCCACCAGCACCCTCTACACCGGCATCGCCCAGCACCTGAGCTGGATCAGGCAGCAGACCGGCGTCTGAGCCTCGGAACACGGAGAACCGGTACGCCTCGTCCGTCGAGGCGTACCGGTTCTTTGTCCATTTCGGACGGATTTCGCGGCGCAATCCGCCGAAAGAACTGTTCTTTCCCGTTGACCGGTTCGGATCTTCTCGCGGATATCCCGGGGCAGCTCACCTGAATACGTTCGAAGTGTCCCCCTCCCCCCTTTCCCCGAGGAGTCCCCATGCGTGAAACCACCGGCCGGGTCGCCCGCGCCGTCGCCCTTCTCGCCGGTACCTGCGCCGCTTTCGCGACCCTTGCCGCGGCGCCCGCGGCGGCGAGCGCTCCGACCGCCCCGGTCTCGCCGGGTGCCGAGCCGTCGATCATCGGCGGCAGCACGGCCCAGAACCCCGGCTACATCGCCCGGTTCAACGGCCACGCCAACGGTTACACCTTCTTCTGCACCAGCACGCTGATCAGCACGCGCTGGGTGCTCACCGCCAAGCACTGCCTGTACGACAACAACGGGCAGCGCCTGAAGGACATTGACCTCTACATCGGTTCCAACAGCGCTTCCGGCGGTGTGCACGCCAAGGCTTCGTCGACCTACCTGTACTCGGGCGGCGACCTCGCCCTGATCAAACTGAACGCCGACGGTGGCAGCACTTTCGCCCGCCTCGCGAGCAGCACTTCCGACGCCCAGGAAGGAGATTCCGCCCGCGTGTACGGCTGGGGCGCGACCCAGGCCGACCACGAAGGCGACCACCAGTCGAAGGTGCTCAAGCAGGCGTCGGTCCGGATCTCCGACACGAACGCCCAGGACACCTACGGTGGCCCGGCGATCGCGGCCGACACCCCGAACGGCGCGGTCGCCGGTGGGGACTCCGGCGGCCCGATGATCGACGACGGCGTCCAGGTCGGCGTGTGCTCGACCAGCGACCGGTCCAGCACCACCAGCTATGGCAGCGTCGCCGCGGGCCGCGACTGGATCCGCCAGACCAGCGGGGTCTGACCGACGAAAGCGGGCCGCCCGCCGATCCACGCCGGCGGGCGGCCCGCTTTCTCGATTGCTCGGCTAGCGCCGGGCGAGGACGCGCTTCGCCAGCCATCCGGCGTAGACGGCCAGCCCGGCGACTCCGGCCTTCCGGGTGGGCCGGGCCGCGATGGCCAGCCCGATGGCGAGTTCGGTGGCGCCGTTGCGGTAGGTCCAGTTGCGGACGTCGTCGGCGAAGGCCATCTTCGTCACGGGTTCGAAGGCGGCGGGGGCGGCGAAGTGGGCGAGACCGGTCGCGGCGATGCCGAGGCCGAGGACCTTGCCGGTGCGTGCGGACATGAAGTCACCTTTCTTGTGCTGTGTCAGTCGAGGACGCCGGCCCGGCGCCACAGCCGGCGGCTCGGGCCGCCGATGAGGCCGATCTCGGTGAAGTACTCGACGGCCTTGGCCGCCCAGGCCGCCTTGGTCCGGCGCCAGTGCGGGTTCGCGTCGGCGACCTGGCGGGCCTCACGGGGGTCGAGTCCGACGGAGGTGTACGCCTTGGGGTGCAACAACTCCGACGTCGCGACGTAGGCCATCGCGGCGATCGCCCAGCGGATCAGCTCACGGCCGACGCGCCCGTGACGGGCCCAGGCCCGGCCGAGTTCGTCCTTGGCGAAGCTGATGTGGCGCGCCTCTTCGATGACGTGGATGCGGGAGATCATCCGGATCATCGGCTGCAGGCTGGAGTCACGCATCATCTCGCGTTGCATGCCGTCGGCGAGTTCTTCGACGTAGATGGCCCCGGCGAACAGCAGCGCCGGGCCGCAGACGGCGCCGAACACCTTGCCAGCCCGGTGCGCCGACCGGCTCGGGCGGCGGACGACACCGCCGGTCTTCGCGATCGAGCGGGCGAACATGGTGCTGTGACGGCATTCGTCGGCGATCTCGGTGAGCGCGTACTGGGCGTTGTGCGTCGTCGGGTCGCTGTTGTACACGTGGCGCACCAGGCCCTGCATCAGGATCAGCTCGAACCAGATGCCCGACGCCGCCGCGGCCGCGGCCTCCTGACGGCTCAGTTCGCCGCGCTGGCTCTCGTCGAGGCGTTCCCACAAAGCCGTGCCGTACAAGGAACAGCGTTCCGGTGCCTTGCCGTAGGCGCCTTCGACCAGCGGCGCCAGCCAGTCGACGTCGACGTCCGGGTCGTAGGAAAGCCGCGCGGAGGACCGCTGCAGGCGCTCGGCGACACGTTCGCTTTCGGTGTTCGCGGTCATGACGACCTCCTCGAATCCGTGCTCTCCGGCAGCGGTCCGCCGCCGTCCGGGATGACCTGTCCGGAATCGCGATAGGCCACCGCCTCGTGGAAACCGTCGCGTTCGGCGAACTCGCGGAACCATCGGCCTTCCGGGGTGTGCCGGGTGATGCCGTCGAAAAGGGTCGCGAGGGTCTGGGTGCCGGAAAGGCCCATGTTGTCGTAGGCCTGGTTGATCATCAGTTTCTGCATCACCAGCTGGTTCGTCGGCACCCCGGTCATGCGGTCGGCCAGTTCCTCGACGGCGGCTTCGAGCCGCTCGGGTTCCACGGCTTCGAGCGCGAGCCCCCATTCCGCGGCGGTGGTGCCGTCGATGGTGTCGCCGGTGAGCAGCATCCGCTTCGCGCGCTGGGCGCCGGCGCGGTAGACCCACATCGCGGTCGTCGGGCAGCCCCACACCCGCGCGGGCGGGTAGCCGATGCGCGCGTCGGTCGCCATGATCAGCACGTCGCACGAGAGCGCGATGTCGCTGCCGCCCGCGACAGCGTGCCCTTGGACCTGGCAGAGGGTGGGTTTCAGGGATCGCCACAGGCTGAAGAAGTCGTCGGTGTTGCGCTTCATCACGCGGTAGTCCTTGACCGGGTCCCAGACCGGCCCCTGGTTCCAGCGGCCCTCGGTGTCTTCCTCCGCGAACTGCTTGAGGTCGTATCCGGCGCAGAACGACCGGCCCTCGCCGCGCACCACGATCACACGGACCGCGTCGTCCTCGTTGGCCCGCTCCACGGCCTGCCGGATCTCGCCGGGCATGACGTCGTTGATCGCGTTGAGCCGCTCGGGGCGGTTCAACGTCAGGTAGGCCTTCCGGTCTTCGACCCGGTAGGTGAGCGTCTCAAACGCCAACGGAACCTCCCAGCGCGCGGAGGGTGAAGGTGACCAGATGCGGGATCGTGTCCGGGCCGCCGTCCCCGGCCAGGGGCCCGACCAGCATTTCCGCGCCCGCGCCGACCAGCGCCGCGGCGGTCGCTTCCGCGTCCTGAGACGGGAGCAGTCCCCTCGTCACCCCGTCGGCGATGTTCCTGGCGATGACCTCGCGGAACGCGCGGCGGAACACCAGCCGCTCGGCCTCCACCACGGCGTCGACCGGCTCGGCCAGCAACGCGTACGCGAGCCGCGGCGCCTTCAGCGCCCGTCCGGCGAAGGTCTCGATTACCGCGACCACCCGTTCCCGGACGTCACCGTGGGACGCGGCGGCCTCGACGGCGGCGACCTCGCGGGAGACCACCTCACGGAAGACCTCGACGACCAGGTCGGCCTTCGACGGGAACTGGCGGTACACGCTTCCGGTGCCCACGCCCGCGTGCGCCGCGACCGCGGCCATGGAGCAGCCCGCGTAGCCGGTCTCGGCCAGCAGCGCGATGGCCGCGGCCAGGATCTCGCCCCGCTGGGAGTCCAGCCTGGCCTGCGTCTTCTCGGTACGTCGGTACGGCACGGAAGGAGTGAAGCACGGATTCCGCACTTCAGCAACGGCCCGCGTTTAGTCCTCTAGTTGCGGTAGTTGCGCGTGCAAGTACCGCAACTAGAGGACTAAACGCGGGTGAGCGCGCCGGGCGCTCAGTTGCGGGTGATCGTGAAGGTGCTTGTCGTGTTCCGGATGCGGCCCATGGGGCGCCGCAAGTCAACGCCCGGCCCTAAATCGCGTGACCGGCCGGAAACACGCTGCTAACGTCCGGCCCGACCAGGTGTTTCCCCGGAAGAAGGAGAACGGCGTGCGGTGCGCTGTCGAGTCCCCGAGTCGTACGGACCTTTCGACAGCTCTGGAGCCGTTCATCCATGGAGTACCTGAACATCGGCATTCTCGCCCATGTCGACGCCGGTAAGACGAGTCTGACGGAGCGCCTGCTCCATCACACCGGTGCCATCGGCACCCTCGGCCGCGTCGACGCCGGGGACACACGCACCGACACGATGGAGCTGGAACGCCGTCGCGGCATCACCATCCGCTCGGCCGTCGTCTCGTTCCGCATCGGCGACCTGCGCGTCAACCTGATCGACACTCCGGGCCATCCGGACTTCATCGCCGAGGTCGAGCGCGCGCTGCGGGTGCTAGACGGCGTCGTCCTCGTCGTTTCCGCCGTCGAGGGAGTGCAGGCGCAGACCAGGGTGCTGATGCGCGCGCTCGCCCGGCTGCGGATCCCCGTGGTGATCTTCGCCAACAAGGTCGACAGGGCGGGTGCCCGCTACGAGGACCTCCTCGACGACCTCACCGAACGCCTCGGAGTCACGTGTGTGGCGATGTCCGAGGTCGACGACCTCGGCACAACGCACGCGAAAGTCCGGCCGCGGCCGGTCTCACCGGCGCCCGGTCAGGCCGAACAGCTGGCCGAGCACAGCGACGCCTTCCTGACCGCGTATCTCGAAGACACCTTGACGGCCGGGGACCACCGGGCCGAGGTCGTCCGCCAGACGCGGCTCGGCGTCGTCTCCCCGGTCTTCTTCGGTTCCGCGCGCAGCGGCGAAGGGATCGCCGAGCTGACCTCCGGCATCCGCGAATTCCTCGCGGGAGCGGGAAAACCCGTACCGGACGACCGGTTGCGCGCCGCGGTGTTCAAGATCGAACGCGGCCGCGCCAACGAGAAGATCGCCTACCTCCGCGTGTTCTCCGGCGAGATCGGCGCGCGGGACCACGTCCGGTTCCATCGGCGGGGTCCCGGCGGGACGGTCACGACCGAGGCGAAGGTGAGCGCGGTGCGCGTTTTCGAACTCGGCGACGCCACCGTCGAGGCCCGCGCGGGGGCCGGGCAGATCGCCAAGGTCACCGGGCTCAAGGAGATCCGGATCGGCGACCGCGTCGGCGTTCCCGGCACCGAGGGCGCCGCCGCGCAGTTTCCGCCGCCCGCCTTGGAAACCGTGGTCGGTCCCGCGCGGCCCGAGGAGACGCCGTCGGTGTTCGCCGCCCTGCTGGAGCTGGCGGAACAGGACCCGCTGATCACCGTCCGTCAAGACGACGAGACGCGTCAGATCTCGGTGCGGCTCTACGGGGAGGTGCAGAAGGAGATCATCGCGGAGACACTCGCCACCCAGCACGGCCTCGATGTCGAGTTCAGTCTCACCATGCCGATCTGCGTCGAACGGCCGATCGGCGTCGGGTCCGCCGTGTGGTTCATCACCGAGAAGCGGAATCCGTACTTCGCGACGCTCGGGCTGCGGGTCGGCCCCGGCGCACCGGGCTCAGGGCTGTCCTTCGACCTCGACGTCGAGCTCGGCTCTCTCCCGCTCGCCTTCCACAAGGCCATCGAGGAGACCGTCGAGGCGACGTTGCGGCGGGGTCCGTCCGGCCGGGAGGTGCTCGACTGCGTGGTGACCGTCACCCATACCGGCTACTTCAGCCCGGTCAGCGCGGCGGGTGATTTCCGCAAGGTCACCCCGTTCGTGCTGGCGGAGGCGCTCCGGGAGGCGGGGACCGAGGTGCTCGAACCGGTCAGCCGCGTCGAGGTGGAACTGCCCGCCGACACGGTCAACGGCACGCTCTCCCTGCTGGTCGAGCTCGGCGGGACCGTGACCGGGTCGGTCACGCGCGGTGACCGGGCGGAACTGACGGGCACTCTGCCCACCGGACAGGTCGCCCGGTTCGAGCGTTACCTGCCGGGGCTCACCCGCGGCGAGGGCCTGACGACCGCCGAACCCGCGGGCCATCGCCCGAGGGTTACCCCGAATCGGCCAATGCCCGGCTAGCCGGAACGAGTACGTTTTGGGGAGGCCGGTGCGACCGGACCGGCCGCGGGAAAGGGACACGATGGATCAGTTTCGCGACACCGCGTCGGCGTTGCGGGAGCTCACGGAGTCGATGCGGCTCGACGAGCCCCGCGACGCGTTGCTGGAACGGGTGGCCAAGAAGGTGGTCGGTCTGCTGCCCGGCGCGGACGCGGCGACGGTCACGCTGTACTCCGACGACGAGCCGAGCACCGTCGCCACCACCGACGAGTCCCTGCTTCCCCTGGACAAGGCGCAGTACAGCGCGGACGAGGGGCCCTGCCTGACGGCCGCCCAGAGCGGGACGATCGTCCGGACGCGGCTGGAGACCGCGGCCGAACGCTGGCCGGACTTCGCGGCCGCCGCCGAACAGCTCGGCGTGCGGACCGCGCTGGCCTGCCCGCTGTTCCTCCCCGACGAAGCCCATTTCAGGCGGCGGGAAACCGAACCGCTGTCGGGCGCTCTCAACGTCTGGAGCTTCGAGGAGAACGCTTTCGACCCCGTCGAAGCGGCGCTGGTCGCGATGTTCACCTCGGCGATCTCGGCGATCATCCTGACCGCGTCCCGCTGGGCCGCCGCCGAAAAACAGGCGGAGACCCTGGTCGCCGCGCTGGAGACCAGGGACGCCATCGCCACCGCGAAGGGCATCGTGATGGCACGTCTGGAACTGAACGCCGAAGAAGCCTTCCGCTGGCTCACCGAGGCGTCACAGCACACGAACCGCAAGATCCGGGAGATCTCGGTGCTGATCGCCGAGGACCCGGGAACGGTCTTCGGCAGCTAGGCGCTGCCGGAGTAAGTCGTGCTCGCGGTCTTCGCACCCAGGTGGTCCCTGACGGCACGGGCGGTCCAGCCGAGTACAACCCGGTACGAGGCAGAACCGCCCGCACCGCCAGGAACCACCTGGATCACGAAGCCCATCGAGCAGACTTACTCCGGCAGCGCCTAGCCGAGCGAGATCCGGCGGTTCTCCCGTGACGACTCGAGGCCGGCTTCCGCGAGCCGGATGCCGCGCACCCCTGCCATGAAGTCGTAGGGGTGCGGCGCGTCGTCGGCGACGTGGCGGACGAACTGCTCCCACTGGGCCCGGAAACCGTTGCCGAAGTCCTCGTTGTCCGGCACTTCCTGCCACTGCGCGCGATACGACCGCGTCTCGGCGAGATCCGGGTTCCACACCGGCTTCGGCGTGGCTTCCCGCGGCTGGACGACGCATTTGTGCAGACCGGCGACCGCGCTGCCGCGGGTGCCGTCGACCTGGAACTCCACCAGTTCGTCGCGGTGCACCCGCACGCACCAGGACGAGTTGAGCTGGGCGATGACACCGCCTTCGAGCTCGAAGATCGCGTACGCGGCGTCGTCGGCCGTGGCGGCGTACCGCTCGCCCTTCTCGTCGACGCGCTCCGGGATGTGGGTGACGGCCTTCGCGGTCACCGCGGTGACGGCGCCGAAGAGGTTCTCCAGCACGTAGTTCCAGTGGCAGAACATGTCGACGACGATGCCGCCGCCGTCTTCGGCGCGGTAGTTCCAGCTCGGGCGCTGCGCGGCCTGCCAGTCGCCTTCGAAGACCCAGTAGCCGAACTCGCCGCGCACGGAGAGCACCTGGCCGAAGAACCCGCTGTCGATCAGCCGCTTCAGCTTGAGCAGGCCGGGGAGGTACAGCTTGTCGTGGACGACGCCGTTCTTGACCCCGGCCGCCTCCGCGTGCCGTGCCAGGGCGAGCGCGCCTTCGACCGACTCCGCCACCGGCTTCTCGGTGTAGATGTGCTTGCCCGCGTCGATGGCCTGGATGATCGACTTTTCGCGGACGGCGGTCAGCTGCGCGTCGAAGTACAGCGGGAGGTCGTCGTCGCCGAGCGCGGCGTCGAGGTCGGTGGTCCAGCGGGTCAGGCCGTGCCGCTTGGCGATCTCCTCGAGCTTGTCCGCGTTGCGCCCCACCAGTACCGGCTCCAGCTGGACCCGCGACCCGTCGGCCAGCTCGACCCCGCCCGCCTCCCTGATCGCCAGGACCGAGCGCACCAGGTGCTGCCGATAGCCCATCCGCCCGGTGACACCGTTCATCACGACGCCGAGTTTCCGCGTGGTCATCCGTTCTCCTTCTGAAAGCGCTTTCTCGCACCCATCCTGAAAGCGCTTTCACGCGGTGTCAAGAGCGTCCCGGCCGAAGGTGCCCTTCAGCTCAGGAGGCGGCGGGGTCGTAGGCGCGGACGGCGACGAGGTACTCCGTGATCGCGTCCCGGTTGCGGAGCAGGCATTCGGCGCGCCGGGTCATCCGGTCGCGTTCGGCCTCCAGGGTCTCGAGCATCTCCCGGGTCGCGTCCGGGAAGTAGATCTGCCGGGGTTTGTCCAGGCACGGCAGGATCTGCTTGATGATCCGGGTCGGCAGCCCGGCGTCGAGCAGGCCGCGGACCTGGATGACCCTGTCGACCGAAGGCTCGCCGTAGTCGCGGTAGCCGTTGGCCTGCCGCTCCGAGATGATGAGACCCTGCTCCTCGTAGTACCGCAGCAGACGGCGCGACGTCCCCGTCCGCTCCGACAGCTCTCCGATCCGCATGTGCGCCACCTCACCCCGGCCGACTTGACCTTCACATCTATGTGATGGTTCGAGCATACGGACCATGACTCCGAAACTCCCACTCGGCGCGTTGCTCGCGCTGACGACGGCGGCGTTCGTCACCGTCCTCACCGAAGCCCTTCCCGCGGGGGTGCTGCCCGCGATGAGCGCCGGTCTCGGCGTCGGCGAGGCGGCGACCGGCCAGCTGGTGACGGTGTACGCGATCGGCACCGCCCTCACCGCGATCCCCCTGTCCGCCGCGACGGCGGGCTGGCGGCGCAAACGCCTGCTCCTGACCGGCGTGGCCGGTTTCGCCGTCGCCAACACGGTCACGGCACTGTCCACGAGCTACCCGCTGACCCTCGGCGCGCGGTTCGTCGCCGGGATCGCGGCGGGCGTGGTCTGGGCGCTGCTGACCGGTTACGCGCGGCGGCTGGCCCCGGAACCGGTGCGGGGCAAGGCGATCGCCATCGTGATGACCGGCATCCCGCTCGCGCTTTCGCTCGGCATCCCCGCCGGCACGTTCCTGGGCAACCTCTTCGGCTGGCAGGTGACGTTCTCGCTCATGTCGGCGATCGCGCTCGGCCTCCTCGGCTGGATCGCGCTGGCCGTCCCCGATTTCCCGGGGCAGGACAAGGGCGGCAGGCTCCCGGTGCGCAGGACCCTCGCCGTGCCCGGCGTGGCCGCGGTCCTGTTCGTGACGCTGACCTTCGTGCTGGCGCACAACATCCTCTACACCTACATCGCCACCTTCCTCGACCACGTGTCGATGGGCGGCGCCGTCGATCGGATCCTGCTGGTGTTCGGGCTGGCGTCGATGGTCAGCATCTGGCTGGTCGGCCTCCGCATCGACCGGCGGCTGCGCGCGCTGACCGTCGCCGGCACCGTCCTCGTCGCCCTCGGCGCGACGATTCTGGCTGTACTGGGCGACAATCCGGCGCTGGTCTACGTCGCGGCGGCACTGTGGGGGCTCGGCTGGGGCGGCATCCCGACGCTGCTGCAGACCGCCGCCGCGCAGGCGGGCGACAAGGGCGGCGCGGCGGACATCGCGCAGGCCATGCTGGTCACCCTGTGGAACGCCGCGATGGCGGGCGGCGGGATCGCGGGCGGCGTCCTCCTCGCCGGGTTCGGCGCCGGGTCGTTCCCGTGGAGTGTCCTGGCGCTGCTCGTGCCGACGCTCGCCGTGGTGCTGGTGGCGCGGCGGCACGGGTTCACAGCGGCAGTTCCGGATGCCTCCGGATCGCCTCGAGAACCAGGTCGACAGCCGCGCGAGGAGCGGAGCCGCGCCTGATCGCCGCGGTGATGGCGCGGGTGACGGGCGTCGCGAGCTCGCGGGTGGCGACGCGATAACGCTTGTCGACGGCGAGGCCGGGCAGGAGCGCGATCGCGAGTCCGGCCTCGACGTGCTGCAAGGTCATCATGTAGTTGCTGAACCGCCCGATCACGCGCGGCTCGAACCCGGCTTCGCGGCAGAGCCGGGTGGCGAGGTTCGCCATGTACGACTTCGGGATGTCGAACGCCCAGGGCTCGCTCGCGTAGGCCGAGAGGTCGGCGGGGCCCCGGCCCGCAGCCGGATGGCCGGGCGGGACGACGAGCACGACCGGGTCGGCCGCGAGCGGCACGAGCTCGACGTCCGGCCCCAGCGGCTGTTCGACGAAGTCCGTGGTGGTGATGATGAGGTCGGCGTCACCGACGCGGAGCGCGGACATGCTCACGTGCGGTTCGAGTTCGAGCAGTTCGATGTCCAGCTGCGGATGCGAGCGGGCCAGCCGGAGCACCGCGGGCACGGCGATGGTGTGGATCGCGCTCTGGAAGGCACCGAGGCGCACGAGCCCCGTCTGCGCCTCCCCGAGGCTGCGCAGCTCCGCCTCGACGGTGTCCATGTGGTCGAGGATCGCCCTGGCGCGGCGGGCCAGCATCAGCCCGGCCGGAGTCAGCCGGACCCGGCGGCCGGTGCGTTCCAGCAGTTGCGTGCGTGTTTCGGCTTCGAGGACCGCGAGCTGCTGGGACACGCTCGACGCGCTCAGGTTGGCCGCTTTCGCGACCGCGCGGACGGTGCCGAGGGTGTCCAGCCTGCTCAGCAGGCTGAGCCTCCATGGGTTGAGCATGGGGCCATTGTTGTACGGATCAAGCGAACAGCACAGCCGGAATTGTGAGATGGACGTGTCGCTCGGATCCGTCTTACCGTCGAGGCATGGCTGCTCCGATCACCGACCTGACCACCGCCGACGGCTTCTGGGCCGACGCCGACAGGCACCTCGTGCGCTACGCCGGGGCCGGCGACTTCACCCGCGAGATCATCGACCACGCCGCCGGGAGCTACCTGTTCACCGAGTCCGGGCGGCGGATCCTCGACTTCACGTCCGGGCAGATGAGCGCGATCCTCGGGCATTCGCATCCCGAGATCGTCGGCACCGTACGGCGGCAGATCGGCTCGCTCGACCACCTGTTCAGCGGGATGCTGAGCCGTCCCGTCGTCGACCTCGCGCGACGGCTGGCCGAGACTTTGCCGTCACCGCTGGAAAAGGCGTTGCTGCTGACCACCGGGGCGGAGTCGAACGAGGCCGCGATCCGGATGGCGAAACTGGTGACCGGGAAGCACGAGATCGTGTCGTTCGCCAGGTCGTGGCACGGGATGACGCAGGCCGCGGCGAACGCGACCTACAGCGCGGGCCGCAAGGGCTACGGCCCGTCCACGCCGGGCAACTTCGCCATTCCCGCGCCGAATCCGTATCGTCCGGATTTCCTCACCGCCGAAGGGGAACTGGACTGGCGGCGTCAGCTGGACTTCGGATTCGAGATGATCGACGCCCAGTCCGTCGGCAGCCTCGCGGCGTGCGTCGTCGAACCGATCCTCAGCTCGGGCGGGATCATCGAACCGCCGCCCGGCTACTTCGCCGCACTGCTCGGGAAATGCCGCGAACGCGGGATGCTGATGATCCTCGACGAGGCGCAGACCGGCTTGTGCCGCACGGGAAACTGGTACGCCTTCGAACGCGACGGCGTCGTCCCCGACATCCTGACCCTGTCCAAGACGCTGGGCGCCGGGCTTCCGCTGGCCGCGGTGATCACCAGCGCGGAAATCGAACAGGAGGCGCACGACCGCGGCTACCTGTTCTTCACCACGCATGTCGCGGACCCGCTGGTGGCCGCCGTCGGGAACACCGTGCTCGACGTCCTCACCCGGGACAGGCTCGACGAACGCGCCACCGAACTGGGCGCCTTTCTCCGCCGCGGCCTCGAAGACCTCGCCGATCGTCACGACGTCATCGGTGACATCCGCGGGCGGGGCCTGCTCGTCGGTGTGGAGCTCGTCGTGGACCGGTCCACGAAGCGGAGCTCCGACGAACTGGGTGCACGGGTCACCCGGCATTGTCTCGAACTGGGACTGCACATGAACATCGTGCAGTTGCCGGGGATGGGCGGTGTATTCCGGATCGCGCCCCCGCTGACCGCGACGGAAGACGAACTGGCCGAGGGCCTGGGAATTCTGGACCAGGCGATCGGGAATGCCACCGAATGATTCTTCGTCATTTTCGTAACGTCTTCATATCCGTGTGAGACCGTGACCTGATCTTAGGCCAAATCGGTCAACCCGGACCACCAGTGCCTTTGTCACCGCATGGAATCCCCTCGGCTGTCTATAGTCGACGCTCAAAGTGGGCGCGGTCGAATCGGGGAGCCGCGCGGGGAGGGGGGCCGATGCCTGCCGGCATACCCCGAATATCCGGTCTCGGTGCGATCACCGGCGGCCTGGTCGAGGAACTGCTCACCCGCCCGAAAGGGCAGAGCCGGGCCCTGCCCGTCGTGGTCGCGCTCGGCGCGCGGGGAACCGGGAAGTCCGCGTTGCTCGACGCGATAGCCGAGCGCTGCGAAGAAATACCGCACGCCTATCTCGATTTCGAACGGCACGAACGGGAGAACATCCAGCCGAGGGAACTGCTCGCCCACCTCGCGTTCGACCTCGGCAGGCACCGGAAACAGTTCGGCAGGCTGGCCTTTCCCCGACTGTGGCTGTGCATGCTCGTGCTGAGCGCGCCGGTGGAATTACGCGACCGCCGGGCCGCGCTGCGCAAGATCCGTGAACTGCTGGCGGAGAACCAGCCGCTCGAACAGAACCGGGAAACGATCGTCGACGTGGTGCGCCTCGTCGGCGGCGTCGCTCCGGCGGGCGGGTTGAAGGGCTGGCCCGAGGCCACCGATCTGCTGCTGCGCGGACTCGGCTGGTACGGCAGGCGACGGCTGGCGGGCAAGATGAAAGCGCTGCCCGCCAGCACCGGCAACCACGAGGACTTCCTCATCGAGATCGCCAAGCACGCGCGAGGCGACGACGAGGATCGCGCGGCCGTCGACGGCATCTTCTGCGATGCCTTCCTCACCGATCTGCGCCAGGGCTACCAGGGCGTCAACCGGTCCCGCCGCACGCTCAACAGCGTCGTCCTGCTGGACAACGCGCACACCCCGGGCGGCCAGGTCTTCCTGCGGACCCTGACGGAGGCACGGCATCGCTCCGGCGGGGCGCCCGACCCGCTGGTGGTGATCGCCACCAGCCGGAGATGGAATCCGGACTGGAACGAAAGCTGGTCGCTGCTGACCCCGCAACGAGGCGCGCCGTCGCGAAGACGGCCGACGACCCACCGGACCGACGGGTTGCGGACGCCGTCGCCGCGACAACCGTCCGATGTGGACTCGGATTGGACGGCGGGTCAGGACCCGCGCTGGTATCCGTGGTATCTCCTCGAACTGGGCGCGCTTTCCGAAGACGACGTGGTGGACATCGTCGCCCGCGGCGACATCCACCCGACCTCGCGGCTGCCACGATTCCTGCACCGGCTCACCGACGGGCATCCCGGTGCGGTCACCACGGTGTTCGGCGCTTCGGCTCAGCTCTACGATTCCCGCGCCCCCAACGCGCTCCGCACCTCCTTGCGGACCGGCGTCGAGGCCGAGGACGGTACCGAGACGACCCTGCTCTCCGCGGCGCAGGCCTATCTGCTGCAGGACCTGCCGGTGCCGGGCAGGCAGGATCTCGTCACGGCGAGCGCCGCGCGCGACGTGGAAACGCTGTTCCACAAGAACATCGTCGACCTGCGCAACGCCACGGAAGAAGGCGCGCTGTTCAAGGAACTCGGCGATCTCCTGTGGTTGCGGGCGGAGCCCGGGGAGGATCTCCACTACGTCCTGCACCCGTGGCTGCGACGAATTCTGCTGCAGGAGCTCGCGGCCCGTCCCGAGGATCACCCGCTGAACTGGGAGCGGGTACACACCCGGTGCCGGGACTTCTACGAGAAACACGGCCAGCGGGTGGCCGCGCGCTATCACGACCTGGCACTGGAGAACGTCTCCGCGGTCGTCGCGCACCTGGGCGAGCCGTTCGCCGACGACCACCAGCCGGAGTTCGACGTGGCGGCCGCCGAAGCCTGGCTCGCCGAACTCGACGTCATCACCGCGGCGCCCAACCGGCTGGACGCGGGCGCGGAAGCGTACGAACAGCTGGAGGCGCACGCCGGGCACGCCGACGGCGAACTGGAGACCACCCTCTCCTGGCTGGTGGTCGCGTTGTGGATCGCGGCGGATCCGCTCGGCGATCCGGGCGGGACGTTGAACTCGACCATCGAAGGCGGTTTCCACCAGCTGGCGCACGGCCGGGGACGGGGATCCATCCTGTTGCACGAAAGGGCGGAGAGATACCGATGACCGCACGGAGCGAGCGGATCAGACCACCACGGCCGACGTGGTCGAAGTGGCTGACGGCGGGCGGCGGGGTGCTCCTGCTCGTCGCCGCACTCGTGGTCGTGTTCGTCGTCGTCCCGGCGATCGACGAAGCCGGACGTAGTTGCGGCGATGGCGTGGAGAAACGCGGCGAGTACGCCGAATGCGTCGGCGTCACGGACGGCGGCTACGTCTTCTCTTCTGATCTGTCCGATGTGGAGACACACATCCACGAAGAGAACGCTTCCGTCACCGGCTCGGGCAAGCCCTACGTGACTATCGCACTCATGCTGCCGATGACCCTGGTGGAGAACGACATCCTGTCCGCCGAGTGGGTCCGGCACCAGATCCAGGGCGCCTACATCGCGCAACACCGGGCGAACACCACCGGGTCCTGGGGCAGTCTGCCGCTGATCCGGTTGCTGCTGGCCAACCCCGGCAGCAGACTGACCCACTGGGAACCCGTGGTGGACGACCTCGTCGGGCGAGTCGAACGCGAACGCCTCGTCGCCGTCACCGGGATCGGCCTGAGCCTCGGCTCGGCACGCAGCGCCATCGAACGGTTGTCAGAGCACAAGATCCCGGTCGTCGCCTCGCCCGTGGCCGCCGACGAGTTCTCCGAAATCCCCGGTTTCATGCGGGTGTCCCCGACGAGCACCACCTACGGCATGGCCGCCGCGGGCTACGTCCGCCCCACCGCGCGCACCGCGACAGTGGTGCGGGACGTCAACCCGGGTGACCTCTACCCGAAGACGCTCGCGGTGGCCTTCACCGACAAGTTCGCGGACGACACCCACCGGATCGTCGGCCGCACGGAGGTCTACGACTCCAGCCTGCCGGGGATCGAGAACACGTTCCTGCAGATGATGCCGAACATCTGTGGCAACGAAGCGGAAGTGGTGTACTTCGCGGGCCGCGAAAACCATCTCGCCTCGTTCGTGGCGGAACTGGCGCAACGCCCGTGCCTCGACCGGCCCATCACGGTGCTGACCGGCGACCTGGCGCTGGTCGGCCCGCCGAGCCAGGAAATGCGCAGGGGGCTGGAATCCAAGGTGACCGTGCTGGGTCCCGGGCTCGCCCACCCCCGCGCGTGGACGACCGAGCCGTCGGTGTTCAACCCCGCCGCCGTCGCGAGTTTCCAGGAAGAGGGGTGCACCGGATGTTTTCGCGCGGTGTTCCCGAAGGAACGGCTGGACGACGGAATCGCCATCCTCTCCCACGACGCGGTCCTCACCGTGGTGTGGGCGATCCGCGGCATCCCGAGGACCGCGCCCGCCCAGGTGACGGCGCAGGATGTGCTCCAGTCCAAGAACCGCCTGCACGGCAAGCTGGCCGTCCCCGGCGCGAGCGGCATGATCTCCTTCGACGACCGGGGTGACCCGGTGAACAAGACGGTGCCGATCCTGCGGGTGCGGGTGGACGACACACCCGAGTACGTCCAGCTCTCCGCTCCGGCGGGGTGAGCCACTCACGACCACCCCGGCCACCTCACACTCGCGCGCTCTCCCGGCTCCGCGACAACAGCACGGCCGCGATCCCGGCGGGGAAGAACATGAGCACGCCGTAGATCCCGGCGGGCACGGCCATCGCCTTGTCCCCGAGCACCGAGATCGCCACGGCGATCGCGAGGGTGGCGTTGTGCACGCCGATCTCCATCGCGGACGCGATCGACTGCCCGCGGTCCACCCGGAACAGTCGCGGCACGTAGTACCCGATCGCGAGACTGAGCACGGAAAGCGCCAGCGCCACCGGCCCGAGCGTCCCGATGTTGTCGATCAGGGTCCGGAACTCCTGCGCGATGGCGGCCCCGATCACCAGCACGAGCACCACGGCGGAGCCGATCTTGACCGGTTTGCGCATCCGCTCGGCCCAGTCGGTGAACCGGTTCCGTACCGCCATCCCGATCACGACCGGGATCAGCACGATCGCGAACACCTGCACGAACTTCGCGGGCTGGAGCCCGACCGTGGCACCGCCGTCGAGGAACGCGGCCATCGACAGGCCGACCACCAGCGGCAGGGTGAACACGGCCAGCACGGAGTTGATCGCCGTGAGCGTGACGTTGAGGGCGACGTCGCCGCCGGCGAGGTGACTGAACAGGTTCGCCGAAGTCCCGCCGGGTGAGGCGACCAGCAGCATCATCCCGACGGCGAGCACGCCCCCGAGGCCGAACAGCAGGATCAGGCCGACGCAGATGGCGGGCAGCACGATCATCTGGCACACCAGCGCGATGACGGCGGCCTTCGGGTACTTCAGCACCCGCGTGAAGTCGCCGACGGTCAGGGTCAGCCCCAGCCCGAACATGACCAGTGCCAGCGCTATCGGCAGGAGAACCGAGAACATCGCCGAACCCATCGAAGGGCCTCCGTCCGATATGCCGTTTTCAGATCGGCAATCGTGTCAACTGGCGAGAACCCGGTCAAGGCACCGAAACCCAGACGTGACCCCGCTTGACATTTTCGAGAGCAGTGCTCACTATGGTTACAAGCTCTAACGGACACGACAGGCAATCAGGGAGATCGAGATGAACACGCTGACCGAGGTGGTACTGCCGGGCAAGGTCGAGCCGGAAGGCCTGGAGCTGCGGGAACGCCCGCTCCCCGCACCCGGCCCCGGCCAGGTCGTGGTCGCGATGGAGGCGACCGGGGTCTCGTTCGCCGAACAGCAGATGCGCCGCGGCAAGTACTACGACCAGCCGCCGTTCCCCTTCGTCCCCGGCTACGACCTGGTCGGCACGGTGCTGACCACCGGCGCAGGGGTCGACGGCGTGCTCACCGGCCGCCGGATCGCCGCGCTGACGAAGGTCGGGAGCTGGGCCAGCCACGTGGTCCTCGACGCCGCCGACGTCGTGCCCGTCCCGGACGGCCTCGGCGCGGAAGAGGCCGAGACCGCCGTGGTCAACGGCATCACCGCCTGGCAGATGCTGCACCGCAAGGCCAAGGTGCGTGCCGGGCAGACGATCCTCGTCCACGGCGCGAACGGCGGCGTCGGCTCGCTGCTGGTCCAGCTCGCCGCGAAGGCGGGGGTGCGGGTGATCGGCACGGCGTCGAAGCGGCACCACGAAGCGTTGCGGCGCCTGGGAGTCATGCCGATCGACTACCGGACCGAGGACATCTCCGCCCGCGTCCGCGAGCTCGCGCCCGAGGGTGTCGACGCCGTTTTCGACCACGTCGGCGGCGCCAGCGTGCCCGCGTCGTGGAAGCTGCTCGCCCGCGGCGGCACGCTCGTCTCCTACGGCAGCGCCGCGACCCGCGACGACGAGGGCTCCAAGCAGTTGCCCGTGCTCAAGATCCTTGCCCGCGTGATGCTGTGGAACAGCTTGCCCAACGGCCGGAGCGCGTATTTCTTCAACGTCTGGGCGGGACGGTCCTTCGCCAAGAACCGGTTCCGTGCGCGCCTTCGCGCCGACCTCACCCAGGTCTTCGCCGCGCTGAAGGACGGCGCGATCACGGCACAGGTCGCGGCGCGGCTGCCGCTGAGCAGGGTCGCGGAAGCGATGCGGCTGGCCGAATCCGGGACGGTCGCGGGCAAGGTGGTGCTCACGCCGTAAGAGTTCGGTAACCGCGCCAACCCGGCATTCCGGACTCCGCACACGGTTGAATGGCGACATGAAACGCAAGCGGGTGCTCACCGTCCTGGCGGCCGGACTGGTGGTGGCGGTGGCCGCGGGGCTCTACTGGTTCCAGCCGTGGAAGCTCTGGGTGAACGAAACCGTGCAGGAAGCCCTGCCCGTCGCCCAGACCTCGGCTCCCCTGTCCGCGAGTGCCGCCCCCGCACCGAAAGAGCCCGCGATCGTGGCGACCGGCGAACTGATCAGCCACGAACACGCGACCAGCGGCGGCGTCCGGATCCTGCGCGCCCCCGACGGATCATTGGTGCTGCGCCTGGAGAATCTCGACACGAGCAACGGCCCGGATCTGCGGGTCCTGCTCACCGACGCGCCGGTCCTGCCGGGCAAGGACGGCTGGTTCGTGTTCGACGACGGCGCGCACGTGAGTGCCGGGAAACTCAAGGGCAACAAGGGAAACCAGAACTACACCCTGCCCGAGGGCACCGATCTGACACGCTATTCGAGCGTGACGATCTGGTGCGACCGGTTCAACGTCTCGTTCGGGGCGGCCGAGCTGACCAAAACCGTTTAGGCGAGCCTGCCCATGGCGTATTCCATCTCCGCTCGGACGGCTCGCAGATCGATTCCGCCAGGATCGATGATGGCCGCCACCGCGATCCCCCGCAGTTGCCCGACCAGCGCCGCCGCATACGCGTCGGGGTCACGGACACCCGAAATGGAGCCGCCCGCGATCCCGGCGGCGATGGTCTGGGCGATGGCGAACCGGTACCGGCGATCGGCCTCGGTCATCGCCGACCGCACCGCCGGATCGCCGACGGTCGCGTCCGTCCACAGCACCACGAACGCCCGGTTCAGCGGCGGCATGTCGGTGAGCAGTTCGAAGAAGATGTCCAGCAGCGCGCGCAGCATGTCCATCGGGCTGGGCGTCAGCCCGCCGGTCCGGGTGGCGACGGCGGCGCTGAAGACGTCGGCGAACTTCTCCGCCGCGAACTCGACGAGCCGCTGCACCAGCGTCTCCTTCGAGCCGAACAGCTGGTAGACGACGGCGCTGTGATAGCCGGTCCTGGCGCAGATCATCCCGATCTTGAGCCGGGCGAATCCGGTCTCGCCGATGATGCGGGCGGCGGCTTCGAGAATCCGTGTCCTTGCGATCTCCTGGTCGCGCACGAGCTGATGACGCTCCTCCGCAGACGAGTCCACGACGGGATCCTCCCACGACTTCCGGTTCGCCACCTGTCGACGCGGCGTTACGATCGGGAGATGAAGATCGCCTTCGCGGCCGATGACCGGAACGCCACCACGGACGCCGTCCAGGCCTTCCTCGCCGAGGCCGGTCACGAGGTGATCCGCCCCGCGACGTCGGAGCTCTGGCCGGAACTCGGCGCGGCGGTCGGCAAGGCCGTCGCCGACGGCGAGGCCGACTTCGGCGTCGTCATGTGCTGGACCGGGACCGGCACGGCCATCGCGGCCAACAAGGTCCCCGGGGTGCGCGCGGCGCTGGCCTGGGACACCTGGATCGCCGCGGGCGCGCGCAGGTGGAACGACGCCAACGTCCTGGCACTGAGCCTCAAACGGCTCTCCCCCGACGTCGCCGTCGAAATCGCCGAGGTGTTCCTTTCCGGCATAGCGCCGGACGAGGACGAATCGGCGAATATCGCCCGGCTGGGCGAAATGGACGAACCTCGCCGGTAAGGGCACCGAACCAGTGAACGAATAACGCTGTCGAACGTATTAGGCCGTTCGCAGGAAAATCACCACTCTACGTAGTGACGCTTCCCATATTGGTCCAGACCACGTACCGTCTCCCGCAACAAAGCGTTCCGCATGGAGGTGGTCGATGAAGACGCATCCCCGCCTGCCCGGCTTCGGCCGCGGCAACGCGATGTCGCAGATTTCCCATTGACGAAATCTTCTCCAAGATCATTTCCTGCACCGGGTTTGTAAGGAGTGAAATGTCGAGAAAAAGATGGCATCTGATCGGCCTGTTCACGGCCGTCGCGGCGTTGGCGGTCGGTCTGGTGACCGTTCCGGCGAACGCGGCGGGCGGGGTCGGAGCCACCCTCACCAAGGGGTCTGACTGGGGCGCCGGCTGGGAAGGCAAGTACACGATCACCAACAAGTCCGGCTCCAGCCTGACCTCGTGGACCCTCGAGTTCGACCTCGCGGCCGGACACTCGATCGCTTCGCTGTGGGACGGCAGTTACACGGCCTCCGGCCAGCACGTGACGGTCAAGAACACCTGGAACGGCAACGTTCCCAACGGTGGTTCCGTCAGCTTCGGCTTCAACGTCAAGTACTCCGGCACTTACACCGCGCCCGCCAACTGCAAGATCAACGGCGGTTCCTGTGACCCGGGCGGCGGCACCCCGACGTCCAGCAACCCGCCGACGAGCACGACGACCACCGGGACGAGCACGTCGAATCCCCCGACGACCACCACCACCAGCAACCCGCCGACCACCACGACCACGAACCCGAACCCGGGTGCCAAGAAGAACCTCGGCTACTTCGTGCAGTGGGGCGTCTACGGACGTAACTACCACGTGAAGAACATTCACACTTCCGGGTCCGCGGCGAAGCTGACGCACATCAACTACGCGTTCGGCAACGTCACCAACGGTTCCTGCACGGCGAACGACGACACCTACGCCGACTACGACAAGTTCTACGACGCCGGGTCCAGTGTGGACGGTGTCGCGGACTCGTGGGACGCGGGCGCCATTCGCGGTAACTTCAACCAGCTGCGCAAGCTGAAGAAGATGTACCCGGGCCTGAAGGTGCTGTGGTCGTTCGGTGGCTGGACCTGGTCCGGCGGCTTCGGCCAGGCTTCGAAGAACCCGGCCGCGTTCGCCGAGTCCTGCTACAAGCTGATCAAGGACCCGCGGTGGGCCGACGTCTTCGACGGCATCGACATCGACTGGGAGTACCCGAACGCCTGCGGTCTCACCTGTGACACCAGCGGCCCCGCCGCGATCAAGAACGTGGCACAGGCGCTGCGCACCAAGTTCGGTTCCTCGTTCCTGGTCACCGCCGCGATCACCGCGGACGCCAGCAGCGGCGGCAAGCTCGACGTCGCCGACTACGGTCCCGCGTCGGCGTACTTCGACTGGTACAACGTCATGACGTACGACTTCTTCGGCGCCTGGGCGGCGCAGGGTCCGACGGCCCCGCACTCGCCTCTGACGGCGTACCCGGGTATCCCACAGCAGGGCTTCAACTCCGACGAAGCCATCCAGAAGCTCAAGGCCAAGGGCGTCCCGGCGAACAAACTGCTGCTGGGTATCGGTTTCTACGGCCGAGGCTGGACCGGCGTCACACAGGACACCCCGGGCGGCACCGCGACCGGCGCGGCACCGGGCACCTACGAGGCGGGCATCGAGGACTACAAGATCCTCAAGAACAGCTGCCCGTCGACCGGCACGATCGCGGGCACCGCGTACGCGAAGTGCGGCAACAACTGGTGGAGCTACGACACTCCCGCGACCATCAACGGAAAGATGGGCTGGACCAAGAACCAGGGTCTCGGCGGCGCGTTCTTCTGGGAGCTCAGTGGTGACACCGGAAACGGTGAACTCGTCACGGCCATGCGCAACGGCCTGAACTGAGAGGTTTGACAGTGGCTAAGCGGAATTGGATCCAGGCCGTCGGCCTGGCCGCCGCTGCCGCAACGGCCGGCGCGGTCCTCGTGATCGCGCCGGCCTCCGCGGCCGGCGGCGTCGGCGCCGCCTTCAGCAAGGGCTCCGATTGGGGCTCCGGCTGGGAGGGCAAGTACACGATCAGCAACAAGTCGGGATCGAGCCTTCCCACGTGGACGGTCGAATTCGACCTCCCCGCGGGACATTCGATCGCTTCGCTGTGGGACGGCAGCTACACGGCGTCCGGCCAGCACGTGACGGTGAAGAACACCTGGAACGGCAACCTCGGCAACGGGGGCAGCACCAGTTTCGGGTTCAACGTCAAGTACTCCGGCGGCTACGTCGCCCCGGCGAACTGCAAGATCAACGGTGGCTCGTGTGATCCGGGCGGCGGTACTCCGACCACGACGCCGACCACCCCCACCACACCGACCACCACCTCACCGACGACGACGACCTCGACCCCGCCCACGACCACCACGAGCAACCCGCCGCTGCCCGGCGGCCGTGGCGCGCCGTATCTGTACATGGGCTGGGGTGACCCGCCGAACCCGCAGACGGTCATGAACGCGACCGGGATCAAGTGGTTCACGATGGCGTTCATCCTGTCTTCCGGCGGCTGCAACCCCGCGTGGGACGGCAGCCGTCCACTGCAGGGCGGTGTCGACGCGAACGCGATCGCGCAGATCAAGGCCGCGGGCGGGCAGATCGTGCCGTCCTTCGGCGGGTGGAGCGGCAACAAGCTCGGCCCGAACTGCTCGACTCCGGAATTGCTCGCCGGGGCCTACCAGAAGGTGATCGACGCCTACGGTCTCAAGGCGATCGACATCGACATCGAGAACACCGACGAGTTCGAGAACGCGACGGTGCAGGACCGTGTCCTGAACGCGCTGAAGATCGTGAAGGCGAACAACCCCGGAATCCAGACCATTCTCACCTTCGGCACGACGACCACCGGCCCGAACTCCTGGGGCCAGCGGCTCATCGACCAGTCGAAGGCGCTGAACGCCGGGATCGACGTCTACACGATCATGCCGTTCGACTTCGGCGGCGGCGCGGACATGTACGGGAACACCATCAACGCCGCGAACGGCCTGCGGGACAAGCTGAAGTCGACGTTCGGGTGGAACGACGCCACGGCGTACGGCCACCTCGGCATCAGCGGGATGAACGGTCTTTCGGACCAGCGGGAACTGACGAGTCTCGACACCTGGACCCGTATCACCAACTGGTCCAAGACCAACAAGATCGCCAGGCTCGCGTTCTGGTCGACCAACCGTGACCGGGGCTGCCCCAACGGCGGGGTCGCCGAGAACTGCAGTGGCATCGCGCAGAACGACTGGGACTTCACGCGGATCACCGCGGGCTTCTGACGTCCCTTTCCCCTGAAACTGCGGGCCCGCACCGAAGCTGCACGGTGCGGGCCCGCTCCATGGCCGCTCCCCCTGCCCGCCTCCCCTTGCGCGCCTCCCCTTGCGCGCCTCCCCTTGCGCGCCTCCCCTTGCGCGCCTCCCCCTTGCGCAAGTAGTCCTCTAGTTGCGGTTCTTGCGTGCGCAACTACCGCAACTAGAGGACTACTTGCGTTGGGGCACCGCACCGCGTGGCGCGTCTCCCAGCGCAAGTAGTCCTCTAGTTGCGCCGATCATTCGGGCTGCGTGCCCACCCCCGGTTGCTATGAAAGGCCCGTTACTTGCAAAATTTGCAAGTAACGGGCCTTTCATAGCAACCGGCGAGGCACGAGCGGGCCGGTCGCACTCCCACCTACCTCAAGCGCGTGAAGGCCCCCTTCCCTCGGCTGAGCCGAGGGAAGGGGGCCTTCACGCGGGTCCTGTCAGCGGCAAGTGAGCCCGCACCACGAGGCGCATCTCCCAAAGCAAGTAGTCCTCTAGTTGCGGTCCTTGCACACGCAACTACCGCAACTAGAGGACGAAACGCGGATCAGGGAAGGGCGTTCAGGAAGGGTTCGTGGGCGTTCTGGAATTCCCAGCCGTAGTACCGGTCCCAGTTGATCGACCACGTCATCAGCCCGCGCAGCGCGGGCGAAGCACCGCCGCGCAACGTGTACGACCCGCAGCCGGAGTTCTTCACCAGGCAGTTCAGCGCCGAATGCACCGCCGCCGGCGCGGTGTGCCCGTTGCCCGCGCTCACCGCGGCCGGGAGGCCGAACGCGATCTGGTCCTCACGCAGCCCCGGGAACCGGAACCCGGTCGAGGACACCGTGAAGCCCGCCTTGATCATGTCGGTCATCGCGATGTGGAAGTCCGCGCCGCCCATGAAGTGGTACTGGTTGTCCAGCCCCATCACCGGTCCGGAGTTGTAGTCCTGGACGTGCAGCACGGTCAGCGCGTCCCGCATCGCGTGGATCACCGGCAGGTACGACCCCGTCCGGTTGTCCGCGCCGCCGAGCCCGCCGTAGTACTGGTAGCCGGTCTGCACGAAGAACGTCTCCGGCGCCATCGTGAGCACGAATCCCGTGCCGTACTTGGCTTTCAGCGTCTTCAGCGCCGAGATGAGGTTGACGATCACCGGCGTGGTCGGGTTGCGGAAGTCGTTGTCACCGGAGTTGAGGTACAGCGAGTGTCCCTCGAAGTCGATGTCGAGCCCGTTCAACCCGTAGCGGTCGATGATCGCGGAAACCGAACTGACGAAGGCGTCGCGCGCCGCGGTGGTGGTCAGCTGGACCTGGCCGTTCTGACCGCCGATGGAGATCAGGACCTTCTTGCCCTGCGCCTGCTTCGCCTTGATCGCGGCGATGAAGTCCGCGTCGCTTTCCACGGTCGGGCATTCCGCCACCGGGCACCGCGTGAAGCGAATGTCGCCCGACGTCACCGAAGTCGGCTCACCGAAGGCGAGGTTGACGATGTCCCAGGCCGCCGGGACGTCGGCCATCCGCGTGTAGCCGGAACCGTTGGCGAAACTCGCGTGCAGGTAGCCGATCAGCGCGTGCTTCGGCAGGCCGGTGTCGACGCAACCGCCGGTCGTGGCGCCCGCCTCCGCGCTCTTGGGCGATTCACCCGCGCTGTTGTACGCGGCCACCGAGTAGCTGTGCGAAGAACAGGCCGTCAGCCCCGAAACGGTGGCGGAGGTCCCGGTCACCGTCGCGACCACGTTCCCGCCTTCGTACACGCGGTACCCCGTCACCGTGCCGGCCGAGGCTCCCCACGAGAGCGTGATCGACGAGTTAGTCACCGTGCCCACGGTCGGATTCCCCGCTGCCGGAGGCGCTCCCGGGGTGCCGCCGCCCGGCCCGTCGAGGCTGATGTCGTCCGCGTAGAAGGTGCCCGACCCGTACCAGCCGTGGACGTACACCTCCGCCGTCGTCTGTGTCGCCGACGTCGTGAACGAAAGCGAAAGCTGCGTGTAGCCGGTCGCGGCGGTCCAGGTCGACGGCCCGCCCGTGACCCCGAGGTACACCGGGTTCCCGTTCACCCAGGCGGAAACCGCGTAGGTCGTGCTCGGCTTGACGGATACCGTCTGTGCGCATTTCCCGGTCGTCGAGCCCGGCGTGACCGAAACGGCGTAACCGCCCGAACGGACCGGCGTGCTCACGGCCGCGCCCGCCGCGCAGGACCAGCCGGACGTCGAGCCCGCCTCGAAGCCGGGATTGAGGAGCAGGTTGGCCGCGCTCGCGGTGCCGCCGCCGGTGATCAAACCGGCGAAGGTGAGCACCATAACGGCCAGAAAAGCCAGGGATCTGGAACGCCTCATCGCGATTCCTCTCCGATCATGGGCGGCCTGCCGCCGCGCTGGGCTAATTGTCTAGACCAATCTGGCGAAAGTCCATAGCCGGCGCACACCAGGGTCTAAAGACCCCACTACTCCGGGCTGCAGTACCGGTGCGACTCGCGAACGCGCTCCGTAACGTCGGAAGAGTCAACCAGAGCTGGGGGCTTTCGGGAGGTGGGGACGATGGGAACGCACAGGTACACACCGAGAACGGCCCACCCGGCGTGATGACCGTGTCCGAAGCCGTGCGCCCGGCGTACGTGCCCCGGCCGGGCGAGCCGGACGGCGAAATGATCCGCGCGGCGATCAGTGGTGACCGGCAGGCCATCGGGAGCTTGCTGACGCTGCTCCGGCCGATCGTGTTCCGGTACTGCCTCGGCAGGCTGGGCGGTCCGACGCGCGGCATCTCCAACGCCGAGGATTGCGCACAGGAGGTCCTGATGGCCGTCCTTGTCGCGTTGCCGCGCTACAGCTACCAGAACAACAGTTTCCTGCCGTACGTCTTCGGGATCGCCTCGCACAAGGTCGCCGACGTCCGCCGGAACCTCGCCCGCGATCCGTCCGCACCGGTGGCGGATCCGGAACCCGAACAGGACGGGCCATGGAACCCGACGTTCGAAGAGGTCGAGAAGGCCGAGCGCGGACGCCAGCTGTCACTGTTGTTCAAGGTGCTTTCGTCGAAGCAGCGGGATGTGCTGGTGCTCCGGGTGATCCTCGGATTCAGTGCCGAAGAGACCGCGAGCACGCTGGGCATGGCGAGCGCGGGCGCGGTGCGCGTCACGCAGCACCGGGCGCTCAACGAACTGCGGCGGGTGCTGCGCGAGGATCCCGGTTTCGCCGACGGGATCACGCTCTTCTAAGAGGACGGCTTGCGGCGTTGGGTGGCGTAGACGGCGGCGGCGGTGCGGCGTTCGAAGCCGAGCTTGTGCAGCAACGAGGACACGTAGTTCTTGACCGTCTTCTCCGCCAGGAACAGCTTTTCGGCGATCTGGCGGTTGGTCAGCCCGTCGGCGATGTGGTCGAGCACGCGCCGTTCCTGCGGGCTCAGCTGTTCGTACCGCGGGTCCGGATGATCGTCGGTCTCGCCGCGCAAGCGGTTCATCACCGACGCCGTCAGCGTGCTGTCGAGGAGCGATCCGCCCGCCGCGACCGTGCGGACGGCCTTGACGAGCGCACCGCCGGACACCTGCTTGAGCATGTACCCGGCCGCGCCCGCCATGATCGCGCCGAACAACGCGTCGTCGTCCGAGTACGACGTCAGCATCAGGCAGGCGGGCGGCGGTTCGACGGATGCCCGGATCTCGCGGCAGACACTGATCCCGCCGCCGTCCGGCAGCCGGACGTCGAGCACCGCGACCTGCGGTTTGACGACGGGGATCCGCACGAGTGCTTCGGCGGCCGTGGACGCCTCGCCGACCACCGTGAGATCGTCTTCGGCCTCGAAAACGGTCTTCAACCCGGTGCGGACGAGTTCGTGATCGTCCAGCAGGAACACCGAAATCGTCATCCCACACTCCCCTGTCGGGCCGGCAGCCGCACCGACCAGTCGAGCCTCGTCCCGCCTTCCGGCCTCGCTTCGACGCTGAACGACCCGTTCCAGCGGGCCGCGCGTTCGGCGAGGTTCGCCACGCCACTGCGATGTCCGGGTTCGGCGGGCATGCCGACACCATCGTCCACCACCGAAAGCTTCAACCATCGCCCGTCACGGTCGACCGAGACGTCGACCGACACCGCCGTCGCCTCCGCGTGTCTGACCACATTGGACAGTGCCTCGCGCAGGGTCGCGATGAGATCCGAGCGAACCGTGTCCGGCACGGTCGAATCGAGTGGCCCGTCGAACCCGACCCGGGGTTCGGACGCGCAGCCCGCGTCGAGCGCGACGCGCAGCAGTTCCGACCGAAGGCTGCCCTGCGCCTCCGCCGGTTCCTGCAACGAAAAGATGCTGTTGCGAATCTCGCGGATCGTGCGGTCGATCTCGTGCGCGAAAGTGCTCACGCGTTCGGCGACGGAGGGTTCGGCCGCGAGCCTGCCGAGCCCCTCCAGGCCGAGCCCGATCGCGAACAGCCGCTGGATCACCAGATCGTGCAGGTCGCGGGCGATCCGGTCGCGGTCCTCGAAGACGGCGAGCCGCTGCCTGTCCTGTTGCGCACGGGCGAATTCGACCGCGAGCGCGGCGTGCGCGGCGAAGGTCTCGGCGAGCTGGACGTCGTAGGCGGAGAACGGTGTCTTGTCACGGAACTTCGCCACCAGCAGGACGCCGAGCTTCTCCTCGCCGACGATCAACGGGACGGCGACCGTGGAATCGAGATCCTTGATCACCGCGGGCATCACGGCACCGCGATCACCCTGGTACTCGACCACCTTTTCGCCGTAGTCCCGGACCACGACGGGTTTGCCGGTGGTGAACGCCATCCCGGTCGCGGTGCCCTCCGTCGGCACGACGATCCCGGCGAGCCGGTCCGCGTCCGGCCCCGGCGGCTCGACGATCTCGAAGACCAGCTGCCCGTCGCCTCGCGGACGGGCCACCGCGCCCGCCGTGCCACCGGCGACGACGCGGGCGCGATCGGCGATCAGGTGCAGGGTCGCTGTCAGGTCCTGGTCGGTCAGGAGCGCGCCGGTGACGTGATAGGAGGCTTCGAGCCAGCGTTCGCGCCGCTGCACCTGATCGAACAGCGCGGCGTTCTCGATCACCACACCGGCCGCCGCGGTGAGCGCGACGAGCAGGTCCTCCTCGGATTCGGTGAACTCCTCACCGCCCGACTTGCGGGCGAGGTACAGCATCCCGAAGATGCGGCCGCGCAGGCCGATGGGCATCACTCGGGACTCGTCTTCGGACGGCGGGGACTCCCACGCGTCGCCGAAGCGGATGAATTCGTCCGAATCGAGCACGCTCAGCGCGCCGAACGGCGCACCGGTCAGCTCGCAGGCGGATTCGACCATGCGCCGCAGGACGTCGGGCAGGCTGAGATCTTGGGCGATCCCGGCCACCGCGTCCAGAATTCTCGGCGCCTTGGCGTCACCCGCCGCACTCACCCGCCGCACTGGCGTCACCGTCCCGGACTAACTCCCCGGGCAGTGGGGTCAGGAATGACAAACGCGCCCGGATCGCTCACCTGGTGCGTCGATCACGGACAGTGCTTCGTTACTGCACACGCCGAGGATCCTTCGTCCGGTTACGGACTCGACCGGGATCCGGAGGTACCGGGAGTCCGTTCGCCCAGTCCAGCAGCCCAGCGGCAAGGTCGCGAGCTCGGCGGTCACGATCGGGTCACGCACCTCGGAGGCACGGCCGAGGACGGTGACGTACCAACCGGTCCCCAGGTCCGCGGCGAACCCGTCGACGGCGAACGCCACCACACTGTCGAGCACTCCGGCGAACAACGCGCTCTGTGACGGCGTCCGGATCACGATCGCGCCGTGGTGGAGCGCGAACCGCGCGGGCTGGATCGCCGGCAGTGCCCGGGAGGTGAACACCACCCGGCCGAGCCCGGAACCCGCGAGCAGTGACAGGCACTGCTCGCGGTCGAGCATCTCGAGACCCAAGGAGTCGTACATCGGCATCCTCGCGTTCTCATCGTGTACTTCGTCGAGAACAACGGTCCCTCGCTTACCGACTCGCCGGTAGGGCCGATGGACCCGGCCCCTCGCGGGGGATGCCGGGCGTTACGCCTTGGGTGCCAGCAAGACCACGGGGATCTCGCGCTCGGTCTTGGTCTGGTACTGCGCGTAGTTCTTGTAGTCCGCGGTGATCTTCGGCCACAGACGGGCTCGCAGCTCGGTGTCGGCGACGCTCGCGACCATCGGCTGCGCGGTCTCACCCTTCAAGGTGACCTGGACGTCGGGGTTGTCGCGGAGGTTGAGGAACCACGCCGGGTGCTGGTCGTCGCCACCGCGGGAGGCGACGATGACGTACGCGTCGCCCTCGCGCAGCGGCGAGGTCAGCAGGACGGTGCGCGGCTGACCGGACTTGCGGCCGATGGTGGTCAGTTCCAGCACGGTCATCCCGGCGACCTGCCAGCCGGCGCGGCCGCCGCTGACCTTCTGGATGACGCGATGGACGGCGTTCATGGTCTTCAAGGCGAAATCACTGGGCATGCGGAGAAGGCTACTCCGCTTTCATCGCGACTTCGATCCCGTCCAGGAGAACGGTCAGCGACAGCTCGAAGGCCTCCCTCGCCTCTTGCTCCAGGTAGGACACCGTCTCGTCCTCCATCCGGAACGCCTGTTCGCGCTCCAGCCAGGTCAGCGTCGGAAAACGCTCGGCGAAGTCCGGCGAGACCTCCTTCAGGTGCGCGGACCGCTCGTACCACCATTCGTCGTCGGACTGGCCCGTCGCCTTCTCGGCCAGCCGCGACTCCGAAGCCGTCCTCGCCGGCTCGCGCACGCATGAGTACAGCGCGCTGATCAGCCGCCGCAGCACCACCGGGGACAGCCCGGTGCGGCGCAGGATCTTCACGAGCGCCTCCAGTACGACGTACTCGTTCGGCCCCAGCACCGGCCGCGCCTGCGAGACCTGCAGGACCCAGGGATGCCGCAGGTAGAAGCCCCAGAGGTCTTCGGCCCATCGCGTGGCGTCGGCTCGCCAGCCTTCGCCGTCATAGGAGACCGAAAGCTCGGCGAGCGCCTTGTCGTACATGAGATCGAGCAGTTCGCTCTTGCTCGGGACATAGGTGTAGAGCGCCATGGCCGTACGGCCGAGCTTGTCCCCGACGGCACGCATCGAAAGGCCGGTCATGCCCTCGGCATCCGCGATCGCGACGGCGGTCTCGACGATCAGCTCCACCGAAAGTCCCGGTTTGGGGCCGGGACGCTCGACGTCCGGCGACTCCGTCCGCCACAGCAGGGCCATCGACCGTCGAGGATCCCCCTGAGCCGCGTAGACGACCACTTGCCCACTCCTTACAGCATAAAGTAACCTCTGCTACCCTCACTTTACAGGCTAAAGAGTTCTAACCAGGGGAGAGCCATGCCTTCGGCCGCCGACAGCCACGACATGATCCAGGTGCGCGGAGCCAGAGAGAACAACCTCGCCGACGTCTCGGTCGACATCCCCAAACGCCGCCTCACCGTCTTCACCGGTGTTTCCGGCTCGGGGAAGTCGTCCTTGGTGTTCGGCACCATCGCCGCGGAATCGCAACGGCTGATCAACGAGACCTACACCGCGTTCATCCAGTCCTTCATGGCCCCGGTCGGACGGCCGGACGTGGACACGCTGCGGAACCTGAGCGCCGCGATCGTCGTCGACCAGGAGCGGATGGGGGCCAACTCCCGCTCCACGGTCGGCACCGCGACCGACGCGCACACGATGCTGCGGATCGTCTTCAGCAGGCTGGGCCGGCCGCACGTCGGGACGTCGGGCGCGTTCAGCTTCAACCTTCCCGAGGGGATGTGCCCCGACTGCGAGGGGCTGGGGAAGGTCTCCACCATCGACGTCGACCAGCTCGTCGACAAGGAGCTTTCCCTCGACGAAGGGGCGATCACCGTCCCGAACTTCGCGCCGGGGTCCTGGTACTGGAAGGGACTGGCGGAGGCGGGCTTCGTCGATCCGGCGGTCAAGCTGAAGGACTACACGCCCCAGCAGTGGGAAGACTTCATGCACAAACCCGCCACCAAGATGAAGCTCGGCGGGATGAACACCACCTACGAGGGCCTGCTGGTGAAGGTCCAGCGGCTGTTCCTGGCAAAGGACAAGGAGGCGACGCAGCCGCACATCCGGGCTTTCGTGGATCGCGCGATCACCTTCCAGCGGTGCCCGGCGTGCGAAGGCGCCCGGCTCAACCAGGCGGCGCTGTCGTCGAAGATCGACGGCCTGAACATCGCCGACTGCTCGTCGATGCAGATCAACGACCTGGCCGATTTCGTCCGCAAACTCGACGATCCGTCGGTCGGCCCGTTGATGGAGACCCTGCGCGGCACCCTCGACTCGCTCGTGGAGATCGGCCTCGGCTATCTCAGCCTCGACCGCGAATCCGGGACGCTGTCGGGCGGCGAGGCGCAGCGCGTGAAAATGGTGCGGCACCTGGGCTCCAGCCTCACCGACGTCACCTACGTCTTCGACGAGCCGACCGTCGGGCTGCACCCGCACGACATCCAGCGCATGAACGGCCTGCTGCTCCTGTTGAAGGACAAGGGGAACACGGTGCTCGTCGTCGAGCACAAACCGGAGACGATCGAGATCGCCGACCACGTCGTCGACCTCGGCCCCGGCGCCGGGCCGAACGGCGGGCAGATCTGTTTCACCGGCGACGTCGCCGGACTGCGCGCGTCCGGCACGCTCACCGGACGGCACCTCGACCACCGGGCGCGGCTGCGGGACGAGGTCCGCGTGCCCACCGGGCAGCTCGAGATCCGGAACGCGACGCGGCACAACCTGCGCGGTGTCGACGTCGACATCCCGCTGGGGGTGCTGACCGTGGTCACCGGGGTCGCCGGTTCGGGCAAGAGCTCGCTCATCCACGGCTCACTGTCCACAAGGGACGACGTGGTGGTGCTCGACCAGTCGGCCATCCGCGGCTCGCGGCGGAGCAACCCGGCGACCTACACCGGTCTGCTCGACCCGATCCGCACCGCGTTCGCCAAGGCCAACGGCGTCAAGGCGGCCCTGTTCAGCGCGAACTCCGAAGGCGCCTGCCCGAAGTGCAAGGGCATCGGGCTGATCTACACCGATCTGGCGATGATGGCCGGGGTCGCGACGGTCTGCGAAGAGTGCGAGGGCAAGCGGTTCACCGCCGAGGTGCTGACCTACAAGCTGCGGGGCAAGGACATCAGCGAGGTCCTCGCGATGCCGGTCGCCGAGGCGCGCGAGTTCTTCACCTCGGGGCAGGCGCGGACGATCCTGGACCGGCTCTCCGACGTCGGCCTGGGTTACCTCGGCCTCGGGCAGCCGCTCACCACGCTCTCCGGCGGGGAGCGTCAGCGGATCAAACTGGCCATCCGGATGGCGGAGAAGTCGGCGACGTACGTCCTCGACGAGCCGACCACCGGGCTGCACCTCGCCGACGTCGACCAGTTGCTGGGGCTGCTCGACCGGCTCGTCGACGACGGGAACACGGTGGTGGTCATCGAGCATCACCAGGCCGTGATGGCGCACGCCGACTGGATCGTCGACCTCGGTCCGGGCGCGGGGGTGGACGGGGGCGAGGTGGTCTTCACCGGGACTCCTTCGGAGCTGGTCACCTCCGGTGACACGCTCACGGCACAGCACTTGCGCGCTTACGTGGGGCGCTAGCGCGCGCTATGAAAGTCCCCTTCATTGCAAAATTTGCAATGAAGGGGACTTTCATAGCACCCGGGACCGAGCACGAACCGCTTCACGAAGGGCGACCGCACCGCTAAGTCCCAGCACCCCCAGCGCGAGGCCCGAAGTCACCGTCTCGACCGGCGAAGCCGCGAGCGGCGAGACCCCGGCGACGGACTCGGCCCCCACCACCGCGGTCAGCACGGCGTAAGCACCGATCGCCACCCACACCAGCCGCACGCGCCGCCGTTCCGTCCAGTCCGCGAACCGCAGCAGCCAGGCGAGCCCCGGCAGGATGAGGATCGCGTGCATCGCCACCGCGTGCAGCGGCTTCAGCGCGCCGGCGGTGGTGTACGCGGCCTGCGGGTTCCCGCCCCGCGCCTCGACGACACCGCTCGCGATCATCGCGGCGCCAGCGCCGAGCGCTACCAGCAGCGCGACGAGTCCGGATCGCACCGCGAGCCGCATGCTCGGCGTGGTCTCCCCTTCGCCGCGCATCGCGGCCGCGGTGAACGAGACCGCCGTCAGGATGATGACGCCACCGCCCGCCGCGAGCGTCGTCGACACCGCGTTGTCGAAACCGGTCTCGAAGTTGAAGTGCGACGGAACCCCGCGCCAGGCCTGCATGCTCACCAGCGCCGTCTCGACGACGCTCGCGCCGGTGAAGACGCCGAGCAGCACGTTCCGCACGCGCGGCCGCACCGCGACGTACGACGTCGCCCACGCGACGGTGGCCAGCGTCAGCCCGAACGACAGGCCGAACGTGACCGCTTTCCGCATCGACAGCGGCCCGGTCCACGAATCACCGGACGCGATCAGTACGACCGCGTGCACGACACCGCTGAGGAACAGGAGCACCCCGGTCACGTAGGCGACGCGCTCGATCCGCCGTAATTCCTTCATACGAAAGAGTGTCTTGCGATCCGGCTCACGAAGCGTCGCCCGTGAAGCGACACCTCGCGTACGTCCGCCGACGTAGCTGAGAGGCCCTCAGCGAGGACCGCGGTAGAGACCAATGGTCTGTTAGTCTGGCCGCATCATGCCCCGCATCCTTGTCCGCGTCGCCGCGCTGATCGCCGTTCTCGCCCTCCTGTTCGGAGTGCCGTGGTGGACGATCGTCGGATCCCCCGAACTGCCGGCCGCGCTCGAAGTCCTCGGAACGATCGTGTTCGCCGTCGCCGCGCTGGCCGTGCCCGCGTGCATGATCCTCGGCCACGGCCCGTGGCAACGCGACGTCGCGGCGAAGATCGGCGACCTCTCTCTCGGGCTGATCTGGTTGCTGTTCTCCTTGTCGGTACTCGGAAACGTGCTGCGGCTCGTGCTCTCCGTGTCCGGAGTGGACAGTGCGGCGGGGATCGTGTCCGGTGTCGTCCTGGTGGCCTTCGTGGCACTGGCGGCGTACGGGATGATCGAAGCCCGGCGCGTGCCGCGGCTCAAGGAGCTCGACGTCGTCCTCCCCCGGCTCGGCGCCGGGCTCGACGGTCTTCGTTTCGCGATCATCACCGACACCCACTTCGGCCCGCTGAACCGGACGAAGTGGTCGGAGAAGGTCGTCGAGGTGGTGAACGAACTCGACGCCGACGTCGTGGCCCACGCGGGCGACCTCGCCGACGGTTCCGTCGCCAAACGCGCACAGCAGGTCGCGCCGCTCGGCAAGGTGCGCGCGAAGCTCGGCAAGTTCTACATCACCGGCAACCACGAGTACTTCGGCGAGGCACAGGCCTGGCTCGACCACATGCGCGACCTCGGCTGGGAACCGCTGCACAACCGGCACCTGCCCGTCTCCCAGGGCGGGGACACGCTCGTCTTCGCCGGGATCGACGACCCGACCGGCGCCGCCTCGGGCCTCCCGGGCCACGGCCCCGACCTCCCCGCCGCGCTCGACGGCGTCGCCGCGAGCACCCCGGTCGTCCTGCTCGCGCACCAGCCGAAGCAGGTCAAACAGGCCGCCGAGGCGGGGATCGACCTCCAGATCTCCGGGCACACCCACGGCGGCCAGATCTGGCCGTTCCACCTCCTGGTCCGGCTCGACCAGCCCGTTCTGGCCGGGCTTTCGCGCCACGGCGAGCGCACGCAGCTCTACACGAGCCGCGGCACCGGCTTCTGGGGACCGCCGCTGCGCGTCTTCGCGCCGAGCGAGATCACCGTCCTGACCTTGCGAAACAGCAAGTAGTCCTCTGGTTGCGACGCCTTCGGGCGCCGCACCGGGCATCACCGACAACTTTTTTTGTCTTGACAACTTGAGAGTTCGGAGCGAGAGTGGTGCGCAACGCACCCCGCTCCGAAAGGCCGAGACGATGACCATCGCCGCCGCCCGCACCCACCTCGCCGTTCCGGCCCGCGCCCTGCTCGCCTGCGGCGCCGTCTCGGGCCCGCTGTACTTCCTGACCTCGCTCACCCAGGCCGCGGTCCGCGAAGGCTTCGACCTGACGAAGCACCCGGCGAGCATGCTGAGCAACGGCGACGCCGGCTGGATCCAGGTGACGAACTTCCTGGTCACCGGCGTCCTGATGATCGCCGGAGCGATCGGGCTCAGCCGGACGCTGAAACCCGGCAGAGGCAGCGTCTGGGGTCCACGACTGCTGGGCGTCTTCGGCGTCAGCCTGCTGTTCGCCGCGGTCTTCAAGGCCGACGCGGGCAACGGCTTCCCTGTCGGCGCCGGCCCGGCCACCCTCAGCACCGCGGGGGTCCTGCACATGGCCGCGGGCTCGGTCGGCTTCCTCTCACTGATCGTCGCGACCTTCGTGTTCGCGAGCCGTTTCTCCCGTGAGGGCCACCGCGGCTGGGCCGTTTACTCCCGCGCCACCGGCGTCGCGTTCTTCGCCTCGTTCGCCGGGATCAGCTCCGGCAACGCGAACGCCGTCGTGATGCTCGCCTTCTGGGCCACCGTGATGCTGGCCTGGGGCTGGGTCACCGCCGTCACCATCCGCACAGCCCGCTAGACAACCGAGGAGAATCCCCCGTCATGAGCACCGTGACCTCGCAAGACGGCACCACCATCGCCTACACCTGCACCGGCTCCGGCCCCGCCGTCATCCTGGTCGACGGCGCGATGTGCCACCGCGAATTCGGTCCAGCCAAACCGCTGGCCGCCGAACTGGCCCCGCACTTCACCGTCTACACCTACGACCGCCGAGGCCGCGGCGAGAGCGGCGACACCGAGCCGTTCTCCGTCGCCCGCGAAGTCGAGGACATCGCGGCGCTGATCAAGGAAGCGGGCGGGAGCGCCCACGTCTACGGGATCTCGTCCGGTGCCGCGCTCGCCCTCGAAGCCGCGAAGGCCGGGCTCCCGATCACGAAACTGGCGGTCTACGAATTCCCGCTGGTCGTCGACGACACGCGCCCGCCGGTCCCGGCCGACTACACCGAACGGCTGGAGACGGCCATCGCCACCGGACGGCCCGGCACCGCGATCAAGACCTTTATGCGCGAAGGCGTCCGTGTCCCGGCTCCGGTCGTGTTCATGATGCAGTTCATGCCCGCCTGGCCGAAGCTGAAGAAGGTCGCGCCGACCCTGCGCTACGACGCCGCGTTGTTCGACGGCCTGCACGACGGCACCCCGCTGCCCGAGGGCCGCTGGGCTAGCGTCTCCGTGCCGACACTGGTCATGGACGGCGGCAAGAGCCCCGCGTGGATCCGCAACGGCGTCGCCGCGCTGGCGAAGGCGGTCCCCGGCGCCGAACACCGCACGATCGAGGGCCAGACGCATATGCTCAAGCCGAAGGCGGTGGCCCCGGTACTCGTCGAGTACTTCAACGGCTGACGGAGCGATCATGAGGATCGAACTGGTCGAAGGCGACATCACCGAACAGCGGGTCGACGTCGTGGTGAACGCCGCGAACTCGTCCCTGCTCGGCGGAGGCGGGGTGGACGGCGCGATCCACCGCCGCGGCGGACCGGAGATCCTCGCCGAATGCCGGGCCCTGCGCGCGGGGCACTACGGCAAGGGACTGAAGACCGGAGAGGCGGTCGCCACCACGGCGGGCCGCCTTCCGGCGCGCTGGGTGGTGCACACCGTCGGACCGGTGTGGTCCGATTCCGAAGACCGCTCACCGCTGCTGGCGGCCTGCCACCGCAACTCGCTGCACGTGGCCGCGGACCTCGGCGCGCACACCGTCGCGTTCCCCGCGATCTCGACCGGGATCTACCGGTGGCCGGTGGAGTCCGCCGCGGAGATCGCCCTGGAGACCGTGCTGAGCACGCTCGCGGCCGGGACCGGTTCCGTCGAGGTGGTGCGGTTCGTGCTGTTCGGGAAGGCGAGCTACGACGTGTTCCGGGAACAGGCAGACGCGCTGGGCGTGTAGGTCGCCGCGTGTGTCATGAAAGGGTCGTTCAGGACACTTTTTGTCCTGAACGACCCTTTCATGACACCCATGACAGCCTCCACGAAGTAAGCCTTCGTCGGCGCGGACCTGGACTGCCGACGAGACCCAGCCACGTCCCGACTATCCACACAGGACACTTTGAAAAAAGTCCTATTGGTGCTCATATGCACGGTTCGAAAGGTGGGTCGTGAGTGGCAAAGCGCGTTCTAACCCCCTTATCACTTACGACCCCTCGAAAACCGCACATCTAGCCATCAACCGGACATCCAGCCGCCGGGGAGTGTCCCCGGTGGACACTCGGGGATCGACTAACGCCCGCTAGCCGGTCCGGAACCACGGCGCGGAGGCCACCTTCAGCCCTGAAGCCAGCGAACGGGCCTTTCATGGCACGCGCCACCTACACTCCCGCAGGCGAGGCACCCCGCGCGACCAGCTCCCGAGCCGCCCCGCTCCCATCCGCCGGTACCGCCCAGATCCCCGACTCCAGCCCGTAAGCCACGGTCCGGTCGTCGAGCCACGCGGCCTGGTCGTCCACGCTCCGCGTCTCGGCCAGCAAGGTCTCCTGACCGGAGGCCAGATCGAGCACGGCCAGCCGCCACGGTGCCGCGAGATCGGCGGAAACCCGCTTCTTGAAGGCGATCCGCTTCCCGTCCGGCGAAAGCGACGGGCATTCGACGTTCTCCCGGATCATGTTCGCGCTGAACCGCTCGTAGTCCGCCTCGACGAGGTAGGTCTTCCCCTTCGTCCCCACGGTCGCGTAGAACTTCTTGCCGTTGGCCGCGAAGGTGATCCCCCAGTAGTTCACGTCGGACGAGTAGTACTGCTTGCCATCGAGGAACAGCGCCATCTCCTCGACGCTCTTGAGCAGCTGCCCGCTCGTCAGGTCGAGGATCCCGGCCCTGGTCGAAAACCCCGTCTCCGCATAGGAATCCCCGTTGACGAACAGCGTCCAGTAGGCGAGTTTGCCGTCCGGGGAGACCCGGCCGCGGCTGGGCGTGCCGGGCAGTTCGACCCGTCGGATCTCGTTGAGGTCCTTGTCCAGCACGATGACGTCGGTCATCGGCGGCAGCACGCCGGGTTGCGCGGCGAGGCAGAGCGCCGTCCCCGCCGACGCGGCGAACCGGTCGCAGCTGAGTCCTGCCACCTTCCGCGGTTCGCCGGGCGAATCCGCCGGAACGGTGGCGAGGTGGCCGAAGTCGGGGCCTTCGGCGGTGTTGCGGAACAACAGCTGCCCCTTGACCTGCACCGAAACCGGCTGACCCGACACCACGGCCACGGCGTTGACGCCCGGGCCGCGGTCCCGCGAGTAGAGGCCGTAGCCGACGGCCGCCGTGATCAGGATGGCGACCGCCGCCATCACGCCCAGGATCCGCGTCTTCATGCGTATGTCCTCAGTGGACGGAGTACGGCGGCCGCGACGACCACGACCACCAGTGCGCCGGCGGCGACCAGGACCGCGACGTGCAGATCCCAAGCCGTCCACGCGAGTCCGAAAAGGACGGACGCGAACATCCTCGTCGTCGCCTGGCCGGTCTGCACCAGCGCCAATCCGCTCGCCCGCTGGTGCTCGGGAAGCAGCGGGCCGGCGGCGGCCATCAGGACACCGTCGGTGGCGGCGTAGAAGACACCGTGCAGCACGAGCGCCAGTACCGCCAGCACACCGCCGTCCACCGGCCCGAGCAGCGCCAGAAGCGCGACGACCAGCGCGACGTGCCCGCCGAGGAACACCTTCCAGCGGCCGATCTTGTCCGAAAGTCTGCCGAGGGAGACGGCGAGCAGGAGATACACACCGGCGGTTCCCAGCGGCAGCAAGGGAAAGAAGACCGCGCCGAGATCCCATCGGCGCTGCAGGACGAGGTAGAGGAACGAATCGCTGAGGGTGACCAGGCCCAGCAGCGCAGCCCAGACGCAGATCCGGCGGAACGACGCCTGCCGGATCAAGCCCGCGGTCTCCCGCAAGGAGACCTTGTGCCGTTCGGCCCTCGGCTTGGGCTGGTGGTCCTTGACCAGCACCACCAGGATGATCACGCCGATCGCGGCGATGCAGAAACTCGTGAAGAACACCGAGTCGTAGCTGCCGAGGCTGAGCCACAGCACGGCCATCGCGACCAGCGGGCCGAGGAACGCGCCGAAGGTGTCCATCGCACGGTGCACGCCGAACGCGCGGCCGAGGTGCTCGGGGTCGCTGCTCAACGTGATCAGCGCGTCCCGCGGCGCGGTCCGGACACCCTTGCCGGTGCGGTCGGCCGCGAGCACCGCCCCGATCGCGACGGTGGACGAACCCGCCAGCATCAGGCCGATCTTGCCCAGCGCGGAGAGCCCGTAACCGAAACAGGCCACCGCCTTGAGCCGTTGCCACCGGTCCGCGAGATGCCCGCCGACGAGCCGGACGAGCGCGGTGACACCGGAATAGAGACCGTCGAGCACGCCGAACTGCAGCGGGCTCAGGCCGAGACCGAGGACGAGATAGAGCGGGAGGACCGCGGTCACCATCTCCGACGAGATGTCGGTGACCAGGCTGACCAGGCCGAGCGCGACGACGTTCCCGGTGACGGCCCGCTTCATGCCGCTCTTCGGTACTTCCGCCGCGGTGTCCGCTCCCCTGGCGGTGGCGATGTACATGGGAGACCTCCTACGCCGGATCGGGTGCCGGGCCGCGACCCGGCACCCGATCGCGTGGATCAGTGGCAGGTGTAGGTGGGTGAGGAGTCGATGGTCTTGCCGTCGAGGCCGATCAACTGCGTCGAGAACGCGTTGTCCGACATGTTCAGCTTGAGCACGCCGTAGGTCGAAATCGCCTTCGCCGTCGCCGGGTGCTCCGTCTTGACGGGGTACAGGGACGCCCCGCCGCCACCGCCGATGATCTGCACCGGCCCGTTCGGATCCTTGGCCCCGCTGGCATTCTGCGGGAAGAACCGCTCGTAGTGGTGGTCGTGCCCGTTGAGCACGAGGTCGACCTTGCTCTTGACCATGGTCTCCCAGAGCGTGGCCATCTTCGGGTTGTCGCCGTGGTCACCCGAGGTGTAGCGCGGGTGGTGGTAGTACGCGGCGACGCAGGGCTTGGTGTTCTTCGCCAGGTCCTGCTTGATCCAGTTCAGCTGCTCGTCGCTGACTGCGTTCGCGGCCAGCCCGGGTGAGAACTCCGTGCTGTCGATGGCCACGAAGTGCCAGTTGCCCATTTCCCAGCTGTAGTAGGTCTTCCCGTTCGGCGTCGCGATCTTGCCGAAGTACTTCTTGTAGGCGCCCAGCGGGGTGTCGTCGTAGGTCTCGTGGTTGCCGGGGACCGGGTGCATGATGTTCTTGTACTTGCCCCAGGTCTTGTCGAAGTAGTTCGTGAAGTCCTCGATGTGGGCGTCGTCGTACTGGTTGTCGCCCATGGTGATCACCGCGGCCGGGTTCATCTGCCCGACCAGCGCGGCGGTCTTCGGGTGGACGCACGACGACGAGGACGCGGTGCACTGTTCGGCGATGTCGCCCGAGGCGGCCAGCACGAACGACGAACCGCCGCCCGCCTGCGTGGTCGCCTGGATCTGGCCGCTGGCGGCCGAAGTGTTGCCGGCGGCGTCCTTCGCGCGGACGGTGTACGTGTACGCGGTCGCCGCCGTCAGCCCGCTGTCGGTGTAGGACGCCGTCTCCGACGTTCCCACGACCTGGCCGTTGCGAAGCACTTCGTACGCGCTGACACCGACGTTGTCCGTCGACGCCGTCCACGTGAGGTCCACAGTGGACGAAGTGATCGCCCCGGCCTTGAGGTTCGTGGGCGCGGTGGGCGCCTGGGTGTCGCCGGTGGAGTCCGACGTCCCGTAAACCTGCATCTCCCACAGGGAGTAGCCGTAACTGGTGGCGCGCTTGGTCGCGACGAGGCGGAGGTACCGGCCGCGGGCGGCGAGACCGGTGAGGTCGTCGGTGCCGCCGTTGCCGTTGGTGACGGACTTGACGGAGGTCCACGCCGAGCCGTCGTTGGAGACTTCGAGCTTGTACGCGGTGGCGTACGCCGCTTCCCAGTTCAGCTTGACCCGGTTGACGGCGGAAGGACCACCGAGGTCGACGCGGATGAACTGCGGGTCCCCGCCTTCGGCGCTGGCCCAGCGGGTGTTGGTCTTCCCGTCGACGGCGAGCGGGCCGCCGTACTCAGCGGCCTCGACCGAGGAGACGATGACGGGTTTTCCTTGGGACAAAAGGACATCAGCGGCCTGTGCGTTTCCGCTGAGCAGCGTCGGCAACAGGATGGCGGCCGCGCCTAGTGGCAGTAGTCGGGTTCGGGCCTTCACATCGATCTCCCCGGGAATCCGTGGCGGCGGGTTGAGAGGGACGGGTGCGCGGCGTTGGTCTTTTGTTCACTGTTCGTTTGGTAAGTTTCCTAACGAATGCGTACGGTAATCCGTGCCACTCAGCGAGTCAAGACGTAGACTCGTCCCATGACCGGCGCCTTGATCTTCGACTTCGACGGAACGCTGGTCGACACCGAAGCGGCCGTCCTCGTGGCCTGGCAGGAGACCTTCCGCGAACGCGGAGGCGAGCTCCCCCTCGACGTCTGGCACACCGTGATCGGCACGCAGAACACCGCCGTCGCGATGTTCGAGCTGCTGGCGAAGGACGACGAGAACCTGGACAGGATCGCGGTCCGCACCGGTGTGCGCGCCCGGGTCACCGAGCTGCTGGAATCCGTGGGCCCGCGTCCCGGCGTCCAGGAGTACCTCGACGACGCGAAGGAACAGGGCCTTCGGCTCGCCATCGCGTCGAGTTCGACCGGAGACTGGGTCTCCACGCATCTGAAGCGGCTCGGTCTGACCGACGCTTTCGAGGCCGTCCTCACCGGCGACCTCCACGAGGCGAAGCCGAGCCCGGACCTCTACCTGGCCGCGCTCGCCGCGCTGGACCTGCCGCCGTCCGAGGCGATCGCGATCGAGGACTCGCCGCACGGCGTCACCGCGGCGAAGGCCGCCGGGCTGAGGTGCGTCGCGGTACCGAACCCGATCACCGCGGTGCTGAACTTCGACCACGCCGATCTCGTCCTGGGATCGCTGGCCGACAAACCGCTCAGCGAGTTACTCAGCCGTTGAGCAACTCACCCAGCCGGGTGAGGAATGGACGCTGGCCCTTGAGTAGCTTCTCCTCCGCTTCGGCGAGCCCGAACCAGGCGACCCTGTCGACCTCCGGGAACTCCTGCGTCTTGCCCGACCGCGGCGGCCACTCCATCTCGAAGGTGCCGGGAACGACCTGAGCCGGGTCGAGGTCACCCTCCACCGCCCAGACCGTCACGACCTTGCCGCCGGACTGCTTCACCTCACCAAGCGGGCGGTACTCCCCCTCGGGCGCCGGCAGCCCCAGTTCCTCCTGGAACTCGCGCCGCGCCGCGGCCTCCGGTGTCTCGTCCGCCTCGTACTCGCCCTTGGGCACCGACCAGCCGCCCGCGTCCTTCTTCGCCCAGAACGGCCCGCCCATATGCCCGAGCAGCACCTCGGTCACCTCGCCCGACCTGCGGAAGAGCAGGATCCCGGCACTCGTCTTACCCGCCATGGCTTCCAGTCTGGCCTTGCTCCGATCGGGTGATGCGACCGCCCCGTCAAAAAAGTTTCCGTCCAGATGTCGAATCGCGTCGAACCCGTCCGACGCATGGGCAGAAGCAACCCGACAGCCTCTCCCGGAAGGACCCGGAACCATGACGCAGACCATCACCCCCGCCAAGACCGCCTCCACCTCCACCGTCACCCCGCGCACCGCCAAGGCACAGGGCGCGATCCAGTCGGCCGTCCGGATCGTCGTCTCGTTCCTCTTCCTCTGCCACGGCCTGCAGGGATTCGGCTTCTTCGGTGGCGTCGACGGCGCGGGCGGCTCCGTGGAACTCGGCTCCTGGCCCGGCTGGTACGGCAGCGTGATCGAGGTCGTCGGCGCCGCACTGGTGCTGGTGGGCCTGTTCACCCGGCCGGTCGCGGTGCTCCTCTCCGGCGTCATGGCCTACGCCTACTTCACCGTCCACGCGCCGGAAGGCCTGCTGCCGCCGCAGAACATGGGCGAGCTGTCGACCCTCTACTGCTGGATCTTCCTGCTGATCGCAGTGGTCGGCCCTGGCACCTTCGCCCTCGACACGCTGCGCCGCCGTCGCTGATACCGGAATCGCGAGGCCCCTTTCCTGGAATCATTCCAGGAAAGGGGCCTTTATCGCGTACCTGTCGTTTTCCTGTCAATTCGGCCATACCATGGAATTACCCCCCGAAAGAAAGTTCCCTACAGATGGGGGTATCGGGCATCCTCTATCGCATCAATGGTTTAGACCACCTTGAGCCGGAAGGATGCGTCATGACCCAGACAGCCACCGCCACGACCACCGAGATCGGCCCGACCCCCGCCAAGTGGCAGGGCCTCGGCCTCTCCGTCGTCCGCGTAGTGGTCTCGTTCCTCTTCCTCTGCCACGGTCTGCAGAAGATGGGACTGTTCGACAAGCCCGCCGTCGCGTTCGGCACCTGGCCCGGCTGGTACGCCGGGGTGATCGAGCTGGTCGGCTCGCTGCTGATCCTGGTGGGCCTGTTCACCCGCCCGGTCGCGGTGCTGCTTTCGGGCACGATGGCCTACGCCTACTTCGTCGTCCACCAGCCCGACGCGCTGCTGCCGTTGCAGAACAAGGGTGAGATGGCCGCCCTGTACTCGTGGGTCTTCCTGCTGTTCGCAGTGGTCGGGCCGGGCACCTACGCGCTCGACACGTTGCGCCGCCGCCGCAAGTCCTGATCTCCCACTCTGTGCAATGAAAGGCCCGTTACTTGCGAATTTCGCAAGTAACGGGCCTTTCATTGCGTCTGTGGTGAGGCGTCAGCGACCCTGTGGCAGCCCGGCGGCCAGGTCGGACAGCGCGAGCACGTGCTCCATCAGCACGGTCAGCACCTGCTTCGTCGAGTCGCGTTCCCGCGCGTCGCACAGCAGCAGCGGGACGTCCATGCTGACGTCGAGCGCCTGCCGGACCTCCTCGGTGCCGTAGCGGTACGCGTTGTCGAAGCAGTTGACGGCGACGACGAACGGCAGTCCGCGGCGCTCGAAGAAGTCGACGGCCGCGAAGCAGCTGTCGAGACGCCGGGTGTCGGCCAGCACGACGGCGCCGAGCGCGCCTTCGGCCAGCTCGTCCCACATGAACCAGAACCGGTCCTGCCCCGGCGTGCCGAACAGGTACAGGATCAGCTCGGGGTTGATGGTGATCCGGCCGAAGTCGAGGGCGACCGTGGTGGTCGTCTTCTTTTCGACGCCGGTGAGGTCGTCGACGCCCTCGGACGCCGCGGTGATGACCTCCTCGGTGCGCAGCGGGGGAACCTCGCTGACCGAACCGACCATCGTGGTCTTACCGACCCCGAACCCGCCGGCGATGAGGACCTTGACCGCGTTCGCGGTCAGGGATCGCCGGGGCTCAGAGTTTCCGGATGCCATCAAGAACCGCCTGGAGTACGTGTTTGTTGGGAGTGTCGGTGACCGGTGTCGCGGTACGGAACAGCACGAGGTTCTGTTCGATGAGGTCGCTCAGCAGCACCTTCACCACCGGCAACGGCAGATCGATGCGCGCCGCGACCTCCGCGACGGAGGTCGGTCTCTGGCACAGGTTGAGGATCCGCCCGTACTCCGGCTCGAAGCCGGCGACCTCGTGCGCCGTGCGCATGGCGACCACGAGGGTGATCAGGTCGAGGCCGAGCGTGTCCGAGCGGGTGCGCCCGCCCGTGACGGCGTACGACCGGACCAGCGGACCGGCCTCGTCCTCGAACCACGACTCGTGCCGCCCGCTCATGGCGAACTGGGAGTCGCGGCACGGGGCGCCGAAGTGAGCACCGCGCCGACCCGTTTGACCATCATGTTCATCTCGTAGGCCACGAGGCCCATGTCCGCGTCTTCCTTGGCCAGCAGCGCGAGGCACGCGCCGCGGCCGGCCGCGGTGACGAACAGGAAGGCGTGGTCCATCTCCACCATGGTCTGGCGGACGTTGCCGCCGCCGAAGTGCCGTCCCGTGCCCCTGGCGAGGCTCTGGAACGCCGACGCCACCGCGGACAGGTGCTCGCCATCCTGCTCCGACAGGTTGCCGGACCGTCCGATGAGCAGGCCGTCCGCCGAAAGGACCACCGCCCTGTCCGCACCGCTGACCCGCTTGACCAGGTCATCCAGCAACCAGTCGAGTTCACTGACTCCCGCGTTGGCCATCTAGTCACGATCTCCGTACATGTCGTGGTCGGTGTAGTCGTCGGTGGGCTCGGTGTCCCGGCCGCGGCGCGTCCCCTGCTGGAACGCGGCGAGGCGGTTCCTGGCCAGCTCGGGGGTGTCCTCGCGGACCTCCTCGCGCTGGGCGGCAGGCCGGTCCTCCATCAGTTGGGGGACCAGGTTCGTCTGACGGCGGCGCTGCGGCAGCGGTGGCCTGCCCGGCGCCTCGGGACCGGGTCGCCGGGTCTGCGGCGGACGGCCGTCCTGCGGTCGGGTGTCGGCGGGCGGCCACGCCGGCGGCTGCACCGGCTGCGGCCGGGCCTCGGCACGCGCGGGCTCCGGGCGGATCGGCTCGGGCCGGGGCGTTTCGGGCCGGGGCACTCGCGGCTGGCGCGAGGGCAGCGGCGGCAACGAGGCACCGGGCGAATCGGGACCGGGCTGGTGCATGACCGGGGCCTGAGGGGCCACCGGCATCGGCACGGGGAGCTCGGGCCGTTCCGCGGGGAACTCGGTGCGGTGACGGGCACGACGGCCCGGGAGCAGCGGCGCGGCGTCCGGCACCTCGGTGCTCTCGGGGTCCACCTCGTCCTCCGGCTGATCAGACGGGACCGGCGCGAGCAGGTCGGTGCGGACGAGCACGATGGCCCTGGTGCCGCCGTACGCGGACTCGCGCAGGTGCACGGAGATCCCGTGCCGCGCGGCGAGCCGCGCGACCACGAACAGGCCCAGCCGTGGCTCGGCTGACAACGCCATGATGCCGAAGTCCGGCGGATCGGCCAACATCCCGTTCAGCTCGGCGGCCTGCTCGGGCTCGATGCCGAGGCCCTGGTCCTCGACCTCGATCACGACGCCCTTGCCGACCACGTTGCCCCGGAGCTCGACGCGCGACTGCGGCGGCGAGAACGAGGTCGCGTTGTCGATCAGCTCCGCGAGCAGGTGCACGAGGTCGCCGACGACCGGGCCCTGCACCGCGATCGCGGGCATCTTCGCCGTCTTCACCCTGGCGAAGTCCTCGGTCTCGGCCGAGGCACCACGGGTCAGCTCGGCCAGCGTGACCGGCTTGCGCCACTGACGGCCGGGCTGGCCGCCACCGAGGATGATCAGGTTCTCCGCGTTGCGGCGGGCGCGGGTGGAGAGGTGGTCCAGCTGGAAGAGCGTCTCCAGCTGCTCCGGGTCCTCCTGCTTGCGCTCGGCCTGGTCGAGCACCTTGAGCTGGCGGTGCACGATCACCTGGCTGCGGTGCGCGATGTTGAGGAACACCGTCTTGGTGCCTTCACGGGTCCTTGCCTCTTCGACGGCGGCCGCGATGGCGGTCTGCTGCGCCTTGTTGAAGGCCTCGGCGACCTGGCCGATCTCGTCGTCGCCGTGGTCGAGGAAGTGACCCTTGTCGTCGAGGTCGACGGGCTCGCCCGCCCGCACCCGGTCCACCAGTTCGGGCAGCCGGATCTCGGCGACGTCGAGGGTGTCCTCGCGCAGCCGGGCCAGCCTGCCGATGAGCCGGTTGGACAGCCGCAGGGCGATGAAGAACACCGCGATCGCCACCAGCAGCGCGATGGCCGCGGCGATGGCCGAGGTGATCAGCGTCCGGTCGGCGTCGTCGATGGCCTCGGTGGTGGCGGCGCCACTCTGCTCGACGAAGCCGCGCATCATCGCGTCACCGACGCCGCGAGCCGACTGCAGCCAGAGCTGCTCGGGCACCGGGAGGGTGGCCTTGCTGTTCTGCAGGAAGGTGTTCTCGACCGCGCTGACGGCCTTCCACGGGTCGCTCGCGACGAGCTGGTCGAACTTCGCCTTGACGCCCGGGGACATCCGCGTCACGGAAGACTCGAGCAGCGACCGGTACGAACCGACCTGGGTGACATACGCGCGGTAGGTCTCGTCGGTGAAGCCGCCGCCCGCCACGGCCGCGGCGGCGAGGGAGTTCGCGCGCTGGAACTGGTCGATCGCGGTGAACAGCGGCACCGCGGTGATCCGCTGGTAGGCGTTCTCCGCGTTCGGCGCGTCCTGGGCGAAACCGGTGAGACCTTCGACGAACTGGTCGACGATCTGGTTGTAGTAGGTGAAGGCGTCGAGCAGCGGCAACTGACCGGAGTCGGCCGACTGCCGGATCTGCGGCATCTTCTGGAAGAGCCCGCTCACCGTGGCGATGTTGCGCTGCACGCTGTCGGGCGAGTTGCCGACCAAGGTCTGGAGATAGCTGACGACGCCTTGGGTGGCGGCGTCGGTCTTGGCGCGCTGCTCCACGAGCGCGGCGTGCTGCGAACGGTCGCCCGCGAGCTCGCGCAGCGTCAGCCGGCGCTCCTCCTGGATCTGACCGAAGAAGGGGACGGTGGGCGCTTCCGAGCCCCGGATCCGTTGCGCGTAGTCGCGACCGTTGACCGCGTCGAAGATCAAGTACCCGCCGATCGCGAGACCGACCAGCATCAGCGCGATGCTCGGAATGAGCGCGATCGTCAGAACGCGCGAACGAATCGAAGAGCCGCGGCCTCGTCGAAGGGAAATCTGCTTCACCGTGGTCCGTTTTCCTTCCGGCAGTTATTGGTGTCGGGTCGCCGGGGATCTCATACCCGCGGGATCCGATAGCCGGATCAACACAGCGTGGTCCGCTCCGCCCGCGAAGACGCTAGGAGACCCAAACGGGTGAGTCAAGCCCGGACGCGAAGGGTAGTCGCGTATCGCCGTGACCAGCTGACAAGAGGCCGTCGGACCTCGAAAGTCCACCACGTGGACAGGGGTGCCCCGCTAAGTGACTCACCAGTAGATCACCTGGCGGTTTACCGCAGGCAGCGGCTTGATCGGCACTCATCGGACTCGATCAAGTACCAGCCCGCCGCACTCGCGTCCGCGCGAAAAAGTCCACGAAAACTACTCGCCGTGACCTCGCTCACGCTTTCGGACCAGGGCTCCACATACCGTTCGGTTTGCGAACGACTTCACCCCGAAGGAAGGCGGCCGTAAGACCGTTCGATCCGCGGAATCGAGAATTGACGGCGCTTTTTGCGGGCGAATCGGCGAAATGATCTTCGGCGGCGCGGCCGAGCTCCTCCTCGAGGAGTGTGCCGACCCTCCTGGACGCGTCGCGGAGCATCCGGACCCCCGCCCAGCACAAGGTGACCACCCCGGCGACCAGAATCACGACGAGCGCCGTCTCGACCGGGTAACGCGAGCCGAATTCGTTGAGCAGGAAACCGGAAGCAACGCCGAACACGGCGACGGCGGTATAGGTGATCGACACAATCCCCTCCTTCTCCAGGCGCCGTGGCCCACGCCTCGCCACCGAGACGAGCGACGCGGGTTTTCCTTACGCCACAGGGGAAGGATCTACGTCACACTCGCGGCGAGAGCGAATATCGAGACTAACAGCGGATTCACCAAAGATCGCCTCGTCTCCCCCGAGGGGGCGAGGTGATCACCTTTTTGCCACCGATTCCCGAATGAACTTCACCATTTGCGCGGCTGTCACGAAGCCTTCCTATAAGGCGAATTCGCACGTCGACGGCAGCAAGACAGAACGTTCTATATGCTGGAGGCATGGCAGCCACGACCACCCGCCGCTCCGCGGCCAGGGACCGCCTCCTGGAGACGGCGTCGAAGATCTTCTACACGCAGGGAATCCACTCCGTCCCCGTGGACGACGTCATCGTCGCGGCCGAGGTCAGCCGGGCGACCTTCTACCGGCACTTCCCCGGCAAGGAAGACCTGGTCCGCGCCTACCTCGAAGCCGAACACGACCGGATCCGCGGTCTCGTCGCCGTCGCGGCGGAACGGAAGCCGGAGACTTCGAAAATGCTCGAAATCCTCGTCCTCGGCATCGGCGAGGAGCTCTGCGCGCCGGGCTTCCGCGGCTGCCCGTTCATCAACGCGGCCGCCGAGTACCCGGATCCGGAGCACCCCGTGCGGCGGGTCGTGCGCGAACACCGGACGTGGTTCCGCGACTCGATCGCGGAGATCGTCGGCGCGGCGGGGCACCCCGACCCCGCGGCCGTCGCACGGGAGCTGACCCTCCTGCGCGACGGGGCCATGGTCGGCGGCTATCTCGAAGACGCGGACGAGGTGCGCGAAAGCCTCGCGCACGCCGCCCGCGCCGTGCTCAGCGCCGGAGTTCCCTGACTGGAGTCGTGAGTGGCAAAGAGGGCTAGAGCGGACCGGTAGTTGCTTACCTACGCGTGACCAGGGCGAAGGTGAGGTGCGGGAGTCGAGGGGTCGCTCCGGTCTCGGGGCTCGATTACACCGGAATCTCGCCGCTACAGGGTTCGAGTGTGGAGGATTCCGGACGTTCAACGTCCCAAATCTTCCACACTCGGTTTCACGCAGTCACCTGACCACTACGGGATGGCGGCTCACGCGTGTGCCAGGTGTTGACGATGAAGGAATTGGGACGTTGAGTGTCCCGATTCCTTCATCGTCGATGGGGTGTCGGTCCGGTCTCGGGTCTTGATCGACGGAGGATCGGGGACACTCAACGTCCCCGATCCTCCGTCGATCAAGACCATGCCACTCACCCACATCGGACATTTACCCGCCTGAAGGTGTCCCCTGTGGACAGTCAGGATGTGGTCGGCTCTCGTCGACCGGCCAGATCCGCGACGCTGAAGGCTCGGCGCGACTCGACCGCGAAACATGAAACGTTCGCCCTTCTCCTCAATAGTTCCCCCGGTGTAGTTCCCCCAGTGTCGTGACAGCGCGGAGCACCTCGCCGTAGGTGGTGTAGAGCGGCGCCAGGCCGAACCGCAGCACGTTGGGCGGGCGGAAGTCCCCGATCACCCCTCGCTCGATCAAGGCCGCCATCGTCTTGGCCGCGTCGTCGTCGACGACCGAGATCTGGTGCCCGCGGTCGTGTCCGCGCGGGGTCGGGATCGTCGCGCCGTCGAGGAGTTCGTCCGCGCACCGGAAGAAGAAGTCGCCGAGCGCGAGGCCTTTCCGGCGCAGCAGCCCGCGATCCACGCCGTCCCAGACGTCGAGGGCCGCGTCCAAGGCCAGCAGCGAAAGCATGTCGGGAGTACCCGCGCGGCCACGCGAGATCCCGGCGTGCGCCTCGTACGCGCCGCGCATCGCGAACGGATCGCGATCACCGGCCCAGCCGGCCAGCGGCTGCTCGAACCGGTCCAGCCATTTTGTTGCCACGTAAAGGAAAGCGGGTGAACCCGGACCGCCGTTGAGGAATTTGTAGGTGCAGCCGACGGCGAGGTCCACTCCCGAGGCGTCCAGTTCCACCGGGAGCGCGCCGACGCTGTGGCAGAGGTCCCAGAGCGCGAGCGCCCCCGCTCCGTGCAGCGCGCCGGTCAGCGCGGCCATGTCGTGGACGCGTCCGGTGACGTAGTCGACGTGGTTGATCAGCGCGACGGCCGTCCGTTCGCTCACCTCGTCCGGCAGGTCCTCGGCGACGACCCGGCGCACCGTGCGCCCGGTCAGCCGGGCGGCCTCGTCCGCGAGGTAGCCGTCGGTCGGGAACGTGTCCGCGTCGACGAGGATCTCGTCGCGGCCCGGCCTGAGCCGGGTCGCGGCGACCAGCGCCTTGAACAGGTTCACACTGGTCGAGTCCGCCACGACGACCTGCCCCGGCGCGGCCCCCACGAGCGGCGCGATCCGTTCGCCGACCCGTTCCGGCGCCTCCCACCAGCCTTCCGACCAGGATCGGATGAGCCGTCCGCCCCATTCCTCGCGGATGACCGCGGCGACACGTCCGGCGACGTGCTTCGGCGGCGCGCCCAGCGAGTTGCCGTCGAAATAGGCGACGCCCGCGTCGAGGTCGAATTCGTTTCGCTTGTGCGCCAAGGGATCAGCCGCGTCCAGAGCCGCGGCCTCGGCTACGAGGTCAGTCACGTGGTCATCGTCGGTGACGGTGTCGCGGAAGTCCACGACTGACGCGATGAAAACGGAAAAGGTGGACATTTCGCGTAGCGCAACCGTGGCCGCGATTCTCTATCCACCACTGACCGGAGCCCTTACAGTGTGCCTGATCAGGCAGCATCGAGGAGGCCAGCGTTGACCAACCAGCCGACCGTCGCCGAGCAGATCGAAGGCCAGACCATCCCCGCCCTGCTTCACCGCAACGCCCAGGAGTTCGGTGAGCTGCCGGCGGTCACGTCACTCGACATCGAGGGCAAGCCGACCCTGAACTGGCGTGAGTTCCGCACCGCCATCGCGGAGGTGTCGCGCGGGCTCGCCGGGCTCGGGCTCGGCTCCCGCGACCGGATGCTGATCATGGCGCCGAGCAGTCCCGAGCACCTGATCGCCGACCTCGCCGCGGCCCATCTCGGCGCGATCCCGTGCACCGCGTACGCGACGCTCAGCCCCGAGCAGATCGGGTACGTCGCCCGGCACAGCGCCGCCGGCGTCGTCGTGCTCGCCGGTGCCGACGAGCTCGGCCGCTGGTCCCAGATCCTCGACGACCTGCCCGCGCTGCGCCACATCGTCCTGCTCGACGCGTCCGTGGTCCCCGCGGACGACAAACGGTTCCTCTCGTTCGCGGAGCTGCGCGCGGCGGGCGCAGCGGCCCACGCGGCCGACCCGTCGGCGTTCGAGACCGCGTGGTCCGCGATCGGCCAGGACGACCCGCTGTCGATGATCTACACCTCCGGCACCACCGGCGACCCCAAGGGTGTCGTGCTGTCGCACCGGAACGCGATCTACGAGGCGATCGCGGTCCAGAAACTGCACGAGTCGCCGATGCACGCCACGAACATCGCGTACCTTCCGCTCGCGCACATCGCCGAACGCGAACTGTCGATCTACATGCCGATCGTGTGGGCCGGGCACGTGCACACCGTCGGCGACCCGACCACCGTCGTCGGCGCGCTGGGCCAGGTGCACCCGAAGAGCTTCTTCGGTGTCCCGCGGGTGTGGGAAAAGATGGTCGCGGGCCTGAAGAACCTGCTCGGTTCGCTGCCGGAGGACAAGCGGAACGGGCTGCTCGGTGCCAACGAACTGCTGCAACAGGGCTACAAACTGCGCAGTGACGGCAAAGAGGTCCCGCCGGAGCTTGCGGAGAAGATCGCGCAGACCGACGCGGCCGCGCTCGCGCCGGTGCGGGCGATGCTGGGCCTGGACCAGATCGAGGTCGCCACCAGCGGTGCCGCCGCGCTGCCGGTGGAGATCCTGTACTTCATCGCCGGGCTCGGCGTCGAGATCCAGGAGGTCTGGGGACTGTCCGAGACCACCGGCGCGGTCACGTCGAACACGCCGGGCGCGTTCAAGGCGGGCTCGGTCGGGAAGCCTCTGGAAGGCATCGAAGTGAAGGTCGCCGAGGACGGCGAACTGCTGGTCCGCGGCCCGATCGTGTTCCTCGGCTACCTGCAGGAGGACGGCTCGATCAAACCGGACATCGACGCCGACGGCTGGCTCGCCACCGGCGACATCGGGACCATCGACGAACGTGGCTTCGTCACGATCACCGACCGCAAGAAGGAACTGATCATCACCTCGAGCGGCAAGAACATCGCGCCGACGAAGGTCGAGGGCCTGCTCAAGGAGCACCCGCTGATCGGGCAGGCCGTCGCGATCGGCGAGAAGCGGCCGTACGTGACGGCGCTGATCGTCATCGACGACGAGATCGCGCCGGGCTGGGCGACCGCGAACGGCATCCAGCTCACCGAAGGCGAATCGCTGGCCGACAACGCGCAGGTGCGCGCGGAGATCGAAAAGGCCGTCGAAGCGGCGAACGCGCGGCTGGCGCGGATCGAGCAGATCAAGCGCTACCACGTGATCCCGAAGGCGTGGACGCCCGAAAGCGGCGAGGTGACCCCGACGCTGAAGCTGAAGCGACGGATCATCAACGACCGGTACGCGCCGGCGATCGCGGATCTCTACGAGGCCTCCGCTCCGGCGCCCGCCGCGGGTTCCTGACCCGAGTCCGCGCGCGTGCAATGAAAGGCCCGTTACTGGCAAATTTTGCCAGTAACGGGCCTTTCATTGCACGCGCACCACGCCCCCGGCACAAAGCGGTCGCCACCAGGGCGCCGTCGCTGCTAACTTGCCGCCGTGGATCTCTTCTCCCGCTCGTGGGCGGCGCTCCTCGCCGCCGTCGCCGAAACCCCCGACGAAGACTTCACCAAGCCGTCCGGCTGCGCGGGCTGGCTGGTCCAGGACCTGGTGTGTCACCTGGTGATCGACGCCCAGGACGTCCTGATCACCCTCGCCACCCCCGCCGAAACGGCACCGACGCGCGACGCGGTCACCTACTGGGAGGTCACCGGCCAGCCGCCCACCGGCGAAGACGACCTCGACGCGCTGATCGTGCGGCTCGCCGCCGCGTACCAGGAGCCCCGGCTCCTCAAGTTCCACCTGGACGACGTCGGTTCGGCCGCGGGCCGGGCGGCCGGCCTCGCCGACCCGGGGACGCGGGTCGCCACCCGCGACATCGTCCTGTCCGCAGGCGACTACCTGACCGCGTACGTCCTGGAGTGGACGTTGCATCACCTCGACCTCGTCGCGCACCTACCGCACCTCGCGGGCCCGGCCGACGACAGCCTCGCGAAGACGCGGCAGATCCTGGAGCAGCGCACCGGGGAGAAGTTCCCGGCGTCGTTCTCCGACACGGACGCGCTGCTGGTCGGCACCGGACGCCGCGAGCCGACCGGTGCGGAGAAGGCCGAACTAGGCGATCTCGCCGCGAAGCTGCCGTTCGTCGTCGGCTGAGTGGTCGGCTAAGCCGTCCGGGTCGACTCCGTCCACTTGCGCAGCCGGGGCGGGACACGCTTTTCGAGGCCGTAGTTCTCCAGGTGCGCGCTGAACACCTCGTCGAAGGCGCGCTGCACGGTCTCGGTGTCCCACACCGGCCGCTCGAGGATGGGCTGCTTCAGGTACGGCTGCCCCATGACGTGCAGTTGCGGCCCGTTGCAGCGGATCATCTGCCCGGTGATCCCGTGGGATCCGGCGCCGAGCAGGAACAGCACGACCGGCGCGATCCGCGACGGCGTCCGGTCCGGCGGGCAGGAGCGCAGTGACCGTTCGGACTTCCACACCATCCGGGTGTGCGCGAGCGGGCAGACCGCGTTCACCCGGATCCCGCTCTCCTCCAGGTCGAGCGCCCAGGAGTAGGTCAGCGAAGCGACGGCGCCCTTGCTGGCGGCGTACACGCCGAGCTTGCGCTGCCCGAGCGAGGCCCCGGACGAGATGTTGACGATCGAGCCCTGTTTTCCCCGCGCGACCATCGCCTTGATGGCGGCGAGGCCGGTGTACATGACGCCGAGGACGTTCACCTCGACCAGTTCGCGGGCCTGCTCGACGTCGTCCTCCCACGGCAACGCCTCGTAGTTCAGGCCCGCGTTGTTGACCAGCCCGTCGATCGCGCCGAACTCGGCCAGGCAGAGGTCGACGATCTCCTGCGCCTGCTTCGGATCCGCGACGCTGTGCCCGCTGGCGACCGCCTTGCCACCGAAGCGGCGGATGTTCTCCGCCGTCCGCTCGGCCAGCGCGACGTCGATGTCGTTGACCACGACGGCCCCACCCGCCCTGGCCACGTGCACCGCGAACGCCTCGCCGAGGCCCCGTCCCGCCCCGGTCACGACGACGGCTTTGTCGTCGAGCAAACCGTTCATCGCCTTCACCCCTTTGGCCCGGCCGGCCTCCACCTCCAGGCCGGTCTCTACTCAGTGTTGGCCCATTCGGCCCAACCGGAACTCAGGCGGCGCTGAACGGCGGGCAGGCTGCGCCGAGCGAGTGCGGGGCGACAGGCGCGCAGATACCCGCGGACGAGTCAGAGCGGCGTCACTCACCGGTCAGACGGCGTAGCTCGATCGGCCTAACGGGCGAAGGATTCGCTGGTCTTCTGTTCGTCTCCCTGTAGCCGGAGGCATACTGAACGTTGTTCGGCGGGACATTAACTGTGACTCCCTCGTCGGCCACGTAACAGGCAGGCAAGAATGCGAGGGAGCTGAGTTCACCCGATCGGGGGGAGGTGGTCACGGAGTGAAGACGAACGCGGCGCCGCGGATGACCGCCGCCCTGGCGAACCGCGAGTTCCGCGCACTCTGGCTCGCCGAGGTGCAGTCCCTGATCGGGGACCAGCTGACCATCGTCGCGCTGGCCATCCTCGTCTACGACCGCACCGGCTCCGCGCTGCTCTCGGCGGTGGTCTACTCCCTGACCTTCCTGCCCGCGCTGGCCGGTGGCCTCGGCCTCTCCCAGCTGGCCGACCGCTACCCGAGGCGCACCGTCCTCGTCTACTCGTCCCTGATCCAAGCGGTGCTGATCGGGATCATGGCGATCCCCGGCACGCCGCTCGCCCTGCTGTGCGGGCTGGTGGTGCTGGCCAGGCTCGCGAACGCGCCCGGCAACGCCGCGCAGAACGCGCTGACCCGCGAGGTGTTCACCGACGACGACCTCTACCTCAAGAGCCAGGACATCCGGGGCATCTCGACCAACACCGCCATGCTGCTCGGCCTGGCGGGCGGTGGTCTGCTGGTGTCACAGGTCGGGGCGAGCTGGGCGCTGGCGCTGGACGCCGCGACGTTCCTGCTGAGCGCGGCCGTGGTCCGCTTCTCCGTCTCGCGGCGGGCGGCGGCCTCCGACGGCACCGGCAGCTGGTTCGGCGCGGTGAAGCAGGTGTTCGGCAACCGCCACCTGCGGGTCCTGGTCTGGTTCTCGTGGCTGGTCGGCCTGGCCGTCATCCCCGAAGGGCTCGCCGCGCCGCTGGCCGCCGAGATGGGCGTGGGGAAACAAGCCGTCGGCTGGTTGCTGGCCGCCGATCCGCTGGGCTTCGTCATCGGGGCGTTCCTGCTGTCCAAATTCGTCTCCGCGGAACAACGGCGGAAGCTGCTGGGCGTGCTGGCGGCACTGCCGATGGTCGCCCTGATCGCCTTCGCGCTCAAGCCGGGACTGATTCCGGCCTTGCTCCTGCTCGCGGCGGCGGGCGCCGCGGGGGCGTACCTGATCACGGTGAGCGCCACGTTCATCACCTGGGTCCCGAACGAACTCAGGGGCGGCGCGGGCGGGGTGTACCGCACCGGGTTGCGGGTGGCTCAAGGAATAGGGGCGGGACTCGGCGGGCTCGCCGCCGATCGGCTCGGGGCGGCGACCTCGGCCATCGCGCTGGCAGGCGTCGTCGGCCTGCTGCTGGCCGTCATGGTCGCGCTCAGTTGGGGGCACATCAACGGATCCAGCCCGGAACCGTTGCTGTCATGAGGAATCCACACTGGACGACCCCTGGGGCGGCACGGCCGCCCGGCGGGTTCGTACTCGGAAATCTCGACGGGACACTGCTTCGGCACCTGGGCCTTCGACAGATGGGCGAAAAGAAACGGCTCTCGATCAGAAGTCACGGCTCGACACTGTCACACACCTCCCGGCCACCTCGTTGCTGCGAACTAATACTCTGTCCGGGCTCAGAAGTCACGACTGGACACTATCGGTCACCCCTTCCACGACGCGTCTCGAAAAACATTCAGCTGTCAAGATCAGAAATCACGGGACACGATTGCCACCTCCGGTCGGTGTTCGCGGGCACCCTCGCCGGTGTCGAACAACTGATGCGATGGGATGATACCGGCCGTGGAATACGAACGGTGTATCAGTCGGTACCGGTGAGATTACTCAGCCGTGCCATCCGCGCGGAAAAGAGGTAGCAATTGCCAGCCGAGACCGGCGACCGCCGCCAGCACGGCGACGGCACCGGCGACCTTGACGATCAAGCGGGGACGGCCGCCACGGCGAGCGGTGCACCGGTGACCGAACGCGGGCAGGCAAGCCCGGAAGGTGACCAGGCCGAACCGCCGCCACGCCATCCCTACGATCCCAGGGCGTGGGCGCTGTGGCAGCGGCCGAAGCGGTTCATCGCGTTCCTTTTCGCCATGGAGGCGATCGGAATGGCGATCATGGTCGTCGCCACGATGAATTCCACGAATCCCGGAAGAACAGACTGGGTTCGGTTCGCAATTCTCGCCGTCGGCGCTACGGCGCATATTCAGCTCACCCAGCGACAGGAAGAAAGACGTCGCGATCGAAGCCGCACCGTTCTCATCGATCTCACCGCCGTATGGACATTTCCGGCCGCGGTCATCCTGCCGCTTTCACTGACCCTTTCCATCATCGCGCTCGTCCGGATCCAGCATTGGTTCATCGCCCGGCGGCCCGCGCACAACTTCGTGTTCTCGTCGGTCACCCACGGCGTTTCGGTGACCCTGGCGTCGCTCACCTTCGCCGCGTTCGGGCCGCATGAATGGGGACGGATTTCCGGCTGGGACACCCTGGGCGAATTCGGCGTCCTGATCGTCACCGGGATGGTCTTCGAGGCGGTGCAGATCGCCTACATCGGCGGCATCCTCGCGATCGGCTCGTCGAAGCGGCCGTCGCTCTCGACCGTGCTCGGCAACGCGGCGGACAACCTGCTGGAGGCCATCACGATCGGCCTCGGCGCGGTCACCGCGGTGCTGCTGTTGATCATGCCACCGATGGTGATCGTGATGGCCGTGGTGACGGTGGTGTTCAATCGCCTCGCCGAGATCGACCAACTGCAAAACGACGCGCGGACGGACCCGAAAACCGGTGTTCTCAACATGCGCGGATGGTCGGAGTCGGCCGATCGGGCGCTCGCGAGGACCGCCCGATCGGACGACAACCTTGCGCTTCTGATGATTGATCTCGACCACTTCAAGTGGATTAACGACACATATGGACATCCCGCGGGCGACGACGTCCTCCGCGATGTGGCGCAGAAATTGGACGAGGTCACCCGGCCCGCCGACGTCATCGGCCGGTTCGGCGGCGAGGAATTCCTCGTGCTTCTTCCGGATATCGACGAAACGGCCGCGAAACTCGCCGCCGAGCGAGTGCGCAGCGCTATCGCCGAACTGCATATAGTGACTACCGACAAACGGGGCAGTCGCGTCACCATCGCGGGCCGTACCACCTCGATCGGGGCGGCGCTGTTCCCTCGTCACGGTGATTCGCTGGAGGAGCTCCTGCACGCCGCCGACGCCGCCGTCTACGTGGCCAAGGAGAACGGCCGGAACCAGGTGCGGTTCGCCCAGGATCTGGACCGGCCCGCTCCTCCGTCGCCCACCACCGGGACCTGACGCAAACGCAACTAGAGGACTAAACGCGGCAGGCCCATCAGGGCACCGGGTGGGTGATCCCGGGGGTTATCCGGATGTCGGCCCCGATCGGCGGATGGCACCCTTGACGCCATGCCAGCCACAGCCGACGCCGACCGGAAGCCCGCCAGGATCCGGCGGCCATGGTCGACTTCGGGCTGGTTGCTGCTGGTCACCGTGCTGGTCTTCGGTTTCGGCCTGATCTCGTCGCGGCCCGCCTCGCCGCCGGACCAGGGACCACCGACGGGTGACCTCCTCGCCGCCCAGAACGCGGTCGACGCGCTGGTGCGGCCCGGCCGGGTCGAGAACGTCATCGCCGAACTGCCCGCCGACTTCACCGCGGTCAGCGGGATCACCCCCGGCGTGATGACGGCACGCGACGGCACCGTGCGCGCCGTCCACACCGACGGCGGCTGCTCGGCGCCCTGGGGCGACGACAACACCAAGTGGGATTACGCCGTCCCCTGCAAGGCGCACGACCTGGGCTACGACATCCTCCGCTACGCCGAACGCAAGGGGCACCCGCTCGGCCAGGACGCCAGATCCATGCTCGACGACCGGCTCTCCGCCGACATGCACCACGCCTGCGTCCTCAACCCGATGGACTCGCGCGGCACCTGCGACGTCGTCGCCTCCCTCTACACCGCCGGTCTCGTGCTCAACTCCTGGCACCAGCGCTGGGGGCCGCCGGTCGGTGACCCGCTCGGCCCGATGATCGTCGGGGTGCTGGTGATCGGCACGCTGCTGGTGTTCCGCCTCCGCGGCTGGGTCCGCACCCGCCGGACCGCCGTCACCCTGCCCCGTGAGCCGCGTCCGGTGGTCCCGGTCGGCCGATGGGCCCTGCTCGGGGTCGCCGGGGTCGTGCTGATGCTGCTCGGCGAATCCGCCGTCGCGCTCGCGCACTGGGCAGGCGCGCCGGAGCGGTCGCTGTGGCCGTTCACCTGGCTCGCGCAGCTCTGCCCGCTGATCTTCTTCGCGGTGGGCCGGATCAACGAGGCGGGCTGGCGATCGATCCGCGCGACCGGCGGCCGCTATCCGCAGTACCTCGCCGATCGCGCCAGCCCGCTCCTGCGCCCCGCGCTGATCTTCGCCGTCGTCGCGCTGGTCGTGCCGCTCGCCCTGGAGGTGCTGGGGATCCCGACGGGCACGAACGCCACCGTCATGCGGATCGCGCTGCACCCGCTGTGGCTGCTCGGCGTCTTCCTGCTGACCGTCGTCCTCGCGCCGGCGCTGCTGGCGCTGTATCGCCGGACGCGCACCGTCTCCGTCGCCGGCCTGCTGGCCTTGACCTTGGCGAGCGAGGCCGCGGCGCAGTGGTCCGGCTCGGCGATCCCGCGCTACGCGGAGACGTTGTTCCTCGCCCTGTTCGTCCAGCAGCTGGCGTTCGCCCACGCCGACGGGGTCCGCCCGCCGCGTGTCGCGCTCCTGGCGACGGCGTTCACCGGCGCCGCCGGGCTGGGGCTCGCGGTCGCCGTGCGCGGCGAAGGGCCGATGCTGCTCGGCGGCCCCGGCGCCCCGGCCGCGTTGTCGGGCCCGCCGTGGGGTGTCCTCCTGCTCGGGCTGGTCCAGCTCGGGCTCCTCGGCCTGCTCGCGCGACCGCTGGGCCGGCTCGGCGAGAGTCCCGTGGTCGCCGCCACCGCCCGACTCGTTCTCCGCGCCCCGATGAGCCTTTACCTCGGCTTCCTGTCCGCGATGCTGCTGCTCGTGGCGGTCGTTTATCTGCCCGGCCCGGTCGTGGACGGCCTCAGCTGGCTCGCCAGGCCGAGGGTCCTGCTCGCGCTCGCCCTGCTGGCCGTCCCCGCCGCGCTCGTCTTCTGGTGGTTCGAACGTCATTCGGGACCGCAGCAGCGGGCGGTCGACGAACCAGGCCTGCGTGCCGCCGTGTTCTGCCGCGCCGCGGCGACGGTCGGGATGGCGTACGCGATGCTCGGCGTGTTCGGTTTCGCGCTGACCCGCTTCGGCGGCGCGTCGGCCGACGCCGACCTCCTCGGGCTGCGGCTCGGGCCGGTCCAGAGCCTGGTCAACCTGTTACTCGGGGTGTACCTGCTCCACACCGTCCGGAACGGCACCAGCCGGATGACCGGGACCTGGCTGGTCTGTGCGGTCGCGTGCGCGCCGCCGCTGATGGGCGCCCTCGACGGCAAGCAGGTGAGCGCCGCCTCCGTCGCGCTGCCGGTCGCGACGATCGTCGTCGCGATGTTCGCGGCGGCCGCCACCCTGGTCCCGGCGCGAGCCGCACAGCGCTGACCTGGCCTTCTCCGTACCATTGAGGGCAAACCGGTGGTGCGTGCCACATCTTCGGGGGGATGTGTAATCCTGCGACAACCCGCAACAGGCACCATGCGTCCCTTGAGAAGACCGTAGAACCGGTACCGGAGATAAGGAGCAGACCGCGTGGAGTACCCGCCTCGGAATGGGCATGGGGATCGACGTCCCGCCCGGCCTAGGCAGGACGCGCCCGGACGCGTTCCTTCCCGCCCGGCCCCGCCTCGTGGAACCCGCCCGGCACCCGCCCGCCAGGCCGCGGAGCCGCCGCCCCGGCGCCCGGAACCCCGGCGCGCCCCCCGGCGGCCGTTCCGCGGGCCCAAGATCGCGCTGGGCCTCGTGTCCCTCCTGGTGATGGGCCTGACCGGCTACGCGTGGGCCGCGATGGACGGCCTGACCTTCGCGAACGTCGGCATCGGCGCCGACCAGGGCGACAAGCCCGCCGACGGCGCCCGCGACATCCTGCTCGTCGGCCTCGACAGCCGCACGGACGCGCAGGGCAACCCGCTGTCCAAGGAGGTCCTCGCCCAGCTGCGCGCCGGGCAGGCCGACGGCGAACTGAACACCGACTCGCTGATCTTCGTGCACATCCCGAACGACGGCTCGAAGGCCGTCGCGATCTCGCTGCCGCGCGACTCCTACGTCGACATCCCCGGCGGTTTCGGCAAGCACAAGATCAACTCGGCGTATGCCCGCGCGATGCTCGACGAGCGCAAGAAGCAGCAGGAGAACGGCGTCTCCGACCCGAAGGAACTCGACCAGAAGGCCAACGAGGCCGGGGCGAAGACCCTGATCAAGACGGTCGAGCAGCTGACCGGCTCGACCATCGACAACTACGCCGCCATCAACCTGCTGGGCTTCAGCGAGATCACCCAGGCCATCGGCGGGGTGGACGTCTGCCTCAATGACGACGTCAACGACCAGTTCTCCGGCGCGAAGTTCACCAAGGGCCCGCACACCATCTCCGGTGTCGAGGCGCTCGGTTTCGTCCGGCAGCGCCACGGGCTGCCGCGCGGCGACCTCGACCGGGTCGTCCGGCAGCAGGTGTTCATGGCCGGGATGGCGCGCAAGGTGCTCTCGGCGGGCACGCTCGCGAACCCCGGCAAGCTGAACGACCTGATCACGGCCATCAAGAAGTCCGTCGTGCTCAACCAGAACTGGGACGTCTTCGGCTTCGCCCAGCAGATGAAGAGCCTCACCGGCGGCCAGCTCGAGTTCCGGACGATCCCGATCGTCAACATCGAGTACAAGACCCCGAACGACGGCGTCGCCATCCAGGTCGACCCGAAACAGGTGAAGGACTTCGTCCAGGGACTCGCGGGCCCGCAGCCCGGCGAGCAGGCGCCGTCGCCCACCGAGTCGGCCAACAAGGCGACCACGGTCGACGTCCGCAACTCCACGAACCGGGACGGCCTCGCCTCGACGGTGCTGAAGCAGCTCGTCGACAAGGGCTTCACCGCGGGCGACACGGCCACCGCCAGCGCGCGCAAGAAGACGGTGATCTGGGTCGCCAAAGGCGAGAAGGCGGCAGGCCAGGCCGTCGCCGCCGAACTCGGGGGCGACCCGACCGTCCAAGAGGACAAGAGCGTCGAAGCCGGGCACGTGATGGTCTTCCTCGGCTCGGACTTCAAACAGGCGAGCGGCGCACAGGGCTCCGGCTCCTCGCAGAACGCCGCCGGTTCCTCGGCCGCGGCCCCGCCGCCCGAGCAGTCCGACGAGAAGCCGATCACCGCCGAAGGCGTGCCCTGCGTCAACTGACGCCTTCGCCGCGCGGGCATTATTCACCCATTCGGCCCAGCAGGCCAAAATTGGCATGAAAAGCACCCTCGAAACCGCGTAAGAGCGGACCACCTGCCGACTTTCATTCACGTGAGTGCGCTCGTCCCGGGTTTTGTCACATGGGGTGAGCGATGGGAGCAGGGTTGGCAAGGCAGGGGTCGGGGAGTGCTGATCGACGCTGAGAGCTATCAGCGGATACTCGGAGACGAGCTCCGCAAGCTCCGCCGTAAACGTGGCTGGACACGCAAGGAACTGAACCAGCATCTGCAGAGCGAGATCTCGCTCCAGACGCTGGCCACCTACGAGCTGGGCACCCGGCACTGTTCCGTGGTGCGGCTGGTCGAACTGTGCGTCGCGATGGACGAGCTGCCACAGGATCTGCTGGCCAAGGTGCATCGCCGGGTGTTCGTGGACGAACCGGGCCGGGTCCGGATCGATCTGCGCCTGGTGATCAAGGACGACCAGGAAGAACTGCTCCCCCTGCGACGGTGGGCGGACGATCGGCTCAAGCGGTCGGGCGACAGCGGATCCGCCGAAGTCCATCTCAACTTCGCGGCGCTGGAACGGATGGCCGAACTCTGCCGTATCACCACCGTCGATCTCATCGGAAGGCTTCGCCGGCTCAACCCCTCATGAGCGCGGCGTTCTCCGGTCCGTGAAGGCCTTGCCCCCCATCTGGGCTTTCACGGACCCTCCCTCTTTCCTTCCTCAGCCGAGGAGGTCGTAGTCCTCGCGGCGCACCTTGCGGGTGTCCAGCCAGTACCGCCAGGTGAAACCGGGCCAAATCGTCCGGTTGACGCCCTTCGCATCCAGGTACCAGCTCTTGCAGCCACCCTGTGTCCAGATCCCCTTGGCGAGTTTGCGCTGGATCTCGCCGTTGAAGCGCTCCTGCGCCTCCGGCCGCGGGTCGAGCGCCTTGCCCCGCCCGAGCCGCAGCGCCTGCGCGACGTAGGAGATCTGCGCTTCGATCATGAACACCACGGAGTTGTGCCCCAGCCCGGTGTTCGGGCCGAGCAGGAAGAACAGGTTCGGGAAGCCGGACACGGTGATGCCCTGATACGTCCGCATCCCCTCGGCCGACCACTCCTTGCCCAGGTTGCGCCCGTCGCGGCCGATGATCTCCAGATCGTCGAAGGCGTCCGTGACGTGGAAGCCGGTGCCGTAGATGATCGCGTCGACCTCGTGCTCGACGCCGGCGCCGTCGACGACGCTGTGCTCGCGGACCTCCTTCACGCCTTCGGTGACGACGCAGACGTTCTCCCGCGCGAGCGCCGGGTAGTAGTCGTTGGAGACCAGGACCCGCTTGCAGCCCATGGTGTAGTCCGGTGTCAGCTTCCGGCGCAGTTCCGGATCCTTGACGCCTTTGAAGATGTTGCGCTTCGCGATGCGCTGGCCGATCTTCATCACCCACGGCTGCCCGTTGAAGCCGATCGCACGGGCTTCGAGGCCCCAGTAGAGGATGTTGCGGAAGGCCCGCTGCAGCAACGGCACCGAGGCGAACGCCTTCCGCAGCGCTTCCGGCATCTCGCGATCGGGTTTCGGCATGATCCACGGCGGGGTGCGCTGGAAGAGCGTCAGCTCGGCGACGTCCTTCGCGATTTGCGGCACGAACTGGATCGCGCTCGCGCCGGTGCCGACGACGGCGACCCGCTTGCCCTCGAGGTCGTAGTCGTGTTCCCACTGCGCGGAGTGGAACGCGCGGCCCTTGAAGCGCTCGATGCCGGGCAACTCCGGGATTTGCGGCAGGTGCAGCGCGCCGACCCCGGCGACCAGCGCGGGTGCGACGAACTCCTCGCCGGACTTCGACGCGACGTGCCAGCGGTTCTCGTCGGCGTCCCAGCGGGCGCCGGTCATCTCCTGGCCGAAGCGGATGAAGCGGTGAAGGTCGTACTTCGCGGCGACGTCGCGCATGTAACGCCAGATCTCCGGCTGCGGCGAGTACGCCCGGGACCAACCGGGGTTCTGCTCGAACGAGAACGAGTACATGTGCGAAGGGATGTCGCAGGCACAGCCGGGGTAGGTGTTGTCCCGCCACGTGCCGCCGACGTCGTCGGCCTTCTCCAGGATGACGAAGTCCTCGCGGCCCTCTTTCCGCAGCTGGATGGCCATGCCGAGACCGGAGAAGCCGGTCCCGACGATGACGACACCGGTCTCGGTGCGGTTGCCCATGACCCGACCTCTCGCTCACATTACCTGTTACCGGGAGTTCACCTTACTTGAAGTAGGTTACCTTCGGTAGAGTGTTGTGATGACGACGGCGAAGCGCAAACGCATGCCACGAGCAGAGCGGATGCGGCAGATGATCGAGATCGCCGAGGAAGTCTTCGCCGAACGCGGCTACAGCGCGGCGTCGATGGACGACATCGCGGAGCGCGTCGGGGTCTCCAAGCCGATGCTCTACGAGTACTTCAACTCGAAAGAGGGACTGCTGCTGGCCTGCATCCAGCAGTCGCGGGCGGCACTGCGCGAGGTCACCGAACGGTCGATCGTCGGCGCGACGTCCGCCGAGGACGCGCTGAGGCGCGGGCTGCTCGCCTTCTTCGTCTTCATCCGGGATCGACGGCAGGCCTGGTCGCTGCTCCGCCACGAAATGGCGCTGATCGGCACCGGCGCCGCCGATGAGATCGAGCAGACCCGGCGCCAGCAGACCGACCTGATCGCCGCGCTGATGAGCGGCTACTTCGACTCGGGTGACGACCTACGCGCCGAGGCGTCCGCGGAGTTCGTCGTCGGCGCGTGCGAACGGCTCGCGATCTGGTGCGAGCGGCACGAGGACGTCAGCCCCGAAATGGCCACCGGATACGCGATGGACGTGCTCTGGTCGGGCCTGTCCACGAGGGCCCGCTGAAGCGACCGTGAAGATGCGCGTGCATTAGGCCATTCGGTCGTCACTCAGAGCACATTGCCGCCAGTGTCTTGTGACACAGAGTTGTCCTACTGTATCGATGACACTGTAGAAACTCTGATGGACCTTCGCGACCTCCGTCAGGAGGGGGCGCCACCACCCGAAAGTGGCGTCATGACGGCGGCGTGGCGAGGTCCACAGAGTGACGCATGCTCGCGAGGAGAGGGGTGAGGCGGATGACCGAACCGATCACCGCGTCGTACGTCCAAGAGGACGACGACTGGAAGGTCACGGTCAGCGGCTCCGGCAAGGAACTGACCGGTCGCGCGCCGGGCATCATCGCGGCACGGGACCGGGCGGACCAGCTGGTCGAGAAACTGTCCCCGCCGGAGCGGTCGACCGTGGTGCACCTGCTCAACGGCAGTGCACTCGAGTTCACCGCCGCCTACATGACGGCGAGGCTGACGCTCCCGGAGATCGAACCTCTCGAGGTTCCTCCCCCGGCGAACGGCAAGGCCAAGGAGAAGATCGAGGCCAAGCCCCCGGTGCCTCAGGGCAAGGAACTCCCGAAGGCCGTCGACGAGGCGAAGCCCGCGGAGAAGTCCTCCGAGCCCGCCAAGACACCCGCCAAGGCGGCCCAGACCTCCTGAGAGCCGCTACTTCAGGAGCTTGCGGATCAGCAGGACGCCGATCAGCACCGCCCCGCCGATGAGCGGGTACTTCACCTTGGGCTCGTCCAGCTTCGCGCGCAGACCGGTCTTCGCGGAATCCACGAGCTTCGCGGGGTTCGCCTTCGTGCCCAGCTGGTCGAGCGTGGCGACCAGCGCGTTCCTGGCCTGCTCGATCTCACGCTCGATGGTCTCGGGATCGCGAGCCACGTGTCCTCCTCGCCGCGACGTACTTGCTGGAAGCCCACGTTAGAGGACGCCGCCCCGCGACGTGGCATCGGCCACGCCGAGAAACGCCGAACGTGTCGCACGCTACGATTTCAGGGCGGTACTGGGGCCCGTAGCCCAATTGGCAGAGGCACACGGTTTAGGTCCGTGCCAGTGAGAGTTCGAGTCTCTCCGGGCCCACCCCAGGTCTTCGGCCTGCGGCCGCGCGCTCCATCTGGAGCCGCCCCGCACGGCGCGTGCCACCGGAATTGCCCACGTCCGGCACTTTGATCTCGTGTACGCGAAGGGTCGAGGCCCCGGGCCCAGACCCGAACGTCGCCTTGCACGACGAGCGCGCTCGAAATGCCGAATCGTCGTGGCGATCGGTGCCGCCGCTTCGGCCACGCCCGGAGACAAGGCTCCGAGCGTGGCCGCGCTCACTCCGCTTCAGGATTCCGCCGTCAGTTCAGCCACGCGACGTAGTTGTCGAATACTTCCTGATTGATCCGGGTCCCGGTGTTGTCGTCGAATTGCGTGTCATACGAGCTGTGCACCGCGAAGGCCATGAATACCCTGTTGTCGACGCGGTAAACCGGACCCCCGCTCTGCCCACCCGCAGTGTCGAATCGATAACCGAGCTGACGATCACCCGACCTTCGAATGGTGTCCGCGGTGAACCACTGGGAACCGGCGGGCTGTTTGTCGGTCGGATACCCACGATGAGTGACTTCGACACCGTTCAGATTTCCCGAGTTCGGTTTCATGGCCAGCCAGCCGACCGTGTCACCGATCTTGCAATTCAGCTTGAGTACCGCGTAGTCGTAATCGTAATTTTTCGTCCGGTACCAGCCGAGCACGGTGTGCGATTTGGACACGGCACAGAACTTGTACGGGGCGTCGACGCCGTTCCGGCCCGGCGCGACGCCCAGGTTCTGGTACCAGAATCCGCCGGGACCTCCCGAATGTACGCAGTGCCCGGCGGTCGCGACCTCGGACGGCCCGATCATCCAGCCGCTGCACCTCAACTCCTCGCCGTTCGGCCCGTCGCCCCTGATCTCCACCACGGTTCTCGACGGGAAGCTGGTGGTCAGGTTCTGCCTGGTTCTCGGGAACTTGCCGAAGATCTTCTCCGCGACGACATCGCCCGATTTCTCGTTCGCCGAAAGGCCTACCGTTCCTTTGCTCTGTGATATTTCAGAGATGGTCGCGGGTGGCGCGTTTTCCCCGATGACATCGTCACTGGAAATGGGAGTGCTCGGCAGTTGCGCCGGAGCTGCCGCGGCATTCGACGGAATCGTCATGATCATGGCTGTTCCGACCATGAACGCGGCGAGCAGAGCCGTACGTCGTCCAGTCATTATCCCCCCTCAAGGATGTTCGACTGACCGATACATTACCGTGCGGGGAAATAACGGGCAGCGGCCTATTGGGTGATCGACCTGTGCGCGGCCTTGCTTGCCATAGGCGTTTCGGCCCATCCGGTCAGCGCACACGGTCGTAGACCACCGCCATCTCCCCCAGCTCCCCGACCTCCTGATAGGCCAGCGCCCACTTCGAGGCCGGCAGCCCGTCGACGAAAAGCCGCTGTCCGCCGCCGGTGATCTCGGGGCAGATCATCAGGTACAGCCGGTCGATCAGGTCGTCCGCGAGCAGGGCCTTGATGACGCTCGCGCTGCTGTTGACCAGGATGTCGCCCTCGCCGTTCGCCTTGAGGCCGGCGATGACGTCGGCGACGGGGGCGTTCACGACGCGGGTGCGGTCCCAGGGCGCCTCGGTCAGCGTGGTGGAGAAGACCACCTTTTCCGCGTCGGTGAGCCATTTCGCGTAGGCGCGGTCACGGGGGTCGGCGTTCTTGTCGGAGGCGATGGTCGGCCAGAAGCCCAGGAATCCCTCCGCGTTCAGTCTGCCGAGTACCGCGGTCGTCGCCTTCTCGTGAATGCGGGCGAGGTGACCGCGGGCGACGTCGGTGGTGGCGTACGAGACGATCGCGCCCATGTCGCCGGGGCCGCCGGGGCCGCTGTAGTGACCGTCGAGGGTGAGGGCGATGTTCGCGGTGACGCGGCGGCCGGTCGTGTTCGTCATGGTGTTCGGTCCTTTTCCCGGGTGAGGTGCTTGGCGAGGTTGTCGAGCACCTGGCCCCAGCCGGTTTCGATCCCGGCGATGAACGGGACGGCCTCGACGGTGGTTTCGGTGACGCGCAGGTCGAGCCGGAGCCGGGTCCCGCCCGGCGCGTCGGTGAACTTCAGGTCGTAGTGACCGGTGAAGAAGGTCTCCCCCTTGGCGTCCAGCACCGAGAGATCGAACTCGAGGTGTTCGAGTCCGGTCGCGGCGTGGACCTTGCCCGCGGAGCGATACCGCCCCTCCGCGTCGCGGTAGTCGAGGACGGCACGTCCGCCCGCCCAGGGCTCGATGACGCAGTCGGTGACGGTCATCGACGGCGGCACCCACCAGGCCGCGAGCAGCGCGGGCTCGGTCCACCGCCGCCAGACGGCGTCCCGCGGCGCGGCCAGCAGGCGGTCGAACGAGAACACCCGTCCGTCCGCCCACCGGTCGCGATCCGCGGCCACGGAGTCCGCGCCGATCGCGGCCTGATAGCGCGTGAGGACATCTCGCTCGCCCTCGTTCGCCTCGATGTTCGCGATCAGCTCCCGCAACCGTCCGCCGAAGTCCTTCAGCGGAGCCGACTCCACCGCGTAGACGCGACGCTGCCCGAGCGGGAAGACCGTCACGAGACCGGCGCGGGCGAGGGTCTGCAGGTGCTTGGTGGTCTGCGGTTGCCGCAGGCCGGTCAGCTCGGCGAGCTCACCGACGGACCGGGGCCGCTCGGCGAGAAGCTCGACGATGCGCCACCTCGCTCCGTCTCCCAGTGCTGCTGCGATCTGCTCCATGCCGAGAAGTATTCACTCAGCAGAATATTCTTGTCAAGGAATATCTTGGATCCGGAACTCCAGCAAGCTGCGCTGCCCGGTCAGCGTGGTCACGGAGTCGAAGACCAGGCCATGGGCGACGGCGAGCTCACGAAGCTCATCGAGGCGTCGCTCGCGGCCGCCGTAGAGCACGAGCATGACCAGGTCCCACTCGGTTTGGGCTCCGAGTCCACCGACGGCCTCGATCACGAGGACGCGGCCTCCCGGACGGACAGCCTCGGCGCAGCGGGCCAGGATGCGGTGGGCGTGCTCGTCGTCCCAGTCATGAAGGATGTCGGACAGCAGGTAGGCGTCCGCGCCCGGCGGGAGCGGGTCGAAGAAACTGCCCGCGGTCACCTCGATCCGGTCTCCGAACCCTCGCAGTTCCTTTTCGGCGGCGGCCGCCGTGGGCGCGAGATCGACGAGATGGCCGCGCACCGAGGGGTTGGCCGTCAGGATCGCGGCGAGCAGGCTGCCGTGGCCGCCGCCGACATCGACGATCGTGCCGAAGCGAGACCACTCGAACCCGGCGACGAGCCCCGAGATCTGCGCGCTGAACCGCTGCGTCATCTGCCGGTCGAACGACTCCCGCAGGCGGGGATGTTCGGCGAGATCGGACCAGAAGTCCTTGCCGTAGCGGCGAATGTAGCCCGCCTGGCCGGTGGCGACGCTGTGCGCGAGCTCGATGAACGCCAGTTCGCCTCGCCCGCCGGCGGCCTCCATGTCCAAGAGTCCAGCGAGGCCATTCCCTGCATCGGCGCGGAGGTTCGCGCCGTAGTCGGTGGTGCGGTACCCGTTCGATGTCCGTTCCAGGACACCGAGAGTGGTGAGGTGACCCAGCAGCAGTTCGAGCGCGAGCGGGGATTGGCCGAGTTCGGCCGTCAGATCGCCGGCTTCCGCACCGTCGCCGGACAGCCTGTCCGGCAGACCGAGGGTGACCGCGACCCGCAACGCCATCGGCGTCGCCAGCCCGGCCAGTCGGAGGAGTTCGTTCCTGTCGTTGTCATGGTTCGCCACGAAGATTCACTGTGGCAGTGCGGTCAAGCGAGAATCTCCCGAACCGCGACGAGCAGGCAATCGATTTCGTCCTCGGTGTTGTAACCGTGCGGCGAAATCCGGAGGCCGCCGGATCTCGCCGAGCACGCGATCCCGCGCGCCTTGAGCCGTTCCGCCAGCAACGGGACCGGCAGTCCGTCCACCCGCACGGACACGATTCCCGAGCGATGCCCGGTGCCGCGTTCGGAAAGCACCGTCGCGCCGATCTCGGCGAACCCCTCGCGAACCCGTTCGCAAAGACCGTCCACATGCGACCAGATCGCCTCGATTCCCGCGGACAGCAGCAGTTCGACCGAGGCCCCGAGGGCGACGATCCCGGCGGCGTTCGGCATCCCGCCTTCCAGCCGCCGGGCGCTGTCGTCGGGCACGTAGTCCAGGTTGTCCCAGTCCTCCCGATGGGCGACCGAGTTCCAGCCCGGTTCCAGTGGCCGCAGCAGGTCCAAACAGGACTCCCGTACGTAGAGCACGCCGCAGCCCTGCGGCCCCAGCAGCCATTTGTGCCCGTCGGCCATCGCGAAGTCGACACCCCATTCCTCCAGCCGGGCCGGGATCACACCGAGCCCCTGGATGACGTCGACACAGAAGAGCGCGCCCGCATCGCGGCACACCCGGCTCAGCGCGGCGAGATCGACTCGCCAGCCGTGCCCGAACTGGACCCAGCTGGTCACCACGAGTTTGGGCGGCGGGCCCGCGGCGATCGCCTCGGCGAAGGCCTCGGTGGTGAGCTCACCGCGCACGCGATCCACCACCACGCCGCGATCGGCGAGCGCGAGCCACGGGTACAGCGTGGACGGGAACTCGAAGTCCGGGATGACGACGCGGTCGCCCGGCGACCAGTCGAGTCCGTTCGCGACGAAACCGAGGCCGGTACTGGTGTTCTTCACGAAGGCGACGTCGCGGGACGGCACCCCCATCAGCGTCGCCACCGACGCGCGGGCCCGTTCGATCGCCGCACTGTGCGCGGCGTAGGTGAACTCGCCGTCCAGTGAGACCTCGACGGCTTGCCGGTGCATGGCCTCCACCGACGACGTGGGCAGCGGGCAGATCCCGGCGTGATTGAGGTAGGCCCAGCGCTTCACGGCGGGGAACTGCTCGCGCGGCAACGGAGTCATCGAATCCTCCTCAAGTGAACACCGTGTCCACTTCGTGGATCCGAAGCTAGTCGATAACCGGTCACGGTGTCCACTTACGGGGTCAACGTCCTCCCGGTGAGGCTCGCGGTCTCCACGGCCTCGACGTAACTGCGCGCGACCTCCGCCGCCGGGGTGCCACCCTCCGGCTCGCCGAGCGCGGCGAGCGTTTCGCTCACCCAGCCGGGGCTGACGGCGTTGACACGGAGGCCGCGCGGCAGTTCGCGCGCCGCGGCGGCGACGAACGCTTCGAGGCCGGTGTTGGTCAGGACACCGAACGCGCTGCCGCGCAACGTCTCCGGGATCCGTCCCGCGGTCAGCGTCACGGAACCGCCGTCCGGCAGGTGCGGGATCGCGTGCCGCACCAGGAACACCTGGCCGAGCAGTTTTCCCTGCAGCCCTTGGACGAACTCTTCGTCGGTGCCGCCGTCGACGGGGACGAGCGAGCCGCTCCCCGCGCAGCACACGACGTGCTCGATCCCCGGTTCGGCGGCGAACACCGCGTCGAGGGTGCCCGGCCGTTCGACGTCCACTTCGACTTCACCGGAGCGGGACGCGGCGAGCACGGTGTGCCCGCGTGTGGCGAGGGCTTCGGAGACCGCGGCCCCGATCGTTCCGGTGGCACCGACCACGAGGATCTTCATCGGCGTTCTTCCTTTCAAGGTCGGGTGAAGGGTTCTGTTTCGTACGCCCGGCGCAGCGATGCGACGAACGACGGCGCCGCCGGCAACGGCATCTCGCCGATCCGATGCACCGCGATCCCCGGCGTCCACGAGTTCATGACCACCGCGCCCGCCAGGTCCGGCAGATCGGCGACGGTGACCTCCTGGACCCGCTGCGGCACTTCCAGTCGCCGTCGCAGGATGTCCATCGTGGTGCCCCGCAGCAGACCGGCGTCGGGCCACACCACCGTATCGCCGTCCCAGAACGCCAGGTTCCAGATCGTCGCCTCGCTGAGCCTGCCCTGGCGGTCCGCGAACGCGGCGTCGTCGAACCCTTGGGCCACGGCCTGACGCCGGAAGTGCGTCTTCGCCGTCTCACCGGTGTGCTTGATCGACGGCAGAAAGCGTTCGTGCTCGACGACTGTCAGCTTCAGCGGGCCTTCGGGGCCGGACGCCGGAGGCCGGGTACGAACGAGGACTTCGAGATCGCCTGGCAGGTGGATCGTCACGGTCAGGGAGACGTCGGCGGGGCCCGACTCCAGCGCCGTCCGCAGGTGCGAGCGGATCCTGTCGTCGGGCACCGCATTGCCGAACAGCTCCAGGGACGCGGTCCTCAGCCGGTCCAGGTGCAGGTCGAGACCGCGGACCAGGCCGTCGCGCACCTGCATGGCCGTGAAGTGGGCGAAGCCCGCGAAGGCGAGAGGCGCCAGCTCCTCGGCGGTCGCCGTCCGCCCATCCCGCTGCACTACGAAGGCACTCATGCCACCCACCGTAATCGCGTTTCGTTCTCTGGTTGCGGTAGTTGCCCGGGCAACTACCGCAACCAGAGGACGAAACGCGGGAGTCACGCGCGGACGGTCGTGATGCCGGGAATGGACTTCAGCTCGCCGAGCAGCATCGCGCTGACCGCGACCGGATAGTCGTCGAGCGCGTACGACTTCCCGGCGAGATCCACCCGGACCGGGGTTTCCCCCTTGTGCGCCAGCAAGGCCTGCTTCAGTTCCAGGACCGCGTCCTCGGTCAGCTTCTCGGCGATCGCGTGCAGGGTGAGGGGCGGCTCCTCGTCACCCGCCGCGGAAAGGTCGAGCGGCATCAGCCCGCCACCGAACACGGACATCTTGTCTTCCCGCCAGTTCACCCGGCCGCAGACGCGGACGGCGTTGTCCTCGGCCAGATCCGCCACGAACAACGCGTAGGCCTTGGGAAGGAACAGCACTTCGAGCGCGGCGTCCAGATCTTCGATCGTGCAGATCGCCCACGGCTCGCCCTTCTTGTTCACCCGCCGCTCCAAGGAGGTGACGATCCCGGCGACGACGAGATCCCCTTCCCTGGGCGGATTGTCGAGGATCGCCGCGATCGGGCGCGGCGCGTGTTTGCGCAGAAGGCGTTCCGCCCCGTCGAGCGGATGCGCGGAGACGTACAGACCGAGCATCTCCCTTTCGTGCGCGAGAAGTTCCTTGCGCGGCCACTCTTGGACACCGAACCTGAGGTGAGCGAGCGGCGAGGTGTCCTCTTGGCTCTCCTCGCCCGAACCGAAAAGATCGAACTGGCCCATCGCCTGCTTGCGTTTCAACGGCACCACGGCGTCCACCGCCTCCTCGTGCACCCGCAGGATCGAGAGCCGCGTGTGCCCGAGCGAGTCGAACGCGCCCGCCTTGGCCAGGGATTCGATGACCCGTTTGTTGCAGGCCACCAGTTCCGACTTGCCGAGGAAGTCGGTGAACGAGGCGTACTTCCCCTTTTCCCTTCGCGTCGCGATGATCGAGTCGACGACGTTCGCGCCGACGTTGCGCACCGCGCCCAGCCCGAACCGGATCGCGTCTCCCACCGCCGAGAACCGGAGTCCCGATTCGTTGACGTCCGGCGGCAGCACCTTGATCCCCAGCCGACGGCATTCCGAGAGGTAGACCGCCGACTTGTCCTTGTTGTCCCCCACCGAAGTCAGCAGGCCCGCCATGTACTCCGCCGGGTAGTTCGCCTTCAGGTACGCGGTCCAATAGCCGACCAGCCCGTAACCGGCGGCATGGGACTTGTTGAACGCGTAACCGGCGAACGGGAGGATCGCGTCCCACAGCGCCTGCACGGCTTCGAGGGAGAACCCGTTGGCGACCATGCCGTCCCGGAAACCCTCGAACTCCCTTTCCAGTACCTCTTTCTTCTTCTTGCCCATCGCCTTGCGCAGCACGTCGGCGCGGCCCATGGAGTAGCCGGCGACGTCACGCGCGATCCGCATGATCTGTTCCTGGTACACGATCAGGCCATGGGTCTCGGCCAGGATCTCGCGCAGCGGCCCGGCCAGCTCGGGGTGGATCGACTCGATCGGCTGCCTGCCGTTCTTGCGGTCCGCGTAGTTGTTGTGCGTGTTCATCGCGATGGGGCCGGGCCGGTACAGCGCGTTCACCGCGATGATGTCGCCGAAGCCGGTCGGCCCCATGCGGCGCAGCAGATCCCGCATCGCGCCGCCGTCGAGCTGGAAGACGCCGAGGCTGTCGCCGCGGGCGAGCAGTTCATACGTCGCCGGATCCTCGACACCGAGCGTGTCGAGGTCGATCTCCTCGCCGCGGTTGTCCTTGATGTTGTCCAGCGCGTCGCCGATGACGGTGAGGTTGCGCAGGCCGAGGAAGTCCATCTTCAGCAGGCCGATGGCCTCGCACGACGGATAGTCCCAGCCGGTGATGACCGCACCGTCATCCCGCCGCCACAACGGGATCGCGTCGAGCAGCGGTTCACTCGACATGATGACGGCGCAGGCGTGCACACCGGCGTTGCGGATCAGCCCTTCGAGCCCGCGGGCGGTCTCGAAGATCTTCGACGCCTCGCCGTCGCCTTCCAGCAGCGCGCGGACTTCCGCCGCCTCGGCGTAACGTTCGTGATCCGGCTCGACGATCCCGGCGAGCGGGATGTCCTTCGCCGCGACCGGCGGCGGAAGTGCCTTGGAGATCCGGTCCGCGATCGCGTACCCGCTCTGTCCATGGTGGACGCGGGCGGAGTCCTTGATGGCCGCTTTGGTCTTGATGGTGCCGAAGGTGATCACCTGCGCGACATGTTCGGCGCCGTACTTGACGGTGGCATAACGGATCATCTCGCCGCGGCGCCGGTCGTCGAAGTCCATGTCGATGTCCGGCATGGAGACCCGTTCGGGGTTGAGAAACCGCTCGAAGAGCAGTCCGAGGTCGATCGGGTCCAGGTTGGTGATGCCGAGCGCGTACGCGACGAGCGAACCCGCCGCCGAGCCGCGGCCGGGCCCGACCCGGATGCCGACCTCGCGGGCGTGCCTCATCAGGTCGGCGGTGATCAGGAAGTACGCAGGGAAGCCCTTTTCGGCGATCACGCCGATCTCGAAGTCGGCACGGGCGACGTAGGCGTCAGGAACGCCGTCCGGCAACCGCCACCGCAGCCCATCGGCGACCTCTTTGCGCAGCCAGGATCCTTCGTCGTGTCCTTCGGGAACCTCGAAGACCGGCATGCGGTCGAGGTGGCGATAGACGTCGTCGTAGGACTCGATCCGCTCGGCGATGAGGAGGGTGGAATCCGCCGCGCCCGGGACTTCGGCGTCCCAATACCGGCGCATCTCCTCCGCGGACTTGAGGTAGTAGCCGTCGCCGTCGAACTTGAACCGGCCGGGATCGTCGAGGGTCTTGCCGGACTGGACGCACAGCAGCGCGGAGTGCGCGGCCGCCTGATCCTGGGTGACGTAGTGCGAATCGTTGGTGGCCAACGGTTTCAGGTCGAGACGGCGTCCGATGTCCAGCAAGCCGTCCCGCACCGATCGCTCGATGGGGAGACCGTGGTCCATCAGTTCCAGGAAGAAGTCGTCCGCGCCGAAGATGTCGCGGTAGTCCGAAGCCGCCTGGATGGCCTCGTCCGGCTGGCCGAGCCGGAGCCTGGTCTGCACCTCGCCGGACGGGCAGCCGGTGGTGGCGATGATGCCTTCGTGGTGCCGGGCGAGGAGTTCGCGGTCCATCCGGGGTTTGCGGTAGTAGCCCTCCAGACTGGCCAAGGAGGACAGGCGGAACAGGTTCCGCAGCCCGGTCGCGTTCTCCGCGAGCATGGTCATATGCGTGTAGGCACCGCCGCCGGAGACGTCGCCGCCGTCGCCGCGCCGTCCCCAGAACACCGGTTTCCGATGGAAACGCGACTCGGGCGCGAGGTATGCCTCGATGCCGATCACCGGCTTGAGCCCGGCCAGGACGGACTGCCGGTAGAACTCGTCGGCGCCGTACATGTTGCCGTGGTCGGTCATCCCCACCGCGGGCATGCCGAGCCGCTGGGCCTCGGCGAACAGCGGCGCGATCTTGGCCGCGCCGTCGAGCATCGAATATTCGGTATGAACGTGCAGGTGCACGAAGGAGTCCACCGGCCACTCCCCACGGTTGTACGATTCCGGTCCGACGCGGCGATTGGACCCAAGACACACAGGCGCTGTCCAACAAGCGACACGCGGCGAGCGACAACCAGAAGTTGTAAGGAGCACACAGTGGAGCTGGACCTGGGCGCGGTCCGCGCGTTCGTCGCGGTGGCCGAGGACCGGTACTTCGGCGAGGCGGCGATCCGGCTGGAGGTGAGTCAGCAGGCGATCTCCAAACGGGTCGCGAAACTCGAGGCGGACCTCGGCGTGCGGCTGCTGTCGCGAACACGCGGAGGCGCCGAGCCGACCGAGGACGGCGAGGAGTTCCTCAAGCACGCTCGCGCGCTGATCAGCCTCGCGGACCAGGCCGTCGAGCGACTGCACGGCAGGCGCCGCCCCCTGCGCGTCGACGTCCTCGGCACGCGGCTGGCGACCATGGAGGTGATCCGGGCGTTCCACGCCGAGCACGACGACGAACTGGAGCTCGTCACGCCGGGACTGGGTGCGGTGCGCCGGTCGATGCTGCCCGAGACGGTGGATGCCGCCTTCGCCCGCGTCCACACCGTGAAGGACCCCGCGATCGGCCGCACGCCCGCTTATCTGGAACCGGCGAACCTGCTGGTCGGGCGGCGGCATCCGCTCGCACGGCGGCGCCGGGTCGCGATGGCGGACCTCGCCGGCCTCACGGCCTGGATGCCGTACAACGCGCGGGCCAGCGAATGGGCGGAGTTCTGGCAGGAACTGTGCCCGGCGTTCGGCGTCCTCGTCGACACCGACGGCCCGAACTTCGGCCTGGAGCACCACATCGAGGTGCTCAGCGAGTCGAAGGACCGTCTGGGTTTCGTCGGCGCGAAGATGCACGTGCCCTGGCATCCGGACGTCGTCCAGATCCCGCTGGTCGACCCGACTCCGGTGTACCCGTTCTCGCTGCTGTGGCGGCACGAGAACCGGCACCCGACGCTGCCGCTGCTGATCGAGCACGTCCGGTCCGGCTACCGGCCCTTCGACGCCGATCGGCAATGGCTCCCGATGGCGGACCGGGCGGCGATGAGCCTCGTGAGTGGTGAGGACGGTTAGAACCGTCCTCACCACTCACGAGACCCAAGCACCCTTGCCTAACTATACGAACGGTCGTACGTTTAGTTCCGACCCACTGGAGGGACCCGTGACGTACGCGCTCGTCCAAGCCTTGGCACTCGCCAAGAGCAGGCAGGACATCCCCGCGGCACTCGACCTGCTGCACCCCGACATGCTCCTCGAAACCCCGGCCTTCGGGACCACGGCGAAAGGCCGTGCCGAGAACGAGAAGGCGCTCAAGCGCTTCTTCGCCGCCTTCCCCGACTACGACGTCACCCTCGACGGCCACGCGAGCGACGGCACGACACTCGCCTGCTGGGGCACCGCCCGGATGACGATGACCGGCGACCGGTTCGGCGTCGTCCCCAGCGGCGATCGCGCCGAACTGCCCGTGTTCATCCGGTTCACGTTCGCCGACGGCCTCATCGCGTCCGAACGGTTCTTCTTCGACCTCTCGGCGCTCTGCGCCCAATCGGGCGTCTCGACCGACGCCGTCCGGCGGAAGGTGTTCGGCTCATGACCACGCGCGTGAAGGACGTCGGCGAACTCCGCACGGAGCCGCTCTTCGACATCGTCATCGATCTGCACCCTCCGCTGAACATCGGCGGCGGCCGAGTGCTCTTCGGCGCCGCGGGCGGCACGTTCGAGGGCCCGGAGCTGCGCGGCGAGGTCCTGCCGACCGGCGGCGACTGGGCGACGTTCCGCCCCGGCGGCACGATGGCGCTCGACGTCCGGCTGACCCTGCGCACCCACGACGACGCGCTGCTGCACATGACCTACCACGGCCGCTGGCGGATCCCCGCCGAACTCCGCGCCGAGCTCGCCGATCCCGCGACCCGCCATCTGGTCGACCCGGCCCGGTACTACTTCCGGACGACTCCGTACTTCGAGACCGGCTCCGAGCGCTACGCGTGGCTGAACGACGTCGTGTGCGCGGGTTCGGGCTACCCGGTCGAAGGCGGGATCGCCTACCGAGTCGCGAAGATCCTCTGACTCCGGGCCCCGCCGTGACCCGTGTGCACGATGCGCGAAGCACCATCGGTGCGGAAAAGTGAACGCATGGGCGAGGGGCTGATCGGCGCGAAGGTGACCCGGCAGGAGGACGTCCGCCTGCTCACCGGCCGGGCGCAGTACATCGACGACGTCCGATTGCCGGGGACGCTCGAGGCCGCGATCCTCCGCAGCCCTCATCCGCACGCGCGGATCCTGCGCGTCGACACCACGGCCGCGAACGCCCATCCCGGCGTGTTCGCCGTGATCACCGGCGAAGACGTGGTGTCGAGCACGAAGACACCACAGCCGGTGATCTGGTCGAACCTGCCGGACATGCGGGTGCCCGAGAACCACGCGCTGGCCGTCGGCAAGGTGCGGTATCCCGGCCAGGGCGTCGCGGCCGTCGCGGCGAAGGACCGGGCGACCGCGGAAGACGCGCTGGAACTGATCGAGGTCGAATACGAGGAACTCCCGGCCGTCAGCACGCTCGAACAGGCGCTGGCGGACGACGCGCCGAAGCTCTACGAAGACTGGCCGAACAATGTCGCCGGCACCGGAACCATCCCGATGGGTGACGTGAGCACCGCGTTCGCCGAGGCCGACGTCGTGCTCACCGAGTCGTTCCGCTTCGCGCGCCAGATGGGCACGCCGATCGAAACCCGCGGCGTGGTGGCGACCTGGGACCCGTTCACCGACCGGCTCGATGTCTGGCTCGCGACGCAGGCACCCAATCTCGCGCGCGAACTGTTCGGCGAGATCTTCGGGCTCTCGCTGGACCGGATCCGCGTGCGCACTCCCGACGTCGGCGGCGGCTTCGGCAACAAGTTCGACTTCTACGCCGAGGAGGTCGTCGCGGCGATCCTGTCTCGGCGTACCGGGAAACCGGTCAAGCTCATCGAGGACCGGGCGGAAAGCTTCGTCGCCAACGCGCACTCGCGCGAACAGAAGATCGACGTCGAACTCGCGGCCAAGGACGACGGCACGATCACCGGCCTGCGCGCCACGGTGTACGGCGTCCTCGGTGGCGTGCTCGGGACCGTCGGCCCCAGCCCGTGCTGGACGACGACGGCGCTGCTCACCGGGCCGTACGCCATCCCGAACGTGGAACTGAGCCTGGTCGCGGTGATGACGAACCGGTCGCCGTACGGATCGTTCCGCGGTTACGGGCTGCCGAAAGCGAACTTCGTGCACGAACACCTCGTGGAGCAGCTGGCGAAACGTCTCGGCATGGACGCGCACGCGGTGCGGCGCAAGAACTTCATCCCGCCGGAGGCGTTTCCGTACCAGAGTCCGGTGTTCGTCTACGACAGCGGCCGCTACGAAGACTGCCTGGATCTCTGTTTGAAGGCCGTCGCGGAGGCGGGCTGGGCGAAGCGCCGCGGAAACGGTGTCGGCATCGGCTATTCGTTCCACAACGAACTGACCGGGTTCGGGCCGAGCCGGATCATCAACCTCTCCGGTCTGGGGCATTCCGGCTTCGACGAGGAAGTCGTGCGGGTCGACTCGACCGGGCACGTGACCGTCCACACCGGACTGTCCGCGATCGGCCAGGGCATCCACACGACGCTGGCGCAGGTGGCCGCGCATACGCTCGGCGTCCCGCTCGACCACGTCACCGTCCTTTCCGGGGACACCGACAGCTGCCCGTACACCGGCTACGGCACGGCGGCGAGCCGCGGGGCGGCCGTCGGCGGCGCGGCCGTGCTGAACGCGTCGACCCGGCTGCGGGCGAAAATCCTGCGGGTGGCGGGCCACATACTGGAAGTCTCCCCCGACGATCTGTCCCTTGAGGACGGTGTCGTTTCGGTGAAGGGCGTGCCGGGCAAGGAGGTCACGCTGGCCGCGATCGGCGATGCCGCGTACCGGCGGCTGAACGGCGTCTGGCCGGAAGACGAGACGCCGACGCTGGAAGAGCGCGAGGTCTACGACCCGGTCAACGTCGCGACCTCGTTCGGCTGCACCGCCGTCCTCGCCGAGGTCGACCGGGAAACCGGTGTGGTGACGCTGCTGGACTACCTGATCGCGCACGACTGCGGCACCGTGATCAACCCGATGATCGTGGACGGGCAACTGCACGGCGGCGCGGCACAGGCGATCGGCGGCGCGCTGTACGAGGAGCTGGTCTACGGCGCCGACGGACGACTGGAGACCACGTCGTTCACCGGGTACCTGCTGCCGACCGCGACCGAGATCCCGCCGTTCTCCGTCTCCCATATGGCGACGCCCGCCGAACACGTTCCGGGCGGGTTCAAGGGGATGGGGGAAGCGGGTGTGATCGGCGGTGGCGCGGCGATCGCGCACGCCGTCGGAGACGCGCTGCGCGAGTACGGCGTCGACATCACGTCGCTGCCCATCACGCCGCCACGACTGCTGGCCGCGATCAAGCGAGGAGCACACCGGTGAAGGCCGCTCCGTTCGAGTACCTCCGGGCCGCTTCGCTCGACGAGGCCATCGAGGCGCTTGCGGGCACACCGGACGCGCGGGTGCTGGCGGGCGGGCAGAGCCTCGTGCCGTTGCTGAACCTGCGTCAGGTACGGCCCACCCTGGTGGTCGACATCAACCGTGTCGACGAGCTTTCCTTCCTGCGCAAGGAGAACGGACAGCTCGAGATCGGCGCTCTCACCCGTCACAGGGTCCTCGAGACGTCCGAAACCGTCCGGTCCGAAGTCCCGCTGCTCGCCGAGGCGATCGGCTATGTGGGACACCCGGCGATCCGGAACCGGGGCACCCTCGGCGGCAGCCTCGCGCACGCCGACCCCGCCGCGGAACTGCCCGCGGTGATGGTCGCGCTCGACGCCGGATTCACCGCGCACGGGCCGGAAGGCGAGCGGGTGATCGCCGCGCGGGACTTCTTCCTCGGCCCGCATCGAACGGCGTTGGGTCCCGGCGAACTGCTGACCCGGATTTCGGTGCCGTCGCACCGGGGCGGCTGCGCTGTCGAGCAACTGAGCCGTCGGAGCCGGGATCTCGCGCTGGTCGCCGTCTTCGCCACCGTGACGCTGTCCGGCGACGTCTGCGAAACCGCGCGGATCGCCATCTCGGGCGCGGGCCCCACGCCGATCCGGGCCACCGCCGCCGAAGAAGCGCTCACCGGCCGCGCCCTGACGGACGACGTGATCGCCCTTGCCGCGGAACTCGCCGCCGCGGCGACGGATCCGCCCGACGACCTCCACGCCCCCGCGGGCTACCGGCGCGAGATGGCCGCGGTCCTCACCCGGCGGGCGATCACGCGAGCGAAGGAGGGCGCATGATCACGGTCAGCCTCACGGTGAACGGACGGACCTACCGCGCCGACTGCGAACCGCGGCGGACGCTGGCCGACTTCCTGCGCCACGACCTGGGCTTCACCGGGGTGCACGTCGGCTGCGAACACGGCGTCTGCGGCTCGTGCACGATCACCCTCGACGGCGCGAGCGCGCGATCGTGCTGCCTGCTGGCGGTCCAGGTGGACGGCGCGGAGATCGTCACCGTCGAGGGACTGGCCGAGAACGGCGAACTGCATCCGCTGCAGGAATCGTTCCGGAAGCACCACGGGCTGCAGTGCGGTTTTTGCACGTCCGGGATGCTGGCGACGGCGGTGGAGCTGCTGAAGGAGAACCCGGACCCGACGGATGCCGAGATCCGGCAGGGGATCTCGGGGAACCTGTGCCGGTGCACGGGTTACCAGTTCATCGTGGACGCCATCCGGGACGCGGCCAAAGGTCCGTGAAGGCGTCACCACTGCTCGTCGATGCGCCGGAGGTACGCCTGGAATTCCGGGGTGAGCCGAGCGGGGAGCGCGAGCAGGACACCTTCGAGCATTTCCCTCGCCTCCAGGGGATCGCCGCAGCACTCCCAGACGCCGCAACCCTTGCTGTCGACCCGAAGCCGCCGGTACGGGTCAGCGGTGACTTCTTGCCAGAGGCGCAATGCGGTCCGGGTCGCACCGGCTCCGAGGTAATTGCGGGTGCGTTCAAGGCGGGAGATCTCGGCTGCGAGCGCCGGCGAAAAGTCCCGCCGGTCGTGAAATTCGGCCGGGCGCCGGAGTCGCAGCCCCTGCCGGACCCGCGCGGGTGCTCTACGTGCCACCACTCAAAAATACGTGAAGGCCTCCTTCACGGACCTTCGAGCCGTCAGCCGACGATGTCGATCTCGAACTCCACGTTCGAGCTGTACTCGTAGTCGACCCAGACGGCGCCCGGCAGGGCGTACCGCCGGTGCGACACCGTCTTCGGGTTGAATCCGGGCGCCTGCAAGGGATTCCCGCCGACACCGACCTTGTCGCTGCCCCAGGCGAAGATGTTGCCCTGCCAGACGGGCGAGTCGGTGGTGCCGTCGCCGTCGATCCGCGGGCGGACGATGATCGCGGCCGTCTCGCTGCCGGAGAGCAGCAGCCGCACGGACGTGGTGGCCGGGCTGGCCGGAATGGTCCTGCGTTCCATGAGTTCTGTCGTCGCCTTCCGTTTCGGGGCGGCGCCGCCGCCGGTCAAGTGGGCGTTCGTGTAGGACTCGTTGAGGTCGACACTGCTCGCGCGGATGCCGGGGACCTGACCGGCGTCCGAGTACTGGTGCACGTCGTAGCGGCCGGCGGCGGCGTCGGGTTTGGCGCCGTAGCGCGCGATCCAGATCACCAGGTCCGACACGCCGAACTGGTCGGGACGCAGCATCTTGGCGAGCGAATTGTTCATATAGATACCTGGCCGGAACCCGTGCCCCGCCACACGATTGCAGAACCTGATCGAGAAGTCGCGCTTGCGGCCGTCGGGGATGTTCGGTGCCCCGGAACCCGGCGGATTGTCTTCGAGGTCGAGCATCGGAACACAGCCTGTCGCGCCGAGTTTCCGGACCTCGGCGATGAACAGGTCGGCTTGCGCTTCCGGCGAAGGACTCGCCTGAGCGAAGTGGTAGCCGCCCACCGGAATCCCCACGGATCTCGCTCCGGCCACGAGCGCCCCGCCGGTGTGGCGGCCGCCGTTCGGCAGGCCACCGCCATCGGTGAGCTTGACGAAGACGAACGTCACGCCATGGTTCTTGACGGCCTGCCAGTTAGTAACGGATTGGAAGCGGCTGTAGATATCGATTCCCAGCGCCATCTTTACAGCCTGACGGGTGAACCTGTTGGACAAAAGGGCCTAGTGGGCGATTACTCGTACGTCCGATTCGCCCTTTTGGGCGGCCCCTCCCTGGCTGACTCCGATCACCCGTGCCCGTACTGTGACGGCCATGGCGTCTCGAAGCCCCTTTCGCTGGATGACCCGGTGGGTGGACTGGTTCGAAGAGCGCGGCGTCTACGTCCCGGGCGAGGAGAGCCGCGCGGTCGACCCGATGCGCGATTTCGGCTGGCTGATCGTGGCGTGGGTGTCCGGTCTGGCGATCTTCATCCTGTTCTTCGCCTTCGCCGTTTGACCCCTCCAGGTGTGCCACCGAGGTGACGACTGTCACTAGCCGTACCCTTCCGATCACGGATCGGCCACGGCTGTACACCAGGTGCGCTTCAACCCGGCCGTGCCGCTCCTCTCAGCTGAAGAAGCCAGTCACTCTGGACTCTTCGGCACTAATGACTACCTCGAACGGCCCACCCGCACCGCCGACTGGAGTAACCGCACATGGCGCCCCCGCGCACCCCGAAGTTCTTGATCGCCGCCTGTGCGCTGACGCTGGCGGCCGCGTGCGGGGTCCCGGCACCGGAAAAGGGGGCGGCCGTGCTCGGCGCGGACGCCCCGGCGCAAGGGCTGGCCGCGACGCACGCTGAAGGCGACCTCGCGTTCGGCGCCCCGCACCGGTTCGCGAGCGGGGTCACGATCTCCGTGTCCGCGCCGAAGGTTTTCCGGCCCAGCGCGTCGGCGTACCCGCAGAGCCCGCGCGCGGTGGCCTTCGGCATCGAAGTGACGAACGCGGGCGACGGGACCTACCGGCTTTCCGGCCTGTCCGTGACCGGTGAGGTCGACGGCGAACGCTCGTCGGTCAAACAGGTCGTCGACGCGGTGCAGGGCTACAACGGCATCGCGGACGCGGGCAAGGACGTGGCGCCCGGCCGGTCGGTCCACCTGAACCTGGCGTTCGCCGTTCCGGACAAGCCGGTGAAACTGCGCCTGCAGGTGCGGCCGAGCCCCTCGGAACCCGTCGCCGCGAAGTACTGCGGAAAGGTCTGACGCCGCCGATTCGCTACCGTGTGCGTCATGACCGAGCAGCGACTCTCCCCCGGCGACAAAGCGCCCGACTTCACCCTCCCCGACAGCGAGGGCAACGACGTCAAGCTCAGCGACTTCCGCGGCAAGTCGGTCGTCGTGTACTTCTACCCGAGCGCTGGCACGCCGGGCTGCACGAAGCAGGCCTGCGACTTCCGGGACAGCCTCGCGCAGCTCAACGACGCCGGTTACCAGGTGCTCGGGATCTCGCCGGACAAGCCCGCGAAGCTCGCGAAGTTCGTCGAGGCGGAGGGGCTGACCTTCCCGCTGCTCTCCGACACGGAGAAGACCGCCCTCAAGGCGTACAGCGCCTTCGGCGAGAAGAAGAACTACGGCAAGGTCTACGAAGGCGTCATCCGCTCGACGTTCGTCGTCGACGCGGACGGCAAGATCGCGGTGGCGCAGTACAACGTGCGCGCTACCGGTCACGTCGCGAAGCTTCTCCGGGACCTCTCGCTGGCGTAATCTCCTGACGATGACGGGGCTGGAGGGACCCGCCCTCAAATTGGGCGGCACCATCGCCACACACGCGGCGAAGTCGTGGCTACAACGGCGACGAAAGAAGACCGAACGCGAGTCGAGTCTGGCCGAACTGGCGGCTGATGAGCTCAAGGGACCGCTCGAGAAACGCAAGCTCGAGAACCTGGTGGAGAATATCGGCCTTCAGGTGGCCGAAGAGTTGAAGCCGGTTCTCGCTGCACGGTTCTCGACGCTGCCCGGAAACGAGATCGCCGCGGCGTTCCTTGCCGTAGAAGACACGCTTGGCAAGGTCGATCTCTCCGATAGAGCCCTTCTAGCGGACGACGCCGATCCGGAACAGCTGGCTCGGCGCGTCCGCGAACAGTTCCCTGGGCGCTCAGCCCTGCTGGCCGAGCGGACGGCGGATCTGTACGAGTTTGCTCTGGATCAGGCGTGCCGTCACCTGGTGATGGTGGTGCGGCATCTGCCGTCCTTCCAGCCGACGACGCTCGCCGAGGTGCTCAAACGACTGAGCCAACAATCGGCTCAGTTCGAGGAAATTCTCACGAGGGTCCCCAAGACCAGCCTCGCTGCCCCTACCGGTACCAACCACGACGCCGAGTTCCAAGCAGAATACCTGAGACTGATCGCCCGCAAACTGGACAAACTCGAACTGCTCGGACTGACCATGGACGACCAGCCGACGTTGCCCCTGACGGTCGCCTACCTCAGTCTTTCCGTCTCATCGGAGCGCACACGCAGGAGCAACCACCATCCGACGGAATGGTTCGAGAAACATCCAGGCCACCGCACGGGAGCAACCATGCGGATCGAAGACGCGATCGGCGATTCTCTCCGGACACTCGTCCGCGGCGAGGCAGGTTCGGGAAAGACCACCCTCCTCAACTGGCTCGCGGTCAAAGCCGCGACAGGTGGTTTCAGCGGAAAACTCTCCCAATGGAACGGATTCGTGCCATTCGTGATCCGGCTACGGAGATTTACGACCGGCGAACTGCCGAACGCCGACCAGTTCGTCCAGTGCTCAGCACCCACCTTGGCCGGACGCGCACCCACCAACTGGGCGGACCGCGTACTGCTCACCGGCCGGGCGATCGTCCTCGTGGATGGTGTCGACGAAGTCGACGCGGCACGCCGCCGGAAAGTCAAAGAATGGCTACAGGAACTCGGACTGACTTACCCCGACGCACGTTTCGTCGTCACCTCACGAGCGGCCGCGGCCGACCAGGGCTGGCTCTCACAAGAAGAGTTCGGTTCGGTGCTCTTGGAGTCGATGAGCGTCAACGACATCCACGCGTTGGTGGGCCGCTGGCATAATGCTGCGGTTTCGGTTCGCCCGGAAGAGGATCTCGACTCCGCGCAGCGGCGGCTGCTGAATCAGTTCACGAACCGACCGCAATTACGGACACTGGCGTCCAGCCCTTTGCTATGCGCGATGCTCTGCGCTCTGAATCTGGCGCACCGATCCGAACTGCCGCGCGACCGGATGGACCTATATCGCAAGGCACTGTCGATGCTGCTGCACATGCGTGATGCCGAACGCGGCATCACAGTGCTGCTGAACGAGCAGCAAAAACAGATTCTGCTCGGCCATCTCGCGTGGCGGCTCACCTCAGGCGGCAAGGTCGAACTGCCGAAAGACGAGGTGCTCGAGCACGTCGCCTACCGTTTGAAGTGGATTCCGCACGTCGACCACAGCCCGCAGGAAGTGCTGAACCACCTCCTCGAACGCAGTGGAGTACTGCGAGAGCCGGTGAGCGGCCGGGTCGATTTCGTCCACCGCACGTTCCAAGAGTTCCTTGCGGCCTACGAGGCCACCGATGCGAGCTACATCGACATGATGGTCTCCCAGGCACATCGTGACACCTGGCGGGAAACCATAGTCATGGCGTGTGGGCACGCGAAGCGCCACCAGACCAACAAGCTACTGAACGGCATCCTCGTTCGCGCCGGTGCGGAACCGCGCTACAGCCGGCGATTGCGGCTGCTCGCGGCGGCATGCCTGGAGACCGTTAGCAACGTCGATCCCAAAGTCATCTCCCGGGTCGAACGGGTCATCCGGGAACATCTCGTGCCGCCACGTGACCTTCGTGAGACCCGCTCTCTCGCATCGGTCGGAGTCCGACTCTTGCACTATCTTCCCGAAAACCTTGACGGATTGAGTGATTCCGCAGCCTCCGCGACGGTCCGGGCGACCGCCCTCACCGCGGGGAACGACGCTCTGCCACTGCTTCGAAACTACGCACAGGACAGTCGGCGGAAGGTTCAGGAACAGCTCTGTGAGGCTTGGCAATACTTCGATCCGGAACGCTTCGCCAAGGAGGTTCTCGCCGATTCGCCTCTTCGGGGAGGAAGGCTCGAAGCTCACGCGAGCAGGCTGGTCCCACAGGCTAAATTACTTCGCAACCTTACCGACTTCCGGATCGATCTACCTCTCTCGGAAAGGCACACGGACCTCTCCCTACTCTCCGGCGTGCCCTGTTTACGGGAAGTGGACATCTGTTTCGACAATGACGCGGTCGTGGATCTGGCCCACCTGGCCGACCATCCAGATCTGGAGAAGGTCCACCTTCTCTTCGCCAGGAGGTACACGAGTCTGAAAACATTGAGAACTCTTGAAAAACTCGCAAATTTGACAATTTTCCGATACACGCCGTGGCGAGGCCTCGACGCAATCAGCCGCTTGGATCAGGTGACGCATATGTCGCTCGATCAACTGCAGTCTATCAACAACCTCAACGCCATCGCATCATTGTCGTCTTTGGAAAGCCTGAGCATTTGGGAATGCCCCTCGCGGACGTTGAAGGCGACGCGGCCGATGCCCGACATCGGCCGCCTGACCTGTCACAGCGAGGAAGCAATGGGGGTTTCCTCCCGAAACCTCGCCACAACCTTTCCTGACATGAGACACCTCACGGCCTCTTCTGTTGACATGACAGATCTCAAGCCACTGGCAGACCTGCCATTGAAGTCCCTTTATCTGTCATTCTGTCAACTGGGCGATCTTCGCCCACTCGCTTCGCACTCCACCCTGGAAATACTCTGGATAGGCGGCACACGGACGCCCGTGGACGTCAGTCCGTTGGCGGATCTGGAGATGACCTTGATGCTGCGGCGCTCATCCCGGGTGACGGGGCTCGAGACTCTCGGGCCCGGCGTGAAAGTGATCACTTCGTCGAACCGGTCGTGAATGGCGATTCAGGTATGGAGCATACCGGTATTTTCCTACCGACGTTTGCCCAGTCCCGGCTGGTGATTCGATGACTGTTTCCGGAATTGACGACGCAGGAATTGAGGCGTTCAGCACCCGCCTCCTGCATCGTCACCGAGTCGTGTCGGGATCCGACCACCTCAAGAGGCCAGCTTCCGCAGTTCCCCCACCAACGCCCGCAACGCCAGTCCGCGATGCGACGCACTGTCCTTTTCAGATGGTTCCAGCTCGGCCGATGACCGCGTCTCACCTTCGGGCACGAAGATCGGGTCGTAACCGAATCCGTTGGTACCACGGCGTTCCCGGATCAACGTGCCACGCCATTCCCCACGCACCACGGTCTCGTCGCCCCCGGGGACGACCAGCGCCGCCGCGCAGACGAACCCCGCGCCCCTGCGCTCGTCGGGGGTGTCGGACAGTTGAGCCAGCACGAGGTTCAGGTTCGCCTCGTCGTCGCCGTGCTTGCCCGACCAGCGTGCCGAGAGCACACCCGGCATGCCGTTGAGCGCGTCGATGGCGATGCCGGAGTCGTCGGCGATCGCGGGGAGGCCGGTCGCGGCGGCCGCGTCCTGCGCCTTCGCAAGCGCGTTGCCTTCGAAGTCCGGGGCGGTTTCGGGCGCCTCGGGGAACTCGGGGACGTCAGCGAGGCCGATGACCTCGACGCCCTCGATCCCTTCCGCCACCAGGATGCGCCGGAGTTCGCCGAGCTTCTTCGCGTTGCGGGTGGCCAAAAGCAGCTTGGTCACTTCGCACCCTTCTTCTTGTCCGGCCGCGGCTCGGGCAGTTCGCCGGGGTACGGCAGCGCGAGCGCCTCGGTCTGCAGGCGGGTCAGCTCCTCGCAGCCCGCGAGCGCCATGTCCAGCATGGTGTCCAAAGTGGACCGCGCGAAGGTGGCCCCCTCACCGGTGCCCTGCACCTCGATCATGGTGCCCGCGTCGGTGGCGACGACGTTCATGTCGACCTCCGCACGCGAGTCCTCCTCGTAGGGCAGGTCGAGGCGCACGCGACCGTCGACGACGCCCACGCTCACCGCGGCCACCGAGGACGAAAGCGGCTGCGGGTCGGCGAGGCGGCCCGCGGCGCCGAGCCAGGTGACGGCGTCGGCGAGCGCGACGTAGCCACCGGTCACCGCGGCCGTGCGGGTGCCGCCGTCGGCCTGGATGACGTCGCAGTCGATGACGATCGTGTTCTCCCCCAGCGCCGCCAGGTCGATGCAGGCGCGCAGGGACCGGCCGATCAGCCGGGAGATCTCGTGCGTGCGGCCGCCGACGCGGCCCTTGATGGATTCGCGGTCGCTGCGGGTGTTGGTCGCCGACGGCAGCATCGCGTACTCGGCGGTGACCCAGCCGAGGCCGGAACCGGCCCGCCAGCGGGGGACGCCTTCGGTGACGCTCGCCGCGCACAGCACCCGGGTGTCGCCGAATTCGATCATCACCGAACCCGCGGGCCACCTCTGGAAGCCACGGGTGATCTTGATGTCGCGAAGCTGGTCGTCGTTCCTGCCGTCTTTTCTCGCCACGGCCGTCACTCTAGAACCCCGCGTCAGATGTCGTAGACGGCGCCCTGCTCGACCAGCTCGGCGGCGGGGAACGCGACGGCCGCCTCGGCGAGGACGGCCTCACGGTCGGTCCAGGGCGCGACGTGGGTGAGCAGCAGCCGTCCCACCCCCGCCTTGCGCCCCAGTTCACCCGCTTCCTTGCCGGACAGGTGGACACCGGCGGGCCGGTCGGGCGAGTCGGTCCAGGACGCTTCGGACAGCAGGACGTCGACGCCGGCGGCCAGATCGGTCAAGGTGTCGCAGACGCCGGTGTCCCCGGTGTAGGCGAGCGTCTTGCCGCCGTGCGCGAACCTCAGCCCGAACGCCGGGGTCGGGTGGTCGACCGGGACCGCGGTGACCTCGAACGGCCCGATCCGCATGGGCTCGGCCCGCAGGGCGTCGAAGGCGAAGACGTCGGACAGATCGGTGATCGCCCGCTCCTCCTCGTTCGCCGCGTAGGCGAGGGCGAGCCGCTCGTGCACGTCCGACGGTCCGTACACCGGCAGCCTGCGCGGCCTCTCCGGATACGGCAGCGCGGGGTGATAGCGCCGCAGCACGGTGAGGGCGCTGACGTCGGCGCAGTGATCGGGGTGGAGATGCGAAAGGATCAGTGCGTCCAGGTCGAACGGGTCGCGCAAGGCCTGCAGCCTGGCGAGCGTCCCGTTGCCGAGTTCGAGCCCCAGGACGAACCCGTCCGCCTCGATCAGATAGCCGGACGCGGCGGCGTTGGGCCCGGGGATGCTGCCTGAGCAGCCGAGGATCGTGAGACGCACTGTGACACCTTAAGCACGGAATCGGCGATTTTACGCACTGGTGGGAGCCAGCACACCCGGAGCGAAACCCATGAACCGCTGAGCGAGCCTGGTGAACGGCTCGGCGGATCCGGTGGCGACGAACTCGTGCCGCGGCGGGGTGTCGCGCTCGGCGAGGAGATCGTCCTCGGTGAGTACGCGCACGAGGTCACGCGCGGTCTCTTCGGCGCTGGACACCAGCGTGACGTCCTGACCCATGACGATCTGCAGCACCCCGGACAGCAACGGGTAGTGCGTGCAGCCCATGACGAGTGTGTCGACCTGTGCGTCCAGCAGTGGTTCCAGATAACCCTGTGCGAGTCCGAGCACCTGGCGCCCGGTGGTGATCCCGCGTTCGACGAAGTCCACGAACCGCGGGCACGCGACGCTGGTGATCTCGACGTCCTGAGCGGCGTTGAAGGCGTCGTCGTAGGCGCGGGACCGGACGGTGCCCTCGGTGCCGATCACGCCGATCCGGCCGGAACGCGTCGCCGAGACAGCCCGACGTGCGGCAGGGAGGACGACCTCGACCACGGGGACGTCGTAGCGCTCCCTCGCGTCACGCAGACAAGCGGCGGAGGCGGTGTTGCAGGCGATGACCAGCGCCTTCACCCCGCCCTCGACGATGTCGTCCAAGGCCTCGAGCGCGTACTGGCGCGCCGTCGCGATGGGGAGCGGACCGTACGGGTTGCGGGCGGTGTCGCCGACGTAGCGCAACTGCTCACCGGGCAGCTGCTCCAGGATCGCCCTGGCGACGGTGAGCCCGCCCACTCCGGAATCGAAGACGCCGATCGGGGCGTCGGCGCTCGGCTTGGTCACCCGGCGAGGTTACCGGCACCGCCGGGAGTCCCCTTTGAAGAGGCCTGCCTGGCTCGGGTCTTGTCCATCCGCGCCACCACCCAGGCCGCGAAGACGCCGGACAGCGCACCGAACAGGTGGCCCTGCCACGAGACGTTCGGATCACCCGGCAGCAGTCCCCAGAGCATTCCGCTCCAGATGCCCAGCAGCAGCACGGCGACCAGGATCTGCCCGACCGCACGGTTGAAGATGCCCCTGACCAGCAGGAAAGCGAGCCATCCGAAGGCGACGCCGGAAGCTCCCACGGTCACCGTGCCACTCGGCGCGATCAGCCAGACGCCGAGACCCGACAGCACCCAGATGATCGCTGTCACCAGCACCCACCGGCCGATGCCCGCGGCCATCGAGAGGAAGGCGAACACCAGCACCGGGACGGTGTTGGAGAACAGGTGCCCCCAGCCCGAATGCAGCAACGGCGCCCAGAGCACGCCATCGAGCCCGGAGACGTCACGGGCGAGGATGCCGCCCTGGTCGAGGTCGGCGGGCAGCACGACGTCGACCAGCTCGACCAGGTAGAGCAGCACGGTGAAGGCCAGCGCCACGATCACGGCGGCCTTCGGGTTCGGCGGCAGGACGCGTTTGGCCGGATCAGTACCGGACGACTCGCTCGCCGGGACCGGCTGGGAAGGCAAAGTGGTCACCTCCCCAGGCTACGACGGGGATCGGCGAGATCGCCTCCGTGAGAACCCTGAATTGTCGGTAGGGGGCGCTACGGTCGCTCGCATGGGGATCCCTTCTTCCGAGCACGTCGACGTGCCGGTCTACCTCGCGCGACTCGGCCTCGAGCACGAGCCGCCGGGCCTCGACGCGCTCTTCCGGCTGCACGCGGCCCATGTGGAACGGGTGCCGTACGAGGATTTCGAAGTCCAGCTGGGCCGGGTGACATCGCTGGATCCGGCGGTGTCGTTCGGCCGGATCGCCGCCGGTCGCGGCGGCTACTGCTATCACCTCAACGGCGCGTTCTCGGCCCTGTTGACGGCGCTCGGCTACCAGGTCACGCGGCATCCGGGTGGGGCGCAGATGCCGGGTGACCCGGCCGGGATCCACCTCAACCACCTGCCGCTGACGGTGTCCGGGCTGACGGAGACACCGGAAACGAACTGGTTCGTCGACGTGGGGCTCGGCGACGGCATCCACCAGCCGATCCCGCTGCTCGAAGGCGAGTACAAACAGGGGCCACTGGTTTTCGGCATGCGGGCCTCGGAGGTCACCCCCGGCGGCTGGCGGTTCGATCACGATCCGCAGGGCAGCTTCCTGGGAATGGACTTCGCGCCCGAGACGGCCGTGATGCCGGACTTCGCCGAGAAGCACGTCGAGCTGTCCACATCCGCGGATTCCGGCTTCGTCCGCACACTCGTGCTGCAACGCCGGGACGCCGATGGCGTGGACTCGCTGCGCGCGCTGACGTTGAGCCGTCTGCCGGGCGACAAGACGGTGCTGGAGTCACCGGCCGAGTGGTGGACGGCGATCGAGGACGTCTTCGGCGTGCCGCGTGCCGGATTCACCGGTGAAGAACAGGACAGGCTGTGGCGGCAAGCCTTCGCGCAGCACGAACGTCACTCGGCGGAGGGGAGCGAAATCTTGCCGAGCGCGTAGTCCACGGCCGCCTCGGCGTGCAACCTGGTGGTGGGGAACGTGGGCACCGGGCTGTCTCCGGGGCCGACGAGCAGTTCGATCTCGGTGCAGCCGTAGACGACGCCCTCCGCCCCCGCGTCGACGATCCGCGCGATGACCTCGCGGTACCGCTCGCGCGACTCATCGGTGACCACGCCGTGGACGAGTTCGTCGTAGATGACCCGGTGCACCGTCTCGCGATCGACTTCGTCCGGCACGAGCACGTCGAGCCCGTGCGCGGCGAGGCGTTCGCGGTAGAACGGCTGGGCCATGGTGAAACCGGTGCCCAGGAGCCCGACGCGCTCGAGGTTCGCGGCTTTGATCGCGGTGGCCGTGGTGTCCGCGAGATGCAGCAGCGGAATGCCGAGGCCGTCGGTGAGCTGGTCAGCGACCTTGTGCATCGTGTTGGTGCACAAGACGACGAAGTCAGCTCCGGCGGCTTCGAGGCCGCGCGCGGCTCGGTTCAGTTCCCGGCCGGCGTCATCCCAGCGGCCCTCGGCCTGCATCGCTTCGATTTCGGCGAAGTCCACGGAGTAGAGCACGGTGCGCGCGGAGTGGTACCCGCCGCGCAGCTCACGGACGCGCTCGTTGACCAGCCGGTAGTACTCGGCCGACGATTCCCAGCTCATCCCGCCCAGCAACCCGATGACCTTCATGCCCGCCATCGTGCCAGCGTGACCCGGGGGTGTGCGGATGACGCTAGCGAGCGCCCCGACTGCTCGACCGGACTGGCGTGGCGACCTCGGTTCGCATGTCCCCAATGTCGCATTGGGGACGCTGAGCGTCTCAAATGCGACATTGGGGACCCCTCAACCGAGGTCGCCCATCGCAGGTCAGCTCTGATCGAAGCGCCACTCGCAACGACAGCGCACGGCCACACAAATGTCATGAAAGGGGCTTTCAGGACGAAAAACGTCCTGAACGACCCTTTCATGACATCCGGAACCGGGATCAGGCCCAGAGCTGCCCGTCGAGCCTCTCGGCGGCTTCGTCGAGCGAACCGGAGTAAGCGCCCGTCGAGAGGTACTTCCACCCCGCGTCCGCGACCACGAAGGCCACGTCGGCGGGCTTCCCCGAAGCCGCGGCCTTCTCGGCGACGGCCAGCGCCGCGTGCAGCACGGCACCGGTCGAGATCCCCGCGAAGATGCCTTCGTGCTCCAGCAGCTCACGTGTCCGGCGAAGCGCGTCGTAGGCGCCCACGGAGAAGCGGCCGTTGAGCACGCTCGCGTCGTAGAGCTCCGGGACGAACCCCTCGTCGAGGTTCCGCAGGCCGTACACCAGCTCGCCGTAGCGCGGCTCGGCCGCGATGATCTGCACGTCCGGCTTCGCCTCGTGCAGGTAGCGCCCGACACCGACCAGGGTGCCGGTGGTGCCGAGGCCGCCGACGAAATGCGTCAGCGTCGGCAGGTCCTTGAGCAGTTCGGGCCCGGTGCCGCGGTAGTGCGCTTCGGCGTTGGCCGGGTTGCCGTACTGGTAGAGCATCACCCAGTCCGGGTTGGCCTCGGACAGTTCCTTCGCCCGGCGCACGGCCTCGTTGGACCCGCCGGCGGCCGGGGAGAAGACGATCCGCGCGCCGTACGCCTGCAGCAGTTGCTTGCGTTCGGTGGAGGTGTTCTCCGGCATGACGCACACCAGGCCGTAGCCCTTGAGCTTCGCGGCCATGGCGAGCGAAATCCCGGTGTTGCCCGACGTCGGCTCCAGGATCGTGGAGCCACGCCGGAGCTTGCCCTCACGCTCGGCGGCCTCGATCATCGCCAGCGCGGGGCGATCCTTGATCGAACCGGTCGGGTTGCGGTCCTCCAGCTTCGCCCACAACCGCACGTCGTGGGTGGGCGAAAGCCGGGGAAGGCCGACCAGCGGGGTACCGCCGAGCGTGTCGAGCAGCGACTCGAAGCGAGCCATGGATCAGCCTCCGGCCACGGCGGGCAGGATGGTCAGCGTGTCGCCGTCCTTGACCTCGGCCTCGAGGCCACCGGAGAAGCGGACGTCCTCGTCGTTGACGTAGACGTTGACGAAGCGGTGCAGCTTCTCTTCCTTGACCAGGCGGGCCTTGAGGCCGCCGTGGCGGGACTCGATGTCGTCGATCACCTCGAGCACGGTCTTGCCGCTCGCCTCGACGGACTTCTCGCCGCCAGTGTGCGTACGCAGGATGGTCGGGATGGACACGGTCACGGCCATGGTTTTCTACCTCCGGTGGGTTCTCTGCTACGCAGACGTTCGGGCCGGTCCGGGTTATTCCCGGGGCCGGGGTTCAGCCGGTGATCTCGACGGGCTCCTCGGTGATCTCCCCGTCCACGATCCGGTAAGACCGGAACTGATGCGAATCGGGGTCCTTGGTGGAGACGAGCACGTAGTGCGCGTCGGGTTCCGAGGCGTACGAGACATCGGTGCGAGACGGATAGGCGTCGGTCGCGGTGTGCGAGTGGTAGATGACCACCGGCACCTCGTCGTTGGCGTCCATCTCGCGGTAGAGCTTGAGCAGGTCGCCCGAGTCGAATTCGTAGAACGTGGGTGAGCGCGCCGCGTTCAGCATCGGGATGTACCGCTCGGGGCTGTCCGATCCCTCGGGACCGGCGATCACCCCGCACGCCTCATCGGGATGGTCACGGCGGGCATGGGCGACGATCTCGTCGACGAGTTCACGGCGGATCCGGAGCACATCGCACATCTTAGGTGCTGGACGCGGCCGGTCCACACTCTGAGATTGCTGCCACTCAGAGCGTGTGGACGCCCGGAGCCGCCGGGTCGTCGAGGATCGCGGTCGTGACCAGGTTTTCGAGCGAGGCCAGCCAGGCGGACTTCACATCGCGGTCTCGTCTGGCCACGAAGTCCTTCGGCGCATGGGCCTTCCACCTAGGGCGGCGCAGGTACCTGACCTGCGCCTGGACGAGCACGAGCCGCAGATCGGCGACCCCGGCCCGGTCGAGGACCAGAGTCGTCCCGGACGTCCTCGGCCCGCGACTCCAGGGCCTGGCCGAAATCGACCAGGATCGCTCGCAGCACTTCGGCCACGTTCTCCGTCAGGTCGAGCCGGACGCCGTCGCCGTCCCGGACCGCGCGAGCCCCGTCACGCATGCCGGAGCCTCGCCCGAAGGCCACGCACTTGCAGCGCCGCGACCAGCTTCTCGGCTTCCGCCCACGGCCCCGGAGCCAGCTCCACCTTGCCGCGGCGGTCGATGTCACCGGCGACCCGGTACGCGGTCTCGGTGGTATAGCCGAGCACGTCGGTCAGCACCAGCGTGACACCGCCGTAGGTGTTGATGTTGTCGTTGTGGATCTCGATGATCCACGAGCCCCCAGGGTGCATGCCGATTTGATCAACGGACGGCACCTCCGCGTTACGCGAGGGCTTCGGGCCAGACGTCGCGGTAGGCGCGCATGCCTCCGGCGGAAGTGGCGTTCAGCACGCCGTGCACCATCGCCCGTCCGAACACCCGCGCGGCCGCCGAGCAGAGCGTGTCCAGCACAACCGCCCGCTGGGTCGCCGCGACCGGGCCCGCGCCGCCGGGGAGCTCCCGGTCGCCGGTCGCCAGCGCGAAGACCGTGTCGCCGTCGAACATCGTGTGCGCCGGCCGCACGGCCCTGGCGAGACCGTCCTGCGCGGCCACCGCGAGCCGTCGCGCCTCCGCTTTGGACAGTGCCGCGTCGACCGCGACCACGCCGATGGTCGTGTTGAGTCCCGCCGCCTTCGCCTCGACGTCGCCGGGCCGGTGGGGCCAGCGGACGCCGAACTCGCCGTCGACTTCGTGATCAGCCGCGAACGCACGGCCGGTCGAGAGATCGACGGCCTCTCCGGCGGCGTTCACCGCGGCGACGACGCCGACGGTGAACGCCCCGACCCGCTCCGAGGCCGTCCCGATCCCACCTTTGAGTGATCCCGCCTTCGCCCCGGCACCCGCGCCGACGGTCCCCAGCGGCACCGGACCGGCCGCGGCCGCTTCACAGGCGGCGTAGCCGAAAGAGGCGTCCGGGCGGTTTCCCCAGTCGCTGCGCGGCAGGTCGAACAGCACCGCCGCGGGCACGATCGGCACCACTTCGTGCGGTCGCGTCCCGACCGGTATCCCCAGGTTCCGTTCGGCGAGCCAGCGCATGACGCCGTCCGCCGCGGCCAGGCCGTACGCGCTCCCGCCGGACAGGCAGATCGCGTTGACGTGCTGGACCAGGTTCTCCGGCTCCAGCAGATTGGTCTCCCGCGTGCCGGGCGCGCCGCCGCGCTGGTCGACGGCCCCGACTGCGCCGCCGGGGACCAGCACGACCGTCGTCCCGGTCGCCCAGCCGTCGCCGACCCGCTCGTGGTGCCCGACCAGCACGCCGGGAACGTCGGTGATCACGATGTCAACGACTGGATGAGGGTCTCCTGCACCCAGGTCAACCAGTGGTAGACGCCGAGATGCGGCGCGCGGGGATCGTCCTCGGGAAGCTCGTCGGGCATGTCCTCGGTGACGTCGAGCGCGGTGCCCAGCGCCAGCCGGACGTCGTTGAGCGCGCCGAGCCACGCGTCGGCCTGCTCGAAGGTCAGCCGCACGTTCCCGCCGTCACGCGGCAGGGTGTCCAGCACGATCTTGGCGACACCGACCTTCTTGTCCAGGAGGTCGGGCTCGTGGAGCGACCGCATCGCGGCGGCCGAGTCGATGTCCTCGCGGGTCGGGTTGTCCGGGTCCAGCTTGTGGAAGTCCGGCAACAGCCGGGAGAGCACCGGATCGTCCGGCGACTCCGTCGGGCCGGTGCGGATCCCGGTCAGCTCGGCCAGCTCGTCCTGCGGCGCCTCCTCGGCGCGCGCGGTGAGCATGTCCTCCAGCTGGCTGACCAGACCTCGCAGGACCGCGGCCTCCTGCTGCTCGAACCCGGCGACGATGGTCTCGCCTTTGCGGCGCCATCCGTTCATGAAGTCTGCTCCATCGTCGCCCAGAGGCCGGCCGCGTGCAGTTTCGCGACGTCGATCTCCACCTTCTCCTTGGAACCGGAGGACACGATCGCCTTGCCCTTCTGGTGCACGTCGAGCATCAGCTTCGTCGCGTGGTCCCGGCTGTAACCGAACAGCTTCTGGAACACGTACGTCACGTACGACATGAGGTTCACCGGATCGTTCCAGACGACCGTCCGCCAGGGATTGTCCTCAGAGACGACTTCTACTCCCTGTGGATCAACCTGCGTCTGCTCGGATGCGACAGGCGTGGACATGCACTCCATGGTGTCACGGGCCCAACCCGGTACGGGTTGGCAGGTCCGGCCATGTGAGTGAATAGGCTGGCACCATGGGTTCCCCCGAGGCGGCCACTGGCGCCGGCACCGCGTTGCTCACCGACCACTACGAGCTGACCATGCTGGCCAGCGCGCTGGCCGACGGGACCGCGGACAGGCCGTGTGTCTTCGAGGTCTTCGCACGTCGTCTCCCCGACGGCCGCCGCTACGGCGTCGTCGCGGGCACCGGCCGGGTCCTCGACTCGATCGCGGACTTCCGGTTCACCGACGCCGAGCTGAGCCAGCTGGAAGCGACCGCCGTCGTCGACGACGCCACCCTTTCGTGGCTCTCGGAGTACTCCTTCTCGGGGAACATCGACGGCTACGCCGAGGGCGAGCTCTACTTCCCCGGCTCCCCGATCCTGACCGTCACCGGTTCCTTCGGCGACGCCGTCGTGCTGGAGACGCTGATCCTCTCGATCCTCAACCACGACAGCGCGATCGCGTCCGCGGCGGCGCGGATGTCGGGCGCCGCGCACGGCAGGCCGATCATCGAGATGGGCGGGCGCCGCACGCACGAGTGGGCCGCCGTCGCCGCCGCGCGGGCCGCGTACCTCGCCGGTTTCGCCACGACGTCCAACCTCGAAGCGGGCCGCCGCTACGGCATCCCGACGCGGGGCACCGTCGCGCACGCGTTCATGTTGCTGCACGACAGCGAGGAAGAGGCCTTCCGCGCGCAGGTGGACAAGATGGGCACCGACACCACCCTCCTGGTGGACACCTACGACATCACCAAGGGCATCGAGACGGCCGTCCGGGTGGCCGGGACCGAACTCGGCGCGATCCGCATCGACTCGGGCGACGTCGGCCCGCTGGCCCGCAAGGCCCGCGAGCAGCTCGACGCCCTGGGCGCCAAGGACACCCGCATCGTGGTGTCCGGCGACCTCGACGAACACGCCATCGCGGCGCTGCGGGCGGAACCCGTCGACGCGTACGGCGTCGGCACCTCGGTCGTCACCGGCTCGGGCGCGCCGACCGCCGGGATGGTCTACAAACTCGTCGAGGTCGACGGCAGGCCGGTCGCCAAGCGCAGCGCGCACAAGGAGTCCCGCGGCGGCCGGAAATCCGCGCTGCGGCGGCACCGCGGCACCGGCACCGCCGTCGAAGAGGTGATCTGGACCGCCGCCTCGCCGGCACCGGAACGGGGACCGGACGACCACGAATTGCAGATACCGCTGGTCCGGGACGGCCGGACCGTGGATGATTTGCCCACGCTGGACGACGCGCGCCAGCGGCTGCGACGGGCTTTGGTGAGCCTGCCATGGGAAGGCCTCAAGCTTTCGCACGGCGAGCCCGCCATCCCGACCGTATTCGTCTAGAGAGAACTCAGGAGCAACACATGGGGACCGCCTTGATCGTGGTCGATGTGCAGAACGACTTTTGCGAAGGCGGGTCGCTCGGCCTGCCCGGTGGCGCCGCCGCCGCCGAAGCGATCTCCAAGCAGGCCGCCGAGGGCGGCTACGCGCACGTCGTCGCCACCCGCGATTACCACATCGACCCGGGCGACCACTTCAGCGAGACGCCGGACTTCAAGGACAGCTGGCCGCGGCACTGTGTCGCGGGCACCTCCGGCGCGTCGTTCCACCCGGCGCTCGACGTGGTCCCGGTCAGCGAGGTCTTCTCCAAGGGCGAGTACACCGCCGCGTACTCGGGCTTCGAGGGCAACGCGCGTGACGGCAAGACGCTCGACGCCTGGCTGAAGGAGCACGACGTCACCGAGGTCGACGTCGTCGGCATCGCGACCGACTTCTGCGTGCGCGCGACAGCGCTCGACGCGGCGAAGGCGGGCTTCACCGTGCGAGTGCTGCTGGACCTCACCGTCGGCGGCTCGCAGCCGACGGTCGACGCGGCGCTCAAGGACTTCGACGAGGCCGGCGTGACCTACACCGGGAAGGCGCCGGTCCCGACCGCATGATCCAGCACCACCTCCAGGACACCCTGATCGAAAACCGGCTCATCGCGATCCTGCGAGCCGACAACGCGAACCGCTTCGCCGACGCCGCCACGGTGTTGCACGCGGCGGGCGTGCGGGTGCTCGAAGCGGCGTTGACCACGCCGGGCGCCCCGGAAGCCATCGCCGTCATCCGCAAGAAGCTCGGCGACGACGCGCACGTCGGGGCCGGGAGCGTGCGTGAACCGTCCGATGTGGACATCGCGGCGGACGCGGGCGCGACGTTCCTGGTCACGCCGACGGTGAACCCGCTGGTACTGGAGCGCGCGCACGAACGCGGGCTGCCGGTGGTCTGCGGCGCGCTGACCCCGACCGAGATCGACCAGGCCTGGCGCCTCGGCGCGGCGGCGGTGAAGGTGTTCCCGGTCGCCGCCGTCGGCGGGGTCGCTTACCTGCGGGCGATCCGGGCGCCGATGCCGGACATCCCGCTCGTGCCGACCGGCGGCGTGCACCTCGCCGACGTCGCGAAGTACCTCGAGTCGGGTTCGATCGCCGTCGCCGCGGCCACTCCGCTGCTCGGCGACGCGCTCACCTCCGGCGGGTCGCTGACGGACCTCGCGACCAGGGCGGGCGAGTTCGTCGCCGCGGCCGCGAAGTACGTCTCGCGCACCTGAGCCCCTTCCGCAATTCGTCCTCTAGTTGCGATGGTTGGGAGTACGAATTACCGCAACTAGAGGACGAAACGCGGGGGGTCAGGGGGTCTTCTTGCCGTAGGGGTCGCAGCGTGCGGTGCCGAGGTAGATGTCGCCCTTCGCCGGTCCGCCGCCCTGCGGGAACAGCTTGATGTGCAGCATGTGCGTCACGAGACTCCCGTCGGGCGGCGTCGGCGTGACGGTCTCGTTGACCGTGAGCGACGCCAGCGCCGTCCCGCCCTTGCCGCCGGCGATGGTCAGCCGGTAGTTCTGCGGGATGTTCTCCGGCAGCGTGAACCCGGTGACGTCGCCGAACTCGATGTAGCCGAGGCTGCCGTCCTTGGTGGTGCTGCACTTCGCCATGAACGTGCGGACCTTGATCACCGGACCGCCGAAGCGCTTGAGCAGGCTGGTTTCGAACCGCCGTCCGGACGCCTCGGCGACGGCCACCGCGCCGGTCCGGCCGCAGTTCGAGTCACCGCCGCCGAACCGGGCGAAATCGCCGGTCGACCCGCCCTGGGTCTTCCCGGTCAGCGGCCCGTCGACGTCGCACGGCGCGAGATCGCCGGTGACGACGTGCTCGTCGCCGATCTCCACGTCGAGCGAACCGACCGACGCCGACGCCGTCGCGGGTGCCGCATCGGCCGACGCGATCGCCGGGACCCCCGTCACCAGCGCCCCGGTCAGCATCGTCACCGACAACAGCCTCGAACCGAGTTTCTTCATGTCCGGCAGCCTTCACCAAGAGCCTGACCGGCGCAGGTCCACGCCACCCGGACGAGTGGACCGGCGATGACCGTGAGGTGGCCGACATTCGGTCCGCGGCCCGCCGTCTGGCGTTAACCTCGGTTCACATTCGTGTACTCATAGGAGGTCTGAGTGTCTTCGCTGTCTGTGGCCGGCCACCGTCCGGTTCTCGCCGACCTCGTTCCCGGCGCTCTGGTCCGTGACGCGGTCCTGGTCGCCGGTGGTGCCGCCCTGACCGGTGCGGCCGCGCAGCTCATGATCCCGGTGCCCGGCTCGCCGGTGCCGATGACCGGCCAGACGTTCGCCGCCCTGCTGGTCGGCGCCGCGCTCGGCTGGAAGCGCGGCGCGCTGTCGATGGCGCTGTACCTCGCCGTCGGCGCGGCAGGCTTCGGCTGGTTCCAGGACGGCTCGTCGGGCCTGTTCGGCCACAGCGCCGGATACATCGTCGGATTCGTCTTCGCCGGTGCCCTGGTGGGCGCGCTCGCCGGCCGCGGCGGGGACCGCACGCCGCTGCGCATGGCGGGGACGATGGTGCTGGGCAACCTCGTCATCTACTCGATCGGCGTGCCGTGGCTGATGGCCTCGCTGGACGTCGGCCTGTCGACCGCGCTCGCGAAGGGTGTCGTGCCGTTCCTGATCGGGGACGCGCTGAAGATCGCCGTCGCGGCGGCGCTGCTTCCGGGCACCTGGGCGCTGGTCTCTCGCTTCGGTGAAGACAAGCACAGTCGCAAGGACGTGTGACCGGCCCTTTCACCACCTCTCCGGTGTGTAATGAACGGGACTTTCATTGCAAATTTTGCAATGAAAGTCCCGTTCATTGCACGGGCCTCAGGATCCTGACGGTGGCCCCGGCTATCGTCTTGTCCCGTGCCCTCCCGTGCTGACTTCCCCGGTGTCCTCGAACTCCTGACCCACGCGGTCGAGTCCGTGGGTGGTGCCGAGCGCGAGGGCCAGGTCCAGATGGCGGACGCCGTCGGCCGCGCCATCCGCACCGGTGAGCACCTGGCCGTCCAGGCGGGCACCGGCACCGGGAAGTCGTTGGCGTACCTCGTTCCCGCGATCCGGCACGCGGTCGAGAAAGAGGCCACGGTCGTGGTCTCCACGGCCACCATCGCGCTGCAGCGCCAGCTGGTCGACCGAGACCTCCCCCGGCTGGCGAAGGCGCTGAAGAAGCCCCTCGGCCGCGAGCCCACCTTCGCGATCCTCAAGGGCCGCCGTAACTATCTCTGCCTCCACCGGCTCGATTCCGGTGCCCCGGACGAGCCGGAAGACCAGCAGCTGTTCGACCCGTTCGCCGTCTCCCGGCTGGGCAAGGAGGTCACGCGGCTGCGGGAATGGTCGTCCGACACCGAGACCGGCGATCGCGACGAGCTCGTCCCCGGTGTTTCGGATCAGGCGTGGCGGCAGGTTTCCGTCACGGCCAGGGAATGCCTCGGCGCCTCGCGCTGCCCCATCGGCACCGACTGCTTCGCGGAGCGGTCCCGCGCCGAGGCGGGCAAGGCCGACGTCGTGATCACCAACCACGCGCTGCTGGCGATCGACGCGCTGCAGGGTTACCAGGTGCTCCCCGACCACGACCTGGTGATCATCGACGAGGCGCACGACCTGGTCGACCGCGTGACGTCGGTGGCCACCGGCGAGCTGACCAGCGGCATGGTCTCCGCCGCCGCCCGGCGCTGCGGGAAACTGGTCGACGACGAAGTGGCCGACCAGTTGCTCGAGGCGAGCGACGGGCTTGCCCTGATCCTCGACGACCTGCCGTCCGGCCGCATGGACTCCCTGCCCCAGGCTCTCAACGGGGCGATCCCCGCGGTCCGCGACGCCGCGCATCGCTGCCTCACCTCGCTCGGCAAGGACCGTAAGGAAGACGTCGACGGGGCCACGGCCCGTAAACTGGCGCGGTCGCTGCTCGAAGAGGTCCACGACACCGCTGTCCGGCTCCTCGAAGCCTTCGACGACGACAAGGCGCACCAGCGCGATGTCGTCTGGCTGACCGGGGACCGCTTCTCCACCAACCCGCGTCCGCCCGCGCTGAAGGTCGCTCCGCTGGGTGTCGCGGGGCTGCTGCGCGAGCGGGTCTTCAACCAGCACACGACCGTTCTCACGTCGGCGACGCTGACCCTGGGCGGCACGTTCGACACCATGGCCCGGCAATGGGGTCTTCCGCCCGGCGGGGCCAGGGTCGAGAAGTCACCGGGCACGGCGACCGAGAAGGCCGCTCCCGCCGACAGCGACGACGCAGACGGCCCGAAGTGGACCGGCCTCGACGTCGGCTCCCCGTTCGACCACAAGCGCAACGGCATCCTCTACCTGGCCAAACATCTGCCGCCGCCGGGCCGGGACGGGCTGCAGCCCTCGACCATGGACGAGCTGGCCGAGCTGATCGAGGCCGCGGGCGGGCGCACGCTCGGCCTGTTCTCCTCGATGCGCGCGGCGAAGCAGGCCACCGAGGAGATGCGGGAGCGGCTCGACCTGCCGATCCTCTGCCAGGGCGACGATTCCACCGGCCTGCTGGTGCAGAAGTTCTCCGAGGACGCGCGCACCTGCCTGTTCGGCACGCTGTCGTTGTGGCAGGGCGTCGACGTGCCGGGCCCGTCGCTCCAGCTCGTGGTGGTCGACCGCATCCCGTTCCCGCGCCCGGACGACCCGGTCTCGTCGGCGCGGCAGCGAGCCGTGGAAGCCAGGGGCGGCAACGGTTTCCTCACCGTCGCGGCCACGCACGCCGCCTTGCTGCTCGCGCAGGGAACCGGGCGCCTGCACCGTTCGGTCACTGACCGCGGTGTCGTGGCGATCCTCGATTCGCGGCTGGCCAACGCCCGCTACGGCGGATTCCTGCGTGCCTCGCTGCCGCCGTTCTGGCCCACCATGGACCCGAAGGTCGCCCGCGACGCGCTGCGCCGCCTCGACGCCGCCGCCCCGGCCTGAGTGGCCTGGAACACCGCCGAGTACCTTAAACGGAACGCCGAAGACAGGGAGAACCGGTTGTCCCACGAGTCGCCCAACGCACAATCCCGGACCGTCAGCGTCGATGACACCGGGGTGCGGCGCCAGCTCGCGGACGGAAGCGAGGAAGCCGTCACGTGGTCCGAGCTGTCCGCGGTGGTGGTCAGAGTGATCCCTGAAGGCCCGTGGAAGGAAGACGTCTTCTTCATGCTCGCCGGCGCCGACGGGAAGGGCACCGCGATCCCCAGCGGCGACCCGGCCGCCGACGCGCTGATCGAGCGGCTGCAGACGCTGCCCGGCTTCGACAACGAGAAGTTCATCGAGGCCATGACCACCGACGCCGACGAGGCGTACGTGGTCTGGAGCTCCGAAGGCCACGCCGCCAAACACTAGCCCCGTGTAATGAACGGGACTTTCATTGCAAATTCTGCAATGAAAGTCCCGTTCATTACATCCGGAGGCCTACTCGACAGGGAAGCTCTCCGTGACCGGGATGCCCTTCTTCAGCGTCCGGCTCACCGTGCACAGCCGCTCGATGGCGCGGTCCACCGCCACCGCGAGCGCCTCCCGGTCCGCCGCGGCGAGCGAGGACACGTCGACGTCGAAGGCCACGTGGACGGCGTCGAGTTCCGAAGCGCCTTCGCGCCTGTCCGCGGTCACGCCGACCCGGAACTTCGAGTCCTCACCGATCCGGCGCGTGATGAGGTTCTCCGCGGTGACGGCCGAGCAGCCCGCCGCCGCGATCTGAAGCAGTTCGGCGGGCGAGAAGGCGCCCTCGGCCCCCTTGCGGCCGATCACGACCTCGGCACCGCGTTCGTTGCGGCCGATGAAGCGGTGCTCGCCGTCGCGCTGGACTTCCAAAGACACGGTTTTCCTTTCAGAGTGACGGCAGCCTGGGCGCGATGTCCCTGGCCAGCCGTTCCGCCGCCGGGCACATCTCCTGCGGCTTTTTGACCTTGTCCGAGACGTAGATCTCCACCGTCTCGATCATGGCCCGGCCGTCGCCGGTGAAGGTCCGGTGCGGGATCTCGGCCTGGCAAGCCTCCCACTCGGACGAGACCTCGACGAAGGCTTCCCGCGATCCGAGAGCGAGGCGCGTGCCGCCGTCCTCGAACGGCGCCCACTCCCGTTCGAACCGGATCGTCACCTCCATGTCGCGGTGGTTCCAGTAGCACTCCCAATTGCCGAAGACGGGATCCGGCGCGGCCGGACCATCGACGACCTTCGACGGCGAATCCCCGCCCAGCGCGCAGGCGTCGAGACTCCCGAGCGTTCCCGCGGGGAACGGGGCGGGACGGCGCTTGATCGGTTCCCGGTTCAGCACGGCCGCCGCGTGCACGGCCACCGGATCGACGTAGTCGCACAGGTGGGCGTGCCAGTCCTGGATGTGCCGGGCGTGCACCCAGACCTGGTTGCCGTCCGGCAGCGGGATGACCCGCTCACACTTCTCCTCGGGCTGGCCCGTCACCTCGCGCACGCTCAGCCGCCCCGGCACCGGCTTCTCCAGCAGCGGCGCTTTCGGAATCGTCAGTTCGAGCCGGACGTCGACGATGTCCCCTTCGTCGGGGCTCATGCGCAGCAGGATTCCGCAGGCGTTGAAGTTGCCGTTGGCGGTGTCCAGTTCGGGGGTGCCGAACTGCTTCAGCACGGAAGGGTCCACCAGCGCGCAGGGATCCGCCGTCCGGGGGTCGCCGACCGAATCGGCCGGACGCGGGGCGGCCGCCATCGAAGCCGGTTCCTTCAGGGCGTAGACGAGGCCTCCGACCAGGACGAGCGCCGCGGCGACGCCTCCGATCGCGAGTGCACGTTTGGTCACCCGGATCCGCCGGGACCGCGCCGGGGCGGCCACATCCGCGACTTCGGCCAGCAGTTCGGCCGCGCGGACGGCGTTCGGCCGTCCGGCGGGTTTGCGTCGCAGCAGCTCGGTCAGTACCGGTGCCAGCGTTCCCGCCTGGCGGATCGGCTCCAGGGTGTACGACGTGGCCCGCCGGAGCTGGACGAACGGTCCCGAGTTCGGGTCTCCCCACACCGAGGTGCCTTCGACGGCGGTGAACAGCGTCGCGCCGAGCGAGAACACGTCCGCCGCGGCACCGGCCTGATGCCCCTCGGCCATCTCGGGCGCCAGGTAGCCGGGAGTCCCGACGTCGAGGCCGCCGCCGGTGCGCGTCACCTCCGCCCACTGCGCGATGCCGAGGTCGGTGAGTTTCGCGGTGCCGTCCTCGGCCACCAGGACGTTGCCCGGTTTGAGGTCGCGGTGGACCATGCCTTTTTCGTGCATCGCCGCGAGCGCGTTGGCGAGCTGCACGCCGATCTTCGCCACCTTGCCGGGTGACAGCGGCCCGTCGGCGTCGATGACGTCGGCGAGGCTGCGCGAAGGCAGGTACTCCATGACGAGCCAGCGATCGTCACCGTCCATCACGGCGTCGAAAACGGTGACCACGTTCGGATGATGCAAGCCCGCGCCGATCCGCGCCTCACGCCGGATCTGGCCGCTGTCCCCGGCCTGTGAACGTTTGAGTGCGACGACCCGCCCGAGGTCCTGATCGGTGGCACGCCAGACCACGCCCATGCCCCCGGCGCCGATCCGCTCCTCCAAGCGATAGCGCCCGGCGATCAGCCGGTCACCCATGAGGGGAGTATAGGAGGTTAAGCCCTTTGGGCTAGGACCGTGACGGTTCCGGGATCGACTTCGGTGAATCCGGCGTCCCTGACCGCGACGACACCGTCGCGGCGCCACGAGCCTTCGGGATCCTCGACCGGGCACAGCGCTTTCCAGGTCGCGACCGGCGGAGTCCGCACCGAGCACCGGAACCCGGTCCCGGCCCAAGCCGCCAGTTCGGCCTCGTCCAGCAGCGAGGCCAGGATCATCGTCGCGTGCCCGACCTGGGCGGAGCCCTTGCCGACGGTCATCGAGACCTCGGGGTTCAGCAGCAGCCGCGGGAGTCCTTCCGGCGCGGGGCCGGGTTCGTCGGCCGGGAGTTCGCTCCCGGAGATCTGCAGCCGCGAGACCTCTTTCGGCGTATCGACGACGCGGCCGGGGAGCAGGGCCCGCGCCTCGGCACCGTCGACCTCGATCGTGATGCCCGGCAGCTCCTGGACGGCCTGCCAGTGCGCGCCCCGCGCACGCCGGGCGACCTTGCGGATCCGGCCGTCGACCCAGGCCTTGAGCGGCTCGTGCCATTCACCCTCGGGCCCGGCGCGTTCGTCGAGGCAAACTGCGACCGCGGCCGCCGCGGCGGCCTCCAGCAAAGCGGTCCGAGAGGGCGGTTCGGCGCGTTCCATCCGCAGGATCACCGGCATCGCGCGGACCTCGCCGGGATCCTCGTCGGAGGTGTCCACCGTGTCTTCGGCCGGCAGCCCCAGCCAGTAGGCGTACCGCGCGGCCAGCGGCTCCAGCACACTCATGGCCGGGACAGTTCGAGGCCGTCGGCCGCGTCGGCCGCCTCGATCTCACCCCGCGTGACGCCGAGCAGGAACAGCACGGCGTCGAGGTACGGGTGCGAAAGCGCGGTGTCGGCGACCTCGCGCAGCGCGGGCTTCGCGTTGAAGGCGACGCCCATCCCGGCGACCGACAGCATGTCGATGTCGTTCGCCCCGTCGCCCACCGCGACGCACTGCTGCAGCGAGATCTCGTATTCCTCGGCGAACCGGCGCAGCGCCGTCGCCTTGCCCGCGCGGTCGACGATCTCCCCGACCACCCGGCCGGTGAGCTTGCCATCGACCACTTCGAGCTCGTTCGCGGCGGCGAAGTCGAGGCCGAGGTCGTCCACGAGGGCCTGGATGATCTTGGTGAACCCGCCCGAAACCACCCCGCAGCGGAAGCCCATCCGCTTCAACGTGCGGATGGTCGTGCGAGCGCCCGGAGTGAGCTCGATCGACGCGGCGACCTCGTCGAGAACCGTCTCCGGCAGGCCTTCCAGCAGGGCGACCCGGCGCTCCAGCGATTCGCTGAAGTTCAGTTCGCCGCGCATCGCGGCCTCGGTGATCTCTCGGACCTGAGGCTCGACGCCGGCGTGCGCGCCGAGCATTTCGATGACCTCGCCCTGGATGAGCGTGGAATCGACGTCGAAGACGACCAGCCGCTTGGCCCGGCGGGCGAGCCCGGCCCGCTCGACCGAGATGTCGATCCCGGCCTCGACGGCGGCGTCGGCCAGCGCGGTGCGCAGCGCGGCGTCGGCTTCCGGGGTGTCCTGGGCGAGCGAGGTGTACAGCTCCAGCCCGGTGACCGGGTAGTCGGCGACACTGCGGATCGAGTCGATGTTGACGTTCAGCGCGGCGAGGCGGCGCGCGACGTCGGAGAACGCCCGCGCGGTCACCGGGCGGCCGAGCATCAGCAGGACGTGCGTCGAGTCCTTCTGGCCGATGGCGAACGGGTCGGCGCCGATGGCGGAACCGATCTTCACCTCGACCTGCATCCCGACCGACGCCATCGCCTGCTCGACGTATTCCTGCAGGCCCTCGGGGTCGCGGTACACCCCGGCGAGCACGCCGAGCACCAGCTGGCCTCTGATGACCACCTGCTCGACGTCGAGGATGTCGACGTCGTGGCGCGAAAGCACGGCGAACAGCACCGAGGACACGCCCGGCTTGTCGGGACCGGTGGTGGTGATGAGAACTGGTGTCTGCGTCACGGGGTCAGTCTCTCTTAGCCGGACATGAAAAAGGCGCGTGCCGCACCTCGGTGTGAGGCAGGGCACGCGCCATTTCCGCTTATCGGGTCACTTCTCGCTGGAGTTGTCCTCGGAGTGATCACCCGGCATGACCGCCTCGGTGAGCACCTGGGACGGCGCCCGGTGGGTGTTGACCTTCTGCTTCCCGAAGAAGCCGATCTCACCCTCCTTGTGGATGCGCTCCACCATGTGCGGGTAGTGCAGCTCGAACGCCGGCCGCTCGGAGCGGATCCGCGGCAGCTCGGTAAAGTTGTGCCGCGGCGGCGGGCAGGACGTCGCCCATTCGAGCGAGTTGCCGTAGCCCCACGGGTCGTCCACCGTGACGATCTCGCCGTACCGGTAGCTCTTGAAGACGTTCCAGATGAACGGCAGCGTCGAGGCACCGAGGATGTACGCGCCGATCGTGGAGATCGTGTTCAGCGTGGTGAAGCCGTCGGACTGCAGGTAGTCCGCGTACCGGCGCGGCATGCCTTCGGCACCGAGCCAGTGCTGCACCAGGAACGTGGCGTGGAAGCCGATGAACGTGGTCCAGAAGTGCCACTTGCCGAGCTTCTCGTCCATCATGCGGCCGGTGATCTTCGGGAACCAGAAGTAGATCCCGGCGAACGTGGCGAACACGATCGTGCCGTAGAGCACGTAGTGGAAGTGCGCGACGACGAAGTAGCTGTCCGACACGTGGAAGTCGATCGCCGGCGCGGCCAGCATGATGCCGGTCAGACCGCCGAAGAGGAACGTGACGATGAAGCCCATCGAGAAGATCATCGGCGTCTCGAAGGACAGCTGGCCCTTCCACATCGTGCCGATCCAGTTGAAGAACTTCACGCCGGTCGGGACCGCGATCAGGAAGGTCATGAAGGAGAAGAACGGCAGCAGCACGGCGCCGGTCGCGTACATGTGGTGCGCCCACACCGCCACCGACAGCGCGGCGATCGCCAGCGTCGCCCAGACCAGGCCCTTGTATCCGAAAATCGGTTTGCGGCTGAAGACCGGGAAGATCTCCGACACGATCCCGAAGAACGGTAGGGCCACGATATAGACCTCTGGATGGCCGAAGAACCAGAACAGATGCTGCCAGAGGATCACGCCGCCGTTCGCGGGGTCGAACACATGCGCCCCGAGATGCCGGTCCGCCAGCAGGCCCATCAGGGCCGCGGTCAGGATCGGGAACGCCAGCAGGATCAGGATGCTGGTGACCAGGATGTTCCAGGTGAAGATCGGCATCCGGTACATCGTCATACCGGGGGCGCGCAGGCAGACCACCGTGGTGATCATGTTGACGCCACCGAGGATGGTGCCCAGACCCGAGACGACCAGACCGGAGATCCACAGGTCGGCGCCGACGCCGGGCGAGTGGATGGCGTCCGACAGCGGGGTGTAGGCGAACCAGCCGAAGTCGGCGGCGCCACCCGGAGTCAGGAAGCCGGACATCACGATCAGGCCGCCGAAGAGGTACAGCCAGTACGAGAACGCGTTCAGCCGCGGGAACGCGACGTCCGGCGAACCGATCTGCAGCGGCAGCACGAAGTTCGCGAATCCGAAGAGGATCGGCGTCGCGTACAGCAGCAGCATGATCGTGCCGTGCATCGTGAACAGCTGGTTGTACTGCTCCTGCGAAAGGAACTGCTGCCCGGGACGCGCCAGCTCGGAGCGGATCAGCATCGCCATCGCGCCGCCCACCATGAAGAAGGCGAACGACGTGACCAGATACATGATGCCGATTTGCTTGTGGTCCGTCGTGCGGAACAACCGCAGCAGGTACGAACCCTTAACCGACTCGCGCGCGGGGTACGGGCGCGTGGCGATCGGCTTGGGGGCTACGGCCGTCACTCCTGCCTCCAACACTCAAACCTTGTGGTGGTCAATGTTCTGCCGTCGGCCGGGTTCGGGACCCATTTCGGCGGCTAGTGGGGATCGTAGCCCTCACTACCCACCGTCGCGCGCACCGGCTGGCAAGATCGCGCCGTGACCGACGAACACACGCGTGCGGGAGTGGCCGCCGCGGTCGCTGTAGGTGACCGGTACGGACTGCCGACAAGCGATCCGGAGGTCCTGCATTTCAAGTCGAACGTGCTGGTGAGACTGGGTCCGGTGGTGGCGCGGGTGCCGGGCACGACGCGCTTCGCCAGGCCGTCCCCCGCGGACTGGCTCGCGCGCGACGTCGCGCTGTCGAGGTATCTCACGGAACGTGATGTGCTCGTCGTCTCACCGACCACGGATCCCCCGGCGGGACCGCATTTCGCCGACGGCTTGCCGGTCACTCTCTGGCATTACACCCCTCATGAGCCGGGGCACACGCTGTCGCCGCGAGAGGTGGCGATATCGCTCGCCCGGGTGCACGCCGCACTCGCGGACTACCCCGGTGAACTGCCCGAACTCGGACCGGTCCGGGAACTCCGGACGCTGCTCGACCGGCACGGGTCCTTCATGAACGGTGCGGCGCCGCGACTGTACGAAGAACTCGAACGGGTCACCGCGGCACTGCCTGACTCGCCTGTGCGGCCGCTGCACGGGGACGCCCACCCGGGGAACATCGTCGCGACGGCGGCCGGGCCGTGCTGGCTCGACTTCGAGGACACCTGGCGCGGGCCGCTCGGGTGGGACCTCGGCGTGCTCTACGCGGAAGCGGGCGCTTCGGCTCTCTCCGCGTACCCGGCCGATGTGGCGCCTTCGTCGCTTGAGCCGTTCATCGCGCTTCGGCGGCTGTTCGAGGTTCCCTGGCGGTTCGTGATCGCGCGGCGGTTCCCTTCGCGGCTCGGGGAGGCCGAAGCCGCCCTGGAGCGCTACTTCTCCCGCGTTTAGTCCTCTAGTTGCGGAGGTTGGTAGTGCGAACCACCGCAACTAGAGGACTACTTGCTTGGCGCTAGACCGACGTCATCAGGAGCTGGGCCGCCACATCGACGCCGTCCGTCCGCACCTCACCGCCGACGCGACCGGCCCGCTCGGCGACCTCGGGCCGCAGCACCTCCGCCAGCGCGGAGGTCAGCGATTCCGCCGTCGGTTCCCCGGTGATCGAGGTCCCGACCCCGAGGTCCCGGACGCGCTGCGCGAAATACGGCTGGTCGAACATCTGCGGGACGAGCACCTGCGGCACCCCGGCCCGGGTCGCCGCCGTGGTCGTACCGGCGCCGCCGTGGTGCACGACCGCCGCGACCCGAGGGAAGAGCGCCTGCTGGTTGACGTCCCCGATGGCGACGCAGTCGGGTTCGTCGTCGATCAGCGACAGTCCGGTCCAGCCGCGGAACACGACCGCCCGCCGCCCGTGCGCCCTCGCCGCCTCGATCATCGCCTTCGCGATCTCCTCCGGAGCGCGGATGCTCCCGAATCCGAAGTAGACCGGCGGTTCCCCGTCGTCGAGGAACGCCTCCAGTTCCGGGGACAACGGGCTGTGGTCCGGCAGGATCCAGGCCCCGGTCTGGTGCACGTCCAGCGCCGACGGTCCCCGCCACGGCGCCAGCACCGGATCGGCGGCCAGCCACGGCTGTTCGGTGAAGATGTGCCCGCGGACGTCGTCGACCGGCGGCAGGCCCAGCAGTTTCCGCCGCGAGTCGAGAACCTCGCCCCATTGCCCGTTCCACCGTTCCGCGTCGTCGGCCCACAAGGCCGGGATGGTGGCATCGGGATTCTTCGGCGCCCACCCCGGGAAAACGGGCGGCCGATGGTGCAGGGAAGGCAGCGTTATCGGGCAGTAAGCGGTGAAGAAATACGGGATCCCTTTTCGTTCCGCCACCGAATGGGCGGCGATGTTCAACGCCATTCCCGCGACGACGGCGTCGCAGCCCTCGGCCACGTCCGGCATCGTCTCGAACTGGTCGACCACCATGGCCTCGGCCATCGCGCGCCGCCCCTCGGGCGTGGCCATCGCCTTGGTCATCGCGGAATCCGGTTTCGCGGTCGACCGGAGCTCGGGACCCAGCGGGGCGAAGGAAATCCCGAGACCTTCGGCCCATTCACGGAAATCCGGCGGCGCACACAGCCGGACGTCCTGACCGAGTTCCCGCAATCGCACCGCCAAGGCGACCAGCGGTTGTACCTCACCCCTCGTCCCGATAGTGGACAGGAGTACACGCATGGGAATCCCCCTTCGGCAAAACGTGAAGGCACGAATTGTGGACCGGGAATGGGGGCTTGCCGCAAGTCCCCCTGTCCGCTATACCTTTGAAGGGGCGAGGGAAACGTTTCTACGCGGGGTACCAGCCCAAGATCGCTTCGACGACTCCAGCAGGATCCTCCAGCGGCGTCAGATGTCCCACCTCCGGCAGCACGACCAGTGTCGCGTCCGGCAGCGTCTCCACCAGGGTGTTCGCCGCGGCCGGCGGGGTCAGGCCGTCCTCTTCGCCGACCACGACCAGCGCCGGCACGTTCGCCGATCGCAGTGTCTCGGCCGAATCGGGCCGTGCCGCCATCGCGCGCGCCGCCCACGCGATGCCGGACGGCGGCTGCGTCGTGATCAGTTCGCGAAGCCGATCGGCCACCTCTGGCCGGGTCTTCTCGGCGAGCAGTCCGGGGGTGAGGGTTTCGGGCAGCCACCCGGCGCCTTCGGCTTCGACCCGGGCCGCGAGGTCGTGCCGGGCCTGCGCGGCCTCGGGGGTGTCGGCGGTCGCCTTGGTGTCGAGGAAAACGAGGCCGCCCACGCGTTCCGGTGCCACGCGCAGCACCGCCATCGTCAGGTAGCCGCCCATCGAGCAGCCGCCGAGAACGACCCTGTCGAGTTCGAGCCGGTCGAGCAACGCCACGACGTCGCGGGCGGCGTCGTCCAGGCTCGGCTCACGACCGGTTTCGGGCAGTGGGCTGCGGCCGAGGCCGCGCTGGTCGGGTGTGATCAGCCGGAGGCGTTCCGACAGCGGCGCGCGGACCGCGTCCCACATGCGGGCGTCGACGGGGAAAGCGTGCAGCAGTACCAGCGGGAGATCCGTCATGGCGATAATTCTGTCGCACCCCCGCGCTACCGTCGGATCCGTGCTGACAGAGATCAAAACGGAGAGGCTGCTGCTGCGGAGGCTGCGCGAGGAAGATCGCGAGAACATCGTCGCGCTGCAGGCCGATCCCGAGACGAACAAGTTCAACGCCGAGCCGCACACCGTCGAAGGTTCGCAGGAACTGTTCGACGCCTGGATGAAGCAATGGGCCGAGCACGGGTTCGGCTACCTCACGGTGTCCGCTTCGGACGAGCCGGAGGTCATCGTCGGCTTCGGCGGAGTCCGGTATCACGAATGGAACGGCGAGCGCGTGCTGAACCTCGCGTACCGCTTCTGGCCGTTCGCCTGGGGCAGGGGCTACGCGACGGAGATGGCGGCCGCCGTCGTCGAGTGGGCCGAGCGGGAGATCCCCGACGTCCCGGTGATCGCCAACATCATGGCGTCCAACACACCGTCGATCCGGGTCGCCGAGCGGCTCGGGTTCAAGATCCACACGGAGGAGGAATTCGCCGGAGAACCATCACTGCACCTGCGGCGCTGACTCACCAGCGGCTGAGTCACCAACGACCTGGCCTTCGCCGGGACCGGGCGTCCCAGCACGCCTTGTGCCAATGGCGGCGGTCGGCGACCCCGCCGGTGTCGTCGGCGGGCCAGACGACCAGATGCGAGGTCCCCGGCCGGATCTCGTGGTCGCAGCCGGGGCAGCGGTAGTCCTTGGTGGCTTGCGCGCCGGGCACGGTCCGGACGAGCCACTCCCCGTCCGTGGCGGATTCGGAGCGCGCCCAGCCGGTCGACGCGCCGAGGTCGGGGCGTCCACCGCGGTCGGGACGGTTACGTCGAGGCACCCCGGAACCGTAACCGGAGGCCTGACTCAGTCGCCGAAGTAGGCGCCCGGCGTCACACCGACAGCCCGTCGGAAAGCGACGACGAAGGCGCTCGGCGACGAGTAGCCGATCCGGCGGGAGACCGCCGTCAGCGGCATGTCCCCGGCCAGCAGCGGCAAAGACGCGCGCAGCCGGGCCTGCACCCGCCACGCGCCGAAAGTCGTCCGGCACTCGGCGAGGAACAGCCGCGCGAGCGTGCGTTCACTCGCGCCCACGTCGCGCGCGAAGTCCGCGAGGGCACGCCGGTCCGCCGGATCGGCGATCACCGCCCGGGCGACGGTCAGCGCCCGCTCGTCGGACGGCATCGGCACGTTGATCGGCACGACGTCCACCGGTTCGAGCAGGTCGAAGACGACGGCTTCGGCGCGGCGGCGGGCGCCGTCGTCGAGCACGGCCGAGCCCAGGTGGTCCAGCAGCTCCCGCAGCAGCGGACGGACGGCGACGAGCGTCGGCACGGGCCAGCGAACCGGGCACCGGTTCTGAGCCGCGTAGATACCCCGCAACACGGTCTGCGCGGTGGCACCGGTCCGGTGGACGACACCGGCCGGGATCCACAGTGCCCTCGTCGGCGGGAGCACCCAGTGCTGCTCGCCGACGTTCACGCTCAGGATCCCCCGCGCCGCCCAGGCGAGCTGGTGACCGTCGTGCTCGTGCCACGGCAACCAGGTGCCCGCGGGCAGATCCATCTCGCCGAGCACCATCGCCGTCGACATCGGCGGAAGGAGTCCGATTTTCGACATCACTTGGCAGCCTATCGCCTACCGGTCACCGCTAGCTTCGGATTCATGCCGATGAACCTGGTGCACCGCAAACTCTGCAGTTCCGCGCTGTGGGCGAAGGCCGTCGCCCACGAGATGCCGGGCAACGTCGCCGGTTTCGATCTGGGCGACTCCGTACTGGAGATCGGCCCCGGCTACGGCGCGACCACCCGGGCGTTGGTCGGACTCGTCCCCCGGCTCACCTCCATCGAGATCGACGAAGCGTCGGCGGATCTCCTCAAGCGGGAGTTCGACGACCGCGTGCGGATCGTCCAGGGCGACGGCGCGGCGATGCCGTTCGAGGACGGCGAGTTCTCCGCCGTCGTCTGCTTCACGATGCTGCACCACGTGCCGACCACGGCCCTGCAGGACGCGATCTTCGCCGAGGCTTTCCGAGTGCTCCGCCCCGGCGGAGTCCTGCGGGCGATGGACAGCCTGGCGAGTGCGCCGTTCCGGCTTTTCCACCTCGGCGACACGATGAACGCCCTCGACCCGGTCTCGGTCTGGCCCCGGCTCCAGGACGCCGGATTCACCGGCATCAAGGTCGACCACGTCCCGAAGCGCTCCATCAGTTTCTCGGCCAGGAAGCCGGATTGACGCGTTTCGTTCTCTTGATGCGGTAGTTGCACGCGCAAGGACCGCATCAAGAGAACGAAACGCGGGGTCAGCCGCGCGCGAGGACCAGGGGGACGAGTTGTTCGGCCGGGGTCAGCGAGCCGTGCTGACCGACCAACGAGGACTCGACGGCCTCGGCCAGTTCCCGCACGAGCCCGAACCGCCCCTTCGCCGCCACGACGACGTCGCCGATCCGCGGCCGGACCCGGTCGGCGACCGGCCCGAACCAGCCCGCTTCGACGGCCTCGTCGCGGGAGAGGGTCCACGCCCGGTCACCGATCACCTCGCGCCAGGCCGCCAGCACGTCGGCCTCCGCCCCCGGCTCGGTGTAGACGTGCCGTGCCCGGACCTCGCCCCCGATGGCCCGGACGCCGCCGAGCAGCGCGGGCGTCTCGTCGATGTCGAGCGCGCCCTCGACGGTCACCATGCCGTGGTCGGCCACGACCGCGAGGAGCGCGCCGGACGGCAGACCGTCCACAAGGGACTCGACCAGCCTGTCGACCTGCCGCAGCTGCATCCGCCACGGTGACGAACCGGGGCCGTAGATGTGGCCCAGCATGTCGAGTTCGCTGTGATAGCCCCAGCAGAACACCGGCCGCGTCTCGAGACACCGAAGGATGCAGGCGGCCAGGTCACCGAGCGCGTGGACGCCCACGTATCGGGCACCGGACTGCGTCGCCCGGGTGAGCGCGGTGTCGGCGAACTTCGCCGAAGACACGACGCTGGTGGTGATCCCGGCGGCCGCGGCGCGCTCGAACGTCGTCGGGAGGGGCTGCACCTCGCGCGGCGGCAGCGCCCCGCGGAGATCGCCGCCGTCCACGTGACTGGACCAGCGCAACGCGTTCATGACGCCCGCACCCGGGACTTCGAAGCTGTAGCCGACCAGGCCGTGCTCCCCCGAGGCCAGTCCCGTGCCGATCGCGCCGAGCCCCGCCGCCGTCGTCGCCGGGAACCCAACCCGCAGCGGCGACTTGGCCAGCTGCGTGAGCACGGGCGCGTCGGCGGCGTGCTCGGCCAGCAGTTCCCAGCCGAGACCGTCGATGAGCAGGACGCAGGCGCTGGACGCCTCGGCCAGGCTCAGCGAGTTGGCGAACCCGGCGCCACCCAGGGCGGAAAGCACGGACGGGACGACTTGGCCGAGATGCGGCACATGCGCCGCGACAGGCAGTTCCACCCGGTCAGCTTCTCATTCCGGAGCGGTGTGCGGGATGAGAAGATGAGCGCATGCCGACTTACGCCTACCGCTGCCGCGAGTGCACCGAGACCTTCGAACTGCTGCGGCCGATGAGCGAGTCCGGCGCGCCCGCGCCGTGCCCGGAGGGCCACCAGGACACCGTCAAGCTGCTGACGACCGTCGCACTGACCGGATCGGCCTCCGGTCCGGCCCCTGTTCCCGCAGGTGGGGGCGGCGGTTGCTGCGGAGGCGGCTGCTGCGGCTGACACTCGTTCGGGTGGCCTAACGTGTGATCGCCCGAATGGCGGGTACTTCCTTCCCACCAGTCTGGATCCTCCAGTCGTGGGAAGGGAGAAGCCCAGTGGCCACATCAGCACTGGCGGCCGTCGATTTCGGTCAAGGCGTGTCCAGCGCCTGGAGTTCGGTCGCCACGTTCGTCCCTAAGCTGCTCGCGTTCCTGGTCATCCTGTTCATCGGCTGGCTGATCGCCAAGGCGATCGCGAAGGCCGTGAGCATGGTGCTCGAGAAGGTCGGGTTCAACCGGCTCCTCGAACGCGGGGGCTTCAAGCAGATGCTCGCGCGAGGCCAGTTCGACGCGTCGAACATCATCAGCAAGATCATCTACTACGCGATCCTGCTGATCGCCCTGCAGATCGCGTTCGGCGTGTTCGGCCCCAACCCGGTGAGCTCGCTGCTCAACGACATCGTGGCCTGGCTGCCGCGCGCCATCGTCGCGATCGTCATCGTGGTGATCGCCGGCGCGATCGCCAAGGCGGTCAAGGACTTGGTGGGCAACGCCCTCGGCGGCGTCTCCTACGGCAAGGTGCTCGCCACCATCGCCTCGGTGTTCATCTGGGGTCTCGGCGCGATCGCCGCGCTGAACCAGATCGGCGTGGCCACCGCGGTCACGCTGCCGGTGCTGATCACCGTGCTCGCCACGGTCGGCGGGATCGCCGTCGTCGGTGTCGGCGGTGGCCTGATCAAGCCGATGCAGCAGCGCTGGGAGACCTGGCTCGGCCGGGCCGAGGCGGAGATCCCGGCCGCGAAGGCGCAGGCCGAGGCCTACCAGCGGGGCCGGGAGGACGCGAGCCGCTCCGGTGACGTGCCGACCGAACGGACGACCGCGCACCAGCCGGTGCCCGCCGGGCATCACGCGGTGAACGATCCGAACGTGGCCGGTGGCCAGCACTCGGCCCAGCAGCAGTTCCCGCCGAACCAGGGTCAGGTGCCGCAGCACCAGGATCCCGGCCAGCGGCCCCCCGGTGGGTCAATGCCCCCTCCGCCGGAGTACCGCTGACCTAGAACGGGAACGGGTAGGGCGTCCGGCCGCCCTATCCGTTCCCGGTCGGCTGTGCCCGGCGGTCGCCGAGCGTGGCGGCCAGCGAACACACACCGACCAGGCGCGCGGTCGTCCAATCGCTGGTACTCCAGGCTGATAGGTCTGCCGGGGCGCGGAACGTCCAACCCTTGGCCTTGGCTTCGTCCAGCAGCCCTCGCGTGTAGCCGGCGAGCAGCACCACCCCGGCGACGGCCGCCGAACCTTCGACCCCCGCCGCGAGGATGTCCCGTACCGCGGCGGAGTGCTGATCGAAGACCGCCGACAGCCCGGGAAGAGCCGCCGCCGCGGCTAGCCCGGCGACGCCGATCTGCTCGTGAAGCCGCGAAAGCGTGCTACGAGCCGAAGATTCCACCCAGGACGAGACCAGATCTTTCACCCGACCAGGTTAGCCAGGTCGGACGATTTGTCGACATCCCGGTGATCACGATCGCAGTGATTCAGCACGCTTTGAGTGCCTGATCCAGGTCGTGCCAGAGATCCTCGACGTCCTCCAGCCCCACCGACATGCGGATGAGCCGGTCGGTGACGCCCGCCCCGCGCCGGTCGTCCTCGGCGACGATCCGGTGGCTGATCGACGCGGGATGCTGGATGAGCGAGTCCACGCTGCCGAGGCTGACGGCCGGGGTGATCAACCGGACCGCGCCGATGAGCGCGTGCGGATCGCCGTCGACCTCGAAAGCGATCAGTGGACCACCGATGCCCGGATAGTGCACGGCGCTCACGTTCGCGTGACCACGAAGCCGCTCGACGAGTTCTGCGGCCGTCGCGGACGCGGCGTTGACGCGCAGCGGAAGGGTCGAAAGGCCGCGAAGCAGCATGTACCCGGCCAGCGGGTGCAGCACGCCGCCGGTGGCGAACCGGATCTGCCGCAACATCCCGGCGTCCTCGGCGTTGCACGCGACCACGCCGCCCATGACGTCGCCGTGACCACCGAGGAACTTGGTCGCGCTGTGCAGGACGAAGCGGGCCCCGTGGCGTCCGGGCCGCTGGAGCACGGGAGTCGCGAAGGTGTTGTCGACCAGCACCGGGACGTCACCCGCCGCGCGCACGATCTCGGCGATGTCGACCTCCCGCAGGGTCGGGTTCGCCGGCGTTTCGAGCAGCACCAGGCCGGTGTCGGGGCGCAGTGCCGAGCCGACGCCCTCCGGATCGGCCCAGGTCACTTCGGTGCCGAGAAGACCGGACGTGAGCATGTGGTCGGTGCAGCCGTAGACCGGCCGGACGGCGACGATGTGCCGCTTGCCCTGCGCGACGGCGGCCAGCAGCGAGGCCGACACCGCGGCCATGCCGGTGGCGAACGCGACGGCGTCGTCGAATCCTTCGAGTTCGGCCAGCGCCTTCTCGAACCGCTCGACGGTCGGATTGCTCAGCCGCCCGTAGACCGGGAGCCCGGACAGCGAGCCCGTGGTGGCGAACTCGTCGATGCGGGCCGCTTCTTCGACGCTGTCCCGCGACGGGTAGGTCGTGGACAGGTCAAGCGGTGCGGCGTGGACGCCGAGGTCCGTGAGATCGTCACGGCCGGCGTGGACGGCCCGGGTGCGCAGCGTTGCGGTCATACCGAGATGGTGCGATTTTCTCCGGATCGAGCGCAATATCCTCGGATATCATTCGCAGATGTCGGATTCTGCCGAATTGAGCACGGTCGACCTGCGGATTCTGCGGCTGCTGCAGAACGACGCCCGGATCTCGAACAAGGATCTGGCCGCCGAGGTCGGCATCGCGCCGTCGACCTGCCTCGACCGCGTCAACCGGCTGCGCGAGCTCGGGGTGATCATCGGCCAGCGCGCGGAGGTGGACGCCGCCAAACTCGGCCGCCCGCTCGAAGCGCTCCTGTTCGTCCAGGTCCGGCCGCACCGGCGAACGCTGGTGGACGCGTTCGTCGAGCATCTGCTGTCCCTGCCCGAGGTCCGCGCCGTCTACCACCTGACCGGACCGGACGACTTCCTCGCGCACGTCGCCACCGCTTCGGCGACCGAGCTGCAACGGCTGGTGCTCGACGAGCTGACCGCCCGCGACGAGGTCGCCAGGGTGCACACGAACCTGGTCTTCCAGCACTGGAGCGGGGGACCTTTGCTCCCGCCCGCCTAGTCGATCCGGACCTTGAACGGGTGAGTGACGTCGGTGGGGCAGGTGAAGACGTTCAGCGCTCCCCTGCGGTGGAACGACCAGCCCGCCGGTTCGTCCTCGGCGACCTCACAACCGCAGCCGACCTCGTGTTCCTCCGTGGCCAGCGAGAGCGTCTGCCGCAGCTCCACACCGCATTCCCGGCAGCCCAGCTCGTGACGGCCGGTCGCGTACCAGGCCGTCCAGCCGCCGACTTTCGAGTAGTGCGCCAGCTCCGGCCAGCCCTCCGGATCGTCGCTCGCGTCCTCGGGGATGCCGAGCGCGGCGCGGGTCTCCGGCGGGAAGTCGCAGAGCCGGGGCAGTTCATCGATAGAGCACGGTTCGAAGACGCAGGGCGCCGGCAGGAGATCGACGTCGGCCTCCTCGGGCGCGGGCGGCGGGTCCGCGATGTCCTCGACCTCCCCGGAATCGCGCCACACCAGCCGGACCGCGGGCCCTTGGTGATGCGGGCTGTTGTGCTGCATCGGGCAGAAAAGGATCTGGAGGACGTCGGTGCCCTCCGGGAAGGGCAGCTCCGGGAAGTCGTCGCGGAAGAACTGCGCCGCGCTGACCATCACCGGGACCGGACCGTCGAGCGGATGCCCGCCCGCCCACGCGTCGTCGGACGCGTCCGGGTCGGGAGGCCAGGTCACCGGGCACTCGGGCCACGGCTCGTCCGACGGCCAGAGCAGCGGGCCGCCGAAGTGGCTTTCGTCATGGCGAGGCTCGCCCGGCGCGGGGTGCAGCCGGATGGCCGTCCGGACCAGGTCGTTCAGGCCGGGGATCGGCACCCCGCCGTATGTCAGCTGACGCACCCAGGGGAGCTTAGAGGTCCGGCAGCGGATCTTCAGGTTTTGCCGCATTCCGCGAGATCTCCGCGTCGGCGGCGTGGACGGCCGCGATGTACTCGTCGTCGATCTCGTAGACGATGCCGTTGAACTCGAACCACGGGTTGCCGCCCGTCTCCACGGGGCCGATCCGGTGGTTTCGCAGGGTCACCGAGATGACGCGTTTCGGCGACTTCCTGCTCAGGCGGCCGGTCGTCAGGATCGTGATCGTCTTGCGGGTCACCGCGAAGAACACGCTGGGATTGGTGCTGCCGAAGATGTCGGCTGGGAACACGTACTGGATCTCGTCGTCCGGATCGAGTAGTTCCTTGATCCGCTTCCTGACCCCCGAGGAAACCGGCATACGGCCAGGCTACCCAGCCCGGTCACCGCTCGTGGCCGATGTCCCCAATGTGGCATTGGAGACGCTGAGCGTCTCCAATGCCACATTGGGGACCTTTCCCGCGAGGCTGAAACCCGGGTGTGCCCGCTTGCGGGACGAGGGTCCCGTGTCCTGAAGGCCACCTTTGAGACGGTCAACGTCTCAAAGGTGGCCTTCAGGACAGCCCTTCAGAACTCACGAGGGGTTACCTGGCCGAGTAGTCCTTGAAGCCCTTCCCCGTCTTCCGGCCGAGCCGCCCGGCGGTCACGAGGTGCTCCAGCAGCGGCGCGGGCGCGAAGCCCTCTTCGCGGAACTCGTTGAACAGGGTCCGCTGGATCGCCAGCGAAACGTCCAGCCCGACGACGTCGAGCAGTTCGAACGGGCCCATCGGCAGCCCGCAGCCCACCTTCATCGCGGTGTCGATGTCGTCGGCCTCCGCGTAGTGCGCTTCGAGCATCTTCACCGCGTCGTTGAGGTACGGGAACAGCAGCGCGTTGACGATGAACCCGGCCCGGTCGCCGCAGTGCACCGGGTGCTTGCCCACCACCGCGCAGACGGCGTCCACGGTCGCGATCACGTCGGGGGCGGTGGCGATCGTCGAGACGACCTCGACGAGTTTCATCACCGGCGCCGGGTTGAAGAAGTGCACGCCGACGACGTCCGACGGCCGCGAAGTGGCGGCCGCGCATTCGATGACCGGCAGCGAGGACGTGGTCGTCGCCAGGACCGCGCCCGGTTTCACGACGTCGTCGAGCGCGGCGAAAACGGCCTGCTTGACGGCCAGGTCCTCGGCCACCGCCTCGATGACGAGGTCGACGTCGGCCAGCTCGTCGAACTCCACCGCGGGCGAGATCCGGCCGAGTGCGGCGGCGGCGTCCTCTTCGGACAGCCTGCCCTTGACGACCGACTTGTCCAGCGACTTCTTCACCCGCGCGACCGACGCGGCGGCCTTCTCCGCGCTCCGCGCCCGCAGGATGACCTCGTAGCCGCGTTTCGCGAACACCTCGACGATACCGGTCGCCATGGTCCCGGTCCCGACGACGCCGACCTTGCGCACCTCTCGCGGCGCCACGGTGTCCACTGTGGACGCCTTGACCGAGTCGGTCACCGTCGGCGAATCAGGCTCGTCGTAGGCGTAAAAGCCTTGTCCCGTCTTCCGGCCGAGCAGGCCCGCGGTGATCATCTGCTTCAGCAACGGCGCCGGCGCGTGGAGCCGGTTGCGCGACTGGTGGTACATCGTGTCGAGGATCTCGTACGCGGTGTCCAGCCCGATGAGGTCGAGCAAAGCCAAGGGCCCCATGGGATATCCGCAGCCGAACCGCATCGCCGCGTCGAGATCCTCGCGCGTGGCGTAGCGCTGCTCGTACATGCGCACGGCGTGGTTGAGATACCCGAACAACAGCGCGTTCGCGATGAACCCGGCGCGGTCGCCGATCACCACCGGCGTCTTGCCGAGGCGTTCGGCGAACGCGACGACGTCGGTGATCACCTCCGGCTCGGTGACGACCGTGCGGACGATCTCGACCAGTTTGAGGATCGGCGCCGGGTTGAAGAAGTGCATCCCGACGACCTTGCCCGGCCGCGCGGTCTGCACCCCGATCTCGGTGATCGACAGCGAGGACGTGTTGGACACGAAGATCGTGTCCGCGCCGGTGATCTTGTCCAGCTCCGCGAACACGTCGGATTTCGCTTCGAGGTTCTCCGGGATCGCCTCGATCACCAGGTCCACATCGGACAGTTCGGCCAGCGACGTGGTGTACCGGATCCGGCCCAGCAGGGCGTCCCGGCCGTCGGCGTCGAGTTTTCCGCCGGACACCGCCCGTTCGGTCGAATGCTCCAGATGACCCCGGCCCCGGTGCACGCCGTCGTCGTCGATCTCCACCGCGACGACGGACACCCCGCTCCGCGCGAGCACCTCGGCGATCCCGGCACCCATGGTGCCGAGACCGATGACTCCCACACTCGAGATTTCCCGCGCCACAACCGGCCTCCGGAGGTTACTCGCTGGTAGTTTTCTCCGATCGTGCCATGCCGGGGCGCGGAAAGCACCGGCTGTCACCCTCCGGATCGAGTAAGTGTCACTCCCCGAAGTTCTGGTCGACGAGGTCCTTGACCTTGGTGAGCGCTTCTTCGGCCTGCGCACCCTTCGCGCGGACCTCGATCCTGTCGCCCTGGCGTGCGCCGAGCGCCATCAACGCGAGGACACTGTTGGCGTCCGCGGTCTCTTCGCCGAGCCGGACGGTTACCTGCGCGTCCAGCCCCGCGATGCTCCGGACCAGGACCGCCGCGGGCCGCGCGTGCAGGCCGACGTCGTTCCGCAGCGTGAGTTCGACACTGCTCTCGCCGTCTTGCGCGCCGCTGTCGAACGTCAGATCCGGTGGAGCTCCCGCCGCGGCAGCGGCACCGGCGACGGCCTGGCGATCCGCCCCGCCCTGCGCCGCGACGGCGGCGGCGATCGCGCCTTCGACGAGCGGCGCGTCCACCACGACCGCGGCCGACGGGTCGGCGAGCGATTCGACGGCGAGGTCCGCGGTCATCTGCGCGCTGCCCAGGTCGTACAGCAGGACGACGCCCGACCCCGAATCGGCGCGCTGCGTCGCGGCGACGACCTCGTCGTAGTCCGTTCCGATCCCGCCTTCGGACAGGCCGCCCGCCGCCACGATGGTGACGTCCGGCGCCATCTGGGCGGCGAGTTCCGCGAGCCCTTCGGCGAGTTTGGCGCTGTGGGAGACGAGCACGATTCCGACGCTCACTTGGCGGCCTCCGCGAACGCGCGCAGCAGCAGCGCCGTCGAGCGGGCTCCGGGATCGAGATGCCCCTTCGCGCGTTCGCCGAGGTACGACGCCCGGCCCTTGCGCGGTACGAGGTCCACAGTGGACTCGGCGCCCTTGTCGGCGGCGTCCGCGGCCGCGGCCAGGATCGCGGCGATGCCCTCGCCGGAAGCCTCCTCGGCGGCGGAGACGGCCGGGATCAGCGCGTCGACCATGGTCGCGTCTCCCCCGACGGCCTTGCCGCGTGCCTGCACCCCTTCGAGTGCCGCGCGCAGGGCTTCCACGAGCAGCGGACCGTCCACTTCGGCGGCGTCACCCAGTTTGACCGACGCGCGCAGGAAAGCCGTGCCGTACAACGGTCCCGCCGCACCGCCGACCTTCGAGATCAGCGTCGTGGCGGCGAGTTTCGCGACCGCGGCGGGGGTCTCGGGAGTCGCGGTGTCCAAAGCGGACACGATCGCGGTGAACCCCCTGTCCAGGTTCTCGCCGTGGTCGGCGTCGCCGATCGCGCGGTCGAGGTCGATCAGCTCGGCGCGATGCTCGGCGATCACCGCGGCCGCCGCCCGCAAGGCGGCGGCGAGCGTCTCGGCGGTGCAGGCCATCAGACTCCCCACCTCAGGGCCGGGGTGTTCACCGGCGCGTCCCACAACTCGGTCAGCTCGTCGTCCAGTTTCAGCAACGTCAGGCTCATCCCCTGCATCTCGAGGCTGGTGATGTACGGCCCCACCAGGCGCCGTTCGACCACGATCCCACGCTCGGCCAGCAGCCGCTCGGCGATCCCGTGGGCGAGGTACAGCTCCACCAGCGGCGTGCCGCCCATCGAGTTCGTGAACAGCAGGACCTTGTCGCCGTCGGCGAAGGGCAGGTCCGTGACCACCGCTTCGACCATGCGCGCGACGAGTTCGTCGGCGGACACGGCCGGTGTCTTTTCGATGCCGGGCTCGCCGTGGATCCCGATGCCGAACTCGATCTCGTCGTCGGCGAGTGCGAAACTCGGCTCGCCCGCGTGCGGCACGGTCGGCGCGGTGAGCGCGACACCGATCGAGCGGACCTGGCCGATCACCTTGCGCGCCAAGGCCTCCACCGCGTCGAGCGCGTCACCGCGTTCGGCGGCGGCGCCGGTGATCTTCTCCAGCAGTACCGTGCCGCCGACACCGCGGCGGCCGGCGGTGTACGTGGAGTCCTTGACCGCGACGTCGTCGTCGATCACCACGCTGCGCACGTCCAGCCCTTCGGCGGCGGCAAGCTCTGCGGCGGTCTCGAAGTTGAGCACGTCGCCGGTGTAGTTCTTCACGATCAGCAGGGCGCCCGTGTCACCCGTGGTGGCCTTGACCGCGGCCTCGACGGCGTCCGGCGTCGGCGAGGTGAACACCGCGCCCGGGACGGCGGCCGCCAGCATGCCCTGTCCGACGAAGCCGCCGTGCAGTGGTTCGTGCCCGGAACCGCCGCCGGAGATCACCGCGACCTTGCCGGCCAGGGGCGCGTCCACGCGCACCACGATCGCCGGGTCGTCCTCGACGCGCAGCACGTCCGCGTGCGCCAGGGCGAGCCCGCGCAGGGATTCCGCGACCACCGTCTTCGGGTCGTTGATGATCTTCTTCATGGCGGTCTCCGACACGTCGGCGGGTGGGATGTCCCCTTCCTACCTCGCCCGGCCGGATGCCGCCAGCGTCAGGGCTTCGGCAGCTTCGAGATCACCGATTTGGCGATCTTCGCCGTCTTCTCGCAGGACGCGGTTTCGTCCTTCTTCTCGTCGTAGTTCTGGTACGTCACGGCGACGAGCTCGACGTACTCGCCTGTCCACGGCTTGTGCTGCCACTCCATCTTGCACTCGGCGCTGCTGCCGACGCCCACCTTCTGGTAGACGGTGGTGCCACCGACCTCGACCTTCTTGGTCCCGTCACGTTCCTGCGGCGGGCGGCCGGGGCGGAAACCGATGGTGATCCGCGGGTTGGAGCCCGGCGTCCAGTCACAGGCGTGGAAGGTCGTCGGGGAGGTCGCGCCGTGCGGCGCCACCTCGCCGAGGACGGCGGGATCCGCGACGGTGCACGGGTCGACCGCGGTCAGCGTGCCCGCGCTGGTGGGGTACTTCGCCGGGGACGAGTGCAGGCTCTTCACGCCCTTCGCCGCCACCGAGCGGGCCGCCGCGCAGGGATCGCCGCCGTCGTAGTTGACCGAGAAGCTCACTCCGCGCTCGGGCTTGCGCAACGTCATGACGCCGACGTCGCAGCTCTTGCCGTCCTTGCTCTTCCGCTCGACCTGCGGCAGGCCGTCCACCGCCGTGACCACGGCGCCACCGGTGTCGGACAGGTAGGTCGACGCTCCGATGTCGACACTGACGGAGAACTGCTTACCGCCTGCGTCGACGACCTTCGCCCGGCAGCCGCCGAACGAGCTGGTCGACGGCACCGGGTCCTCCGGGGCGCCGAGGTCGCTCAGCGCCTCTTTGCCCACCAGCGGGCACGGGTCGATCGTGCGCATGATCGCCGGGGTGACGGCCGGGTCGTTGATGTTCCCGCTCGGCACGTCTCCGCCACTGCCCGCTTCCGCGGCGACGGTGGTACGGGCGAAGTTGGACTTGCCGAGGTTCTGTCCGCAGGCGGAAAGCGCGCCGAGCGCGGCCACCAGGGCCAGCGCGGACGCGATCCGGCGACGTCGAGCGTTGAGCAGCACGAAGTGCACGGTAGCCGGAGCGTGTCGCCGGTGTCCGGACAACCCGGCTATTCGCCGTCCTCGCCGGTTTCGGACGTGGGCGGCACCACGATGGGCCGCAGCTTCGCCCACAGCACGAACAGCAGCCCGAACGCCAGCATGCCGATGCCCGCCCACAGGTTGATGTTGACGTCGGCGGCCTTGGCCAGTTCCGCTTCGGTGGTGAAGCCGATGCCCATGATCGTGAGCACCAGCCCGTAGCCGCCGATGAGCAGGGCGATGACCAGCCGGATGTCGAAGACGCCGGCCTTCTTGGGAGCTTGGGACGCAGCCATCTCCGGCCTCCTAGAAGATGATGTTGAGCACGATGGTCAGGATCAGCACGATGCCCGCGAGCAGGCCCGGCTTGCGGTACCAGCCCGCGTCGTCACCGGTTTCGTCGTGCTTCAGCGACTCCTTCGGGGTGAGGGAGTAGACGAGGCCGACCAGCTGGGCTTCCGGCTTCGGCGCGGTGGCGAGCGAAACCGCGACGCTGACCACGATGTCGACGGCGAACGCCGTACCGGCGGCCACGAAGCTGACGCCCTGCCCGGTGAGCCCGAGGACCCCGGCCTGCGAAAGCAGCCACACGGTGATCGCGGACGCGGTACCGGCGACAAGGCCGACCCAGCCCGCCGTCGGCGTCATCCGCTTCCAGAACATGCCGAGGATGAAGGTGGCGAACAGCGGCGCGTTGAAAAAGGAGAACAGGTCCTGCAGGTAGGTCAGGATGTTCCCGGAGTTCGACGCGATGAACGCGGTACCGATCGCCAGCACGGTGCCTGCCGCGGTGACCAGGCGGCCGAGGCGGAGGTAGTAGCCGTCGGACTCGTTCTTCTTCACGTACGACTGCCAGATGTCATAGGTGAAGACGGTGTTGAACGAACTCAGGTTCGCCGCCATACCGGCCATGAAGGACGCGAGGAGACCGGCGATCGCGACGCCGAGCATGCCGTTGGGCAGCAGGTCGCGCATCAGCAGCAGGATCGCGTTGTTCGCGGTGACGCCGCTGGGCGCTTCGCCGCCATCGAGCAGGACCTGCTTGTCCTGGACGTACTCGGACACGGTGACCGCGGCGATCATGCCGGGGATGATCACGATGAACGGGATGAACATCTTCGGGAACGCGCCGATGATCGGCGTCCGCCGCGCGGCCGACATGCTCTTGGAGGCCATGGCGCGCTGGACTTCGACGAAGTTCGTGGTCCAGTAACCGAACGACAGCACGAAACCGAGGCCGAAGACGAGGCCGAGGATGGAGAGGAAGCTGTTGCCGAAGCCGGTGAGGTTGTCACCCGGCCAGGAGGACAGCTGCGCCTCGCCGCCGGGGCCGGCGGTGACCTTGTCGACCAGTCCCTGCCAGCCGCCGACCTTCACCAGGCCGACGATGGTCAGCGGCAGCAGCGCCGCGACGATCACGAAGAACTGCAGGACCTCGTTGTAGATCGCGGCGGAGAGACCGCCGAGCGCGGTGTAGGAGAGCACGACCGCGGCCGCGACGATGATCGACACCCACAACGGCCAACCGAGCAGGAGGTTCACGACGCTGGCGAGCAGGAACAGGTTCGCGCCGGCGATGAGGATCTGCGCACTCGCGAAGCTGATGCCGTTGACGAGGTGGGCGGGTTTGCCGAACCGGCGGAGCATGAACTCCGGGACACTGCGGACCTTCGAGCCGTAATAGAACGGCATCATCACGATGCCGAGGAACAGCATCGCCGGGATCGCGCCGATCCAGAAGTAGTGGAAGGTCGGCAGGCCGTAGAGCACGCCGTTGGCCGACATGCCCATGATCTCGACGGCGCCGAGGTTCGCCGAGATGAAGGCGAGACCGGTGACCCACGCGGGCAGCGAACGGCCGGAGAGGAAGAAGTCCAGGCTGCTCGAGACCGACCTTCGCGCCATGTACCCGATGCCGAGCACCAGCGCGAAGTAGAAGGCGAGCAGGACGTAGTCGATCGGACTCGCGTCGAGCCGCAGGTTCGCATCGGCCAGCACGTGCAACCGACCCACCTCCATAGTGAAAATGTCCACGAGAAGCGCCGGTAGCGCGTCAATCGCGGACCATACTGCATGGATTCAGGAACGGCAGCGTGGGTGGCCAGGCCGGGAGCGCACCGCTCCCGGCCTGGTGTTCAAAGCAGAGCCGGAGCGGGGATCACGGCGCCAGGCGCCAGACCACCGGGACGCCGCCGGAACCCCTCGAGTCGTTCGTCGCGTACCCGGCGAGCGAGCCGTCGTCTGCCGCGACCGAGGCTTCGAACGTCGAGTAGCCGCTCGGCGCGCGGACCTCGCCCGGCGTCGTCGTGCGCCACGCGATCGCGTTGCCGACGATCGACGGCCCCGACGGGTTCGGCACCAGCCCGGCCGTCAGGCCGACCTGGTTGACGCTCAACGCCATCGCGCCGCCCGCCAGCCCGACCGCCGGCGCGTCCGGGGACGCCCAGCGCACCGCCTGATCGACACCGCCGTAAACCCGCGTCCCGACGACGACCCCGTTGCGGATCGCGAGGCCCCAGCCCTGGACGGACGGGCTCGGTGACAGGTGCCGGACAACGCCGTCCTTCCACAGTGCCGAGCTGCGGTTCGAGTCGAACAGGAGCGTGCCGTCCTCGTCGAGGTCGCGCACGTAGTACATGTCCGGTGTGCTCGGGACGAGCACCGGCGCGCCGCCCTCCGCCCGCCACAGGACCGCGGCGTCGCTCCCGGTGCCACCGTTGAACTTCATCGCCCGGCCGAGCACGTCGCCACGCGTGTTGATCGCGACGCCGTACACGTAGTCGTAGCCCGCGGGGACGTCCTTGACGTGGAACCCGTTCGCGTCCAGCGTGTACGCCCGGCTGATCATCGAGTCGTAGTCGTGCGCCGTGCCGACGATGACGCCCGCCGGGTTCTCGTCCTCGGCCAGCGCCGCCTCGTAGCCGCCCGGCACGCCGCGCACCACCGGCTGCCCGTTCCGCCAGCTGACCACCGATTGCCTGCCGTTGACGCTGAACGTGCCCGTGTACTCCCCCTTGCCGTCGGACGCGGTCAGGAACCCGCTGCTGCCGCCGGACGGCAACGGCAGGACCGTCGGGCGCCACGCGAGGCGGTTCGCGGCCTGCGCGGGCTGCGCCAGTACCGCGACCGAAAGCGCGGCGACGACCGGCGCCGCGAACCGTACCCAGGACTTGAGTTTCATGGTCTCTCCCTTGTGGTCCCCCGACCTACATGGATCATCACGCCGGAGCACGGCGTCCGGTTGTCCGCCAAAAGGAGCAACTTCCCGTGGAGTCCGATGAGGACACAGCTCGCGAGCGGTCCGGGAAACGGAAAAGGGCCGCCCCGGCGTCTCCGCCGGAACGGCCCTTCTCGCGACCGGTGGGGGTTTACCGGTCCGTGGGCAGGCCTACTTCGCCGTCCTCCTTGATCAGCCTGGCGAGGACGTCGTCAGGCAGGTACGTGCGGTGCGGGTAGTTCGGTCCCCACGAGTTGAGGAACGGCACGGCGCCGAGTTCGTCGGCACGCGGGTTGCCGAGGACCTCGTGCACCTCGTCGACGGTCTTCGCCCAGCGATAGGCCTGGATGCCGTTCTTGACGTCGGGCGTGTAGGCGGCCCGCTTGACGTGGTCGTCGCTGGCGTAGCTCTCCGACCACGAGACGTGGCCCAGTTCCAGCAACACCTCGGCCGCCGCGCGGACGGACGTGCCGTTGTTGTCGCCGGGGTTGGTCTCGTCCCATTCGTCGCGCAGCTTCGACTGGTCCCACAGCCACCGCGCGGCGTAGAGGTCGCCGTTGAACAGCGTCATGCAGCGCGACCAGCCGAACCCGACGCAGGCGCCTTCCTTGCCCTGGTCGTAGAAGGCGTACTGGGTGTCGCCGTCCGTCGATTCGCCGGGTTCGAGGCAGACACAGTGACCGCCGCGTATCCGGGTGAGCGACTTCGCGCCGCCCTTCGCGACGAAGAACTCGCCGGACTTCGGGTCCTTTTCCGGGACGTCGAATTCCGCGTACCAGTTGACGCCGATGACGACCGGTGACCGGGTGGGCCGGTCCTGGGTGGCCAGCGCGGTCAGCGGATAGCGCTCGACGTGGCGCCAGTCGTCCGGGACGAACCGGCCGAGGCGGCCGTCCGCCGGATCACTGCCGATCGGGCGATAACGCATGGGATCCTCCTATTCCTCATCCCACCGGAATACCGCCGGCGAGTTCACTGCGGCACAATCTTTTCCAGAAACCGCCGCGCGGCCTCCCGCCCGTTTTCGAAGAGGTGCTTCTTCTCCTCTTCGCCGAGCCCGAAGTCGACAGCGGAAACACCGGTCGTGTCGACGTACACCGTCCTCCGGTTCACACCTTCCTCGTGCAGCCGGTAACGATTCCAGTCCGAAAGCAGGGTCTCGAGCGAACCGATGGCGATCCGCAACGCGCTCTTCACCGGTTTGTCCCTGCCGCCGGCGGGTTCCCCGGAAAGCTTCACGCCCCAGGTCGGCCAGCGCGGCTTCTTCATGTCGGTCCGGTCGAAGACGGTGATCGGGAAGTTCGACAGCAACCCGCCGTCGACCCAGGTGACGGTGCCCTCGGGGCGGACGTCGAACTGCACCGGCCGGAAGTAGAACGGGATCGACATCGACGCGCGGACGGCGTCGACGATCTTCTCCTCGCCGGGATCGCGGCCGTACTGGGAATAATCCCAAGGCAGCCGGACGAGCACGCGGCGGGTCAGATCGCTGACGTGGACGACGAGGGAATATCGTTGATACGAAAGCAAAGTACCTTCGGGGTCCTCGATGGCGAGATCGGCGAACGTGCGCACTCCCGCCTCCTCCAGCACCGGTGCGAGCCATTCGGTGAGATAATCGCCGGTGTGCATCCCGTCGTGGAGCACCAAATCGACGCCGTCGCCGATCGGGCCGGTGAGCTTGTCGAGCAAGGACCGATTCTGGAACCGGCGGCAGTCCATGTCATTCATCACCGCTTCCAGACCGCCGAGATCCTTCCCGGCCTTCTGATAAGCGGCGACCAGCGCCGCGACGATCGCACCCGCGCTCGTCCCGGCGATCCGCGGGAACGAATAACCGGCTTCGTGCAACTCCAGCACCGCGCCCAGCAACCCGATGCCTTTGACGCCGCCGCCTTCCAGCACCAGATCGACACGCTTCGGAGAATCAGCCATGGCACATCACCCCTGCACCCGCGACCGCCGGACTTCGGCGGTACCCCTCGCGGAAATCGAGTGTGACACAGCGCGAGACCACGGAATCCGGCGTTCACCCGAATGGCACAGAAACAGCTGGTTCTTTTGCAGGATGAGTCGAGTTCGTTAATTTCCCGCCGCCCTTTAGGGCATTCTGTGGCGCGAGAAAGAATGCAGATACAAAACCGAGGACTCGATCGGATCTCGGCTGTTCAGCGCGTGACCGGCCGCAAGTAGTCCTCTGGTTGCGATAGTTGCACGCGCAAGTACCGCAACCAGAGGACGAATTGCGTGGGGGTCAGAAGAGGCGGAACTCGTCCGACTCGATGCCGCGCAGCGCGTCGTAGTCCAGCGTGAGGCACCGGATCCCCCGGTCCTCGGCCAGCACCCTCGCCTGCGGCTTGATGATCTGCGCCGCGAACACGCCCTGCACCGGAGCCAGCAGCGGGTCGCGGTTGAGCAGTTCGAGATACCGCGTCAGCTGCTCGACGCCGTCGATCTCGCCGCGCCGCTTGATCTCGACGGCGACACTGGCACCCGCGGCGTCACGCGCCATGATGTCGACCGGCCCGATCGCGGTCGGGAACTCCCGCCGCACCAGCGTGTAGCCGTCACCGAGGGTCTTGATGTGCTCGGCGAGCAGTTCCTGCAGGTGCGCCTCGACGCCGTCCTTCTGCAGGCCCGGTTCCACGCCGAGTTCCTGGGCGTGGTCGTGGAAGATCTCGTCGATCTTGATGACGAGCTTCTCCCCCTGCTTGTTCTCGACGATCCACAGCTTGCCGTCCTCGATCAGCCAGCAAGGCGGGCTCATCCAGTTCAGCGGCTTGTAGGCACGGTCGTCCGAGTGCACGGACACCGAGCCGTCGGCCTTCACGAGCAGCAGCCGGGTGGCCATCGGCAGATGGGCGGTCAGACGGCCGGCGTAGTCGACCTGGCAGCGAGCGATCACTAGGCGCACCACGCGAGGGTAGGACAAGCATGGCGATACTGTGCGCATGGACCCCGTTCAGCGTGTCAGTTCGCGTGAGGTGTACCGGAACAACTGGATGACCGTGCGCGAGGACGCCGTCCGGCGGCTCGATGGTTCCGAGGGGATCTACGCCGTCGTCGACAAACCCACCTGCGCCGTGATCATCCCCTTCGACGGTGCCCGGTTCCACCTGGTCGAACAGTTCCGCTATCCGCTCGGGCAGCGGCGCTGGGAGTTCCCGATGGGCACCGCGCCCAACCGGGCCGACGTCCCCCCGCTCGAACTCGCCGCCCGCGAACTGCGCGAGGAGACCGGGCTGATCGCGGGGTCGATGACCGATCTCGGCCGGACCGACGTCGCCCCCGGCATCTCGAGCCAGCGCGGGCGCGTGTTCCTGGCCACGGACCTCACACAGGGTGAAGCCCAGCGCGAGGTCGAGGAGCAGGACATGCGGACGGCGTGGTTCGAGCTCGACGAGTTCGAGAAGATGATCGTCACGGGTGACATCACCGACGCGCAGACGCTGGCCGCCTACACGCTGCTGCTCATGCGCGAACGCGTGTCATGAAAGGGGCTTTCAAGACATCTTTCGTCCTGAAAGCCCCTTTCATGACACTTGGGTAGCGCTCAGTCAGGCCAAACCGGGGATCGCTTCTCCAGGAAGGCCGCCATTCCCTCCCGCGCCCCGGGCAGCTGCGACGCCGAGGCCATGACCTCCAGCGCCAGCGCGTAGGCGTCGGCCTCGGGCCGGTCCAGCTGCGCGTAGAGGGTCTGCTTCCCCAGCGCCTTGCTCGCCCGGCTCCCCCGCGTCGCGCGTGCCAGGAGCGAGGCGACGGCGTCGTCCAGCGAGTCGTCCGGGACCACGCGGTTCACCAGGCCCCAGTCCAGCGCGGTCGCCGCGTCGACGACGTCGCCGGTGAGCGCCAGTTCCATCAGCCGTTTCCGCCCGATCGACCGGGCCACCGGCACCGCGGGGGTGTGACAGAACCAGCCGCCCTTGCCGCCGGGCAGGGCGAATCCGGCGGAATCGGCGGCGACGGCGAGGTCGCAGGTGGCCACCAGCTGGCAGCCCGCCGCGGTCGCGAGCCCGTGCACCCGCGCGACGACGATCTGCGGCACCGACTGCATCGTGCCCATCAGGTCCGTGCACACCCGCAGCAGCTCACGCACGCCTGTCAGGTCACGCGCGGCGACGTCGCCGAAGTCGTGTCCCGCCGAGAACACCGGTCCGGCACCGGCCAGGACGATCCCGGTGGCGTCGGTCTCCCCCGCCTCGCGGAACGCCGCGAGCAGTTCCGCGAGGTGGTCCGCCGACAGAGAGTTCCGCCGCGCGGCGCGGTTCATGGTGACGGTGACGGTGTCCCCGTCCCGTTTCACGAGGATGTGCTCGTACTCGGCCATGCTTCGACGGTAACCGACCGGAACGTCCGGCGATACGAATCGGGCCCGACGCCGACGTCGGCCCGCAGCCGTCGCCGCAGGTTGGCGGCGGTGCCGAGGCCGGAGCGCTGCGCGACGCGCTCGACGGGGAGCTCGGTCGTCTCCAGCAGACGGCGCGCGAGCCGGACCCGCTGCGCGCGCAGCCAGCGTCCGGGCGTCACGCCGGTGGCCGCCGCGAACTCGCGGTGGAAGGTCCGCTCGCTCAGCCCGGCGTGGCCCACGAGGTCGTCGACGCCGATGTCCTCGGCGATCCGCGCCAGCGCCCAGTCCATTGTGGACGAAACGCTCGGCCGCGACGGCTTCGGCGGCAGCGGGTGGTCGACATATTGCCGCTGGCCGCCTTCTCGCGCGGGCGGCATCACGAGCCGCCGGGCGAGAGCGGCCGCGACCTCGGCGCCGTGATCACGGCGCACCAGGTGCAGGCAAAGGTCCAGCCCGCCGACCACCCCGGCGGACGTCAGCACGTCACCCTCGTCGGTGAACAGGACGTCCCGCTGGACGACGGCATCGCGAGCGGCGGTTTCGAGGTCGTCCAGCAGCCGCCAGTGCGTGGTGACCGACCGGCCGTCCAGCAAACCGGCTGCGGCCAGCGTGAAGGCCCCCGAACACAACGACGCCACGGTGATCCCGGCCCGGTGTGCCTTGCGCAGCGCGGCGACGGCGACCGCGGGCACCTCGGCGTGCGGATCGACCCTGCCGGGCACGAGGACGAGATCACAGCCAGCCAGCCCGCTCAGCCCATGAGTCGCCTCGACCTGGCCGAACGGGTGGATGGCGACCCGGTCACGGCCCGGCGCGCAGATCCGGACCTCGAAGGGGCCGATGCCGCTGTCGGTCCGGTCCACGCCCCAGACCTCGCCGATCACGCCGAGGTCGAAGGCCCGGCTGCCCGGCAGGAGGAGCACACCCACGGTTCGCATGGCAGAAAAGTACCGCATCGCGCCTCTTCTGCCACTCCCGTCCGGCCGAAGAACGCACGAAACTCGGAGCCATGACCACTGAGAACACCAAGGCCCTGCTCGTGATCGACGTCCAGCGCGGCTTCGACAAGCCCGTCTGGGGCCCGCGCAACAACCCCGGCGCGGAGGCCAACATCAAGGCGCTCGTCGACGCCTACCAGGAGCGCGGGCTGCCGATCGTGCTGGTGCACCACGACTCCGTGCGGCCCGGCTCATCGCTCCAGCCCGGCCAGGATGGCAACTACTTCAAGCCCGAACTCGACGGGGTGCGCGCGGACCTGGTGTTCGGCAAGAAGGTCAACTCGGCCTTCCACGGCGACATCGACCTCGACGGCTGGCTGAAGAAGCGCGGCATCACGTCGTTCGTGCTCGCCGGTATCCAGACGAACTTCTGCTGCGAGACCACCGCGCGCGTCGGCGGCAACCTCGGCTACGACGTGACCTTCGCACTCGACGCCACGTTCACCTTCGACCTCGCCGGGCCGGACGGGAGCGTCCTGACCGCCGACGAGCTCTACCGGGCGACCGCGACGAACCTGCACGGCGGCGGGTTCGCCACGGTCACCTCGACGAAGGAGATCCTCGGCAGCCTTTGAGAGTGGGGCCGCGGTGGTCGTGAGTGGCGATTCGTGTTCTAGCCAAGGGTGCCCTAGGTACCTACTGGATTTTGCGTGCGAGTGTTCGCAAGTTCGTGATGCCCAGCGGCCGTGGCGCGAAAGCCACTTTCGGGACATCAGACGTCGCGAAAGTGGCTTTCGCGACACCCGGGCTGGCTGGCTCGCCTCTGCGGTCCGTGAAGGCCTCCTTCACTACCTTCAGGGTAGGCAAGGAGGCCTTCACGGACCTGCGACCAACTCCAGTCACAACCAGCAGGTACCTAAGACCCCTTCGGCACTAACCCGAAACGCCACTCACGAGCACGTGGTGCCGACGCCTCACGCCCTGTCGATCACCGCCTTGAGGAACCGCCGCGTCCGGTCGTGCTCCGGCTCGCTGAACAGCTTGTCCGGCGCGGCGTCCTCCAGCACCTGCCCCTCGTCGAACATCATCACCCGATCCGAAACGTCCTGCGCGAACTGCATTTCGTGCGTGACACAAAGGATCGTGATGTCCGTGGACGCGGCGATCTCGCGCAGCACGCGCAGGACGTCCGCGACCAGTTCGGGGTCGAGTGCCGAGGTGACCTCGTCCAGCAGCAGCACGTCCGGCCGCATCGCGAGCGCCCGTGCGATCGCGACGCGCTGCTGCTGGCCGCCGGAGAGCCGCGTCGGATGCGCGTTCTGCTTGTCGGAAAGCCCGACCATGTCCAGCAGGTCGACGGCTCGCGCCTCGGCCTCCTCACGGGGGACGCCGAGCGAGTGGATCGGCGCCTCGGTGATGTTGCGCAGCACGTTCATGTTCGGGAACAGGTTGAACTGCTGGAACACCATGCCGATCCGCTTGCGCACGGTCCTCAGGTACTTCTCGTCCGCGGGCACCAGTTTCCCGCCGCGCTTCATGTGACTCAAGTGGTCACCGCAGACCTCGATGGTGCCGCCGTCGACCCGCTCCAGGGTCATCAGCAGCCGCAGGATCGTCGTCTTCCCGGACCCGCTCGGCCCGATCAGCGAAACGAATTCCCCTGGCGCGACGGTGAAATCGAGGTCCCGCAGCACGACGTGGTCGCCATAGGACTTGACCACCTGCGAGAACCGGATCATCGGGGAATCAACTGTGGGCGGCACGGCGCTCCAACCTTCTCACCAGAATCGACGCCGGCAGGCTCACCAGCAGGAACAGCACCCCGGCCAGGGTGTACGGCTCGATGACACGGAACGTTTCGGCACCGACCTCTTTCGCCCGGTTGAGCACGTCGAGGACACCGATCCCCAGGAGCAGCGGGGTTTCCTTGAACATCGAGATCGTGTAGTTGCCGAGCGCGGGCAGCACCCGGGGAACCGCTTGCGGCAGGACGACCGCCGTCCACACCCGCGACCTCGGCAGGTTCAACGCGGTCGCGGCCTCCCACTGTCCTTTCGGGACGGCTTCGATCCCGGCGCGGTACACCTCGGCGGCATAGGTCGCGTAATGCACTCCGAGCGCCACCACGCCGGTGAGGAAGGCCGACATCGTGAACCCCGTCAGCGGCGGCACCAGGTAGTAGATCGCGAACACCTGGATCAGCAACGGGGTACTGCGGACGAACTCGATGAACAGCCGGACCGCCTGGGACAGCACGGGAATCCCCGTCCGGCGGATCAGCGCGAACACCAGGCCGAGCGCGTAGCCGACCACCGAGGCGAGCAGGGTGATCTCGACGGTGACGAGAAGTCCCTCCAGCAACAGGGGAATCGAATCGAACGCGGCTTCCCAGCTCCAGTCCATCACACACCCCCCGCCGTGGCCGTCATCTTGGCGGGCGCCCTGCCGAGCCGCCGCGCCGCGAACCGTTCCAGCGTCCGCATCCCGCTCGTGATCAGCAGCGCGAGCAGGAGATAGAGCACGAGTTCGGTCCCGTAGATCCAGCCGATCTCGGCACCGAACACCGGCCGGAGCAGTTCACCTTGCCGCGTCATCTCCGGAACGGCGATGAACGAGAGCAGGGCGGTGCTCTTCAGCAACTGGATGAACAGGTTGTTGAACGGCGGCAGCATTTCCGCGAACGCCTGCGGCAGGATCACCCGCCGCATCCGCTGGGCGGGTGTCAGGTTGAGCGCGACGGCGCCTTCGAACTGCGCCCGCGGGACGGAGTTCACCGCGCCGCGGACGATCTCGGCGCCGTACGCGCCGTGATTCATCCCGAGCACCAGGATTCCGGCGAACATCGGCACCAGCTGGAAGCCCACCAGCACCGGCAGGACGAAGTACAGCCAGAACAGCTGGACGACCTCCGAGGTGCCGCGGAAGATCTCCACGTAGACCCGGGAAATCCCCCGCACGACCCGGGACGGCGATCGCAGCGCGAGCCCGGCGATCAACGCGAGCACGACGGTGACCGCGATCCCGCCGAGCGCGGCGGTGACGGTCGCGGTCAGTCCACTGAGGACGGACGTGATGATGTGCGAAACCGACGACGACATGACGTCAGCCCCGTTACACCGCGCAGAGTTTCTCGGTGGTGACGCCGCTCTTCGGCAGGTTGTCCGCCGAGAACCCGAACGGTGTCACGATCTTGGTCCACTCACCGCTGTCGTGCAGTTTCTTGAGTTCGGCGTTGAACGCCTCGCGCAGCGGGTTGTCGTCCTTGCGGAAGACGAACGCGCCGGCAGAGACGACCGGCTGCCCGTTCTTGATCGGATCGAAGCCGGGAGTGACTTCGGCGGCCGCGCCCGCGTTCTTCGCCAGGACGTCCTTGAGGGAGATGTCGGTGAGCGCGGCGCAGTAGACCCGGCCGTCGGTGACCGCGCGGAGCATGTTGTCCTGCGAATCCAGGGTGACTATCTGGTCTTCGGCCACTCCGGAATCCGTGGCGTAGCCCTTCTCGACGGCGGCCGAGAGCACGGCGACCTTGACCTTCTTCGCGGCGATGTCCTCGAACTTCAGGATCTGCTGCGGATTTCCCTTCGGCACCAGCAAAGCGGTCAGCGCCGAGTAGTCGGGGATCGAGAAGGCGGCGGCGTCACACCGTTCCTTCTTGATGTTCATCCCGGCCGCGACGATGTCGTACTGCCTGGCGTTGAGCGCCGGAATCAGCTGGTCGAACGACACGGCGCTGGCCTCGACATTGTCGATGCCCATCGCCTTGAATACGGCGCGCGCGACTTCGGGCGCCTCTCCGGTGACCTTGCCGGTTTGATCCGTGAAACCGTAGGGTGCTTCGTTCGCGATACCGATCTTGATCTTCTTGGCGCTTTTCGCCGCTTCCAACGCGTCTCCGGACGAGGTCGACGTGCACGCGGACAACAGCACCGGACCGCCGATCGTCACCGCCCCCAGAACAGCCGACCGCCGGAAGAATTCTCGCCTCGACCACTCGCCGTGCGCCATAGCCGCACCCCTTTTCGATTAATCGGTTTAATCGAAACGTAGGTGGGCGCCTTTGCCCGGGCAATGTGAGTGACTCCCTCGCCAGCCGCCGTTACGGTACCGAGATTTACGGTGACTTTAAGTGCTCAGGCCGTGGCACTCCCGCACCAATCCGACAATTCCGTCCATGATGTCGGTGAGTTCGTAGTCCTTCGGCGTGAACACCCTCGCGATCCCGCGTTCCAGCAGGAGTTTCTCGTCGTCGGGCGGGATGATGCCGCCGACGATGACCGGGATGTCACCCGCGCCCGCGGCCCGCAGCCCGTCCACGACCTGCGGCACGACCTCGAGATGCGAACCCGAGAGCACCGAAAGCCCGACCACGTGCACGCCCTCCTGGACCGCCGCCGCGACGATCTGTTCCGGGGTGAGCCGGATACCCTGGTACACCACCTCGAAACCGACGTCACGTGCCCGCACGGCCACCTGCTCGGCGCCGTTGGAATGCCCGTCGAGGCCGGGTTTGCCGACCAGGATCCGCAGCCGCTCGCCGATCTCGGTGCTCGTCGTCTTGACCCGGTCGCGCACGCGGCGGATCTCCGCGTTGCCCCCGCCCGCGGCCGCCGACGCGGAAACCCCGGTGGGAGCACGGTATTCGCCGAACACCTCGCGCAGCGCCCCCGACCATTCGCCGGTGGTGACGCCGGCGCGGGCGCAGTCGATCGTGGCCTCGAACAGGTTCTCCGAGGTCTTCGCGATGGCTTTCAGCTTCTCCAGCGAAGACTCGGCGGCCGCGTTGTCGCGGTGAGCCCGCCATTCTTCGATCGCGGAGACGGCCTGCTTCTCGACGGCGGGGTCGATCGTCTCGATCGCCTTGGCACCTTCGGCCTGCAGCGGAGATGGTTCCGTGGTCTCGAACTTGTTGACGCCGACCAGGATCCGCTCGCCGTCTTCCATGCCACGCCGTAACTCGGCGAGCGAAGCGACGAGCTGGGACTTCATGTATCCGCTCTCGACGGCCGCGACAGCGCCGCCGACATCCTGCACCCGCGCGATCTCCTCGCGTGCGCCGGCCATGATCTCGTCGACCTTGGCCTGAATGACGTGCGAGCCGTCGAAGATGTCCTCGTACTCCAGCAGATCGGTCTCGAACGCGAGCACCTGCTGCATCCGCAGCGCCCACTGCTGGTCCCACGGCCGGGGCAGGCCGAGCGCCTCGTTCCACGCGGGCAACTGGATCGCGCGGGCCCTGGCGCCGCGGGAAAGCGAGACCGCGAGCATCTCCAGCACAATGCGCTGGACGTTGTTCTCCGGCTGCGCCTCGGTGAGGCCCAGCGAGTTGACCTGCACGCCGTAGCGCAGCCGCCGCGCCTTCGGATCCGTTACGCCGTAACGTTCCCGGGTGATCTCGTCCCAGAGCGCGGTGAACGCGCGCATCTTCGACATCTCTTCGACGAACCGCACCCCGGCGTTGACGAAGAACGAGATCCGCGCGACCACCTTGGCCATGTCGGCCTGCTCGACCTGCCCGGAATCCCGGACGGCGTCGAGGACGGCGATGGCGGTGCACAACGCGTACGCGACCTCTTGCGTCGGCGTCGCACCCGCTTCCTGCAGGTGATAACTGCAGATGTTGATCGGGTTCCACTTCGGCACGTGGTGCACGGTCCACGCGATCATGTCGGTGATCAGGCGGAGGCTCGGGCCCGGCGGGAAGATGTAGGTGCCGCGGGAGAGGTATTCCTTGATGATGTCGTTCTGCGTGGTGCCGGTGAGCTTGGCGAGCACCTCGTCGACGTCGCGTCCTTCGGCTTCGGCCTGCTCGCGCGCCACGGAGACGTAGAGCGCCAGCAGCCACATGGCGGGCGCGTTGATCGTCATCGACGTGTTGGCCTCGGCGAGCGGGATGCCGTCGAAGAGGCGCCGCATGTCGCCGAGGTGCGAAACCGGGACGCCGACCTTGCCGACCTCGCCCTTGGACAGCTGGTGATCCGGGTCGTAGCCGGTCTGCGTCGGCAGATCGAACGCGACGGAGAGACCGGTCTGGCCCTTGGCGAGGTTGCGGCGGTACAGCTCGTTGGACGCGGCCGCGGACGAGTGGCCCGCGTAGGTCCGCATCACCCAGGGGCGGTCCCGTTCACGGTCCGTGGGATAGGGCACGGTGCACCTCCGGCGCTGGACGACCGTCTGAGTGTACCGGCCGGTAACATCGGGCGCGCAGTTGAATCGGACACAGTCGGGTCATTCTCCGGTGGCGGGACACTGGCGCTGTCGTGCCTCGTCAACGGCTTTCGCGAGCTTTTCCCGCACTTTCGCCACCTCGCTGACACCCACAAGGATGACCGGCGGCTTGCGCTCCTTCCCGGAGCCCGCGCCGAAGTTCGCCGACGCCCACGCCAGCACACCGAGCCTGCCGAAGGTGATCGTCCCGGTCTTGCCGGGGCCCGGGGTGACGACGGGATCCGGGAGTCCGGCCAGCTCCGCGGAGTCCTCCTTGCGGCGGAACAGGGAACTGATCGCGATGACCCGGCCGTCCGTCACGGCGTAGGTGGTCGAGGCGAGCCTGAGATAGCGGATCAACGGCCTGCCGGCGAGATGGAACACGCCCGCGACGGTGAGCACGATCCACGCGACCGTGTGGAAGGCCGTTTCGTGGTTGTAGAAGAAGAACAGAGTGACGGCGCCCAGCCAGAGCAGGCCGAAGGGGACGTTGAAGTAGTCGCCGGGATTGAAGAGGGGCCTGCGCACCGGAGTCCCGGCCCAGATGACCCGTTCGCCCGGAAGGAGGTCGATCTGCCCCTCATGCATGGCACCGCACACTACCCGTCCGCGAGGCGGGCGGCAGTGTCCGTTCGTCGGTTGCCTTCGGGCCGAATGGACCTAGCGGCCTTCCCGCTGGGCGGAGTCGATCAGGTCGCGGACCACCGCCGGATGCTCGATGTTCAGCAGTTCCGGGTACTTCGGATCCAGGCCCACGTCGGACCAGGACTGGTCCATCCATCCCCTTCCGGTCGTCTGGACGAAGTCCGCGGGGGCGAGGTTGAAGCAGACCGTCCCGGTGCCGTCCGGGTTCTCGCGGACGTACGGCGGGCCGAGGTCCGTCAGGTAGTGGGCCACCGCTTGTTTCCCCTTCGTCCAGACCATGACGCGCCGATCGGTGATCCCGTACGAAGCCGTCCGCAACGCGGTGTACCGGAGGACCGGCCTGCCGAGCCAGAGGCCGGCGATCAGCAGGAGCACGCCCCAGAGGAAGGGTGGGAACCCGTCGCGCAAACCACCGAAAACTACGCAACTGATGACCACGACAGCGGGAAGCAAGATCAAGTCGTTCTTGGCCAGCAACGGAATCCGCTGGGGCTTGCCGGACCACAGCAGGCGCTCGCCCGGTAGCAGATCGGCGTCGATGCGTTCCATCGCGCTACCTCGCCTGATGCTGGGCCGTGGCGATCAGGTCGCGGACGCGGCGCGCGTCGTCGATCCCGACCAGCTCCGGAAGCGACGACTCGGCGCCCTCGGATTTCTTGCCTCCCAGGAAGCCGGCCAGCAGACCACCGCCGCCGAAGGTGATGGTGCCGGTTCCGTTCGCGTGCTCCGCCAGCTGCGGTGGCCCCAGGTCGCTCAGGTAGCACGACGTGACATCGGCTCCCTTTCGCCGGACCACGACACGCCGATCGGTCACCACGAACGAACTCGACCGCCTCTTGAAGTACCGGGTGATCAGCTGGCCGATCCAGAGCAACACGATCACTGTCGGCGCCACGTAGACGAACAGCGGCGACGAAGTGGTCTGTGAAGCCATGTGGACCCAGAAGCCGACGAACAGCAGCCCCGGCACGATGAACAGGTCACTCTTCTCGACGGCCGGAACACTCTTCGGCACGCCTTCCCAAAGCGGGCTTTCACCGGGCAACAGCCCCGTATCCCCCAGATACATGAGCGGACGATAAGCCCACTTCATCCCGCTGAACAGGGCTTTGCCGGAATTGTGACTGTGACCGAAATCCGCGAGACGCGCCAGTGCCCGGCGTCTAGCGTGGGCAAGCGTGACCTGGAGTTCTTACAGCAGCTATCTGCTCATCGTCGTCTTGATCGTCCTCGCACCGGGGCCGGACACGATGGTGATGCTCAAGAACTCGCTGTCCGGCGGCAACCGTGGCGGATTACTGGCGACGGCCGGGATCTTCGTGGCCAACTCCGTCCAGGGCACCGCCGCCGCGCTCGGACTCGGCGTCGTCATCGCGCAGTCCCAGCCGGTGTTCGTGACGCTCAAGTGGGTCGGCGCCGCCTACCTCGTCTTCCTCGGTTTCCAGGCGCTGCGCGGGGCGTGGCGTGGTGACTACTCCGGCCTCGCCGCGGTGAAGCAGCAACGGTCGAGCGGATTCCGCCGCTTCCGTGAAGGCTTCCTCTCCAACATCACCAACCCGAAGGTCCTCGTGCTGTACCTGTCGGTGCTGCCGCAGTTCCTCGACCCGGTGAAGACCTCCGCGTGGGACGCGCTGCTGCTCGCCTACACGGTCGCCGTGCTGGGCGCGATCTGGCTGTTGATACTGCTGTTCTTCGTGCACCGCGTGCGGACCTGGCTGGAGCGGCGCAAGGTCCGCCGCGCGCTCGACGGCGTCACCGGAACCGCACTGGTCGGTTTCGGCGCCGCGCTGGCGTTCGAGTCATGACCTGGGGCGTCTACGGCGGTTTCGCGCTGATGATGCTGGCGCTGGCCCTCGTCCCCGGCCCGGACAACATGGTGGTGCTGAAGAACGCGCTCTCCGGCGGGATCCGCGGTGGCGGCTGGGCCTGCTTCGGCATCGGCATCGCGAACCTCGCGCAAGCGACGGCGGCCGCGCTCGGGCTCGGCGCCGTCATCATGAACTCGCGTCCGGTGTTCGAGGCCGTGAAGTGGGCCGGTGCGGCCTACCTCTGCTACCTCGGGATCCGGGCGCTGATCGGCGCCTTCCGCGGCGACTACGGGCGGCTTGCCGAAACCGCGGCCGCCCGGCGAGGCGGATTCCGGCGCTGGCGCGAAGGTTTCCTCTCCAACGTCACCAATCCGAAGGTCCTCGTGCTGTACCTGTCGGTGCTGCCGCAGTTCCTGACCCCGGGCGTCACCGGCACCGGTGACGCCCTCCTGCTGGCCTACACGATCGCGGCGGCCGGGACCTTCGCCCAGCTTCTGCTGCTGTTCTTCGTGCACCGCGTTCGGACCTGGATGGAACGCCGCAAGGTCCGCCGCGTGCTCGACGGCGTCACCGGAACCGCACTGGTCGGTTTCGGCGCCGCGCTCGTGTTGGAGGGCTAGGCCCGCTCGGGCTCGCCCGAGACCCGCTCGATGCGGGCGCCGAGCCGGTTCAGGTTCTCCACGAAATGCGGGTAGCCGCGGTCGATGTGGAAGACGTCCCAGACCTCGGTGACGCCGTCCGCGCACAGCCCGGCCAGCACCAGCCCGGCCCCGGCGCGGATGTCCGCCGCCCACACCGGCGCGCTGGAGAGCCGCTCCACGCCACGGACGACGGCGTGGTGCCCGTCGGTGCGCGCGTCGCCGGAGAGCCGCATCATCTCTTCGATGAACCGGAAGCGGGCCTCGTAGATGTTCTCCGTGATCATCGAGGTGCCTTCGGACACCGCCGACAGCGCCACCGCGAACGGCTGCAGGTCGGTCGCGAAACCGGGGTACGGCAGCGTCACCCAGTCGACCGCCTTCGGGCGCTCGTTCTGGACGATGCGGAAACCCTCGCCGTCGAACGTCTCGACCTCGGCGCCCGCCAGGCGGAGCTTGTCGAGGACCAGATCGAGGTAGTGCGGGTTGACGCCGCGGACGGTCAGGTCGCCCCGGGTCATCGCCGCGGCGAACGCCCAGGTCGCGCCGACGATCCGGTCGCCGATCACGCGGTGCTCGGTGGGGTTGAGCTTCTCGACGCCCTCGACGGTGAGGGTCGAGGTGCCCGCGCCTTCGACCTTCGCGCCCATCTCGATGAGCATCGTGCAGATGTCGACGATCTCGGGCTCGCGCGCGGCGTTGTCGATGACCGTGGTGCCCTCGGCGAGCACGGCGGCCATCAGGATGTTCTCGGTGGCGCCGACGCTCGGGAAGTCCAGCCAGATCTGCGCGCCGCGCAGGCCGTCGGCCTTCGCCACGACGCAGCCGTGCTCGATGGTGCTGGTGGCGCCCAGCTTGCGCAAGCCGTTCTGGTGCATGTCCAGCGGCCGGGAGCCGATGGCGTCACCGCCCGGCAGCGCCACGACGGCCTGCTTGAGCCGTCCGACCAGCGGGCCCAGCACGCAGACCGACGCGCGCAGCTTGCCCATCGCGGCCGAATCGGCTCGGTGGGACAGTTCGGCCGGAGTGGTGATCTTGGCGGTGTCGCCGTCGATGACGACGTCGCAGCCGACGCTGCGCAGGACGTCGCCCATCAGCGGGACGTCCAGGATCTGGGGGCAGTTCGTGATGGTCGTCGTGCCCTCGGCCAACAGGGCCGCGGCCATCAGTTTCAGGACGCTGTTCTTCGCTCCGACCACGTCGACCTCGCCGACCAGCCGTGCTCCGCCGTGCACGTCGAAGTGCTCGCTCATGGGCGCCAATCATGCCCTCTCGCCCGGATTTGCCTTACGCCGGGCCGGTAGAGTCGGCTTCATGGTCGTTCGCATCAACCGCGTTTACACGAAGGTCGGCGACAACGGCACCACGGCACTCGGCGACGGCTCCCGCGTGCCGAAGACGTCGCCGCGGCTGGCCGCGTACGCCGACGTCGACGAAGCCAACTCCGTCATCGGGCTCGCGCTCGCGATGGGCGGTCTCTCCGGGGAAATCGCCGATGTCCTGCGTGGGATCCAGAACGATCTCTTCGACGTCGGCGCGGATCTGTGCGCGCCGATCGTGGAGAACCCGCCCTACGAGCCGCTGCGCATCACCGAGCGGTACATCGAACGGCTGGAAGGCTGGTGCGACGAGTTCAACGAGCGCGTGCCGAAGTTGACGTCGTTCATCCTGCCGGGTGGTACTCCGGGGGCGGCGGTTCTGCACCAGGCACGCACCGTCGCGCGCCGGGCGGAGCGCTCGGGCTGGGCGCTGTTCGAGGCGGAGCAGGACACGACCAATCAGCTGGCGATCAAGTACCTGAACCGGCTTTCGGATCTGCTGTTCATCCTGTCGCGACTGGCCAATCCGGACGGCGACATCCTGTGGCAGCCCGGCGGCGCGAGCTGAAGGACGCTTTCCCCACGTAAGACGCGGCGAAAGCGTCCTTCAGCTCCGGTCAGCCCTGTTCCCGTGCCGCCCAATAGCGCTCGAGGTCGACGTCGGGCGTGCCGTCCTTGCCCGGGTCGATCGCCTTCATCGTGATCGTGTCCTCCAGGGACACGGACTCGGGAAGGTGGCTCCAGCGGTTCGTGTCCTCGCTCTGAGTCATACGCCGAGAATAGACGGGGATCACGTTCGCAGCCCGGTAGAAATGCCGGTCGGTGAAGATCTCATGTTCGCTTCGCTTCACGACCCAACCGCAACTAGAGGACTAATTGCGGCGGAGTGGTCACAGCCCCCAGGAGCCGCGAAGCGAAGCGAGAGCGTCGTGGAACCCGGGGAAGGTCTTCTTCACGCACCCCGGATCGTCCAGCGTGATCCCCGGCGTCCGCAGCCCGGTGACACTGAACGCCATCGCGATCCGGTGATCCCGACGGCACTTCACCAGAGCACCCGAAGGCGTGGCAGGCTGGATCTCGATCCAGTCCCGCCCGGTCTCCACCGGGACACCCATCGCGCGCAGGTTCTCCTCGCACGCCGCGAGCCGGTCGCATTCCTTGATCCGCGTGTTGTAGACGTCCTCGATCCGCACCGGCCCGTCCGCGAACGGCGCGATGGCCGCGAGCGTCGGCACCGTGTCGGAGATGTCGCGCATGTTCACCGTGACGCCGCGCAGCCCGCCCGTTCCGGTCACGGTGACGGCGTCCGGGCCGACCTCGACGTCCGCGCCCATCTGCCGCAGGACCTCGACGAAGGCCAGATCCCCTTGCAGAGCGCCGTCGCCGAGGCCCGGCACGGTCACCGACCGCCCGGTCAACGCCGCCGCCGCGAAGAAGTAGCTCGACGTCGAAGCGTCGGGTTCGATCTCGTAGCGGCACGCCTGGTACGGCGTGGGCGGCACGACGAACGTGTCGCCGTCCCGGACGACCTCGACGCCGAAGCGCCGCATCATCGCGATGGTGATCTCGACGTAGGGCACCGAAACGAGGTCGGTCACGGTGATCCGCAGTCCCTCGGTGGCCAGCGGCCCGACCAGCAGCAACGCGGTCAGGAACTGCGAAGACAGCCCCGCGTCCAGCGTCAGGTCCCCGCCCTTGATCCCGGCGGCCCGCACCACCAGCGGATGGTGACCCGGCTTGCCTTCGAAGGTGAGGTCGACGCCCAGTTCCAGCAGTGCGTCGGTGAGAGGCCCCAGCGGCCGCGCGCGCATCTGCTCGGAGGCGTCGAAGCGGAAGGTCCCGTGGCCGGCCGCGGCCAGGGCGGGGAGGAAGCGCGCGGTGGTGGCACCGTCGCGGCAGAAGACGTCCGCGCTGTCGACGGCGGGACCCTCTGGCCTGCCCTCGATGATCCACTCGCCGGAAGTGCGGGATACCTGATAGCCGAGCTTGAGAAGGCCCTCGGCGAAGCCCTCGGAGTCATCCGAACTCAGTGGCCTGCTCAGCACGGTCGTACCGTGGGCGGCGGCCGCGAGGAACAGGCCTCGGGCGGTGATCGACTTCGAACCGGGGATGTCGACGATGGTCACGCCGCGAGCATACGGCGTTTCCGGAACCGATTCAGGAAGCGCGCGGGAGGCGCCTGCCCGGAGGAGCGGACTCCAGCCAGGAGAGGAAGCCGGTGAGGGCGCCGGGGCCCATCGCGATCTCGATCGCCTCCTGCGTGGCCGACTCACAGCGCAGGACGATCGAACCTTCGGGGACGGCGTACGCCTCCGTGCCGGAGGGATCGCGCCGATCCGCGATCTCCATGCTCGCCCGCTGGAACACCCGGTCCGGGCCGGTCCGCAGGCTCCACACCCGGAACCAGACGAACTCGTCGCCTTCGTAGCGGCCCAGCCCCAGATGCCAGCTGGACCGCGCCTCGTCCGGACGCCACCGCAGCGCGACGCTCACGCCACCACCGCGGCGCATCCGGACCCATCGCAACGAATACCAGGCCGCGAAAACAGCCAGGATGGTCAGGGCCCCGAGAACACCCACGGCGATTTCCACGGCCCGGCCCCTGCCCGATTCCCGGTCAGACCGACTGACCGGCCGCGCGGAGCTGGGCGGCTGCCCTAGCCCGCTCTTGCTCGTCTTCGCCGCTCAACGCCTTCTTGGCCGCGTCGACGTCGATCTCGTGCGAAAGTTCCGCGCTCTCGGCGAGGATGCTCACGCCGGTCGCGGTGACCGACAGGAAGCCGCCGTGCACCGCGGCGGTCACGATCTCGCCGTCCGTGGTCGTCACCTTCACGACGCCGCCTTCGACGAGCTGGCCGAGAACCGGCTCGTGACCGGCCATGATGCCGATCTCGCCCTCGGTGGTCTGGGCCACCACGAACGTGGCGGTACCGGACCAGAGACGGCGCTCGACGGCTACCAGCTCGACAGAAATCTCAGCCACGTAGCTTCCCTTCACCTCAGGTGCTGCCACCGAGTGTAATAGTCAAGGTTCCATCTATGCGAACGGCGGGACCAGCGTCCACAGTAGACACTGATCCCGCCGCTCATCGGAACATCACTTCTTGGTGATTTCCTTGTACTTCTTCTCGAGGTCTTCGAGGCCACCGATACCCAGGAACGCCTGCTCCGGGTAGTGGTCGAAGTCGCCCTTGGTGATGCGGTCGAAGGACTCGATGGTCTCCGACAGCGGCACGGTCGAGCCCGGGATCTGCGTGAACGCCTCGGCGACCAGCATGTTCTGCGACAGGAACCGCTCGATGCGGCGCGCGCGCTGAACGGTCAGCTTGTCTTCTTCCGACAGCTCGTCCATACCGAGGATCGCGATGATGTCCTGCAGTTCCTTGTACTTCTGCAGGATCCGGATGACCTCGGAGGCCACCCGGTAGTGGTCCTCACCGACGATGGCCGGGTCGAGAATGGTCGACGTCGACGCCAGCGGGTCCACCGCCGGGAAGATGCCCTTCTGGAACACGCCACGCGAAAGCTCCGTGGTGGCGTCCAGGTGGGCGAACGTCGTGGCCGGGGCCGGGTCGGTGTAGTCGTCCGCGGGGACGTAGATCGCCTGCATCGAGGTGATCGAACGACCACGGGTCGAGGTGATCCGCTCCTGGAGCTGACCCATCTCGTCGGCCAGCGTCGGCTGGTAACCCACGGCCGAAGGCATGCGGCCCAGCAGGGTCGACACCTCGGAACCGGCCTGGGTGAACCGGAAGATGTTGTCGATGAAGAGCAGCACGTCCTGGTTCTGCACATCGCGGAAGTACTCCGCCATGGTCAGCGCGGACAGCGCGACCCGCATACGGGTGCCCGGCGGCTCGTCCATCTGACCGAAGACGAGGGCGGTGTCGTTGATGACGCCGTCCTCGGACATCTCCAGGAAGAGGTCGTTGCCCTCACGGGTGCGCTCGCCGACACCGGCGAACACCGAGGTACCACCGAAGTTCCGGGCGACACGGGTGATCATCTCCTTGATGAGCACCGTCTTGCCGACACCGGCACCGCCGAACAGGCCGATCTTGCCACCCTCGACGTACGGGGTCAGCAGGTCGACGACCTTGAGGCCGGTCTCCAGCATCTTCGTCTTGCCTTCGAGCTGGTCGAAGGAAGGCGGGTTGCGGTGGATGCCCCAGCGCTCGAGGTCATCGCCGTAGCCGGGCTCGTCGAGGCACTCGCCGAGCGCGTTGTAGACGTGGCCCTTGACCTTGTCGCCCACCGGGACGGTGATGGGGCCACCGGTGTTGGTGACCTCGGCGCCACGCACCAGGCCGTCCTGCGGCTGGAGCGAGATGGTGCGGACGAGGTTGTCACCGAGGTGGCTGGCGACCTCGAGGGTCACCGTCTTGCGCAGCTGCTCGAACTCGATTTCGACCTTGAGCGCGTTGAACTGGTCGGGAACGGCACCGCGCGGGAACTCGACGTCGACGACCGGGCCGGTCACCGAGACGATGCGCCCCTTGGCACGCGGGGTTTCAGTACTGGTCATCAGTCATCACTTCCTGCTGCGGTCAGCGCGTTCGCGCCACCGACGATTTCGGAGATCTCCTGGGTGATCTGCGCCTGGCGGGCCTGGTTCGCCTCCCGCGTCAGCGTGTTCACCAGATCGTTCGCGTTGTCCGACGCCGCCTTCATCGCGGTACGGCGAGCGGCGAGTTCGGACGCGGCCGACTCGAGCATCGCCGCGAAGATCCGCGTGTTGATGTACTTCGGCAGCAAAGCGGAGAGCAGCTTCTCGGCGCTGGGCTCGAACTCGTAGCTCGGGAGCAGGCCTTCGGGCTTCTCTTCGTCACCCTCGGTGTACTCGACCTCGAGCGGCGCGACGCGCTTGGCCGTCGGACGCTGGGTGAGCATCGAGACGAACTCGGTGTAGACGACGTGGATCTCGTCGACACCCAGGATGCCGTCGGCGTTGCCCGCCTCGTCGTCGGCGCCGTTCAGGAACGACTCGACGATGAGCTCACCGGCGGTCGAGGCGTTGACGTAACCGGGCTGGTCGGAGAACCCCGTCCAGCCTTCGGTCACCTCGCGGCCGCGGAACCGGTAGTAGCTCAGGCCCTTGTTGCCGGTCACGTACAGCACCGGCTCCTTGCCCTGCTGGCGCAGCAGCGTCAGGAGCTCCTCGGTCGCCTTCAGCACGTTGGAGTTGTATCCACCGCACTGGCCCTTGTCGCTGGTGATCACGAGGACCGCCGCGCGCTTCGCGTTGGGGCGCTCGACCAGCAACGGGTGGTCGAGGTTGGACGAGGCGCTGGCCAACGCGGAGAGCACGTTCGTGATCTCGTCCGCGTAGGGGCGCGACGCCGCGACCTTCGCCCGCGCCTTGGTGATGCGCGCGGTGGCGATGAGCTCCATCGCCTTGGTGATCTTGCCGATGGACTTGGTCGCCTTGATACGCGACCGGAGTTCTCGGAGTTGTGCGGCCATGAGCTACCAGCTCACTTCTTCGGTGCGGGCTTGTTGACCTTGACGGTCTCCTGCCCGACCTTCTCGGCGTCCATGGCGTCGGAGACCTCGACCAGGCTCTTGCCCTCGGCGGTGGTGAACTCCTTCTTGAACTCGTTCACCGCGTCGACCAGCCCGGAAGCGGTCTCCTTGGAGAACTTGCCCGACTCGCGGATGTCCTTGAGGAGCTCTCCGTGCTTGCGGCGCGCGGAGTCGATGAACTCGTCACGGAAGCGGCGCACGTCCTCGGTCGGAACCGTGTCGAAGTGACCGTTCGTGCCGAGGTACACCGTGACGACCTGCTCCTCGACCGGGATCGGCGAGTACTGCGGCTGCTTGAGCACCTCGTACAGGCGGGCACCACGCTCGAGCTGCGCCTTCGACGCGTCGTCGAGGTCCGAGGCGAAGGCCGCGAAGGCCTCCAGCTCGCGGTACTGCGACAGGTCGATCCGGAGCGAACCCGAAACGTCCTTCATCGCCTTGACCTGCGCGGCACCACCCACGCGGGAAACCGAGATACCCACGTCGATGGCCGGGCGCTGACCGGCGTTGAAGAGGTCCGACTGGAAGAAGCACTGACCGTCGGTGATCGAGATGACGTTGGTCGGGATGTACGCCGACACGTCGTTCGCCTTGGTCTCGATGATCGGGAGACCGGTCAGCGAGCCCGCGCCCAGCTCGTCCGAGAGCTTGGCGCAACGCTCGAGGAGACGGGAGTGCAAGTAGAAGACGTCGCCGGGGAAGGCTTCACGGCCCGGCGGGCGACGCAGCAGCAGCGAGATCGCGCGGTACGCGTCGGCCTGCTTGGTCAGGTCGTCGAACACGATGAGGACGTGCTTGCCCTCGTACATCCAGTGCTGGCCGATGGCCGAACCGGTGTACGGCGCGATCCACTTGAAGCCGGCGGAGTCCGACGCGGGGGCCGCGACGATGGTGGTGTACTCCATCGCGCCGGCGTCCTCGAGGGACTTCTTCACGGCCGCGATCGTGGAGCCCTTCTGGCCGACGGCGACGTAGATGCAGCGAACCTGCTTCTTCGGGTCGCCGGTCTCCCAGTTGGCCTTCTGGTTGATGATCGTGTCCACCGCGACGGCCGTCTTACCGGTCTTGCGGTCACCGATGATCAGCTGGCGCTGTCCACGGCCGATCGGGGTCATCGCGTCGATCGCGGTGATACCGGTCTGCAGCGGCTCGGCCACCGGCTGGCGCTCGACCACCGAAGCGGCCTTGACCTCCAGCGGGCGACGCTCGGTGGTCTCGATCTCGCCGAGGCCGTCGATCGGGGCGCCCAGCGGGTTCACCACGCGGCCGAGGTAGCCCTCGCCGACCGGGACCGAGAGGACCTGGCCGGTGCGCTTGACCTGCTGGCCTTCGACGACGGTCTCGAAGTCACCGAGGATCGCGGCACCGATGGAGCGCGCGTCCAGGTTCAGCGCGACGCCGAGGACCCCGCCGGGGAACTCGAGCAGCTCGTTGGCCATGGCCGAGGGAAGGCCCTCTACGTGGGCGATACCGTCACCGGCGTCGATGACGACGCCAACCTCTTCCCGGCTCACGTCCGGGGCGTAACTCGAGACGTAGTTCTCGATCGCGCTACGGATCTCATCCGAGGAGATCGTCAGCTCCGCCATTTCAATCCCGCTCTCGCTTCGTTCGTGCCAGTGTGCAAAGTCGTTGATGTGGGTCAGCCAGCCAACCGGCGACGCAGGGCGTCGATGCGCCCCGCGGTGCTGCCGTCGATGACCTCGTCACCGACGCGGACGACGAGTCCGCCGCCCAGTGACGGGTCGACCTCGACGTGCAGCGCGAGCTGCCGCCCGTAAAGGGCGTTGAGCTTCTCGCTCAGCCGAGCCTGCTGCTCGTCGGACAGCGCGCTCGCGCTGGTCACCTGGGCGACCGAGCGTTCACGGCGTTCCGCGGCCAGCTGGACCAGCCGCTCGAGCGCGTTGGCGACCCCGCGGCCCTTGGCGCGCAGGACGACCTGCTCGACGAGGGTCTCGGTGACCACGTCCACCTTGTCGGCGAACAGGTTGCGGACGAGGGTCCGCTTCGCCTCCGCGGGGGCTGTCAGGTCCGACAGTGCCCGCTCGAGCTCCGGGGCGCCCGCAACGATACGGGTGACCCGGAACAGCTGGTCTTCGACAGCGTCGACGTTCCCGGACTTCTCCGCACTGGTGAGCAGCGCCGAGCGGCCGAGGGCCTCGAGCCCGTCGGTCAGTTCGCGCGGGCTCGACCAGCGGCTGCCCGCCACGGAGTCGAGCACCTGCAGGGCCGGTTCGGAAACCTTGCCCGCGAGGATCCCGCGGGCGAGGCCGATCCGGGCTTCGGGCGAAGCCGAACCGTCGGCGACGGCCCGGCGAAGGCCGATCTCCCGGTCCAGCAGGGTGACGACCGAAAGCAACTCGTCGCCGACCGTCGCCGGGTCAGTACCCGCGGCGGCCAGAACCTCGCCGAGACGATTCTCGGCGAGGTCGAGCGCTTCACGGCTCGCAGCATGCAGCGTCATTCTGGTCTACTTCCCCGCTCCGTTGGAGGCACCCGCGGTCTCCAGCTCGGCAAGGAACCGGTCCACGGTGCCGTGACGGCGCGCGTCGTCCGCGAGCGACTCGCCGACGATGCGGCTGGCCAGCTCGACGGAGTTACGGCCGAGTTCGGCGCGCAGCTCGGCGATGATCTGCGCCTTCTGGGCCTGCAGCTGAGCCTGGCCCTGGGCGACGATGCGCTGGGACTCGGACTCCGCCTCGGCCCGCAGTTCCGCCTTGATCTGCTCGGCTTCGAGCCGGGCGTCGTCGCGGATCTTCGCGGCCTCGGAACGGGCTTCCGCCAGCTGCGCCTTGTACTGCGCAAGGTTTTCTTCGGCTTCGGCCTGCGCCTTCTCGGCCCGCTCGATGCCACCCTCGATCAGCTTGGTGCGCTCTTCGTATGCCGTCTCGAAACGCGGGACGACGTACTTCTTCAGAACGAACAGCAGCAGAAGGAAGGCGATGAATCCGAGGATGAGCTCGGGAACGTGCGGCACGATCGGGTTGGGCACCTCTTCGGCGGCCAACACCAATTCGGTCTTCAGCACAACGTCTCCTTAAGCGATGAGCGGAACTCAGCCCTAGGCGGAGGCGAGGAAGTAGATGACGATACCGATCAGCGCCAGCACCTCGGTCAGAACGAAGGTCGAGAAGGCGATGCTCTGCAGCTTGCCCTGGGCCTCCGGCTGACGGGCGGTGCCGTTGATGACGGCGGCGAAGATGAGACCCACACCGATACCGGGGCCGATCGCGCCGAGGCCGTAACCGATGGCGGCGAGACCCTTGTTGATGCTGACGGCCTCGGCAGCCTGCTGCGCAAGAACGATGTTGCTCACGTGCGTTTCCCTTCAAACTCGGTCCGCGCGACTCACGCGGATCGGGGGCTTTTGGTGTTACTCAGTGCTCCGACGCCAGTGCGGCGCCGATGTACCCTGCGGACAGCAGTGCGAAAATAAATGCCTGCAGGACCTGGATGAATGCCTCCAGGAAGGTCATCGCGATGGCGAACAGGAACGCCACCGGAGACGCGATTTTCACGAGGCCTTCGCCTTCGGTCAGCAGGAAGCTCCCACCGAGCGTGAAGACCATGATGATCAGGTGCCCGGCGAACATCGCCGCGAAGACTCGGATCGCCAGCGTGGCCGGCGCGATGAAGAACTTCTGCGCGAACTCGATGGTGGAGTACAGCGGCAGAACGAACCCGGGAATACCCGCCGGGGCCAGTTCCTTCTTCAGATAACCCTTGAAACCGTGGCGCTTGAACCCGACGTAGTGATACACCGGGTAAACGACAAGGAACGCGAGTGCGACCGGGAAGCCGATTCGCGCCATCGTGGGGAACTGGAAGAACGGGATGATCCCGAAGAGGTTGTTCACCAGCACGAAGCTGAAGAGACCGAGCACAAGCGGGATGAACGGCTTGAAGTCGGCGGAGCCGATCTGCTCCCGCGCGATGTTGTTGCGGCCGAAGTTGTAAATCGATTCGGCGATGAACTGTCCCTTGCCCGGGACGACCTTCAACCGGCGCGACGACACCATGAAGTAGGTGACGAGGATGATCAGGGAGATGACCACCAGCAGCATCGGCTTGGTGAAGCTCAACCAATAGCCGGAACCGAACAACGGCGGCAGGTTGAAGTCTTTGACGCCAGGCGGCGCGAACTCCGCACCCTCGGCTAGTACCAGCGCGCCCACTGGGCTCCTTCCGGTTCTCCCGGCCGGCGTTCACTCCGCCGGGGGAATCGTCACGATCTGGACTTAACGTACCCGACACGTATCGGGCCGTCGGAGGCGGCCACCCCACGATGTGCTGAACACGGCTTCACGTTCCGCACACGAGGATTCTCGATGCAGTGCTCCCGGGAGACAGACGCCTACCAGCGGGTAATGAGGGACGATTCAACACCGTCGCCACACTGCTGTTCGGGGTTCGTCATCGGGAGCCGGCAGCCGAGGCCGCCGCCCATACGCGGACCATATCAGCAGGTTCCGACGGGCCGTACAGGCGTACTACATTGCCCCTGAACGGCCGAGGACCTAGGTCCCGGCCCAGGTCAGGACCTGAGTCCCGAAATCAGTGGGAGGCGGGGATGATCGTCGGGATCTTGGTCTTGCGGAACGCCGCGAACTCCACCGCGGCGGCCACGAGGATCGCGACGATCATGGTGACGCCCAGCGCCATCGGGTGGATCGAGTCCACTCCGCGAAGCACGCTCAGCGCGGCGAAAAGAAGGATGAGCTTGAGTACGTAGCCACCGAGAGCGATCACCATCACGAACATCGGGTCCATGCCCGCGCTGAAGCGCATGAGGCCCAGCGTCGCGACGGCGGACACGAGGGCGAGCACGCCGCCGATGGCCGAGCCGAGCAGGCCCGGCTGTCCTTTGAGGATGGTGAACACCACGACGCAGATCAGCACCGCCGGCGGAACCAGCTTCAGGGAAGCCTTCATCATCGCGTTGGCCGCCTGCAGAACCACCTTGGCGTGGGGGTTCTCCTCCGCCTCGACGGTCTTCTCGGTCTCGCTCACAGAAAACTCCCTGGTCGTCTCAGCCGTCCAGTGTAGGCCCGCGCCGATCCCGTCTTTCAGGCGGTTCGGTTCCGCGACCGCAGCCGCGGGATGACCGACACCAGAGTCGCGAGCAGGAAACCGAATCCGACAATCCAGAAAACCGCGGCGTCGTCGAACAACGTCACCGAGACGGCGCCGAACGCGAGCAGGCCCGCCCACAAGTAGATGAGCAGTACCGCGCGGCGCTGCGAATGGCCGATCTCCAGCAGCCGGTGGTGCAGGTGCATCTTGTCCGCGGCGAACGGGCTCTCGCCGCGGCGGGTGCGGCGGATGACCGCCATGATCAGGTCGAGCAGCGGCACGAACAGCACCGCGGCGACCACGACGAGCGGCGAGAGCAGCGCGAGCGCGTCCTTGCCGCTGAACTGCGGGTAGGGAACGCGGCCCGACGCGGACGTCGTCGCGCCCGCCAGCATGAGGCCGATCATCATCGACCCCGAGTCGCCCATGAAGATCTTCGCGGGCTGGAAGTTGTACGGCAGGAAGCCGAGACAGGCCCCGGCGAGCGTGGCGGCGATGAGGGCGGGCGGATACGCGCCGACGTCACCGCCCGAGGAGTCGAGCAGGCCGAGCGAGAACGAGCACGTCGCCGCGGCGGCGATGAAACCGAGGCCGCCGGCGAGCCCGTCGAGGCCGTCGACGAAGTTCATCGCGTTGACCATGACGACCACCAGCACGACCGTCAGCAGCGCGCCCTGGTTCTTGTCCAGCACCAGGACCTGGCCGAAGGATCCGTCGCCGCCTCCCCACGGCACCCAGAACGACACCCACTGCACGCCGAAGATCACCAGGATCCCGGCGCACATGACCTGGCCAGCCAGTTTCGTCCAGGCGTCCAGCTCGAACCGGTCGTCGAGCGCGCCGATCAGGGAGATCACACCCGCGGCGAGCAGGACGCCCAGCGAGTCGAAGGAGTAGTCGAAACCGCGGCTCAGCGCGGGCAACTGGTGTGCGAGCCCCATCGCGGCGGCCACGCCGAGGAAGATGCCGATGCCGCCCATCCGGGGGATCGGCGTGACGTGGACGTCGCGGGCCCGCGGGTTGGCGATCGCGCCGATCCGGATGGCGACCCGGCGAACCACGCCGGTGAGCAGGAAGGTAACGGCCGCCGCGGTGAGGGCGACGAGGATGTACTCCCGGATCGGGAGGCCTTGCGTAGGAGGCATGGTGCGTTACGCCGCCGAGGTCCAAGTCACTCGAACACGCTACCGCGCCAGGGGGATACGGCGGCGGACGGTCCTCAGACTCGGGGACCAGGCCGTGTCCTAGGCGAGTGACTCCGCGGGCACTCCCAGTACTTCCGCGATCGCGGCGCGGCTGACCGCGCCCTCCCGCAGGATGACCGGGTCGTCACCGGTGAGGTCGACCATCGAGGACGGCACGGGTTCCCCGGTGGATCCGCCGTCGAGGTACACCGCGACGCTGTCGCCGAGCTGGTCGACGGCTTCCTGCGCGGTGGAGGCGGGCGGCTGACCGGAGACGTTGGCGCTGGAGACCGCCATCGGGCCGACGTCACGCAGCAGTTCCAGCGCGACCGGGTGCAGCGGCATGCGCAGCATCACCGTCCCGCGTGACTGGCCCAGGTCCCACTGCAGGCTCGGCGCGTGCGGCAGGACGATGGAGAGGTCGCCGGGCCAGAAGGCCTCGATGAGCGCGCGGGCCTGCGGCGGCGTGCCGAGCACGAGCCCGTCCACAGTGGACCAGGAGCCGACCAGGACGCCGACCGGCATGTCCGGACCGCGGTTCTTGGCCCGCAGGAGGGACTGGACGGCGCCGCCGTCGAAGGCGTCCGCGCCGATGCCGTAGACCGTGTCGGTCGGGAGGACCACGAGGCGGCTGGAACGCACCGCGCTCGCCGCCGCGGCGAGCCCGTCGGCCCGGGATTCACGCTTGCTGCAGTCGTACACCGCGCTCATGGCAGATGAGCGTAGTCCTGCCCCGCGCTCGCCCGGTTCGCGCCTCCCGGGGTGTCATGAAAGGGGCTTTCAGGACATTTTTCGTCCTGAAAGCCCCTTTCATGACATGCGGTGCTCCGCTAGAAGGCGAAAGCGGCGCAGAACGACGTCGCCGTCTTGGCCGGGTCGGCGATCGACGTCGCGGTCAGCTTGATCTGCGCGACGTGGTCACCGCCCGCGGCCCGTTTGGCGTGCGCCGTCGCGGAAGACCGCCCGCCGAACGGGACGGTGGACAGCTCGTTCGGCAGCCGGACCTCCCAGCCCTTCGCCGTGGTGGACGCGCTCAGGCGGTAGGTGTCGGTGTTGTACGGCGCGGCCGCCCCCTTCGCGTTGCCCGTGTTGAGTACCGGGAACGAGCAGCTCGCGAGCCCCTGCTTGGCGAACGCCGGGATCGACGGCCACAGCGAAACGCCCCTGGCCTGCGAGCCCGCGCCGTCGAGCGAAGCCACCGTGACGACGTAGGACAGCACGCCCTTGCGGTCGCGCTCGACGTCCGAGACCAGGAACTTCAGCCGGTTCGCCTCGTCGGTGTACTCGTACTTGCTCGCCGAACCGGTGCCCGCCTTGAAGGCGGCGTCGTTGAGCTGGCGGTAGTCGCCGATGGGGATCGGGACCGGGGTGCCGTCCGGCTTCTTGTAGTCGGTCATGCCGATGTCGGCCGGATGCGCGTCGACGATCCATTCGAACGGCGCGTTGTCCTGGTTCTTCGTCTTCGCGATGATGACGCCGGAATCGGGGGCGAAGGAATCGCTGCCCATCCGGTCGACGACCTCGACGGTGTAATTGTCGTAACCGCCGCCGTCGCAGAACGGATCCTTCGAACGATCGCATTTCGGCGAAAGGTCCCCGCCGGTCAGCGCGATGTTGATCCCGCTGTAGGCGCCCTGTCCCGGCAGGACCGAACGCGCGGTGATCCGCGTCGAAACCGGGCCGGTCTTGGCGAGCTGCTTCCGGTCCAGTTCGAGCACGTCTTCGGGGTCGATGATGTCGAGCTTCATCTTGGTGCGCAGCATGTGGTGCGACCCCATCGAGCCGCCCTGCGTCGCCGGGATCTGCCAGCGGGTGTGCGGTCCGCCGGGGCCGTTGAAGCTGCCGCGCGACATCATCTCCCACGGGCCGGTGTAGGTCCTGGACGGCGGAGTGCCGAACGGGTTGTTGTAGTTGTCGCCGATGCCGAGAATGTGGCTCAGTTCGTGCGCGTAAACCGCCTGACCGGAGCTTTCCGCCTGGGTCGAGGAACCGGTGACCGCGTTCGGCCAGATGCTCGCCGCAGATTTCCACGACGTCCACGGGACATAGCGGGTGGACGCGGCGTTCGGCATTCCGGCGACACCGGGACCGAATTCGTCGGGCACGTTCTCGCGATCGCCGAATTTCATCACGCCGAATTCCTGCCAGGTCGCGCTCTCGTCCTGGCCCGCGGAAAGATAGAAGATGAAGTCGAACTGCTTGGAGACGTCACCCACGTCCGCCCGCCAGGCGGCGCCCGCGTCGGCGCGCAGGTCACGCTTGCAGTTCGCGCCCGGCGGACACGCGTCGGGCTGGAACTCCATGCCGTATTCGAAGGACTTGCCGGGCAGCCGGTACGGCCCGAACGCGGTCAGCTGGACGCCCATCCTGCCGCCGGAGTCCTCCATCCAGTACTCGTTGATGGTGTGGCCCTGGTTCAGCGCCTGGGGCTTGTTGAGGAAGTCCTGGTAGAACTTCGCGACGTTCGCCCGCGGGATGTTGCTGGCGGCGGGGCCCGGGTTGCCGAACACCGTCGAATGCGTCGGCTGAGTGACGGCGAATTCCTGGTCCGGGTAGTCCGCGAGCACCACGGCACCCTTGAACGTCCGCTTTGTCGGCTTCAGCGAGGGATCGGCCCAGTTGGTGCCGGGTGGCTTGCGGTAGTCGTCCCACGTCATGTGGTCCTGGTTCTCCCAGGTCGACCCGTCGATCGGGGCGGGCCAGCCTTTCACCGGCACCGCGGCGGACGCGGGCTGGGCGACCAAACCGGGCAACAGGGCGACGGCGGCGAGGACGGCGAGTGTTCTGAGTGGGGCTCGTCGGAAAGACGATCGCATCGGGGTACACCTCCCAGTCGGACCGCCGATGAGGCGGCCGTGATCGACGGTAGGAGGTGGGCTTTGCCCTGGGCACCGCCGGAAGTCGTGAGTCCCGCTAACCATCCGGCCCACCCTCCCGCGTTTCGTCCTCTGGTTGCGGTACTTGCGCGCGCAAGTACCGCAACCAGAGGACGAAACGCGGGAGAAGGGGGCGGGAGAAGAGAAGCGTCAGGAGACGCGCAGGGCGGTGACGAACCGGGGGCGGCCGGCGAGGTCGAGGTGACCCCGGACGTCGGTCAGCACCCGCCGCGCCCGCACCAGCGCCGGGACGGCGGAGCCGTGGGTGTCGTCGTGCTCGATCGCCATCCCGCCGGTGGGCCGCAGCAGCCGCGCGGCGGCGGCGATCGCGTGCCGGATCACCGCCAGCCCGCTCTCCTCCGCGAACACCGCCCGCGCCGGGTCGTGCTCGGCGACCTCCGCGGGCACCGGGGTGCCTTCGGGGACGTATGGCGGGTTGCACAGGACCAGGTCGACGAGGCCGTCGAGCTCGGCGAACATCGTGCTGTCCGCGACGTCGCCGGAGTACAGCCGGATGGGCGTGTCCCCCGCGTCGGCGTGGACGTCGGCGTTGTGACGGGCCCAGGCAAGCGCCTGGGCGTCGATGTCGACGGCGTAGACGACGGCGTCCGGCCTCGCGTGCTGCACGGCCAGCGCCAGCGCGCCCGAGCCGGTGCACAGGTCGACCACCACCGGGTACTCGCGCCCGTGCAGCAGCTTGAGGCCCCATTCCAGGAGCAGTTCGGTCTCCGGGCGCGGGACGAACACCCCGGCGCCGACGTTGACCGTGATGTCGCCGAGCGCGGCCCAGCCGGTGAGATACTGCAGCGGGATCCGTTTGGCCCGCTGGTTCACCAGCTGGCCGATCGCGTCGATGACGGGCGGGTCCACCAGCGGCACCATCGGCAGGCGGCCGCGTTCGACGCCGAGGACATGCGAGGCGATCAGCTCCGCGTCCGAGCGCGGTGACGCCACACCGGCCTCGGTGAGAATGCGGGTCGCTTCCATGATGGCGAGGCGCAACGGCTGCCGGTTCACTGGTGTTCCTTCACAGAGTCAAGCCTGACACACGAGGCACGCGTGCCGGGGTCGATACACGCGGGCTCAGGGTATCGATTCCTTTCAGCGCACCCGCCACGAGAGCGACGACAACGTCAGCGCCGCTTCGGCCACTCGCCGCGCGAGGTCGGTCTGAAGGCTCTTCGTCGCCGAAGCGATCCACTCGTCGACGTTCCGCACGCCGATGTCGCGGTACTCGACGGCTTGAAGCAGCATCTCGAGCTTGTCCGCGTCGCGCGCGTACAGCGCCTCCGGGCTCTTCGCGGCTTCGTACTCGTCGACGGCCTCGCGCACCGAGTCGCGCGCGGCGCCGGGCAGTGCCGACGTCTGCGCGGCGGTGATCGCCCGGGGGTCCGGCTTCTCGACGAAACCCTTGATCGTGTGCGGGAGGTCGCCGGTCCGCGTCTCCTGGGTGTCGTGCCACAGCGCGAGGTACGCCGCCCTCGCCGGGTCGGCGCCGCCTTCGGCCGCCAGCAGGCCCGCCAGCTGCGCGACCCGGGTGGTGTGCTCGGCGACCGATTCGGGATCGCGGACCCCGGCCTGCCACCATCCGGCCCGGCGGATCCGCTTGAGCACACCCAGTTCGAATCCGAACCTGGCCAGGGCTTCCACGCTGCTCCCCTACTCGTCGACGATGAGATGAACCGTCAGTGTCCCGCGCCGTCGCTCTCCGACGCTTAGAGAGGGCACGAACTGATCACCCTCTGGAATCTTCTAAGGTGGCGCGGGTGAAGATCCGGGAAATCCGACTGACCCTGGGCGTGTTTTTCGCCGCGCTCGGGGTGCTACTCGTCCGTTTCCTGGTTCCGCGTCCGATCGGGATGGCGGACAACGGCGACGGCTGGCGCATCCTGTGCCAGCTCGGCGCCCGCGAGCTCGACCGCCCGTCGGAACACTTCGTCCGCTTCTCCTACGGCCCCGCCCCGGCCTGCAACAGCGAGTACATCTCCAGCCAGAGCTGGATCGACAAGATCGCCAGCGAGATCGGGCAGTTGCTCGGCTCGTCCGCGATCCTGAACCTGCTGGTCCTGGGCGTGCTGGGCTGCCTGCTGGTGGCGGGCGGGATCGCGGCGATCGTCGCGGGCCTGCGCCTTTCGGTCCGCGACAGCTTCATCGCCACGGCCGCGCTGCTGCTGGTCGCCGCGGACTCGGCCTTCTTCGGGTACTTCGCCTCCGTGCTGAGCGAGGGCGCCGCCTTCGCCGGGATGCTCCTGCTCGCCGGCGGGCTCCTGCTGATGCACCGCACCGGGCCGTGGCGCTACACCGGCGCGGCCGTCACCGTGCTCGGCGCGATGGTCGGGATCAACGCGAAGTCGCAGACGCTGCTGCTGATCCCGCTGTTCGCGCTCGCGCTGCTGTTCGTCCGGCCCGCGGGCAGCCGCGGCCTGGCCCGGTGGGCGCTGCCGCTGGCCGTGCTCGCCGTCGTCGGCACGGGTACCGCGCTGGTGCAGGGCGCGGGCGACTCGGCCAACGCGGAGTACCGCGAGGCCAACATGTACCACGTCGTGTTCAACGGGATCGTCGACGGGAAGCACGACACCACCGGCGACCTCGCCGCGCTGGGGCTCCCGCCGGAGTTCGCCCAGTACGTCGGCACGGGCTGGTGGAGCGCGAACGCGGCCTGGAAGTCCCCCGAGTACGCCAAGTACCGCGACAAGATCAGCCGCCGCAACGTCGCCCAGTACTACCTCGACCATCCGGTGCGCGTGGTCGAGATGCTGCACCGCTCCGCGCAGGAGACGCTGACCGCGCGGGTGCCGAACCTCGGCAGCTTCGGCGAGCACGCCGGGCAGCCGCCGCTCGCGAAGGAGTACCGGATCCCGGTCCTGTCCGGGATCACCGGCTGGATCGCGCCGCTGGGACTGTTCGCCCTGCTGCCGATCTGGCTGCTCATCGGCTGGGCGGGACTCCGGGCCTTCCGCAACCGCACCGGCCGCCGCGACGTCGGCATCGTGGTGCTCATGTTCCTGCTCTTCGCGTTGGGCCAGCTCCTGGTGTCCGGTCTCGCGGAAGGCATCGAGAACGTCAAGCACCAGCAGCTGACGATCTTCCCGACCCTGCTCGCCGCCGCCTTCGCCGCGCTCTCGTTCCTGCCGCGACGCGAGGAAGAGACAGCGACGATCGAAGACCGCGAGCCGGAGACGGCGTCCGTCTCCGGCTGAGCTTCAGCCGCAGGTGCCCAGAATCCCGCGAAGCTGCCGCAGGCCACTCTGGTCCCGCCGAGCTTGTCCTTGACCCGGTCTTCCACGCCGCTCATCGCGATGGTCGGCGCGTCCGGGGCGACGGCATCGTGCACCGGCGCGCCCGCGGTCAGCGAAACGGCCTTGACCGTCTGGAAGAGCACGAGATAGTCCCCTTCCCGGTCAAGGCGTTCCGCCGCCTCGACCATCCTTTCCGGACTGTCCCCGGTCAGTTCCAGCGGGAGCGGCCAGTCCAGCGGGAACGGGTTGCGGACCCCGAAGACCGGGGCGACGAAAGGATTGTCCGGCAGGACGGCCACCTTCGACGCCGGGTAGCGGTCCAGGCAGCCGCGGATCTGGGCGACGTAGGTGTACACGCTGGGATTGGTGCGGACGCCGCGCAGCGCGGGCGCGATGTCCCCGAGGTCCTTCGTCAGTTCACCCTGCGGCCTGTCCGCGTACGGCGCCTTGTCGTGCGCGGACAGCAGCAGGAGCCCGGCGAGGATGAACGCGGTGGCGCCGAGAACGCCGCCCGCGAACCGGGGCGGCCGCGGCAGATCCCGCTGCGCCACGGCTTCCAGCACGCCCAGCGCGAAGATCCCGGTGAGCAGGCCGGGAAGCGGGTAGCCCCAGGACAAACTGGCCATCCAGCCGAGTGCGGCGATCGCCAGGTATCGCCAGGGCAACCGTCTTCGGACGACGGCGTCGAGCACCGCGGCGGCCAGGAAGAGCCACAGTAGGGTGACCGGCCAGCTGCCCGCGTGCTCGAACCCGCCGTCGGCCACGACGAACACCACCACGGCCACGACGCACAAGCCCGTCACGACCCGGAGCCATCGGCCCGGCTCGCCGAGCCGTTCGCGAAGGGACCACGCGACGGCGAGGACGCACACTCCGAGCAGCACCGGGAAGACGTACGTCCTCGGATCGGCGCGGCCGGTGAAATCCGCCGTCCAGAACCGGAAAAGGCTTTCGCCCCAGGTTTGTTTGCCGCCGGAGAGCTGCGCGATCGCCGACCGGAGTCCCCCGGCGACGGTGACCATGCCGAGGTACAGCAGCGGCGCCGCACCGAGCACGAGGACGTCGCCGAGCAGGCGCGGCCACTTCCTCGGCGGCGCGGCGGGGTGGAACAACAGGATCAGCACCCCGACCGGTGCGGCGAACAGGAAGCTCTGCTTGACGATGATCGCGAAGCCGAGGCAGAACAGGCCGAGCAGTCGCCGCCATCGCGAGCCGGAACGCAGCCCGCTGTCGAGGAGCCACCAGCCGACCGCGACCAGGAAGACACCGTCGACGGTGTGCCAGGCCATCAGCGGATACGTGTTCAGGCAGACCACCGCGGCGGTGAAGACCAGCCCGAGCCGCAACGGCCCCCACTCCAGCGGCGAAGTCCCGGTCAAGAACGCGGCGAGCGCGAACGTGGCGACGGTCAGCTGCGCCATCATCACGAAACTCGACCCGATCATCAGCGGCGCGGGAACGAGATGGTCGACCACGTGCAGATAAGCCGAACCGAACGGCCGGGGCCCGACGAAATCGACTTGCGGGATCTCGCCGTGCAGGACGCGCCACACCTGCGCCAGTACGAATCCCTGGTCGGTCGGATTGAACCCGAACCGGCCGATCCTGGCGACGACGGCCACGCTCAGCAGGACCGTTCCGGCACCGAGCGCGAAAGCCCGCAGAACACGTTTCCGGTTCGCCGGAATGGATCTTTCCTCGATGTGCACGTCTTCTGCGTATGCCACGGATACGTGTTCCCCTGGGACCGATTCCCTTACCGCCCAGGGACCGTAGCGGAAGCGGGGAATCGACGACAGGCCCGCTCTGCCGCCTGTCCGCGCCGCCCGTAGGCTGAACACACCTGTAGCCGCCGAAGGGCCAGCGAAATAGTCATGGATCTCCGGGAAACGGAAGTCGTCACGCGGATATCCGCGAATATCGAAACCGATGATTTCACCGCGGCCGCCGCACTGGGCGAACGCTTCATCGAAGAGTTCGAAGCCACCGAACTGGAGATCTGCCGGGCGGATCCCGAAGGCGGCTGGAAGGGATACACGGTCTCCGTCGGCTATCGCACTCCGCCGGCGGACGGCGAGGAGCCCGCCGACACACTGCACCGCGCCGCGGTACCGGCGCTTTTCCACTTCGGCCTGAACGCGGCATTCTTCGAAATCCACGGAACGCCGGAAACCGGCCAATACGGAAGCTACGAAGCGCCCGACACCCAAGCCGACGGCTACACGCTCTATGCGCTGATGGCGGCCGTCGGCGGCACCGATCCGCGTGAACCGGCGTACGTCCCCCGGCACGATTTCACCCCGCGCGCGGACACCGACGTCATCTCACGGGTGCACCTTTACGTGCCCACCGGCGATCTGCGGCTGGCCGTGGGCCTGTGCGGACGGCCCGCGACCGACCTTTCGGCGTCACTGGTCCGGATCAGCACGGACGCGGGACCCTGCGAAGCCGTGCTGCTGTCGGCTTTTCCCGCTGTCGCCGGGGAAAGCGGCGAAGAGGCGCTCAGCCGGGTCACGAACGAGGTGACCGACAGGCTCTCCCACGTGAGCATGTCCGTCCGGGCCATCCACACCGGGCTCGAGGACGATCCGTTCTACACCGAACCCGGCTAGCTGTCCGGCTACCGGGTTTCCGAGAGGACCGCCAAGGCGTCCTTGGCCGCGGCCACCACCTGCGGCCATTCGGCCGTGTTCAAGTACTCCTCGTCCGACAGCTCCGTGCCCAGCTTGCCGAAGAGGTTCTCCAAAGCGTCGTTCAGCGGACCGAAGACCGCCACCTCGCGCTCGCCACGCAGAATGTCACCGATGGCGTCTTCCGGCGCTTCGAGCATTCGGACATCGTCCAGTGCGTTCAGCTGCATCGTGAAGTTGTCCAGGCGCGCGGGCCAGCTCTCTGCCCGGACCCACTCTCGCCATTGGTAATCGACGTCCGAGAAAGCCTCGACCGCTTCGATGACCATCGTCCGCATCGCCGGGTACGCGACACCGTCGTCCGGCATCGGCTGTCAGCCCGCGTGGGCGGCGAGCCGCTCTTCGCGGTCCGCGGTGATGAGCGCGTTCAGCACGCCGTCGAGGTCGCCGTCGAGGACCTGGTCCAGGTTGTACGCCTTGTAGTTCACCCGGTGGTCGGCGATGCGGTTCTCGGCGAAGTTGTAGGTGCGGACCCGCTCGGAGCGGTCGACGGTGCGGACCTGCGAGCGACGCGCGTCCGACGCCTTCGCGGCGGCCTCCTCCTCGGCGATCGCCTGGAGGCGGGCCTGCAGCACCTGCAGGGCACGGGCGCGGTTCTGGATCTGCGACTTCTCGTTCTGGCACGAGACGACCACACCGGTCGGAAGGTGCGTGATGCGCACGGCCGAGTCGGTCGTGTTCACGCTCTGGCCGCCGGGGCCGGACGAGCGGTAGACGTCGATCCGCAGGTCGTTCGGGTCGATCTCGACCTCGACGTCCTCGGGTTCGGGGTAGATGAGCACGCCGGACGCGGAGGTGTGGATACGACCCTGGGATTCGGTGGCGGGCACGCGCTGCACGCGGTGCACCCCGCCCTCGAACTTCAGGCGCGCCCAGACACCGTCGACGTCGGCCGAACGGCTCTTGATGGACACGGTGACGTCCTTGAAACCGCCGAGGTCCGAGTCGACCGAGTCGAGCACCTCGGCCTTCCAGCCGTGACGCTCGGCGTAGCGCAGGTACATGCGCAGCAGGTCGCCGGCGAACAGCGCCGACTCCTCGCCGCCTTCACCCGATTTGATCTCCATGACCACGTCGGAACCGTCGTACGGGTCGCGCGGCAGGAGCAGTTCGGTGAGCTTGGACTCGAGTACGGGGATCTTGGCGGAGATCTCCTCGGCCTCGGCCGCGAAGGACGAGTCTTCGGACACCAGTTCCTTCGCCGTCTCGAGGTCGTCGCGAGCGGTGTCGAGTTCACGGACCGTCTTGACGACCGGGCTCAGCTCCGCGTAGCGGCGGCCGAGCTTGCGTGCGCGCGCCTGGTCGGCGTGCACGGCCGGGTCGGCCAGCTGTTCTTCCAGCTGGGCGTGCTCTTCGAGCAGACCCTTCAGCGAACTCGAATCCACCACTCCACCTTTCAACGGCCCGGGACAAAACCATGGCTGGGACACCAAAGAAAACGGCGCCTACCCGGACATGCGGGTAGGCGCCGTCGTTCAAGCTACTTGGCGTCTTCGGCCTTCTTGCGCTTGCCGTAGCGAGCCTCGAAGCGCGCGACGCGGCCGCCGGTGTCCATGAGCTTCTGCTTGCCGGTGTAGAACGGGTGGCAGTTCGAGCAGATCTCGACGTGGAGGTTGCCGGAGGTCTTGGTGCTGCGCGTGGTGAATTCGTTGCCGCAGTCGCAGTTGACGTGCGTGACAACGTAGTCGGGGTGAATACCGCTCTTCATGGTGTCCTCTCTCGTTGGCCCCGGGTCCCCGTGGCGGGGTGAACCGGTGCCGGACTTCAGCGGATGATTTTGCCAGATGCGCTGGCAGTGGGGTTAACGCACCCCTCACTCGGCATATTCCACCACGTTGAGTAATCAACTATCGACGCCGAGTTGTACGAAATTTGTACCCGATCACGGGATCGTCCTTCTGTTGGAAAATACTCCACGGGAGGTTTGCATCATGCGCACAATCCTCGCCAAGGTGGCGAAGCCCGCGTCCGTCGCGGCGCTGGCCATCGCGGCCTTCGCCATGGCTCCGGTCGCTGGAGCCGCTCCGGAAGCGGGCGCCACCATCACCGCCGCCGACATCAACCCCGCGGCGGGCACCTTCACCACGGTGCCCGAGGGCGACCTCGCGATCCAGGGCGCCGGTGACGGCACGCCGGCCGGTGCCGTCCAGTGGTTCAAGAACAAAGCCGGCTCCACCGCGTACCAGGGCCTCTGTGAGAAGGCCGTCGAGAACGCGTACGGGACCACCGGCGTCTGGGCCTCGGCCAACGCGCACTGGAACGGCGCGAGCCCGAAGCACACGACCGGGACGCCGCCGAAGGGCTCCTTTGTGTACTGGAACATCAGCCAGTGGGGCCACGTCGGCATCGCCGACGGCTCCGGCGGGATCTACGCCTCCAGCATCGGCGGCAAGATCGGCCACGCGTCGAGCGTGAACTACTTCAACAACTACCGCGGCTGGACCCCCGCGGCCGTCCCGCACCGCTGAGCCCTCGTTCTCGTGAGTGGTAAGGGCGGTTCTAACCGTCCTTACCACTCACGAGACGCGAGCCAGCGCCTTGTAGCGCGCGGCGAGGTCAGCCGCACCACCGGCATCCCGGGATCCGCCTCCCAGGCGCGAATGATCCGCCGCTTGCGGGCGAAGGACCGGAAGTGCCACACGATGATCGAGTCGCCGGAGAAGATCCCGCGCGGTGTTTCGAGGTTGCCGTTGCAGATCCGGCGACGGGTGACGCACCGCACCACCGTCCGACGCACCAGACGGCTCAGCGAAACCCAGCGCGGATAGTCCAGCGCCACGATCAGCTCGGCCCTGGGCTGTGCGATGTCGCGCCATTTGGAGAACATGCCGTCAATGACCCACCGGTCTCCCGCGACCAGCGCGGTGATCCGGCGCCGTTGCTCGTCGTCGGGGACGGGCACCCAGCCCGGCTGCCACGCGAGGTCGTCGTCGACCGAGTGGTACGGCGACCCGGTCCGCTCGGCCAACTTCCGGGCCAGCGTCGACTTGCCCGAACCGGTGACGCCGTAGACGACGATCCGCCCTGGTCCCGAAGCCACGACATCCTCCCTGCGCCTCAAGTACATGAAGGCCCCCTTCCTTGCGCTGGACGCAAGGAAGGGGGCCTTCATGTACTTACCAGACCGAAACTCAGTCGTCGTCGTTCGAGCCGAGGGCCGTCTTCGAGACCTGCATGAGGAACTCGAGGTTGGTCTTCGTCTTGCGCAGACGCGAGATCAGCAGGTCGATGGCCTGCTGCGAGTCCAGCGCGTGCAGCACCCGGTGCAGCTTGTGGGTGACCGCGAGCTCGTCCGGCGAAAGCAGCAGATCTTCCTTGCGGGTACCGGACGGGTTGATGTCCACCGCGGGGAAGACGCGCCGCTCGGCGATCTTCCGGTCGAGCTTGAGGTCCGCGTTCGCGGTGCCCTTGAACTCCTCGAAGATGACCGTGTCACCGGTGGATCCGGTCTCGACCATCGTCGTGGCGAAGATCGTGAGCGAACCGCCGTTCTCGATGTTGCGCGCCGCGCCGAGGAAACGCTTCGGCGGGAAGAGCGCGGTCGAGTCGACACCACCGGAGAGGATCCGGCCGGACGCCGGGGCCGCGAGGTTGTACGCACGGCCGAGGCGGGTGATCGAGTCGAGCAGCACGACGACGTCGTGGCCCATCTCGACGAGCCGCTTCGCCCGCTCGATGGCCAGCTCCGCGACCGACGTGTGGTCGGACGGCGGACGGTCGAAGGTCGAGGCGATGACCTCGCCCTTCACCGAACGCTGCATGTCGGTGACCTCTTCAGGACGCTCGTCCACGAGCACGACCATCAGGTGGCACTCGGGGTTGTTCGTCGAGATCGCGTTCGCGATGTCCTGCATGATCGTCGTCTTGCCGGCCTTGGGCGGCGACACGATCAGGGCACGCTGTCCCTTGCCGACCGGCATCACCAGGTCGATGACGCGGGTGGTGAGCTTGTGCGACTCGGTCTCGAGGCGCAGCCGCTCGTTCGGGTACAGCGGGGTCAGCTTGGTGAACTCCGGACGACGCTTGGCCTCGTCCGGCTCCAGGCCGTTGATCGAGTCGACGCGCACCAGCGGGTTGAACTTCTGCCGCTGCTGCTCGCCGTCACGCGGCTGGCGCACGACACCGGTGAGGGCGTCACCGCGGCGCAGGCCGTACTTGCGGACCAGCGACAGCGAGACGTACACGTCGTTCGGCCCGGCGAGGTAGCCCGAGGTACGCACGAACGCGTAGTTGTCGAGCACGTCCAGGATGCCCGCGACGGGCAGCAGGACGTCGTCCTCGCGGATCTCGGTGTCGGGCGAACCGCCCTGTTCACGGCCACCGCCGGCACCCCGGCGGCGACGGTCGCGGAAGCGACGGCCGCGACGGCCGCCTTCCTCGTCGTCGTCACCCTGCGGGCCCTGCTGGCCCTGACGCTGGCTGTTGTCCTGGCCACCGCCCTGCTGATTGCGCTGGCGGCTGTCCTGGCCGCGGCTGTCGCGGTTGCCGTCACGACCGCCGTCACGGTTGCCCTGACGGTTACCGCCCTGCTCACCGCGGTCGCCACGCTCGTTGCGGTCGCCGCGGTCACGCTGTTCGCCGCGGTCACGCTGTTCGCCGCGGTCACGCTGTTCGCCACGGTCACCACGGTCCCCGCGGTCACGCTGCTCACCGCGATCACGCTGCTGGCCACCCTGTTCGGGCGAACCCGCGGCGCGGTTGGAGCCACGACGACGACGGCTGCGGCCGCCCTCTTCCTGCTGCGACTGGCCGTCCTGCGGCCCGTTCTCCTGCTGCGCGGGCCGCTCGGCGGCGGGCGCGGAGCCGTTCTCCGAGACTTTTTCGGCCTTCTCGGCGCGCGGGGCTTCGGCCGGGGCGGCTTCCGCCTTCGGCGCTTCGGCCTTCGGGGCCTCCTGCTTCGGGGCCTCCGTCTTGGGCGCTTCGGCCTTGGGAGCCTTGCGTGGTGCATCGATCCCCTCGAGCGGAAGCGTTTCGCTCGCCGCGGCGGGGGTCTTGCGCTTGGTCTTGCCCTGGCGCTCACGGATGGCCGCGATCAGGTCGCCCTTACGCATACCCGTGGTCTCGCCGATGCCAAGGTCCCCAGCGATCGAGCGCAGTTCGGCGACGGTCTTGCCGGTCAATCCGCCGACCGTGCGCTTGGGAGCGACGGCGCCGTTCGACTCGGCGGCGCCACCTTCGACGTCGCTCAAAAGATCGGTGTTGCTCACAAATGTCCTTCCTGACCGATCCACGCCTCCAGGTGGATCAGCGGACCGCCGTTCGCGTCCGATTGCGAAACGGCGTATCTGGCCCCCGATACGGGCGATCAGCTCCTCGGCCGTGTTGAACACAGCTAGAAGGCCTCCAGCACAGGGATTTGCGTCCTCCAAATGGAGGAAGCGGAATTCGGCACCGCCGAAACCGGGAACCCGCCTGCGTCGACCTGCCAGCCCCCGCTTGCCAGGCTGTGCTGTTGCCGGACTCTGTGCGGGACTGGCGGATCAACTAAGGATGCGGGCCAAGGATGACACTGGTCACCTGGACCGGCACCGGGTGCGGAAACGCACGGTGATCGAACGCCCCCGAGGGTAGACCGCGCCACGGCCGGGTGCAACAACCACCCCCCGCGTGGCGGGATGGGGCTCCGGCATGTGACCGAGGCTTTACTGGGCCGCAACCTGAACGCCGCCCGGATCGATCGGCAGCTCGGTGACGTCGAAAGATGTAACGTCCACGCCCGCCGGGAGTATTCCCCCGGTGGTCAGCGCGAGCACGCTCGGACCGGCTCCGGAGATGGCCGCGGCCACCCCTTCGGCCCTCAGCGCGCGCACCAGTTCGCTGCTCGCCGGGTACGCGGGCGCCCGGTAATGCTGGTGAAGCCGATCTTCGGTCGCGGAGAGCAACAGGTCAGGGCGCGAGGTGAGCGCGTGGACCGCGAGCGCCGCGCGGCCCGCCGTGAACGCCGCGTCGGCGTGCGGGACCTGGGCGGGAAGCAGGCCGCGCGTCGCGTCGGTGGAGGACCGCAGGGCCGGGATGGCGACCACGGGCCGGATGTCGTGATGCGGCTGGAGTCGTTCGGCGAGGAACCGCATCCCCTCGTTCCAGGCCACCACGAAGCCGCCCAGGAGGCTCGCCGCCGCGTTGTCGGCGTGCCCTTCGAACTCGGCCGCCAATTGCAGCGCGTCGTCGTCCAGGGCCTTCTCAGCCAGCGCGTACGCCGCCGCGACGCCGGTCACGACGGCGGCCGCGGACGAGCCGAGGCCGCGGGCGTGCGGGATGGCGTTGAAGCAGCGCAGGTGCAGGCCAGGCACCCGGACGTCCAGGTGCTCGCAGGCCCGCCGGAAAGCCCGGACGACCAGGTGCGATTCGTCGGTCGGGACGTCGTCCACGCCGCCGGCGCCCGCGTCGATCACCTCGATCTTGAGCCCGTGGTCGGTGATCTGGAGTTCGACCCGGTCGTACAACGCCAGCGCCAGGCCCAGCGTGTCGAACCCCGGGCCGAGGTTCGCCGAAGACGCCGGGACCTTGACCTTGAGCAGCGTCATCGCAGGTCCAGCGCGGCGGCGACGGCGGTCGGGTCGACGGCGAGCGGTTCGACCTCGACGTTGCCCTCCAGCGCCGTCGCCGGGTCCTTCAGGCCGTGGCCGGTGACGGTGCAGACGACGGTCGAGCCCTTCGGCAAGCGCCCGTCGGCGGCCGTCGCGAGCAGGCCGGCGACGCTGGTCGCCGAGGCGGGCTCGACGAACACGCCCTCCTTGCTGGCGAGCAGCCGGTACGCCTCGAGGATCTTCTCGTCGGTGATGGCCTCGAACAGCCCGGCGGAGGCGTTCTTCGCCTTCATCGCGCCGTCCCAGGACGCGGGGCTGCCGATGCGGATCGCGGTCGCGATGGTGTCCGGGTCGGCCACCGGCTCGCCGTGCACGAGCGGTGCGGCGCCCGCCGCCTGGAAGCCGAACATCCGCGGGGTGTTCTTCACCACACCGTCGCCCGCGTACTCCGAATATCCCGCCCAGTAGGCGGTGATGTTGCCCGCGTTGCCGACCGGCAGGCAGTGGATGTCCGGCGCCTTGCCGAGGACGTCGCAGATCTCGAACGCGGCCGACTTCTGGCCCGCGATGCGCACCGGGTTGACCGAGTTGACCAAGGTCACCGGGTAGTCGATCGCGGTCTTCTGCGCCAGCTCGAGGCAGTCGTCGAAGTTGCCGTCCACCTGCAGGATCCGCGCGCCGTGCAGGACGGCCTGGGCGAGTTTGCCCATCGCGATCTTGCCCTGCGGGACCAGCACCGCGCAGGTGAGCCCGGCGCGGGCCGCGTAGGCCGCGGCCGACGCCGAGGTGTTGCCGGTGGAGGCGCAGATGACCGCCTGGAGCCCGCTGGCGAGCGCGTGCGTGATGGCGACGGTCATCCCGCGGTCCTTGAACGACCCGGTCGGGTTCACGCCCTCGACCTTGAGGTAGACCTCGCAGCCGGTCAGTTCCGAGAGGTGCGGCGCGGGCAGCAACGGGGTGTTGCCCTCGCCGAGGGTGATCACCTTCGCGCCGGCCGGGACCGGGATCCGGTCGGGGTAGGCCTGGATGATCCCTGGCCATGGTTGGGGAATCACTGGTCTTCGCCTTCCACACGCATCACACTGACGACCTGGTTCACCACATCGAGTTTGGCGATGTCGTCCACAGTGGACTTCAAGGCCGCGTCCGGCGCCAGGTGGGTGACCACGACCAGGCTGGCCGTGTCGTTGGCGTCGCGCTGCCGCACCGCGGCGATGCTGACGCCGTGCCCGGCGAACGCCTGGGCCACCTGGGCGAGCACGCCCGCTCGATCGGCCACGTCGAGACTGACGTGGTACCGCGTCGGCGTCTGGCCCATCGGCCTGACCGGGAGCGCGGCGTGCGCGGATTCGCGCGGGCCACGGCCGCCGACGACCCGGTTTCGAGCCACCGCGACGAGGTCGCCGAGCACGGCACTCGCGGTCGGCGCGCCACCGGCGCCCTGACCGTAGAACATGAGCTCACCGGCGGCGTCGGCCTCGACGTAGACGGCGTTGTACGCGCCGCCGACCCCGGCGAGCTGGTGCCCGCGCGGGATCATCACCGGATGCACGCGCGCCGAAACGGATTCGGCGCCGTCGTCGGAGGTGACGCGCTCGCAGATGGCGAGCAGTTTCACCGTGCGCCCCAGCACCTTCGCCGCGGCGAGGTCCGACGCGGTGACGTCGGCGATGCCCTCACGGTGCACCTCGGACGCCGTGACGCGGGTGTGAAACGCGAGCGAGGCGAGGATCGCGGCCTTGGACGCCGCGTCGTAGCCGTCGACGTCGGCCGTCGGGTCCGCCTCGGCGTATCCGAGCCTGCTGGCCTCTTCCAGGGTTTCCGCGTAGCCCGCGCCGGTGGAGTCCATCGCGGAGAGGATGAAGTTGGTGGTGCCGTTGACGATGCCCATCACGCGGGTGATGCGGTCACCCGCCATCGATTCGCGCAGCGGGCGCAGCAACGGGATCGCCCCGGCCACGGCCGCTTCGAAGTAGAGGTCCACACCGGACGCGTCGGCGGCCTCGAACAGCTCCGCGGAATGCTCGGCCATCAGCGCTTTGTTCGCCGTGACAACGGATTTCCCGGCCTTGAGCGCGTCGAGCAGCCACTCCCGCACCGGCTCGATCCCGCCGACCAGTTCGACGACGACGTCGACATCGTCGGAGGTGACGAGCTTCGTCACGTCGGAGGTCACCAGCTCCGGCGGCAGTTCGGGGTGCTTGTCGGGGCGCCGCACGGCGATGCCCGCGAGCTCCACCCTGGCGCCCGCCCTGGCGGCGAGCTCCTCGGCCTGCTCGGTGAGCAGGCGGACGACCTCACCGCCGACCGTCCCGCAGCCGAGCAGGGCGACCCTGATCACGCGTCCGTCCACAGTAGACACTTGCTAGACCTCCAGGCGCAGCATGTCGTCCGTCGTCTCCCGCCGCAGCAGCACACGGGCGCTGCCGTTGCGCACGGCCACCACCGCGGGCCGCGGCTGCCGGTTGTACCCGCTGGCCATCGAGTAGCAATACGCCCCGGTGGCCGCCACGGCGAGCAGGTCGCCGGGAGCAAGAGTGTCGGGGAGCCAGCAGTCCCGGACGACGATGTCGCCGGACTCACAGTGTTTTCCCACGACCCGGGACAGCGCGGCGGCGACCTGGCCGTCCCCGTCGTCGTCGGAAGTGCGGGAAACGAGACGGCAGTCGTACACCGCGTCGTAGAGCGCGGTGCGGATGTTGTCGCTCATGCCGCCGTCGACGCTGACGTAGCGCCGGGCGGCCTTGTCGCCGAGCGACACGTCCTTGATGGTGCCGACCTCGTAGAGCGTGATCGTGCCGGGACCGGCGATGGCCCGGCCCGGCTCGCCCGCGATCTTCGGCACGGGAAGGCCCGCGTACTCGCATTCCTTGCGGACGATCTCGCGGATCTGCGTGATCATCTGCGCGGGCGGGGGCGGGTTGTCCTTGTCGGTGTAGGCGATACCGAAACCGCCGCCGAGGTCGACGATCGACAGCTGGTCGAGCAGATCGTTGCCGTGTTCCTTGGCGAGTTCGGCCAGCAGGCCGACCACGCGGCGGGCGGCGACCTCGAAGCCGTCGGCGTCGAAGATCTGCGAACCGATGTGGCTGTGCAGGCCGATCAGCTTGAGCGACGGCGCGTTGAGCACCCGGCGCACGGCTTCGGCCGCGTCACCGGAAGCCAGCGAGAAACCGAACTTCTGGTCCTCGTGCGCGGTCGCGATGAATTCGTGGGTGTGCGCCTCGACGCCGACGGTGACCCGGATGAGCACGTTCTGCGTGATGTCGTGCCGGGCAGCGACATCCGCCAACCGCGCGATCTCGTAGTAGGAGTCGACCACGACCGTGCCGACGCCAGCCTCGACGGCGGCTTCGAGTTCGGGAAGGGATTTGTTGTTGCCGTGGAAGGTGATCCGCTCGGCCGGGAAGTCCGCGCGCTGCGCGACGGCGAGTTCGCCGCCGCTGCAGACGTCCAGGCTCAGTCCCTGCTCGGCCACCCAGCGGGCGATCTCGATGGACAGGAACGCCTTGGACGCGTAGTGCACGAGTGCCGGGTCGTCGAACGCCTCGGCGTAGTCGGCGCAGCGGGACTTGAAGTCGGCCTCGTCGACGACGAACAGCGGCGTGCCGTACTTCTCGGCGAGTTCGCGGACGTCGACGCCCGCGATGCGCACGACACCGTCTCCACCTCGGAAGGTGTTACGGGGCCAGACCTTCGGGTACAGCCTGTCGAGTTCTTCGGGACTCGACGGCGGGAAACCGGAGGCGTCGGCGTGGGGGTAGACGTCGGCGTGGCGGGGGCCCGCGGGGTGAGCCATCGATTACATCCGTTCCGGAGCAGAGACACCGAGCACCGTGAGGCCGTTCGCCAGCACCTGGCGGGTCGCCTCGCAGAGCGCGAGCCGGGAAAACGTGAGGGGGGTGGTCTCCTCGTCGCCCTTCGGGAGAACCCGGCCGACGGCGTTCCACTTGTGGTAGGCGCCGGCGAGTTCTTCGAGGTACCGGGCGACGCGGTGCGGTTCGCGCAGCTGCGCCGCCCGGCGGAGGACGGTCGGGAATTCGCCGAGTGTGCGGATGAGATCGCCCTCGGCGGGCAGCGTGAGCAGACCGAAGTCGACATCGCCATCGGTTTTGAGGCCGAGGTCGGAAGCGTTGCGCTGCAAGGAGGCCAGCCGCGCGTGGGCGTACTGGACGTAGTAGACCGGGTTGTCGTTGGAGTGCTTGCGCAGCAGGTCGAGGTCGATGTCCAAAGTGGAGTCGACCGAGTAGCGGATCAGCTCGTAGCGGGCCGCGTCGACCCCGACGGTGCCGACCAGGTCCTCCATGGTGATCACGGTGCCCGCGCGTTTGCTCATCCGGACGGGTTTGCCGTCGGAGACCAGGTTGACCATCTGGCCGATCAGGACCTCGACCACGGCCGGGTCGTCGCCGAAGGCGGCCGCGGCGGCCTTGAGGCGGGCGATGTACCCGTGGTGGTCCGCGCCGAGCATGTAGATGCAGAGGTCGAAACCGCGCTTGCGCTTGTCCTGGAAGTAGGCGAGGTCACCGGCGATGTAGGCCGGGTTGCCGTCCTTCTTGATGACGACGCGATCCTTGTCGTCACCGTGTTCCTTGGACTTCAGCCACCAGGCACCGTCCTCGAAGTACAGGTTCCCGGAGTCCTTCAGCCGCTGGACCGACGACCCGACGGCGCCGGACTCGTGCAGCGAGTTCTCGTGGAAGTAGACGTCGAAGTCGGTGCCGAAGTCGTGCAGGCTCTGCTTGATCTCGGTGAACATCAGCTCGATGCCCACCCGGCGGAAGGTCTCCGCGCGCTCGTCGTCCGGCAGCGACAGCGCGCTCGGCTCCTGGCGGATGACCTCGGCGGCGATGTCGTTGATGTAGCCGCCCGCGTAGCCGTCTTCCGGGGCGGGCTCGCCCTTGGCGGCGGCGACCAGGGACCGGACGAAGCGGTCGATCTGCGCGCCGTGGTCGTTGAAGTAGTACTCCCGGGTGACCAGGCCGCCCTGCGCGGACAGCACGCGGCCCAGCGCGTCGCCGACCGCGGCCCAGCGGGTGCCGCCGAGGTGGATCGGGCCGGTCGGGTTCGCCGAGACGAACTCGAGGTTGATCTTGAGCCCGGCCAGCTCGTCGCCGAGGCCGAACCGCTCACCGGCGTCGAGGACCTGCTGAACGATCTGGCCCTGCGCGTCGGCGGCGAGCCGGAGGTTGAGGAAGCCCGGCCCGGCGACCTCGGCCGAGTCGATACCGTCGGCCGCGGCGAGGGCCTCGGCCAGCGCGTCGGCGAAGTCGCGGGGCTTCATGCCCGCCTTCTTGGCCACCTGCAGCGCCAGGTTGGTCGCGTAATCGCCGTGCTCGGGGTTGCGGGGACGTTCGATCGTCACCTTCTCCGGCAGCACGGAATCGTCGAGGCCGCGCGCGGTGAGAACCTGCACGGCTGAGTTACGGACCAGGTCGGCGAGAGCTGCGGGAGTCACTCGCGGAATTCTAGGTGTGACCTGGTCCGGGCTTCGCAGCGACCGCCGGAAGGTGTGAGCCAAGCCGGTGATCTTCCGGCTGTTCACGGTGATCAGACGCGCGGTCTCTACACTGGCCCGCGCAGGGACCACCCCCTTTGGAGAACGCAGGAGCCATGGCTAACGGGACAACCAGAAAAAAGGGCGCGTCGTCGAAGAACGCCATGAAGGCAGCCCGTAGTTCCGTCGTGTCCAAGAAGGGCACGCCCTGGGGCACGATCATCGCGGTCGTCGCGATCGTCGCCTTGGCGGCCTCGGTGGTCACCTACTACATGGTCGCCTCGGCGCCGAAGCGCGAGCAGAAGACCCGCGAAGAGACCGCGGCCGCCTTCGCGCCTTCGCAGCAGGACCCGGATCCCTCCAAGCGGATCAACGGCGTGACCACCACGACGTACGAGGGCAGTGTCCACGTCACGGCCGCCGAGCGCGTCGCCTACGACAAGACCCCGCCCTACGGTGGCCCGCACGACCAGGCCTGGGCCGCGTGCAATGGCGTCGTCTACGACCGCGCGGTGCGGAACGAGAACATGGTCCACGGCCTCGAGCACGGCGCGGTCTGGATCGCCTACAACCCGGCGCAGATCTCGGGCGAGGCGCTCGAGCTGCTGCGGGTCCGCGTCGAGGGCAAGCCGTACACCACGATGTCGCCGTACCCGAACCTCGACAAGCCGATCTCGGTGCAGTCCTGGGGCCACCAGCTGAAGCTGGACAGCGCCTCCGACGAGCGGATCGACCAGTTCATCGCGGCGCTGCGCACCAACCCGTACGGCGCGTACCCCGAGCGTGACGCCACCTGCGACGCGCAGATCGAGCCGGGCGAGTTCGACGCGACCCCGCCGGGGCCGGACGCGAAGCCGATGGACTACAAGGGCACCGCGGGCACCCAGCAGGACGGGCAGCCCGGCGCCGGCCAGCCGTCGCAGCCCCCGGCCACCCAGCCGTCGGCACCCGCGAGCAAGTAGGTAAGTGAGCCGGATGGATCCCGATCTCCAGTACGTCGACGAACCCGGCGACGAGGTACCGCGCTCCGCCAAGAGCCGGTGGCTGGTGATCGGGGCCACCCTGGTCGTCATGCTGATCGTGGGCTTCGGCCTCGGCGCCTTGACGACCAGGTTGATCGACTCCGATCCGGAGCCGACGACCCCGGGTGCGGGCTCGGTCGAGGTCGGCTTCGCGCAGGACATGTCGGTGCATCACCTCCAGGCCGTCACGATGGCGGGCTGGGCGCGGGACCACACGGCCGATCCGGCGGTCAAGACCCTCGCGTTCGACATCGAGCGCACGCAGACCGGCCAGGTCGGCCGGATGAAGGGCTGGCTGGGCCTGTGGGGCCAGCCCGAGCAGGCGACCGGCGCCTACATGACCTGGATGACCGAGCCGATGGCCGGCCACTCGGGGCACGGTGGCGCCGACATGAAGCCGTCGAACGGCGCTCCGATGCCGGGGATGGCGACTTCGGCCGAACTGGCCAAACTGCGGTCGCTGACCGGCAAGGAGATGGACGTCTTCTTCCTCCAGCTGATGCTGCGGCATCACATGGGCGGGACGGAGATGGCGCAGTACGGCAACGACCACACGTCCATCGCGGACGTGAAGTCGCTGACGCGGAGCATGCTCGTCTCGCAGGGCGCCGAGATGAACCTGATGAAGGGCCTGCTCCAGGAGCGCGGCGGCTCCCCGCTCCCCGCCTGACGCTTCCCCTCTTACGCGTTTCGTCCTCTAGTTGCGGTAGTTGGCTTCACGAACTACCGCAACTAGAGGACGAAACGCGTTGTGGGGGCGGCGCGGTGGGGCGGCCGGGGTCGCGCCGGGGGTCGATCTGGACCGGCCGACGAGGGCCACCCCCATCGACGATGAAGGAATCGGGACACTCAACGTCCCGATTCCTTCATCGTCGACACCCGGCACACGCTGAACCGTCACCCTCGTACTGGTCAGGTGGTCGTGTGATCCGAGTGTGGAGGATTCGGGACGTTCAACGTCCCGAATCCTCCACACCCGGCC
>NZ_JBVILA010000007.1:46200-330345 GCF_055580625.1 Amycolatopsis sp. NPDC031561 | reverse complement strand
AGTATCGCCCACTGCTCATTCGTCAGGTCACCACGCCCCACACGAAGATCATCTCAAACCAAGACACACTTCTAAAACACGCCCTAGTTGCGGTAGTTGCACGCGCAAGGACCGCAACTAGAGGACGAAACGCGGGGGATCAGGACGCGGGATCAGGCGACGGGGGAGTAGTGCGAGGCGTCGCCTTCGAGGGATTCGCTGGGCACTCCGTCGATGCCCACCGGGACGTCGCCCGCCACGGTCACCCGGTTCAGGCGGCGGGGCAGGTCGTCGTAGTTGTCGACGGCGTAGTGCTGGGTGATGCGGTTGTCGAACAGGACCAGCTGGTTCGGCTCCCAGCTCACCCGGACGACGTTCTCCGGCCGCGTCACGTAGGACTGCAGCAGGCGCAGGATGTCGCGCGACTCTCCCTTGGACAGCCCGATGATCCGCTGCGCGAACCCGCCGATGTACAGCCCGCGTTCGCCGGTCACCGGATGCACCCGCACCACCGGGTGCACCGTGCGGAACTTCTGCGAGACGAACACCTTGCGGCGTTCCTGCTCCGCCTCGTCGAGGGTTTCGGGCGCCTTCGCGTAGTCGTAGTCGTTGGTGTGCTCGGCGCGCAGCGTGTCCGCGAACGCCCGGAGCGGCTCGGGCAGGTCACGGTAGGCGGCGGCCGAGTTGGCGATCAGCGTCTCGCCGCCGTAGGGCGGCACGACCAGGCTGCGCAGGGTGCTGGCCTTCGGCGGGTTGTGCACGAAGGTGACGTCGGTGTGCCACTGGTTCGCGCGGCCCTGTTCGCTGTCGACCGGCAGGATGGCGGGCTCGCCGTCGACCGACGGGACGGTCGGGTGCGCCTTCGTCAACTCGCCGAAGTGCTCGGCGAACCGCTGCTGGCCCGCGTCGTCGAGGTCGACATCGCGGAACACGAGCGCCTTGTGCTCGTGCAGGGCGTCGGTCACGAACGCGACGGTCGCGGCGTCGAGTTCCTTGGCCGGATCGACGCCGATGACCTGCGCGCCGATCCTGCCGGTGATCTTGCGGACCTCGACCTGGGTGTTGAGGGCGGTCATGCGGCGTGCTCCTTCACTGGGATTCGGTTGACTGGGCGGGCGAGGCCGTAGTGGCCGCGCAAGGTCGTGGCGGTGTACTCGGTGCGGAACAGCCCGCGCCGCTGGAGTTCCGGGACGACGAGGTCGACGAAGTCCTCGAGCCCGCCGGGCAGCGTGGGCGGCATGACGTTGAAGCCGTCCGCGGCGCCTTCGGTGAACCAGTGCTCCAGCTGGTCGGCGACCTGCGTGGCGGTCCCCGCGAAGACACGGTGTCCTCGGCCGCCGGCCAGCCGCTCGATCAGCTGGCGGATGGTCAGGTTCTCGCGCCTCGCCAGGCCGGTGACCAGCTCGAACCGGCTCTGCGCGCCTTCGGTGAAGGTGCCGACGTCGGGCAGCGGACCGTCGAGCGGATACGGCGTGAGGTCGTGGTCGAGCATGTTCGACAGCTGCCGCACGCCGTACGCGGGCGTGATGAGGGCGTTGAGTTCGGCCTCGCGTTGCTTCGCTTCGGCCTCGGTGCGGCCCAGGATCGGGCTGATCCCCGGCAGGATCTTGATCTCCTCCGGCGAGCGCCCGTACTTGGCGAGCCTGCCCTTGACGTCGTCGTAGAAGGCCTTGCCCTCGGCGAACGTCTGCTGCGCGGTGAACACCGCCTCGGCGAACCGGGCCGCGTATTCCTTGCCCGTCTCGGACGAACCGGCTTGGACCAGCAAAGGATGTCCCTGCACCGGCCGCGGAATGTTCAGCGGGCCGCGCACCTGGAAATGCGGGCCGTTGTGGTCGATCGGGTGGATGAGGTCGGTGTCGGCGTAGACCCCGGTCTCCTTGTCGATCCTGGCCGCGTCGTCGTCCCAGCTGTCCCAGAGTTTCCTGGCCACTTCGACGAATTCGGTGGCGCGTTCGTAGCGCAGCGCGTGCGCCGGCCGGGCGTCGCGGTTGAAGTTGCGGGCCTCGTCCTCACCCGCCGACGTCACGATGTTCCAGCCCGCGCGCCCGCCGCTGAGGTGGTCGAGCGACGCGAACTTCCGTGCCAGGTGGTACGGCTCGTTGTAGGTCGTCGACGCGGTGGCGATGAGGCCGATGTGCTCGGTGGCCCCGGCCAGCGCCGAAAGCAGCGTCAGCGGCTCGAACAGGGTGTGCGAGTTGTAGCGGACGTTGCCCCACAAGGCGACGCCGTCGGCGAGGAACAGCGAATCCAGCTTGCCGCGCTCCGCCGTGCGCGCGATGTCGACATAGTGCTTCAGCGTCGCGGCGCGGCGCGGATCCGTGCTCGGATGCCGCCAGGCGGCCTCGTGATGCCCGTTCGGCATCACGAACGCGTTGAGGTGCAGGTGTTTCTGCGAGGTCATGCCTTCTCCTTGACACGCCAGGTGGAGAATCGCCGCTCCAGTGCGACGAAGCCCGCGTTGATGGCCAGCCCGAGCACCGACACCGTGATGATCGCGGCGTACATCTGCTGGATCTGGAAGTTGACCTGGGAGTTGTTGATCAGATAGCCGAGCCCGGCCTTGGCACCGACCATTTCGGCGGCGATCAGGATGAGGATCGAGTACGCCGCCGCCATCCGGATACCGGTGAAGATCGTCGGCACCGCCGACGGCAGGATCACCTTCCGGAACAGGCTCGGACTCGACAGCCCGAGCGAACGCGCGGCCTTGACCAGCAAGGGATCCACGGTGTTCACCCCGGCGATCGTGTTGAGCAGCACCGGCCAGACGCAGGCGTAGACGATCAGCGCGATCTTGGACACCTCGCCGATCCCGAGCAGGAGCGTGAACACCGGCAGCAGGGCCAGCGCGGCGGTGTTGCGGGCCAGCTCCAGCAACGGGTTCAGGAATTCGGCGAGCGGGCGGTACCAGGCGATCAGCAGCCCGAGCGGGACCGAGACGGCCACCGCGATCACGAACCCGGCGGCGGACCGGCCGAGGCTCGCCAGCAGATGATCGGCCAGCTGCCCGTTGAGGACCAGCTCCCAGAGCGCGACGAGATCTTCCGACAGCGGCGGAAGGAAGGTCCGCGTGCCTTCGTCGAGGACGAAGCGGGGAGCGAGTTCCCAGACGGCGAGGAAGAGCAGGATCGCCGCCGAGCTGCGGAAGGCCTTGCTCAGCCGGTTCTTCTTCTTGCGAGGTGGCTCGGCGACCTTCGGTCCGGTGTGGACGGCAGGCGCTTCGAGGGTGGTGGTCACGCGGCCCTCCGGATCTCGTCGTGCAGGAGTTCCCACAGTTGGTGGCGATGCGCGACGAACGCGGGAGCCGACCGCAGGTCGTCGTTCGAGCGGTCGCCGAGGTCGATGTCGACGACGTCCTTGAGCCTGCCCGGCCGCGAGGTGAGCACCGCGACCCTCTGTCCTAAGTAGACGGCTTCTTCGATGCTGTGCGTGATGAACACGATGGTCTTGCCGGTGCGGCCCCAGATCCGTCGCAGTTCTTCCTGCAGCAGCTCGCGGGTCTGCGAGTCCAGCGCGGCGAACGGCTCGTCCATCAGCAGCACGTCGGGGTCGTAGGCGAGGCTTCTCGCGATCGCGACACGTTGCTTCATCCCGCCGGAAAGCTGGTGGGGGAGATGGTCCTCGAAGCCGGAAAGCCCGACCAGGTCGAGGAATTCCCGTGCCCGTTCGGCGCGCTGCCGTTTGGTGAGCGTGCCGCCTTCGAGGCCGAACTCGACGTTGGCGCGTGCGGTGCGCCAGGGGAACAGGGCGTACTGCTGGAACACGACCCCGCGGTCCAGGCCCGGTCCGGTGATGGGCTTCCCGTCGATCAGGACCTCGCCGGAGCTCGGCTTCGCGAGGCCGCCGAGCAGGTCGAGCAGGGTCGATTTGCCGGACCCGCTCGGCCCGACGAGCGACAGGAACGTGCCGTCCTCGATGTCGAGGGAGACATCGTCCAGCGCGGTCAGCGCGCCGAAGGTCTTGGTGACCGAGCGAAGGCTGATCTTGGCGGTCATGCGCCACCGCCTTCGCGGAAGGGGTTGAATTCGTTGGTGTAGAGCTTCTTCAGGTCGACCTGGTCGTTCTTGATGAACCCGGACTGCTTGAGCCAGTCCGTCCAGAGCGTGTAGTCGTTGTCGGAGATCAGCCCGCCCTTGGTGACGCCGGTGCTCTTCCAGTACTTGAGCGTTTCGGTGTTCTCGTTGCGGCCGCGGTTCTGGATGATCTTGGTGAACCGGGCGATCACCTCGTCGCGCGGCGTGGTGCGCGCCCATTCGATCGCCTTGGCGACGCCGGCGACGAAGGTCTTCGTGGTCTCCGGGTACTTCTTGATGAAGTCGGTCCGCAGCACGTACGGCCCGCCGTTGTAGGGACCGAACGCCTCGACGTCCTTCACGATGGGCCGCAGGCCGCCGACGGCGGTCGCGCGGTCCTGTAGCACGCCGTTGAGCGCCGCGACGTCGATCTGGCCGTTGCGCAGGGCCTGTTCGGTGTTGATCGGCGGCAGGACGACCAGTTGCACCTGGTCGATCTCGGCGTCGGAGAGGCCCTGGCGCTTGAGCCAGGTGTCGAGGGCGGCCTCCAGGTTCGCGCCGACGGTGTTGACGCCGACCTTCTTGCCGATGAGGTCGCGAGGGTTGCGGATCGGGCTGTCTTCCTTGACGTAGAAGCCCAAGAAGGTCTTCTCGTCGGAGCCGTAGTAGTTGACGACGGCCTTGATCGGGGCGCCGGCGTCGACGAGTTTGGCGACCGCGCCGGTGAAGGCACCGCCGAAATCGGTCTGATCGGTCGCGGCGGACTGGATGTCCTGCGGTCCGCTGATCGTGTTCCCGACCCACTTGAGCTTGACCGGGCCGAAGTAGCCGAGGTCTTCGGCGAGTTCGGGGAACGTGACGTTGTTCGCCGATCCCTGGTAACGGAGTTCGAGCTTCTCCGGCTGTCCGGCGACACTCGCCGGGCTCGCGGACGCGCCGCAGCCCGACAGCGCCACCCCGGCGAGAAGCACGGCGGCCGCGGCGAGTAAGGGCACTGGTTTCTTCACGGTGGGCTCTTTCGTTCGGGTTCGCGTCGTTGAAGGAGATTCTTCGCAGGCCCGGTGGAGAGCGTCAATTTTGCGATTAAATGAAGTAACCCCGGCTCAAGAAGCGTTGGCGAGCTTCGTGAAAAGCGGATCTTCGTAGAGGACGTTCAGCATGACGGCGCCACCGGCCGTAGCCAGCTCGGTACCCGGAAAGCTCGACGCCACAACATTTTTCGTCGCGTCCTGGCAGATCCAGGATCGCTGGGAGACCTCGTCCCGGATCGTGGAAAGGCAGCCTTCGACGTCGCGTACACTCTGATCGAGAACGATGAGAATTTCCGGATTGAGGACGTCGAAGAGCAAGGCGGCGGCCTGTCCGATTATTCGCGCACGCTCGTGGAAAATAGCGATGGCAGCCGAATTTCCCGATGCCGCCAAATGGAGCACGCCGGTGAAATCCGGTTCTTCGATGATTCGCGCTTCGACGGCTTTGCGGGCGACCGTCCGCTCGGACACCGTGGCCTCGAGACAACCGGAACGTCCGCAGCGACACGGTTCTTCACTGTCGTCGACCCGCAGATGCGCGACGGCGCCCGCCGCCGAACGAGGACCATGATGGACGGTGTCGCCGGTGGCGAAGGCGGCGTCGACCACGTTGCCGGTGAACAACTGCACGACACTGCTGCGCGCTCTCGGCTGCCCCAGCAGGCGTTCGGCGTGGATGAGCGCCCGCGAATGCCCGTCGACCCGGACGTCGAGACCGGTGACCTCCGTGAGCAGCTCGCGCAACGGAACCCCGTGCCAGCCGAGCAAACCGTGCTCCACCACCGTCCCCGAGGCCTCGTCGACCCACCCGCCGGTCGCCACGCCCAGCCCGAGCGGCGTCCGCTCCGGCGCGTGTCCGATGAGGAGGTCGTCGAGCAACTCCGCGATCTGCGCGACCTGGACGGCGGGCTCGGCGCCGTGATGCGGGGCCTCCTGCTGGGCCAGCACTTTCCCGCGCAGATCCAGCAACCCGACGGTGAGATGGTCGACCGCGATATGCGCGCCGCCCACCACGAACCGCTCGGTGTCGAGCTCCAGCGGCACATGCGGCCTGCCGACCGCGCCGGCGACCTCGGGCAGCTCGATGAGGAACCCCCGGCGCATCAGCTCCGCCACATGCCCCGTGACGGCCGCCGCGGACAGCCCGGTGCGGCGCGCGATGGTGCTGCGCGCTATCGCCCCTTCGTCCAGCACCACGCGGAGCACCGCGCTGGCACTGGCGCTCCGCCTGCCGGTCACGGTGCCGATGTTCGCAAGCGGGTGCCGAGGGGCCTAGGGCTCTCAGCATCCGGGAGCTGGTCAGACGGTCAACTGGCGCACGAACCTGGCGCTTTGTTCGCAGCGGTCCTCGTAGCCGCGCGCCCGGTAGAAGGCGTGCGCGCCGGTCCGATGGCGGGAGCTGGTGACCTCCATGAAGTTGCAGCCCCAGCGCTGCGCCTCCGCTTCGGCCGCGGCGACCAGCTCGCGGCCGACCCCCGTGCCGCGCTGGGTCTCGTCCACGACCAGGGTCACGATCCGGCCGCCGGAGCCTTCCTTCTCGAGAAGGGGGATCGCGACCACCGCGACGACGCCGATCACGCCGTCGTCCGACACGGCGACGAGCGCGGCACCCTCGGGATGACGGGCCCAGCGTTCGAGCCGACGGCGCACGTCGGCCTCGTTGTTGTCCGGGTAGCCCAGCTCGGTGAGCAGCGCGGTCACGGTGGGGGCGTCGGTGCTGCGGGCCGGGCGGATCTCCACGGGCTCTCCTCTTGCGTTCCGGACCGAAAAAGGCCGGACCCGCAGGTCCGGCCTCATCTGGTCGGGATGACAGGATTTGAACCTGCGACCCTTCGCTCCCAAAGCGAATGCGCTACCAAGCTGCGCCACATCCCGTGACTTCCCCGATCTTGCCGGGGGGTGTGCACACAGCCTAGCGGGTCACGCTAAGCTGTTTTCGCACCCGGGTCCTCCGGGTGCATGCGGGTGTAGCTCAATGGTAGAGCCCTAGTCTTCCAAACTAGCTACGCGGGTTCGATTCCCGTCACCCGCTCCACAGTTTCAAACGAGACCCGCAGGCACTCTGGCCTGCGGGTTCTTTCATGTTCGGGACCGGGAGTTCGAGACAGACCCTGCTGACGCCGCCGTGGGTCGTGAGTGGCCGCGGTGTCCGTGAAGGACTCCTTGAGGGACCCAGGGTCCCTCAAAGTTCCCCTCACTCGCCCAGAACAGGCCCGGAACAGCACCCTTAGCCTCAGCAACCTCACGAGACCCAGCGACGGCGCGTGAAGGACCCCTTCACGTACTTCAAGCGACCAGCGGGCGACCGCAGTCCGCGGCCTCAGTCCGAAGTGTCCGCAGGGACAACGGCCTGCGAGAGGCCGCTCGAGGCGGCATCCGCTTCCAGGTGCGCCGCGATCAGGTCCAGCAGCCGGTCCGTGTCGACAGGCTTGGTGACGTAGTCGTCCGCTCCCGAGGCCAAGGTCCGCGCCTTGTCCTCCGCGGTCGCCTTCGCGGTGACGGCGATCACGGGCAGGTCCTCGTGCGCGGCTTCGGCGCGGATCGCGGTGATCGTGGCGTTGCCGTCCAGTTCGGGCATCATCACGTCCATCAGCACCAGCGCGGTGTCCTCGTGCCGTTCCAGGGCCCGGATGCCCGCGACGCCGGTCTCGGCGTAGATGACTTCCAGGCCGTTGCGTTCCAGGACGGCGGCCAGCGCGAAGACGTTGCGCAGGTCGTCGTCGACGATCAGGATCTTCTCGCCGTGGAACCGCAGCGACGAGGTCACCGGGATCACCTGCGGGACGGCCATGATCAGCGGGACGCCGCTCGCCTGCGTGGTCGGGACGATCAGGTTCGACGCGCTCACCGGCAGGTACAGGGTGAACGTGCTGCCCTTGCCGGGTTCGCTGCGGACGCGCAGTTCGCCGCCGAGCAGTTCCGTCAGCTGCTGGCTGATCGACAGGCCCAGCCCGGTGCCGCCGTACTTGCGGCTGGTGGTGCCGTCGGCCTGGCGGAACGCGTCGAAGATGATCGCGAGTTTGTCCGGCGCGATGCCGATTCCGGTGTCTTCGACGGCGAACGCGAGGACACCGGGGGCCTGGCGGAGCGAGTCGGCTTCGACCTCGCCCTGGTCGGCCATGCGGATGTGCAGGCGCACGGCGCCCTCGTCGGTGAACTTCGCCGCGTTGGACAGCAGGTTCCGGAGCACCTGCTGCAAACGGTGTTCGTCGGTGTGGATCGACGACGGCACCGGCGGGTCGATCAGGACGGCGAATTCCAGGCCCTTGTCCGAAGTCAGCGGCCGGCAGATCGATTCGACGTACTCGACCACTTCCGGCAGCGTGACGTCGGACATCTGCAGATCGAGATGCCCGGCTTCGACCTTGGCCATGTCGAGGATGTCGTTGATCAGCTGTTGCAGGTCGCTGCCCGCCGAGTAGATCGTCCGCGCGAACTGGATCTGCTTCTCCGACAGGTTCCCGTCCGGGTTCTCCGAAAGCAGTTTCGCGAGGATCAGCGCGCTGTTGAGCGGAGTCCGCAGTTCGTGCGACATGTTCGCCATGAACTCGGACTTGTACTGCGACGCCATGGTCAGCTGCCCGGCGCGCTCTTCGAGTTCCTGTCGCGCCTGCTCGATCTCGCTGTTCTTGACCTCGATGTCGCGGTTCTGCTGCGCCAGCAGTGCCGCCTTCTCCGCCAGATCCGTGTTCGACCGGCGCAGTTCCCGTTGCTGCGCCTGCAACTGCTCGGACCGCGCGCGCAGTTCCTGTGCCAGGCGCTGGGATTCGGTCAGCAGCGCCTCGGTGCGCGAGTTGGACTGGATGGTGCTGACGTTGACCGCGATGGTCTCCTTCAGCTGCTCCAGCAGGTCGATGTGGACGGTGCTGAACGCATTGATCGTCGCCAGTTCCAGCACACCGAGCACCTCGCCCTGGAACAGCACCGGCAGCACGATCACGTTCACCGGCGCGGCCGAGCCCAGTCCCGACGAGATGAGCGCGTACTCCGGCGGGGCCTCGTGGACCAGGATCGTGCGCCGGTCGACGGCGGCCTGGCCGATGAGCGACTCGCCGGGGGAGAACCGAAGGCCCGCTTGGGATTTCGCCAGCCCGTAGGTGGCGATGCTCTCCAGGACCGTTTCGTCCTGCTCGTCTTCGCGCGCGAGGAAGAACGCGCCCTGCTGCGCGGACACCAGCGGCGTCAGCTCGGACAGGATCAGCGAAGCCACCGAAGCGAGATCGCGGTGGCCCTGCATGAGCGCGGACAGCCGGGCGAGGTTGGTCTTGAGCCAGTCCTGTTCGCGGTTCGCCCGGGTGGTCTCCTTCAGGTTCGCGATCATCTGGTTGATGTTGTCCTTGAGTTCGGCCACCTCCCCGGACGCGTCGACGGTGATGTGCCGGGTCAGATCGCCCGCGGTCACCGCGGTGGCCACCTGCGCAATCGCCCGCACCTGGGTGGTCAGGTTCCCGGCCAGCTGGTTCACGCTCTCGGTCAGCCGCGACCACGTCCCGGCGACCCCGGGCACCTCCGCCTGTCCGCCGAGCGTGCCGTCCGTGCCGACCTCGCGCGCGACACGCGTGACTTCGGAGGCGAAGGACGACAGCTGGTCGACCATCGTGTTGATGGTCGTCTTGAGTTCGAGGATTTCGCCGCGGGCGTCGATGTCGATCTTCTTCGACAGGTCGCCCTGGGCCACCGCGGTGGTCACCGTCGCGATGCTGCGGACCTGGCCGGTCAGGTTGTCGGCCATGACGTTCACGTTGTCCGTCAAGGCTTTCCACGTGCCCGCCACGTTCGGGACGCGGGCCTGGCCGCCGAGGATGCCTTCGGTACCGACCTCGCGCGCGACCCGGGTGACCTCGTCGGCGAACGCGCGCAGCGTCTCGACCATGCTGTTGATCGTCTCGGCGAGGACGGCGACCTCGCCTTGGGCGTCGATCGCGATCTTCTTCGACAGGTCGCCGTTCGCCACCGCCGTCGTCACCGTGGCGATGCTCCGCACCTGATCGGTGAGGTTGTCGGCCATGACGTTGACGTTGTCGGTGAGGTCCTTCCAGGTCCCGGCGACGCCGCGCACCTGTGCCTGGCCGCCGAGCTTGCCCTCGGTGCCGACCTCGCGGGAGACGCGGGTGACTTCGTCGGCGAACGCGGACAGCTGGTCGACCATGATGTTGACGGTGTTCTTGAGCTCCAGGATCTCACCGCGCGCGTCGACGATGATCTTCTGCGTCAGATCGCCCTTGGCCACCGCCGTGGTGACCTGGGCGATGTTCCGCACCTGGTCGGTCAGGTTGTTCGCCATGAAGTTGACGTTGTCGGTCAGGTCCTTCCAGGTCCCGGCCACACCGGGCACCTGTGCCTGGCCGCCGAGCCGCCCGTCGCTGCCGACTTCGCGGGCGACTCGGGTGACCTCGTCCGCGAACGACGACAGCTGATCCACCATGGTGTTCAGCGTGTTCTTGAGTTCGAGGATCTCGCCCTTGGCGTCGACGGCGATCTTCTGCGACAGGTCGCCCTTCGCCACCGCCGTCGCCACCTGGGCGATGTTCCGCACCTGCGCGGTGAGGTTGTTCGCCATGAAGTTGACCGACCCGGTGAGGTCGCGCCAGGTCCCGGCGACCCCGGGCACCTGCGCCTGCCCGCCGAGCTGACCTTCCGTACCGACTTCGCGTGCCACTCGCGTGACTTCGTCGGCGAAGGACGACAGCTGGTCGACCATCGTGTTGACGGTCGTCTTCAGTTCGAGGATCTCGCCGCGCGCGTCGACCGTGATCTTCTGTGTCAGGTCGCCCTTGGCCACGGCGGTGGTGACCTGGGCGATGTTGCGGACCTGGTCGGTCAGGTTGTCCGCCATCTGGTTCACCGAGTCGGTGAGCCCGCGCCAGGTGCCCGCGACGCCCGGCACGGTCGCCTGGCCGCCGAGACGCCCTTCGCTGCCGACCTCGCGCGCGACCCGGGTGACTTCGTCGGCGAAGGACGAGAGCTGGTCGACCATGGTGTTCAGGGTGTTCTTGAGTTCTAGGATCTCGCCCTTGGCGTCAACGTTGATCTTCTGCGACAGATCGCCCTTGGCCACGGCGGTGGCGACCTGGGCGATGTTGCGGACCTGGTCGGTCAGGTTGTCCGCCATCAGGTTCACCGAGTCGGTGAGGTCGCGCCACGTGCCGGCCGCGCCGGGGACCTGCGCCTGGCCGCCGAGACGGCCTTCGCTACCCACCTCGCGCGAGACGCGGGTGACTTCGTCGGCGAACGACGAGAGCTGGTCGACCATGATGTTGACGGTGTTCTTGAGCTCCAGGATCTCGCCGCGCGCGTCGACGTTGATCTTCTGGGTCAGGTCTCCCCGCGCCACGGCGGTGGTGACCTGGGCGATGTTGCGGACCTGGTCGGTCAGGTTGCTGGCCATGACGTTGACGTTGTCGGTGAGATCACGCCAGGTGCCCGCCACGCCGGGGACCTCGGCCTGTCCGCCGAGCCGTCCTTCGGTGGCGATCTCGCGGGCCACTCTGGTGACCTCGGTCGCGAACCGGGAAAGCTGTTTGATCAGGCCGTTCAGTGTCTTCGCGACCTCGGCGAACTGACCCTGCAGCGGCCGCCCGCCGACCTCCAGGGGCATCGGCTCCGAAAGATCGCCCTCGGCGACCGCGCCCAGGACGCGGTTGAGCTCGGCAGTGGGCCTGCTCACGTCCTCGATCAGCCCGTTGACGACGTCGACCGCGGTCGCCCAGCCGCCGGGACCGATCTCGGCCGCGACGCGCTCGGTCAGCCTGCCTTCCTTGCCGACCGCTTCGCGGACGCGCAGGAGCTCGGTCACCAGTCGCTGGTTGCGTTCGGCGATGTCGTTGAAGGCGCCCGCGAGCTGGGCCGCGAGCCCGTCGCCGTGTGCCACGAACCGTCGCCGGAAGTTGCCGTCCCCGAGGTCACGAGCCGCCGCGAGCAGGCGTTCCAGAGTCGCTTCGTCCACCTGGGCGCCACCACCTTCCACGGGGGTCCGGTCCCTTTGGGAGTGCTGTGTCATCTGTGTCGACCCTCTCCACCACGCATGCCAAGCCATGGTCGTCGCATCAGCGTGCCATGATTCGACCTACACTTCGAGCCAGTCCGCCCGCTCACGCTGCGCTACCCGCCAGGCAGGAGGAGGTCCGGGAATGGTGTCACGGCCCGCCCCGGCCTCGACGTCGCTCCCCTCGGAGCCGTCGCCCACGACGAGCGAGAGCGCGCTGCCCGAATCCGGGAGGTTCTGGCGCGAGCTGCTCGAAGACGTGCGTGACGCCGTGCTCGTGCAGGACGTCGGCGGCGCGCTGCGCTGGTCGAATCCCGCCGCCCGCGAGCTGTTCGGCGGCGGCCGCCCGATACTGACCGCCGAAGGCCCCGACGTCGGGCATGTCGAGCACACCGGCCGCCGGTTCCCCGCGCGCATCCGGACCCTGCCCGGCGGCTGGCACGCCTGGACGGTGACCTCCGAGGTCGCGGCCGACGGCCCGCGCGTCGACGGCTTCCTCGCCACTTCGGCGCCCCGGCTGGCCTCAGCCCGGGGGCGGCACGGGACGGCGAAGGTGATCGCCGAGGTCGCCGCCGCCGAACTCGCAGACTGTGTGTTCGTCCTGCTGCCGACCACCCGGGGGCGGTGGGAGTGGTGGAGCTGCGACCACCGCACCAGCCACGGGCACGGCCGGATCCGCCGCGTCCCGGCCCAGCTGGCGCCGGTGCTCGCCGGCACCTTCGCCTCCACCGAGGAGCCCGAGGCCAAGGCCGTGCCGGAGGAAGAGGTCGCGACGTTGCCCGCGGTCGTCGCGGAGCGCCTCGCCGGCCATTCGTCGGTCACCGTGGTCTCACTGGGCCTCGACGGCGGCGCCGGGGTCACCGGCGCGGTCCTGCTCGGCAGGCGCGGCGCGCCCGCGTTCGGCGACGACCACCCGCGCGCGGTGACCGAGTTCGCCCGGGCGGCCGGGACGGCGCTGGCGAACGCGCATCGCTACGCCCGCCAGGAAGAGGCCACCCGCGGCCTGGAGACCACGCTGCGCCCGACTCCGCCGCCCGACGTTCCCGGCGTCAAGTTCGACGTCTGGTACGAGCCGTCGAGCGGCCTGCTCGACGTCGGTGGCGACTTCTACGACGTCCTCCCGAGAGAAGACGGCGGCGCGATGTACGTGCTCGGCGACGTCTGCGGCAAGGGAGCCGAGGCGGCCGCGCTCACGGGCAGGGTCCGGCAGACCCTCGCCGCGCTCAATCTCGTCGAGCACGACAACACGACGTTGCTGAGCCTGCTCAACTCCTTGCTCATCACCGGCGGCAGCGGCCGGTTCGCCACGCTGGTGCTCGGTTCGGTGCTGGCAGGCGAGGACGGTCTCGCCGTCACTTTGGCTTCCGGCGGGCATCCCGCGCCGCTGGTGGTGCGCCGACGCGGCGGGGTCGACGAGATCACCCTGCCCGGCACGCTGGTCGGGATCTCCCCGCAGGCCCGGTTCGCCGAGACGACGATCCGGCTGGCCGAGGGCGACGTCTGCCTGCTCTACACCGACGGGATCACCGAGGCGCGCCATCACGAGCGGCCGTCGGACTTGTTCGGGGACGAGCGCCTGCGCGAACTGCTGACCGGCTGCCGGGGCCTGTCCGGCCGCGACGTGGTCGCCCGGGTGCGTTCGGCGGTGCGGGAATGGCTCGGCAGCGGGACGCACGACGACATCGCCGTCCTCGCCATCGAGGCCTCACGACCCGCGCAGTAGCCGCAGCACCGCCCGCTCCACGATGTCACGCGCCTCGTTCGGGTCGGTGACCTTCTCCGCCCGCCTTGCCGCGCGGGCGATCGTCTTGTCCTGCTGGTACGCCGTAATCACTCGAGGGTCCACATAGGACCTCCGGGCGACGGCCGGGGTGTTGCCGAGACCTTCCGCGACCTCGGTCATCACGGCCTTCTCGACGCGTTTCAGACCGCGCTGGCTGGACGGCTTCTCCAGCGCCGCAAAGGCGGACGCGGCGAGCACGGTCGCGTTCCAGGTGCGCAGGTCCTTCGCGGAGAAGCCATCGCCCACGAGTTCCCTGAGCCGCTCGTTGATGTCGTCGGCCCTCACCTCGTGCCAACCTTCCTTGCCGCGATAGGCGAGCAGGCGGACGTCGCCACCCCGTTCCCGCCGGAGCGACCGGACCAGCCGCACGAGTCCCTCGTCGCGTAACCGCACCTTGCGCTGGATCCCGTGTTTCGCCGGATAGTCGCAGACCAGGCAGTCACTGTGGAGCTCGACGTGTTCGCACAACAGGGTCGCCACCCCGTGCGTGCCGTGCTCGTCGGCGTAGCTCTCGCCGCCGGTCCGGAACACACCGAGGTCGATCATGCGCAGGGCCCCGGCGAGGACACGATGGCGAGTGAGCCCTCGGGAGTGGAGGTCCTCCTGGACCACCTCACGCAGTTTGGGAAGCCTCCGCGCCAACGCCAGGACCCGTTCGTGCTTTTCCTCGTCCCGCGCCCGGCGCCAGTCGGCGTGGTAGAGGTATTGCTTACGCCCGGCATCGTCCACACCGACGGCTTGGATATGCGCGTTGTCGTGCGGGGAGATCCACACCTTCCGCCACGCGGGCGGGATCGCCAGCTGGTTGATCCGCTCGATCGTTTCCTTGTCCTTCAGCGGCTCGCCGTCCGAGGTCAGATAGCCGAAGCCACGGCCTCTGCGCCGTCTTCGGATGCCGGGGGACCCGAGGTCCGCTCGCCGTAGTCGCATGCGGCCGGGATACCCCCGGTGATCGCGCTTCATACCGGTGATTCGACCGGGCCGGTGCGGGGTAGCCCGGGGGCGAAGCCGACTTGAGGAGGAAACCCGATGGCGACATCACTGAACGGACGCCGAGTGGCCATTCTCGCCGCGGACGGCGTGGAACAGGTCGAACTGGTCGAACCGCGCAAAGCGGTCACCGATGCCGGGGCGACGGCCGAGGTCGTCTCCCTGGAAACCGGGGAGATCCAGGCCATGAACGGCGACATCGACAAGGCGGACAAGTTCACCGTGGACCGCGTCGTCAAGGACGTCACGGTCGACGACTTCGACGCCCTCGTTCTGCCTGGCGGCACGATGAATCCGGACAATCTGCGCGCGGATGAGAACGCGGTGCGGTTCGTCCGCGATTTCGTGAACAGCGGCAAACCGGTCGGGGTCATCTGTCACGGGCCGTGGACGCTGGTCGAGGCCGACGTCGTCCGCGGTCGCACGCTCACGTCGTATCCCAGCGTCCGCACCGACATCCGCAATGCCGGCGGCACGGTCGTCGACCAGGAGGTCGTCAACGACAACGGCTTGATCTCCAGCCGGAATCCCGATGACCTGCCCGCGTTCTGTGCCGCGATCGTGTCCGAATTCGGCAAGTGAGTCCGGGTAAACGAGTGGCGCTCGTCACATAATTGAGGGAGTCTGGTGGTAGAGAAGGAGGTGCCGCGATGACCGTGCATTCGAGACGCTACGGCCGTTGGTGCCGTGAGCATTTCGACACCGAACCGGAGACCGGAGGGCAGCGGCCCGCCGGTCAGGCCGTGGAAGCCGCCGCGACCGTCACCGACGCCCAGGCCGAGCAGGCCCAGGCCGGTGACGCCCCGCGGGGGAAGCCGGATTCGCTCAACTGAGTGTTCGCCGGTACCAGACCCGTTTCGGCCCGGGGATGCCGATCCGGGTGATGAGGTCGGTGAGCACGCCGCTGATGATGAGCCACAGCAGGGCGGCCAGCCCGTCGTTGAGCAGGGTGCGCAGCTTCGCCCCGTCCGGGGTGAAGAGGTTGCGCAGGCCCAGCGAGACCCCTCGCGACCATTGGTCGATCAACTGCGCGAAACCGTTGCCCGCGTTGGCCTCGCCGAACACCAGCAGGATGTGCACGACGAGCACCAGTGCGAACACCGAGCACACGGCGCGGATGAGGGCGTTGACGACGCGGACGACGCGGATCCGGGCGGGTGTCCGTTCGACGATCTCCTCTTGGGGCACCTGAGGCTCACGCGGGTCGTTGATGTAGGTCATCGCCGTCTCCCATCATCGTCCACAGTGGACAGCCCGGCCGGGCGGAAGCTCAGCCGGGATCCCGGGTCTTGGTCCTCGACTTGGTCCGGGTCTTCGTCTTGCTCGGTTTGTCCGAGGTACTCGGGTCGCCGTTGGAGGCCGTGGCGCCACTCGGTGTCGACGTGACGCCGACGCTTTCGGCGGTATTGGGCCGGTTCGCGGAGACCGGGACGGCTTCGGTCACCACGACCGTGCCGTTGGGTGCCTTCGCGTCGCGGGTCGGTACTTCGACGGCTTCCGAGGACGGTTGTCCCTGTCCCGCCACCGGACCTGAGGTGCCTGTCGCCGCCGGAGGGAGCATTCCGCCCGGCTGAGCAGGCGGGTTCGTCCCGGTCTGGCTGACCATCAGCAGCACGCCGACGGTGATCGCGGCGGCGGGTGCGCTGATGGCGGCGACCACGGCCGCCCGCTTGCGGGTGCCCGGGTTGAGATGGGCGACCTTGGTCCCGGTGGAGTCCTCCAGCAGGATCCGCGAGATCGCCGCGGCGGTCGGGCGCTGCGACGGCTTCCGCGCGGTCATCCCGCGCAGCAGCGTCGACATGGTCACCGACAGTCCGGTGGGGATCCGGGGCGACCGGTGCAGCCGCCCGACCGCGGCCTCGACCGGCGTCCCGGTGTATTCGCGTTCCCCGGACAGGCATTCGAGCAGGACCAAGCCGAGCGAGTAGACGTCGGCGGGCGGTCCGACGTTCTCACCGCGGACCTGTTCGGGTGCCATGTACGCCGCCGTGCCGACGACACCGCCGGTCTCGGTCACCCTGGTGGCGTCGAAGGCGTGCGCGACACCGAAATCGCCGATCAGCGGACCGTCGTCGGCCATCAGGATGTTCGCCGGTTTCAGGTCGCGGTGGGTGATGCCGTGCGCGTGGACGTGCGCGAGCGCGTCGCTCAACCGGGCGGCCAGATCGACGACCGCGTCCTGGGAGAGCGGGCCGGATCGCAGGCGCTGGGCCAGATTCGGCCCTTCGACCAGACGCATCGTGAGATAGGTGTAGCCGTCGTCGGAACCCGCGTCGTACAACGGGACGAGCCCGGGATGACGGACCGCGCTGAGAACCTGGATCTCCTGCTCGCGACGGCGCTCGTCGCGGGTCATCGTGTCGGCGTGGAACAGTTTCAGCGCGACCTCGCGCCGCTCGCGCAGATCGCGGGCGCGGAAGACCCGCGCGGTCGCGCCGCGGCCGAGCAGATCCCCGACCTCGTACCGGCCGGCGAGTTTGCGCGGCAGGTGATCCGGATCGTGGACGTTCAGGCTGAACCGTCGCTGGGTGGTCCCAGCGTCGAGGTCGTCGTCGTCACCGCCAGCGCGCGAACCCGCGTCGTCCATCGGTGCTACCTCCGTCTCACCGGCCGAACGCCGTATACCCGGTCCGGCTCCGGGCGAAACAAGGTTTGCGAGCGTACCGGACGTGATCCGCGGGTTCACCCCGAACGGCGGGCAACCCCCGCGAGGGCCGGACGTCTCGTGGTCATGAAGCCGAACCGGTGGGCCGCGCTCGCCGTCACCGCCTTGACCGCCGTCGCTGTGATCACTCCGCCCGCCACCGCCGATTCGCTGGTACCCAAGGGTTTCGCGCCCGCCTCGACGAGCTGGACCGGGCCGCTGCGCGGGTTCGTCCTCGGGTTTTCGCCGTGCGGGACACCGGGATGGTGTGCGTCGCTGCTGTCGACGGCCGACGGCGGGAAGCGGTGGCGGCGAGTCGGCACGCCGCCGATCTCCTTGCCGGACAACCACAACCAGGTCAAGCTCACCGTGATCGACGAACGCGATATTTTCCTCTCCGACGGCACCCGGTTGCTCGCCAGCCGCGACGGCGGCGTCAACTGGTCCCGCGTCCGCCTCGCCGGAGTCCGGGAACCTTTCTATATTTCGAAAATCACCGAAGCAGGACCTCGCGTGTTCGCGATGGTCACCGGTTTCGGCAGCCCGTCGACGACGGCGCTGTACGCCGGGATCGCCGGTACGCGGGTCCTCCAGCCGGTCCCGGGGTTCACCGTCACCGGTTCCGCGACCTACGGCGACATCGCCACCAGCGGCGGGATCCAGGTGTCGATGGGGGCGGACTACCGCGTCCAGAAGTACTGGACGTCGTCCGACGGCCTGACCTTCGAGTCCGCGCCCGCACCGTGCCCGGCGGACAGTTCGGCTTCGTTGAGCGGAGTCCGGCGGGGGCACGTGCTGGCGCTGTGCAGCGGGGGACCGGGGACGCCGCAGCCGGGGTCGACCGTCCGGCGGCTGTGGCGGGCGCCGAAGCTCGGCGGGCGGTTCACCGGAACGGCGCAAGCGCCCACGCTCGGGATCAACCAGAGTTTCAGCGCCGCTTCGCCCGCGGCGGCGACCGTCGCGGCGGAAGGCGGCGGCACCGGATTCCTGCACAGCACCGCCGACGGCGGGGCGACCTGGACGACGACGGTGCTCAGCGGCCGCGGGGTCTGTCTCAACGATCTGGACTTCCCGGACGAGCTCGTCGGGGTGGTGGTCGACGGGCTCCCCGACGCTGAGGGCGGCTCGGCCGTGTACCGCACCACCGACGGCGGGATCACCTGGGGTGAGCTCGTCTTCGGATGATCATTGCAGGTAGGCAAGGCTGTGGGGAGGTTCACATTCCCATACGCCATGTCGTAACCTGTGCACTGTCCGTCGATGTCGAGGGAGCCGTGGACCGTGTTCGCCGCGATCCGCATACGGCTGAAGGGTGGAGCGTGTCCATGACTTCGGACGAGGTCCGGTCCATGCCGAGGCGCCCGTTACCGCCCCTCGACTACGACAAACCCAATCTCGCCCGGATGAAGGACGCCCTCCTCGGGGGACACGACCACTACGAGATCGACAGGCTGGCCGTCGAAGCCTTCCTCACGGTGGCCCCCGACGGCGCCGCGGTGGCCAAGGAGTTCCGGTCCTGGGCCAGCCGGGTGGTCCGGTTCCTCGCCGGCACCCGTGGGGTCGGCCAGTTCCTCGATCTGGGCTCCGGCATGCCGTACGTCGAGAACACGCACCAGACGGCGCAGCGGTACAACCCCGACGCGCTGGTCATCTACGTCGACGACGACCCGGTGGTCCAGGCGCACGGACTGGCGTTGCTGGAAGACCATCTCGTGCACGTCAGCGGCGCGGATCTGCGCGATCCCGAGCAGACGCTGAACGATCCGGCGATCGCCGGGCATCTCGAACTCGACCGCCCGGTCGCGGTGCTGCTCAACGCGGTGCTGCACCACATCGAAGACCTCGACAGGGCGCGAGCCATCGTCCGCGGCTATGTCGACGCGCTCGCCCCCGGGTCGTATCTGCTGCTCACGCACTATTACACCGACGGCGAGGGGCCGTACGGCGAGTTCGCGCGGAAGCTCGACGGCCTGATGGACGGCATCGGTTATGGCACGGTGCACCGCAGCCGCGAGGAGATCGAGTCGCTGTTCGACGGGCTGGAGATGCTCGATCCCGGTCTCGTCCACCTGCACGAATGGTGGCCGGAGGGCCCGCGTCTGGCTCCGCTGACCCGGCTGAACTACCTGAGCCTGGGCGGCGTGGCGGTCAAGCCTTAAGCGAGCTGAAGAACGCTTTCAGGTCGTCGTGTGCGGTCCCGAAGTCCTCTGTGTTGCCGGTGATCGCCAGTTCCAGCGTCTCGCCGTCGGAGAGTTCCATCGTCAGGTAGACGGTGAGCTTCCGGCGGGGGAAACCACCCGCGACGATGTCCGTGAACGGGATCCGCCGCGCGCCCGGCTCGGCGCGCAGATCGTCGAGGCCGCGTTCCCGCAGCTTCCGGATCCGTTTGCGGTCCGACACCCCGCGCGCTCCGATGAGCCCGGCGACGCCGCGGCGGACCAGCACCGAACGCGACATCGGCAGCAGCACCACTTCGGTGTCGCAGACGACCAGGTCGTAGAGCTTCCGCTTGGCCTTCAACGCGGTGAACATCCCGAGCATCCGTGCTTCGGCGGGATCCGGCTCCCGTTCGGGCTCCTGCTTGCAGAAATACCCGGCGGGCACGGTGAGCAACTGCAGGTTGTGGACCAGTTCGTCGACCGCGCGCGGGCTCTGCACCGCGGGGCCGACCAGTTCGGTGACGTCGAACGGCTCGCCGTCGCCGAGGCACAGTTCCCAGCCGCCGCCCCAGTTCAGGCGGTGCGCGGCGACACCGTTGTCGATCATCGCGGCGGTGACGGTGTCGGCGAACAACTCGGTCAGCAGTGCGCGGCCCTCTTCGCGGGACGGGGCCCGCAGGGGTTTGGCGAGCGCGTCCGCGTCGCCGTCGCGCAGGACCCGGACGACTTCGCCGATCGTGCCGCGCGGCGCCAGCCTGCTCTCGATCCCGGCCGAGGTCAGCAGCTTCGCGCCCTCCGCCACCGACGCCCGCCCGGCGCGTTTGACGACCTCGTCCCAGTCCGCCCGCGGCCCGACGTCGCGGATCAGCACCGCCAGTTCCGCTTCGGGGACATCGATCTTCGGCGCGCCCAGCAACGCCCAGCCCGGCCGCGCGTCCGGCTTCACCGGGTTGTCCGGCACGCCGGCCAGCGCGGCGATCCGCCGCTTCGTGGGCGGATGACTGTCGAACTTCGAGAGTTCCTCGCCGTCGAGGATGTCTTCGGCGTACTCGGTCATCCAGTCCCGCTGGACCGGGTGGTTGAGGTACGACCGGAAGCCCAGCAGCACCGCGGGAGTGCGCCGCGCCGCCGCGCCGAGCGAGATGTAGCGCTCGGCGTAGTCCTTCCAGAGCGGGTTGAGTGTCGCGACCTTCCGCAGCGCCGCGGCCGCTGTCCGGCTTCCCGCCGCGAGCACGGACGCCTCGTCGGCCTGGAGTTCTTGCCGCCGGTTCGCCGACCGCGCGACCAGCAAGTACAGCTTCGAGTAAGCGGAGAGCAGGGCCCTGGCGGGGCCGCCGTCGAGCCTGTCGACGGTGAAGGCGAGTGTCTGGGTGCCGCGATAGGTCAGTGCGAGCAGGCGGGTGTGGCCGCCGCTGTAGTGGCCGAGTTCGTGGGCGAGGACCGAACGCAGCTCGCTCACACTCAGCGCGGCCAGCAACGGCAGTCCGACCAGCATCGTCCGGCGGCCCGGTCGCAGGCCGAGGAACCGGGCGTCCTCGCTGACCGCCGCGTTGATCTCGCCGATCAGCACGATCTCGTCCGGTGGCCGCGTCTTCACCTGGGCCGCGAGGTCGTCGATCATCTCCCACAGCTCCGGATGGGCGTCGCGAGCCAGCCGCGGTCCCTCGATCGGCGGCCGCCGCGCCCGCAGCGCGCTCACCAGCCCGAAGCCGAGCGCGATCATGATCGCGAGCCCGGCGAGCATCACGTAGGTGCCGATCTTGCCCTGGATCCGCAGGCCCGCCAGCACACTGGCGACACCCACCGCGACGACCACCACTGGGAACGCCACGAGCAGAAGTGTCGCGAGGACGGCGCGTCCTCGGGCCTGCATCGTCCGGTTACCTCTTTTCGCACAAGTGCCGTCTGTGCGGCCGAATAGTAACCGGCTACCCAGCGGACTCGTGCGGGAACGAAGAGCTACGCCCGCCACCTGGGACGAGAGACCTCGTGAGTGGTAGGGGCGGTTAGAGCGGACCGGTATTTGCCTAGGAATCTCACCGCGGCGGGTTCGTGTGTGGAGGATTCGGGACGTTCACCGTCCCAAATCCTCCCCACTCACCCAGGATCCAGTGGGTAGGCAAATACGGGTCCACCAGAACCGTCCTTACCACTCACGAGGCTCCGGCTACGCGACGTTGAAGGTGTCGGGATCCGGTCCGGTCCGCTCGCCCCGGTCCAGCACGGACAGCGAGGCGACGTCCTCCTCCGACAGCGTGAACCCGAAGACGTCGAGGTTCTCCTTGATCCGCGACGGCGTCACGGACTTCGGGATCACGATGTTGCCCAGCTGCAGGTGCCACCGCAGGACGACCTGCGCCGGAGTGCGGCCGTGCTTCTCCGCGAGCGCCTTCACCGCGGCTTCGCCGAGCAGGTCGCCGCCCTTGGCCAGCGGGCTCCACGCCTCGGTCGCGATGCCGTGCTTCGCGTCGAACTCACGCACCTCGGCCTGCTGCAGGTACGGGTGCACCTCGACCTGGTTGACCGCCGGGGTGACGGAACCGGCGTCGAGAAGCCGCTCGAGGTGGGCCGGCTGGAAGTTGGACACGCCGATCGCGCGCACCCGGCCGTCGGCGTAGAGCTTCTCGAAGGCCTTCCACGTGTCGTTGTAGAGGTCGCGCTCGGGCGTCGGCCAGTGGATGAGGTAGAGGTCCAGCCGCTCCAGGCCCAGCTTGGCCAGGCTGGCGTCGAACGCCTTCAGCGTGGCGTCGTAGCCCTGGTCGCTGTTCCACAGCTTGGTGGTGATGAACAGGTCGTCGCGGGCGATGCCGGACTCGGCCAGTGCCTTGCCGACGCCTGCTTCGTTGCCGTAGACCTTGGCGGTGTCGATGCTGCGGTAGCCCGCGTCCAGCGCGGTCTTGACCGCGGCGGTGGTCTCCTCGTCCGGCACCTGGAAGACGCCGAACCCGAGCTGCGGCATCTCCACCCCGTTGTTGAGCTTGACGGTGGGAATGTCGGTCACTTGCGTTCCTTTCGTGGGTACTTGTGGGTCAGGCGGCGGGGGCCAGTTCGGCGCGACGAGCCTTCCGCCGCCCGTGATCGAGCATGCCTGAGATGACCGCGACCAGCAGTCCGGCGAGCGCGAGCGCGGCGCCGATCCAGTTGGACGCGGTGTAGCCGAGACCCGCGCTGATGGCCTGGCCGCCGAGCCACGCGCCCCCGGCGTTGCCGAGGTTGAACGCGGCGATGTTGGCCGCCGACGCCAGCGCGGGGGCACCTTCGGCCTTGTCCATGACGCGGGCCTGCAGCGGCGCGACGGTCGCGAAACCGGCGGCGCCGAAGACCGCGATGGTGATCGCGGCGGGAATCTGGGCGTGTGCGGTGAAGACGAAGACCACCAGCACGGCCGCGAGGGTGGCGAGGATGACGTACAGGCTGGGCATGAGCGCCCGGTCGGCAGCCTTGCCGCCGATCAGGTTGCCGGCGAACAGGCCGGCGCCGAACAGCACGAGCAGCCAGGTCACCGCGCCGGGGGAGAAGCCGGCGACCTCGGTCATCATCGGGGCGATGTAGGTGAAGGACGCGAACACCCCGGCGAACCCGAGCGTGGTCATCGCCAGCGCGAGCCACACCTGGGGGCGCCGGAAGACGGCGAGTTCGCTGCGCAGCCCGGCGCTCCGCGTCGTCGCCTGGACCGGGACCAGCGCGAGGATCCCGATCAGGCCGACCACCCCGAGGACGCTGACCGCCCAGAACGTCGAGCGCCAGCCGAGCGCCTGGCCGAGTGCCGTCCCGGCGGGCACGCCGAGGACGTTGGCGACGGTCAGCCCGGTGAACATCATCGCGATGGCGCTGGCCTGTTTGGCGGGTGCGACCAGCGAGGAGGCGACGACCGCGCCGACGCCGAAGAACGCGCCGTGCGAGAGCGCGGCGATCACGCGGCCGGTCATCAGCAGGCCGTAGGTGGGGGCCAGCGCGGAAACGACGTTGCCCGCGATGAACAGGACCATCAGGCCGACCAGGACCGTCTTGCGCGGCACCCGTGACGCGAGCGCGGTCAGCACCGGGGCACCGACCACGACGCCGAGCGCGTACCCGGAGATCAACAGCCCCGCGGAGGGGATCGAGACGCCGAAGTCGCTCGCGACCTCGGGCAACAGGCCCATGATCACGAACTCGGTGGTGCCGATACCGAAGGCGCTGATCGCCAGTGCGAGCAGAGCGGCAGGCATGGAGGCCTCACTTCTTCCCGTAGAGTGGTGTTGGCTGGCGTAGGCAACTACGAGCGTCTGAAATAGTTGCATGCGCCGTATATTGCACACGCTTGATGATGCACGACGCAACGAAGTCCGGGCAACCGGGGAAGAGGTGAACCGTGTCACTGGCCGACGACGCCGTGGAAGCACGTGCGCAAGGCTGGCGGACCCTCGCCGCACTGCACGCGCGGATCGAGGACGCGCTCGAGCGCGCACTGGCGCAGAAGCACGAACTGTCCGTCAGCGAGTACACCGTGCTGGACGTGCTCGGCCGCCAGGACGGCTTCCACCTGCGGATGAACCAGCTGTCGAACGCCGTCGTGCTCAGCCAGTCGGCGACGACGCGGCTGGTGTCACGGCTGGAGGACCGGGGACTGCTGCAGCGGTACCTGTGCCCGGACGACCGGCGGGGGATCTACACGGAGGTCACCCCGGCGGGACAGGAGCTGCTCGCGGCCGCGCGGCCGACGCACGACAGCGTCCTCACCGGCGCGCTGGCCGCCGCCGAGGACCTCCCCGAACTCGCGCCCTTGGTCGCGGCGCTCGGAAAGCTCACCTTCGCCCGCTCCTGATGCCCCGCGTTTCGTCCTCTGGTTGCGGTGGTTGCGCGTGCAAGGACCGCATCCAGAGGACGGAACGCGGCCGGAAGACGGCCAAGGCTTCGGTGTCGGAAGCCCGGGCGTTCAGGAAGTAGTCGGTCCATTCGTCGACGTCCGGGCAGGACGAATCGGCGCGGATCGCGGCCCGGGCCCGGTCGATGTCGAAGGTCGTGCGGCGCAGGGTGACGGCGCCGTCGGAGAGCTGCGCCCAGTGCGCGCCGGGACGGCCGTAGGGCATCCCGACGCTGCCGGGGTTCACCACGAGACGTCCCTGCGCCAGCCGGACGAACGGCATGTGGGTGTGCCCGCACACCACGGTCGACACGTCGGCGGGAACGCCGGCGAGGACGTCCGCCCAGCGCTCCGGTGCGGAGTCGACCAGGACGACCTCGTCGTCGTCCCGGGGAGTGCCGTGGCAGAACAAGACCTTCCCGAACCCCTCGACGGCCAGGGTGACCGGATAGGGCAGAGCGGCCAGCAAGTCCACGTGGTCCGGCCTCAGTTGTGAAGCCGCCCAGGGGGCGATGGGGTCGGGGATGGCCGTCTCGCCGCCGCGCGCGAGGGCGACGAGTTCGCGGTCGGCGTTGCCGCGCACCCAGACGACGCGGTCTCCCAGCGAGATCAGGCGGTCGAGGACCTGCGCCGGTTGCGGGCCCGCCGCGATGTCACCGGTCACCACGAGGCGATCGACGCCAGGTTCCGCCAGGACGGCGTCGAGGGCCGGAAGTACCCCGTGGATGTCGGACAGCACCGCGATCGTGGCCATGATCGCAGCGTGTCAACGGATTTGCCGGACCGCAACCAGAGGACTAAACGCGGCCGAGCTGGCAAGGTGAAGGCGTGGACGATCTTCTGTTGCGCCGGGTCCGGGTCGGCTTGGCGGGTTCCCTGTCGGACGTACTGATCAAGGGTGGCCGGATCGCGGCCATCGGAGGCCCGGGGCAAGCGGGTGAGGCGTCGGAAACCCTGGACGGGCACGGCGGAACGCTGCTGCCGGGACTCGTCGACGCGCACGTGCACACCGCGCAGTGGTCCGCCGCGCGCCGCCGGATCCCGCTGGGGGAGGCGAAGTCCGCCGCGCATACGGTCGAGCTCGTGCTCGCCCATCTGCTGGCGAACCCCGTGCCGCCCGGCGATCTCGTGCTCGGCGCCGGATTCCGCGACGGCCTCTGGCCCGACGCCCCGCACAAGGACCTGCTGCAGAAGGCGCTGCCGGGGCATCCCGTCGCCCTGTTCAGCGCCGACCTCCACACGCTGTGGCTCAGCCCCGCCGCGCTGAAACTCATCGGCCGCGACCATCCGACCGGTGTGCTGCTGGAGAACGACTGCATGAGCGCGACGGCCGAACTCCCGGTCGCCCCGGACGACGTCATCGACGGCTGGGTCGCCGACGCGCTCGACGCGGCGGCCGCCCGCGGCGTCACCAAGATCGTCGACTACGAGTACACCGACACGGTCACCGCCTGGCGGCGTCGGCTGGCGCGGAAACCCTTGCCGGTCCGGGTTTCCTGCGTGATCGCGAAGTACCTGCTCGACACCGCCGTCGAACGCGGCCATCGCACCGGCGACGTCCTCGAAGACACCGGCGGGTTGCTCACGGTCGGCCCGTTCAAGCTGTTCGTCGACGGTTCGCTGAACACGCGCACCGCGTACTGCGTGGGGCACTACGCCGGGACCGAGTCACACGGGCTGCTCGAACTGCCGCCCGAGGAGCTGGAACCGTTGATGCGCAAGGCTTCCGAGCACGGTCTCTCGCCTGCGGTGCACGCGATCGGCGATCACGCCAACAAGATCGCGCTCGACGCCTTCGGAGGCGTCGGATGCGCCGGCCGCATCGAGCACGCCCAGCTGGTGCGTGCCGAAGACGTCGCGCGGTTCGCCGAACTGGGTGTCGTGGCGAGTGTGCAGCCCGCCCATCAGCCGGACGACCGCGACGTCGCCGACCGGCACTGGCACGGCTGGACCGACCGGGCTTTCCCTTACGGCGCCTTGCATCGCTCCGGGGTGACCCTGGAGTTCGGCTCGGACGCGCCGGTCGCCCCGCTGGACCCGTGGGACGCGATCGCGTCGGCGGTCAGCCGCACCGACGACGACCGCCCGCCGTGGCATCCCGAGCAGGCCATGCCGCTGGAGGCCGCGCTCGCGGCGGCTTCGGGTGGCCGGGCGGGGGTGGCCGTCGGCGACGTCGCGGATCTGGTCGTCACCGCGGTGGATCCGTCGCGGCTGTCCCCTGCCGGACTACGCGACACTCCCGTCACCGCCACCGTGATGAACGGCAGGGTCACCTACGCGTCCTGACCCCTTCCGGTGACGGTGGCTGCGGGCGGGGATCGGGTGCGGCAGGGTGAGGTGATCGCGGAGGGAGCGCCCATGAGCACCGAGAAGCTGTTCCGGATCGCCATCGCCTTGAAGGGGCTCGATGGCGCGTTGCAGCTGGTGGGCGGACTGGTCCTGATGCTCGTCCCGGCGTCGGTCGTCACCGGTTTCGCGCACGCCGTGGTCACCCGCGACCTGCTCGGCGACCCGGAAGGGACACTGGCCCGGCACCTCGAACTCGCCGCCGGCCACTTCGTCGAGGGCCGGACGTTCGCCGTCGTGTACCTCGTCGCGCACGGGCTCATCAAGCTCGGCCTGGTCTGGGCGCTGGCTCGCAAGGTGATGCGCGCCTACCCCGTGGCCGCGGTGGTGCTCTCGGCGTTCGTGGTCTACGAGATCTTCCGCGCGATCCACACGCACTCGCTCGCGCTGCCGTTCTTCGCCGCCCTCGACGTCTTGATCGTCGTGCTGGTGCTGCGGGAGTACCGGCAGCTCAAAAGGGATCGCGTCGCGGCCTGACCGCCCGGTTCAGGCCGCGACGCGAAATTTCTCCGTGGTGAGATCCGCACGGGGCGGATCCACCACGATCGCGGTGGCGTTGTCGGAGCCACCGAGCGAGATCGCCGTCCGCACCAGCTCCGTGGCCGCCCTGTCCGGCATCCCGAGGATGTCGAGCATGGTCGGCCCGCTGAGCGTCTTGTGCACGCCGTCACTGGTGAGCAGAAGCCCTCCGGTCGTGACGGTGGCCGTGCCGATCTCGTGAGCACCGGCCGTGCGGACGCTGGTGGTGACGACGTGTTCCATCCGCGGTGTCACGGGTTGATCGTGGTCGCGGAAGTACTGCGCGAGCGTATGGTCCTTCGTCACCTGCCGCACGGTGTATCCGTCCCAAGCGTACGCCCGCGCGTCCCCGACCCACGCGATGCCATACCCCTCGTCGCTTGGGACGGCCACGACGAGGACGCAGTCACCGGTCCCGCCGTGTTCGAGTACAGCGCGCTGAGCAGCGAGAACAGCCGCGACAGCCCCTTGCCCGACCGGTGACCGGGCCGCCGCCGAAGCCGCCGTCCGTGCCGCGTGTCCCGCGTTCGGGTGATCTCCGACTCCATCGGCCAGCGCGAACACGATCCCCGCCCCGCCCGCGGCCGCGTAGGCCCCGACGGCGTCCGCGTTGTGCTCGCGCGGGCCCTGCGCGCTCGCCGTGTGCCAGTGTGGAAGTTCCCTCATGGTCTTCTCCTCACCCCTGGGTGATCCCTGATTCCAGCATCCGCCTGGTTCCTGTGCGCGGGCTGAGGGTTGGCTGTCGGAAGTCCGTGGGTCGGGTCAGGACAGCAGGTTGTACACCGTCTGCTCGCCGACCGTGGTGGCGGTGAAGTTCGCCGCGACCCATTCGGCGATCTCGTCCGACCCGCCGCCGGGACCGCCGCCCCGCCCACCTTCGACGTAGTAGGTGATGTCGCCGTCGGCCACGTACCGCTGGAACTCCGCCAGCGTCGGCGCCGGATCCGAGCCGCTCCAGCCGCCGATGCCGATCACCGACTTCCCGCTCGCGAGTTCCAGGTTCGCCGCCGACTGCGAGCTCGACGTCGCCGCCGCCCACTTCGTCGTGGTCGCGGCGAGGAGGGTGCCCATCTCCGCCGACGAGCCCTCCTCCATGCCCATCCCGCCCATCCCGCGTGGCTCGCCACTTGAGGCGGGACCGGACGTCGGGATCGAACCGGAGTGCGCCTGCGAGGCGGTTTCGATGCCGTACGCGGTGGTCCCGAGGCCGACCGTCAGCACGGCGACAGTCGCGACAACGGCGACGAGTTTGCGCGCCGGCGGGACACCCACCAGGACGACGGTCGCGGTCACCAGGCCGAGCCCGGCGATGATCCAGCGCAGCGCGGGCAGCCAGTCGGCGTCGCGGTCGAGCAGGATGTACGCCCAGACCGCGCTCGCCGCGATCATCAGCGACAGGAACACCCGCGGCGCGAGATGCGCCCGGCCACGCCACAGCGAAGTCCCGGAGATCGCCACCACGGCGGCGATCGACGGCGCCAGCGCGACCGCGTAGTACGGGTGCACGATGCCGCTCATATAGCTGAACACCAGCGAGGTGACGAGCATCCAGCCACCCCAGACGATCAGCGCGGCCCTCGTCCGGTCGGTACCGGCGGTCCGCCTGGTGAACCACAGGCCCGCCACCAGGCCGATCAGCGCGGCGGGCAGCAGCCACGACACCTCGCCGCCGAAGCTGGCGCCGAACATCCGGGTCAGGCCGCTTTCACCGCCGAAGCCGACGTTCCCGCCGCCAGTGCCGCCGACCATCACACCGCCACCGCCGCCGCTCCCGCCGAAGATCCGGCCGAGGCCGTTGTAGCCCAGCGCCAGTTCGAGCAGGCTGTCGTCGGTCGAGCCGCCGATGTACGGCCGTGAGCCGGTCGGCCACAGATCGACCAGCGCGATGAACCAGCCCGCCGAAACGACGACCGAAACCACCGCTCCCAGCAGGTGAAGCAAACGTTTGCCCACCGAGGTCGGCGCGGCGATCAGGTAGGCGAGCCCGAACGCGGGCAGCACCAGGAAAGCCTGCATCATCTTGGTCAGGAAGCCGAATCCGATGGCGACACCGGCGAAGGCCAGCCAGCGCGGGCTCGCCTTTTCGATCGCGCGGACCGTGCAGTACGCGCCCGCGATCAGCAGCAGCGTCAGCAGCGCGTCCGGGTTGTTGAACTTGAACATGAGCGCGGCGACCGGGGTGACGGCGAGCGCCGCCCCCGCGAACAGCCCGGCGACGGGTCCTGAGGTCCGTTTCACCGTCAGGTACAGCAGCCCGACGGAGGCGACACCCATCAGCGCTTGCGGGGCCAGCACGGTGAAACTCGAGAAACCGAAGACCCGCGCGAACGCCGTCGTGACCCAGAGCGCGGCCGGGGGTTTGTCGACGGTCAGGACGTTCCCGGCGTCGAGCGACCCGAACAGCCACGCCTTCCAGTCCTGCGTGCCGGACTGCACCGCCGCCGCGTAGAACGAGTTGCCGTAGCCGGACGCCGTCAGGTTCCAGAAGTACAGCAGGGCGGTCGCGGCGAGCAGTCCGAAGACCGCGGGGCGGACCCATCGGCCCGGCGGTTCGACGACGTTCTCCTCGACAGGGCCGGGTTCCACCCGGGAAGCGAGTGTGGTGGTCATGGGGTCAGTTCTCCCTCTCGATGGCGGGCCGGCGGCGGAAGACCCAGCCACGCAGCAACAGGAAACGCAGCACGGTGGCCGCGAGGTTCGCGAGCACGAGAGCGGTGATCTCGAGCGGCAGCCCGGGCGCCGTCATCGTGTGCAGCAGCGCCAGCGCGCCGCTGGTGAGCCCGAGCCCGAGACCGAACACGACGAGGCCCTGGAACTGGTGCAGCCCGGCGCCTCCCCGGCCGCGGATGCCGAAGGTCAGGCGCCGGTTGAGCGCGGTGTTGCCGATCGCGGTCACCAGCAGCGCGACCAGGTTCGCCGCTTGCGCGCCGGTGAACGTCCGTAGCAGCAGGAAGAGCACGAGGTAGGCGATGGTGCTCGCGACCCCGACGGCGGCGAACCGCACCAGTTGCCGCACGAGGCTCGGCGCCACCCCCGGCGCCTGAACCTGGATCGGCGCGCGGCCGAGTTGCTCGCGCAGGCCGCTGATCGGGATCTCGCCGGTCAGCGTCGCCTTGGTCAGCCGCGCGATGCCCTTGAGGTCGGCGGTAGCGGTGGCGACGAGGTTCACCGACGAGTCCGGGTCGTCGACCCAGTCGACCGGGACCTCGTGGATCCGCAGCCCGGCTTTCTGCGCCAGCACGAGCAGTTCGGTGTCGAAGAACCAGCCGGTGTCCTGGATGTGGGGGAGCAGCCGCTCGGCGACGTCGGCGCGGATCGCCTTGAACCCGCATTGCGCGTCGCTGAACTTCGCGGCCAGTGTGCCGCGCAGGATCAGGTTGTAGCAGCGGGAAATGAACTCCCGTTTCGGCCCGCGCACCACCCGCGCGCCGCGGGCGAGCCTGCTGCCGATGGCGAGGTCGGAGTGCCCGGACAGCAGCGGTGCGACGAGAGGGCCGAGCGCGGCAAGGTCGGTCGAGAGGTCGACGTCCATGTAAGCGAGCACCGGAGCGTCCGATGTGGACCAGACGGCGCGCAGCGCGCGACCGCGGCCTTTTTCTTCCAGGTGCCGGACTTCGACGTCGTCGAACTCGCGGCTCAGTCGCTCGGCCACCCGCAGGGTGCCGTCCGTGCTGGCGTTGTCCGCGACGGTGATCCGGAACGGGTACGGGAACTGCTCCGCGAGATGCGCGTGCAGGCGCCGGATGCACGGCTCGAGGTCGGTTTCCTCGTTGTAGACCGGGATGACGACGTCGAGGACGGGGGAGCCGGTCGGGGCGATGGCGGGGCGGCTGCCGGTGTCGGCGCCGGAGATGATCGCGGCTGTCATAGCGTCAATCTCGGTCATCGCGCTGAGGCCGGCTTGTGTCCCGCCTGTGCCGTCGCTGTGTTCCGCCACCGGTTTCACCGGCTCAGGTCGTAGACGGTGACGCCGTCCACAGTGGTCGGTGTGTAGGTCGCCTGGACCCATTCGGCGATCCGCTCGGCGGCGTCGCTGCCGGTCTCCCCGCGCATCATCATGCCCTCGCCGAGGAAGTAGTGGATCTGTCCACTTCGGACATACTCCTGGAACCGTGTCAAGGTGGGCGAAGGATCCGTGCCGTTGAACCCGCCGACGGCCATCACCGGCGCCCCGCCGCCGAGCTGGTAGCCCGCCGCGTTGTTGGAGCCCACCGTCGCGGCCGTCCACGTGTAGTTCGCGGCGTCCTGCCGCAGGAGGGCGGCCAGGTTCTCGCCGGGCAGGCTCGTTCCGAGCAGGCCGCCGGGGCCGCCCATCCTCATGCCCCGGCCGGTGTCGGGCCCGGCGGACGGAAGCGCGCCCTCGTGCGGGGTGGCCGCGGTCGCGACCGTGTAAGCGCCGGTGCCCGCGAGAACGGTGACCAGTGCGCCGACGGCGACCAGACGCCTTGCCGCGTCGGGTAAGCGTGCGGCGAAGAAGACCAGGAACGCGCACAGGAGACCGGCAACGAGGATCGCGATCGCCAGCCCGGGAAGCCAGTCGGATTGCCGTGACAGCAGGAGATACGCCGTGAGCGCGGTCAAACCGATCCCGGCGCTCAACGTGCCCGCGGCGGCCGGATTCCCTCGTGCTCGCCACAACTGGATGCCCGCGATCCCGACGAGCGCGGCGATCGCGGGGGCGAGCGCGATCGTGTAGTACGCGTGGATGATCCCGCTCATGTAGCTGAACACCACGGCGGTGCTCAGGAACCAGCCGCCCCACAGGATCAGCGCCGCGCGGCCGCGGTCGGTGCGCCCGGCGTGGCGGGTGAACCACAGCCCGGCGGCCAGCGCGAGGGCGGCGGCCGGGAGCAGCCAGGCGATCCCGCCCGCCATCTCGGTGCCGAACAACCGGTCCCAGCCGGTGCCGCCCCAGCCGCCGTTGCCACCTCCGCCGACACTGCCGACCTCGTCACCGGTGATCCGGCCGAAACCGTTGTAGCCGAAGGCGAGCTCCCACAGGCTGTTGTCCTGCGAGCCGCCGATGTACGGCCTGTCGGCGGCGGGCCACCACGCGACGACGGCGAGGTACCAGCCGGCCGAGAGGAGGGTCGCGCTCAAGGCTCCGAGCAAGTGAAGCAACCGTTTGCCCACCGAGGTCGGCGCGGCGATCAGGTAGGCGAGCCCGAACGCGGGCAGCACCAGGAACGCCTGCAGCATCTTGGCGAGGAAGCCGAAACCGACGGCGACCCCGGCCAGCGCCAGCCAGCGCGGGCTCGCCGTCTCCAGCGCGCGGACGACGCAGTAGGCACCCGCGACGAGGAGCAGGACGAGCAGGGCGTCGGGGTTGTTGAACCGGAACATCAGCGCGGCGGCCGGGGTGAGCACGAGGACGGCGCCCGCCAGCAGACCCGCGGCCGGGCCGGAAGTGCGTCGCACCGTCGCGAACAACAGAGCCACCGAGCCGACACCCATCAGCGCCTGCGGAACGAGGACGCTCCAGGCGTTGACGCCGAACAGGCGCGCGGAAAGGCTCATCACCCACAACGCGGCCGGCGTCTTGTCGACCGTGATCGCGTTCGCGGCGTCGCTCGATCCGAAGAACAAGGCCTTCCAGTTCAGCGATCCGGCTTGCGCGGCCGCCGAATAGAAGGCGTTGGCCCAGCCGGATTCGCCGAGGTTCCAGAGATAAAGGACGGCGGTCGCGAGCAGAAGCGCGGCGAGGGACGGGCGGACCCAGCGTGGGCCGTCGGGCCTGCCCCGGGCGGGTGGAGCGTCTTGATCGGCTTCGTCGCGGGAGGCGAGGAGGGTCATGGCCTCAGGGTCGGATGCCGACCTGGGGGGTGGTTGTGCCGAAGCTGTGCACCCGCTGTGAGGAATCGATCACCGGCAGATACACCGCGAATTCGGTGTGCCCTGGGCGGCTGTGCACCTCGATCGTGCCGCGGTGGGCCACCACGATCGCCGACGCGATGGCCATCCCGAGCCCGGTGCTGCCCGCGGTCCGAGAACGCGAGGAGTCGCCGCGGGCGAAGCGTTCGAACACACTCGGCAGGAGTTCCGGCGCGATGCCGGGCCCGTTGTCGGTGACGGTCAGCACCGCGGCCCCGGTGTGGGAGCGGCTCAGCGCGGTGATCACCGTGGTGCCCGGCGGGGTGTGCGTCCGCGCGTTGGACAGCAGGTTCGCCAGTACTTGGTGCAGGCGCTGGACGTCGCCGCGGACGGGCACCGGCCCGTCCGGCAGCCGCAGTTCCCAGCGGTGGTCCGGTCCGGCGACGTGCGCGTCGCCGACCGCGTCCGCGGTCAGCCGGGTGAGGTCGGCGACGCCCACGTCGAGCGGCCGCCCGGCGTCGAGTCTCGCCAGCAGGAGGAGATCCTCGACGAGCGTCGTCATGCGGGCGGACTCGGACTGGATCCGGGACATCGAGTGCGCGACCTCCGGCGGTACCAGCGCGCTGCCGCGGCCGGCGAGTTCGGCGTATCCGCGGATCGCCGCGAGCGGGGTGCGGAGTTCGTGGCTGGCGTCCGCGACGAACCGGCGGACACGGGTTTCGCTGGCGTGCCGGGCCTCCAACGCCTGCGCGATATGGCCGAGCATGAGGTTCAGCGCCGAACCGACCTGGCCGACCTCGGTGCGCGGATCGGTGTCGATCTCGGGCACCCGCACGGAAAGCGCGACCTGACCGCGGTCGAGCCGCATCGCCGACACCCGGCCCGCCGTCGCCGCGACGCGGTCGAGCGGCCGCAGCGTGCGCCGGACCGCGAACGCGCCGAGGAACCCGGCACCGGCGACACCCACCGCCGCGACCCCGAACAGGATCCAGCCGACCGTGGCCAACGTGTCCTGCATCGGCCCGAGAGGGAGACCGGTGACGACCACGCCACCGGGGATCGAGACGGCCTGCACCCGGTAGTCGCCCAGCCCGCCGAGCGCCATCGTCATCGGCGGGCGGTCCGCCGGAATGGAGAGCAGGCCGGACTCCTGCGCAGCCGACAATCCTTGAGGAAGTCCTTGTACGGTAAGGACTCCCGCGTAGAGCACCCGATCGCCGGAGAAGCGCACGCTCAGCGTCCCCGACGCCTGGCCCGGCGCGTTGAGCGGATCGGGACCGGGGCCGGGCGAGTCGTCCGGCGGCCGGTTCGCGTAGTCGTGGGCGCGGGCCGACGCGGCCGAGAGCTGGCCGTCGATCTGGCCGACGAGGAACGACCGCAGCGCGATCTCGCTCGCGACGCCGATCACCAGGCAGACGAAGGTGAGCAGCAGCACCATCGAGCCGGTCAGCTTGGTGCGCAGGGAAAGCCGCCCGGGCCGGGACCACCGGCGCGGGCCGGTGGTCGGGACCGAGCCGGATGCCATGCCCCCGAGCGTGCGCCGCGGTCGTATGCGCGCGTTGTGTCCCGCCTGTGAGCCCGCTGTGCGCGCGGGGCGTCCACTTCGGACCCGGTAGCCGCGCTTTGCGCGGCGAGTACGTCGTCTCGGACGGCAACGGCGGCTACACCACACAGCTCATGCGGACGGGAAGGTGACCGAGCCGAGCGCGACGTCCCTGACGGCGCCCCGGGGTGCTCGCAAGTGTCATGAAAGGGGCTTTCAGGACAAAAAATGTCTTGAAAGCCCCTTTCATGACATCCGGAGCCGCACAAGAAGCCGCAAGCAGGCGACTAAACGCGAAGAGAGCTCAGGAGTCGTAGTCCACCGCGAGTTCGGGTGAGGTCGCCACCGCCCGGCAGGTCAGGATCCGCCCGGCCGCGACCTCCTCGTCCCCGAGCGCGTAGTGCACGTCCATCCGCGCGCTGCCCCGCACCACGGTCGCCCGGCACGTCCCGCAAGCCCCGCCGACGCACGCGTACGGTGCGTCGACGCCGTGCCGCAGCGCGGCGCTGAGCACGGTTTCGCCCACCGTCGCGGGGATTTCGGCGGTCTTCCCGCCCGCCGTCACGGTGAGCACCGGGCCCGGGCGTTGCGACGGGCGGACCGGCAGCGCGCCCTGGAAAAGTTCGAAGTGGACGTTCTCCTCGGGGACGTCCTTGTCCGCCAGCGTCCGGCGGGCCATGTCGACCAGTTCACGCGGGCCGCACAGGAACCAGTCGTCCACCTTCGCCGGGTGCAGCCGTGCCTGCAGCAGCGCGCGGAGGCGCGTGCCGTCGAGGCGGCCGCGCTGGTAGCGCTCGTGCGAGATCGCCAGTGCCTCGCCGACGGTGTCGAACGGCTTCCCGATCCGTTGCGTGCGCAGGTCCGGGTCGCGTTCGTCGGTGCGGTAGTGCACGACGTGCAGCCGTCCGCCCAGCTGGGCGGCGAGCACGCCGAGTTCGGCGGCGAACATCGTGGTGGCGCCGGAGGTGTTGATGTACAGCAGGGTCGCCTTGCTGTTCGGCTCGTTCAGCAGGGTCGCGGTCAGGATCGACAGGATCGGCGTGATCCCGCTGCCCGCGGCGAGCGCGACGTACCGGCCGGAGCGGCCCGGTTCCGGGGTTAGCGTGAACACACCGTCAGGGGGCAGGACTTCGAGTTCGTCGCCCGCCTCCAGTTCGGTGGTGGCGAACGTCGAGAACGCGCCGCCGACCTGGTGCTTGATCGCGATCCGCAGCTCTCCGGAGTCCGGCGTCGAGCAGATCGAGTAGGCGCGCCGCACCTCTTCGCCGTCGACCTCCGCGCGGATGACGAGGTGCTGGCCGGGGGTGAACCGGAAGGTCTCCCGCAGCCGCTCCGGCACGTCGAACGTCACGGTGACGGCGCCCTCGCACAGCGGCCGGACCTCGGCGACCCGCAGCGAGTGGAACCGGCTCGGCTCCCGGGGCTGGGGAGCGGGCGGTTCCTCGTCGAACGAACCGGTGAGCTGACGCCATTCGCGGTACTCCGTCGACGTCAGTTCGCGGCCCCACGCCGTCGCGATCGGGACGTCCCTGGCGAGGTACGCGTCGCGGTTGTCCTTCCACGCGCGCAGGTACCGGTAGAACGGGATCGCCGGGTGGAGATGGTGCACCAGGTGATAGTTCTGGCACAGCATGATCGGCGTCATCAGCCATTCGAGCCCGACGCGGACGCGGGTGGCGCCGAACCGGTTCTGCCGCTGCTCGCCGAGGTCGTGATGGGGGAGCCAGTCGAACCACCAGGCCAGGACGGCGAGGCCGACGCGCTGCGGGATCAGGTAGACCACGAGCAGTTCCCAGCCGTGGCCGGTCGCGACCAGCCACGCGAACGCGGCGAGGCTCAAGGTGACGACGGCCGCGGTCTCGATCCGCTCGGACGGCGGCCGGGTGCGCTGCCTCGCCACGTAGAAACGGGCGTACCAGAAGTCGATCGTCAGCCACCGCAGCGGCAACTGCCACCAGGGGCCGTGCGCGGTCCAGGCGTCGGGATCGGTGTAGGCGTCCTCGTTGGTGTTGCGATGGTGTTCCAGATGGATGTAGCGCACCAGGGGAAAGGAGCCGTAGCCCGCCACGAACGGCATCGCGAGCCTGCCGAGCAGTTCGTTGACCCAGGTGAGCTGCCCGGCCGCGTGATGCGTCGACTCGTGCAGCACGGTGAACATCGTGAAGGTGACGAGTGCGTGCAGGGGAATGGTCACCCACAGCGGCGCGGCCTCGTTGACCACCAGCCAGGTGGCGCCCACCCAGACCATGATCCCGCCGGTGAACAACAGCACCGTCGGCACCGAGACCACCGGCAGCGGGATCCGCGGATTGGGCACCCCGCGTCTCAGTGTTCTCTCGGCCAGTTCCCCCGTGTCGTCGGACCGGGTGGCGGCGACGGTCATCGATCGGTCCCCTCGGTCGATGGCTACCGGGACGAAGCTGTCACACCGTAGACAACTGGTCCTGGTTTGTAAACTTCAACTACCTGCCGAAACACCTCAGCACGGCGCCCGATGGTGAAGCGTGGCACGCATCCGTGTCCAGGAATGGGCCGGTTCGTAACAGAGAAGAACCGAAAACTGCTCCGATCGGGTGGTCCGCGCCCGGTTCGCCGGACGGCTCCCGAAACCTGTGAACGGGCCGGGAGGGCGGTCGCGACGGGGCCGGGATGGCCCCGGGCCCGGACCGGTGAGCCGCGGGGCCTAGACTCGGACGGCCCGGTCTGCAAGCTGGCCAGGGCACATCCGCTGTCGACCGCATGCGGATGCTCAATCACATCGTTTACCGCTCGAGGAGAATACGTTGAAGAGCACCGTCGAGCAGCTCAGCCCGACGCGAGTCAAGATCAATGTCGAGGTGCCGTTCGACGAGCTCAAGCCGAACTTCGACCGCGCCTACCGCAAGATCGCCCAGCAGGTGCGCATCCCCGGCTTCCGCCCGGGCAAGGCGCCGGCTCGCGTGCTGGAAAGCCGGATCGGGCGAGCCCCGGTGCTCGACGAGGTCGTCAACGAGGTCATTCCGGCCAAGTACATGGAGGCCGTGCGCGCGGGCGAGGTCCGCACGCTGGGCCAGCCCGAGTTCGAGGTGACCAAGCTCGAGGACCGTGAGGTCCTGGAGTTCACCGCCGAAGTCGACATCCGCCCGGAGATCTCGCTGCCCGACCTCGAAGGCTTCGCGGTCAGCGTCGACGACGTCGAACTGACCGACGCCGAGATCGACGAGCAGCTCGACGAGCTGCGCGCCCGCTTCGGCACGCTGACCGGCGTCGAGCGCGCGGCCGAGAACGGCGACTTCGTCTCGATCGACCTCGCGGCCACCGTCGACGGTCAGGAGGTCGAGGAGGCCTCGACCACCGGCCTGTCCTACGAGATCGGCTCCGGCCAGCTCGTCGACGGCATCGACGAGGCGATCATCGGCGCGAACGCGGGCGAGACCAAGACCTTCACCACGAAGCTGGTCGCCGGCGAGCACGCGGGCAAGGACGCGGACGTCACCGTCACCGTGCAGACCATCAAGCAGCGCGAGCTGCCCGAGGCGGACGACGAGTTCGCCCAGATGGCGAGCGAGTTCGACACGATCGACGAGCTGAAGGGCGACCTTCGCGAGCGTCTCGGCCGCGTCAAGAAGATGCAGCAGGGCGTCCAGGCCCGTGACAAGGTCCTCGAGGAACTCCTCGAGCGCACCGAGGTCGCGATCCCGGAGAAGGTCCTCGAGGCCGAGATCGAGAACCGCAAGCACGACGCGATCCACCCGTTCGACCACGACGAGGCGCAGTTCGCCAAGGCGCTCGAGGCCGAGGGCAAGACCGTCGAAGAGTTCGACACCGAGGTCCGCGAAGAGTCGGAGAAGGCGGTCCGCACGCAGCTGCTGCTGGACAGCATCGCCGACGCCGAGCAGACGTCGGTCAACGACGGCGAGCTCACCGAGCGGATCATCTACCAGGCGCAGCGCTTCGGCGTCAGCCCGGACGAGTACGTCCAGCGGGCGCAGCAGTCCGGTCAGCTGACCGCGATCTACGCCGACGTCCGCCGCGGCAAGGCGCTGGCCTCGGTGGTCCGCAAGACCACCGTGACCGACGCCTCCGGCACCGCTGTCGACCTCGAAGAGCTCTTCGGCCCCGCAGCCGAGGAGACGCAGGTCACCGAGGAGACCGCGAAGACTGCGGCCGAGTAGGGAATACGCGGTCCCGGCGAAACGGACCGTAAAGCTGTAAGCGAACTTGGGCGGTGTCAGGCATTCTGCACCGCCCAAGTTCGTTAGGGTCGGTTGCAAGATCCTCAGCACCAGGACACAGCATCTGGACATACAGCGGCGGCCGAGGCACGGCTGGCCGCCGTCGGCGAAAAGGCAGGCAGACGTGACGCAGCACACGCCCGAGGCGCGGACCGGTACCGCAGGGCTCAACCTCACCGACTCGGTCTTCGAGCGGTTGCTCCAGGAGCGCATCGTCGTCCTCGGCTCCGAGGTCAACGACGAGGTCGCGAACCGGATCACCGCCCAGTTGTTGCTGCTCGACGCAGACGACTCCGAGTCGGACATCCGCTTCTACATCAACTCGCCCGGTGGCTCGGTCACCGCGGGATTCGCGATCTACGACACCATGCAGCTGATCCGCCCGGACGTCGCGACCTACGCGATGGGCCTGGCCGCGTCGATGGGGCAGTTCCTGCTCTCCTCCGGCACGCCCGGCAAGCGGTACGCGCTGCAGCACGCGCGCATCCTCATGCACCAGCCCTCGGCGGGTGTCGGCGGCACGGCCTCCGACATCGCCATCCAGGCCGAGGTGTTCGGCAAGTGGAAGCAGGAGCTGGCCAAGATCACGGCCGAGCAGACCGGCCAGACGGTCGAGCAGATCGTCAAGGACGGCGACCGCGACCGCTGGTTCACCGCGCAGGAGGCGAAGGACTACGGCTTCGTGGACCAGGTCCTCACTCGCGAGAACCCGCTTCCCAACAGCTGATCCGCTCCGGCACACAGGAGAATTCCAATGAGCAACTTCCAGCTTCCGATCGGGTCGCAGGCGCCGGGGATGCAGTCGCGGCTCCAGCTGCCGCAGTCGCGGTACGTCCTGCCCTCGTATGTCGAGCGCACGAGCTACGGCATCAAGGAATCGAACCCGTACAACAAGCTCTACGAAGAGCGTCAGATCATGCTCGGCGTGCAGATCGACGACGCGTCGGCCAACGACGTGATGGTCCAGCTGCTGCACCTCGAGCACGAGGACCCGGACCGCGACATCATGATCCTGATCAACTCGCCCGGTGGTTCGTTCACCGCGCTGATGGCGATCTACGACACGATGCAGTACGTCCGCCCCGACATCGTCACCATGTGCATCGGCCAGGCCGCCTCGGCCGCCGCGGTGCTGCTGGCGGCCGGTACCCCCGGCAAGCGGTTCACGCTGCCGAACTCGCGCGTGCTGATCCACCAGCCCGCCACCGAGGGCACCTACGGCCAGGTGTCGGACCTGGAGATCCAGGCCAACGAGATCCAGCGGGTGCGTCGTCAGATGGAGGTCATCCTGGCGAAGCACACGAACAAGGACGCCGACGACGTCAAGAAGGACATCGAGCGCGACAAGATCCTGACGGCCGACGAGGCCAAGGCGTACGGGATCGTCGACGAGGTCCTCGAGTACCGCAAGGCTTCGAGCAGCTGATCGTGCCGGGATCCGGTGCGTGTCGGGAGACGACACGCACCGGATCCCTGGTCTAAGGTCAGCTTCTGGCGTGCTCAGATGTGACGTTGGTTCTCCCGCCGGCGGCATCGGACGGGTACCGTCAGTGGCAATGTGTGAGGCTCCGAGAGGTCATCCGTGACCGGGGTACGACAGTCAGGCACGACAGTGCAGGCGCAGACACTGCGCCGGAGGGGACGAGGTCAACGGCCATGGCACGGATCGGTGACGGCGGCGACCTGCTGAAATGCTCTTTCTGCGGCAAGAGCCAAAAGCAGGTGAAGAAGCTCATTGCCGGCCCCGGGGTCTACATCTGCGATGAGTGCATCGATCTCTGCAATGAGATCATCGAGGAAGAACTGGCCGAGGCCGGTGAGGTCAAGCTCGACGAGCTGCCCAAACCCGCCGAGATCCACGAATTCCTCGAGCAGTACATCATCGGCCAGGACGACGCGAAGCGTTCGCTGGCCGTGGCGGTGTACAACCACTACAAGCGTGTGCAGTCCGACGACAAGGCCGGACCGAAGGATTCCAAGGACGAAACCGTCGAACTGGCGAAGTCCAACATCCTGATGCTGGGCCCGACGGGCTGCGGCAAGACCTACCTGGCCCAGACGCTGGCGAAGATGCTGAACGTCCCGTTCGCGATCGCGGACGCCACGGCGCTCACCGAAGCCGGCTACGTGGGCGAGGACGTCGAGAACATCCTGCTCAAGCTGATCCAGGCGGCGGATTACGACGTCAAGCGGGCCGAGACGGGCATCATCTACATCGACGAGGTCGACAAGATCGCCCGGAAGTCGGAGAACCCGTCGATCACCCGCGACGTGTCCGGTGAGGGTGTGCAGCAGGCGCTGCTGAAGATCCTCGAGGGCACCACCGCTTCGGTGCCGCCGCAGGGCGGGCGCAAGCACCCGCACCAGGAGTTCATCCAGATCGACACGACGAACGTGCTGTTCATCGTGGCCGGCGCGTTCGCCGGGCTGGAGAAGATCATCAACGAGCGGGTCGGCAAGCGCGGCCTCGGTTTCGGCGCGGAGATCCGCACCAAGGCCGAGATCGACGAGAGCGACATCTTCTCCGACACCATGCCGGAGGACCTGATCAAGTTCGGGTTGATCCCGGAGTTCATCGGCCGGCTCCCGGTCGTGGCGACGGTGACCCACCTGGACAAGGAGTCGCTGGTCAGCATCCTGACCACGCCGCGCAACGCGCTGGTGAAGCAGTACAAGAAGCTCTTCGAGATGGACAACGTCGAGCTGGAGTTCACCCAGACCGCGCTCGAGGCCATCGCCGACCAGGCCGTGCTCCGCGGCACCGGCGCCCGTGGCCTGCGCGCGATCATGGAAGAGGTCCTGCAGCCGGTCATGTACGACATCCCCAGTCGCGACGACGTCGCGAAGGTCGTCATCACCGAGCAGACGGTCCGTGAGAACGTGAACCCGACGATCGTGGCGCGCCAGCCGTCACGCCGTCGCAGCAGCGAGCGCGGTGAGAAGTCCGCCTGAGCGGAGATCTTTCGTCACCGATGCCCCGGCCGGATCCTTCCGGCCGGGGCATCGGTTTCTCCGGTCCCGTCCGGCCGGTGACCTGACCGAGATAGGATGCGACAGTGCCGCTGACTCCCACGAAGGACGAGAACGAGGCTCCCGAACTGGCAGCCGCGAGTCCACGCGAGGTCAGGGGACTCGTCGAACTCACCGAACGCATCATCCTCGGGGCCTATCGCGGGCACCCGTGGATCCCGCGCGCGCTGACGATCGCGCTGGGCGTATTGGTGGCGACCTGCCTGGTGGCCGGCGTCGTCCGGTTGTCGCCGCTGCCGCTGATCCCGCTGCCGTTGTTCGCCGGTTCGGCGTACGCGCTGATCCGGATCAAGGCGGCGCGGAGCGCGGAAGCGAACCAGGCGCTCGTCGCCTGGACCGGATTGTTCACCGGTGCGACGCTCGCCGGATTCTGGTTGATCTCGATGGCGGGACGCTGGCTCGGCTGAACAGCCCGAAGACCGATTTCGGATTTTCCTCCGTTAGCAGGGTTTCAGAATCACTTCAACGGGGTAAGACGAGTCCGTGACAGTCACCGCAGGGCCCTTCTTGCATGTGGGGCTGCTCTACTCCGGTGACTCCGAGTATCTGAGCGGTACGATTCCGTACATCCTGGAAGGCCTGAAACTCGACGAACCCGTCGCGGTGGCCGTACCGGGCCGGAATCTGACCTTGATCGAAGAGGCCTTGGGCGATTCGGCCGCCGAAGTCGAGCTGATCGACATGACCGAAGCGGGCCGTAATCCGGGCCGCATCCTCCCCGGTGTGCTCCTCGCGTTCGCGGACAACCGGCAGGGACCGGTCCGGATCATCGGCGAGCCGATCTGGGCGGGGCGGTCGGCCATCGAGTACCCGGCGTGCGCGCAGCACGAGGCGCTGATCAACTTCGCCTTCGGCGATCGAGACCTCAGCATCCTGTGCCCGTACGACCGCACCCGGCTCGAAGACGACGTCCTCGCCGACGCCGAGCGGACCCATCCGACGCTCTCCGGCGCCGAAGGCGACCGCCCGAGCGCGGGCTACGCCCCCGACACGGTCGTCGAGAAGTACAACCTGCCGCTGCCCGAGCCGCTGTCGGCCGACGCGTTCCGCTTCGACCTCGCCAGGCTCGGCGCGGTGCGTCACTTCGCGCAGGAACGCGCGGAGGAGAGCGGGCTCGTCCCGGACCGGGTGGAGGATCTCGTGCTCGCCGTGGCGGAACTGTCCGCCAACAGCGTGCTGCACGGGTCCGGTCACGGTGTCGTCCGTGTCTGGCGTGACGAGGACCATGTCCTCTGCGAGGTCATCGACGAAGGCACGCTGAGCGATCCGCTGGCGGGCCGCCGTCCCGCCTCGCCGGGGCAGATCGGCGGACGCGGGCTGGTGCTGGTGAATCAGGTCGCCGACCTGGTCCGGCAGTACCGGAGACCGGGTTCGACCGTCACCAGGATCTTCTTCCGCGTGTGAACCCGGTCAGGCGTTCTTCGGGACGTGTTTGCCGAGGAACGCGATCAGGCTCGGCACGACCGTGCGGTTGAAGGCGTCGCCGTGCTTGCCGCGCGCGGTGTGCGCGACCAGGGGACGTGCTTCGGAGATGAACTTCCGCACCCCGCCGATGAACGGGTCCTCGGTTCCGCACCAGACCCCGGTCGGCACGCTCTTGGTGACGTCGATGTGGCGCAACGGGTCCAGCGCGCCCCAGTCGGCGGCGTCGCGGAACGCGCGGCGTTTGCTCATCTCCGGCCACGACGTGATCAACGCGGGCGCGAGCGCCGCGACCGCGGACGGCGGACGGCGGCGTTCCAGGCGGCGCCGGGTGTAGAGCAGCGCGCCGAAGCCGCCCATCGAAAGCCCGGTGGCCGCGAACGGCAGCCCGTCCCGGCCGCCGAGGCCGCGGGCGGCCAGCCAGCGGGGAACCTCTTCGAGCAGCATCGCCATCGGGTTGTCGCCGGGCTGGTTCTCGTGCCAGTAGTGGTCGCCGCCGTCGACCGCGACGAACCCGAACGGGGGCACCGCCTTGCGGGCGACGTCGCTGCCGAGTTGCTTGAGGAGCCCGGTGGGGGCCGCGTGCCGCGCGGTGCCGTGGAGGCCGTGCAGCATCAGCGACATCGGCAGGCCCTTGGGCGGCGCCTTGGTCGGCAGCATCAGGACGAGGTCGACCTCGCGGCCGCGGGCTTCGGAGTAGACGCGTTCGACGCGGGGGCTGCCGAGCTGGGTGGCCGGGGTCGGCGACGCGACGCCGAGTGCCCGCTGGAGCGCTTCGCTGAACGGCAGGGCTCCGGTGGCCGTTCCGGCGGCGAGCCCCGCGACCCCGAGACCGGAAGCGCCGGCGATCAGCACGGAACGACGGCTCAGCCAACGGCGGGCGCCATGCACCCCCGGCAGCGTCGTCTGCCCCTGGTCGTCGTCGTTCACCCGTCCCCGTTCCGTCCCCATCCCGGTCGGTCCCCTACCGGGCAATGATCATCTATCAGGTCAGACGTGCGCCGAAGCCCGAAGGTTGCACGTGTCGCCGACCTGTGACCGGGGTATCGCCGGATCAGGTGCCGATGTTTCCCTCTTTCGCGCGCCATGACTCGATCGAGACCCGCGCGGACCGCGTCGCGGCCTCCAAGGTGTCGCCGAGACCCACTCCGAGGGCGGTGGCCAGGGGGATCAGGATCTGGTCCACCCCGTTTTCCCCGTCGCCGAAGTGGCCGGCGACCTCCAGGGTGATGTAGCCGTGCACGGCGCTCCAGAGCTGGGCGGCGACGTCGAACTCGGAGGCCGGGCGGAACCGGCCCGCGTCGATCACCCGCTTCGCGCCGCGGACGAGAAAGCCGAAGGCCTCGATGCCTTCTTCGCTGAGGTTCTGGCGGGTCTCCTCGTTGGTCATGTCGCCCAGCGCCGCCTTCTGCCCGCTGGGCTGGCTCTGGCCGAAGGTCACCGCGTAGAGCTGCGGATTGTCGACCACGGTCCGCCGGTACGTCAGAGCGAGGGTGAGCATGTCGGCCGCCGGATCGCCGGTGTCCTCGATCTCGCCCAGATTCGCCGACAGCCGCCGGAATCCCTCGCGCGCGACCTCGTCCACCAGTGCGCCCATCCCGCCGAAATGGGTGTAGACGGCCATGGTCGACGCGCCGATCTCGGCGGCCAGCTTGCGGGCCTGGAGGGCTTCCGGGCCGCCGTCGGAGAGCAGCCTGATCGCCGCGTCGATCAGCTTGGCCTTGACCTCGGCGGTGGCGGGCTTCGGGGACATGCTTGCCAGTATTCCATAACCCTGTTATAAATGTATCCATAACCGCGTTATAGTCACCGATCCAGGGGGCCTGCGATGGGCAACAAGTTCCTCCAGGGCAACTTCGCCCCGGTCAGCCGTGAGCACACGATCACCGAACTGCGCGTCACCGGGCACATCCCGGAGTACCTGGACGGGCGCTATCTGCGGAACGGGCCGAACCCGCTGTCCGAAGTGGACCCGGCCACCTATCACTGGTTCATGGGCGATGGCATGGTGCACGGCGTCCGGCTGCGGGACGGCCAGGCCGAGTGGTACCGCAACCGCTGGGTGCGCAACCCGAGGCTGTCGCGAGAGCTCGGCGAGCGCTGGGAGGGCGGCTCGGCCCCCGGGATCGCCTCGATGGGGGCGAACACCAACGTGATCGGGCACGCGGGCAAGACCCTCGCGCTGATCGAGGGCGGCGCCACGAGCTTCGAACTGACCGAAGAACTCGACACGGTAGGCGCCTGCGACTTCGACGGCACCCTGCCCGGCGGCTACACCGCCCACCCGAAGCGCGATCCGGAGACCGGCGAACTGCACGCCGTGTCGTACTTCCTCGGCTTGGGCAACAAGGTCCAGTACTCGGTGATCGACGCCCATGGCCACGCGCGGCGCAAGGTGGACATCGAGGTCACCGGTTCGCCGATGATGCACGACTTCTCCCTGACCGAGAAGTACGTCGTCTTCTACGACCTCCCGGTCACGTTCGACAGCCGGCAGGCCGTCGCCACGTCCATCCCGCCGTTCCTGCGCACACCCGCCCAGCTGGTGGTGTCCGCGCTGGTGGGCAGGGTGAAGGTGCCGGATCCGCTCAGCGCGAGGCTGCGTTCGCGGATTTCGGGCAACGCGGGCCTGCCGTACCGCTGGAACCCCGGCTACCCGGCGCGGATCGGCGTCATGCCGAGGGAGGGCGGCAACGGCGACGTCCGCTGGTTCGAGATCGAGCCGTGCTACGTCTTCCACCCGATGAACGCCTACGACGACGGTGAGGACATCGTGCTGGACGTCGTCCGGCATCCGAAGATGTTCGACAGCGAACTCCGCGGGCCCGCCGAGGGGCCGCCGACCCTGGACCGCTGGACCGTCGACCTGACCGTCGGCAAGGTCGTCGAGGAACGCCTCGACGACCAGGGCCAGGAGTTCCCGCGCGTCGACGAGCGGCTGCTCGGGCGGCCGCACCGGTTCGGCTACTCGGTGTCCACAAAGGATGGATCGGCTTCGGCGGGATCACTGCTCAAGCACGACCTGTGGAAGCGCACGGTCGAGTCGAAGGAATTCGGTCCCGGCTGCCAGGTGGGGGAGTTCGTGTTCGTCCCGTCCTCTGTGGACTCGGGTGAGGACGAGGGCGTGCTGATGGGGTTCGTCTACGACCCCGCGACGCAGAAGAGCGACCTGACCATCCTGGACGCGGGGACGCTGGAGACCGTCGGTGCCGTGCACCTGCCGGACCGGGTGCCCAACGGCTTCCACGGCAACTGGGTGGGTGCCTGAATCAGCCGAGCCCGAGCACGCGCTGCTCCCCGGTGTAGAGGTTCATGCTGTCGCCGCGCAGGAAGCCGATGAGGGTCATGCCGTTCTCCTCGGCCAGTTCCGCGGCCAGCGACGACGGCGCGGAAACCGCCGCCAGCAGGCCGATCCCGGCCATGGCGGCCTTCTGGACCAGTTCGAACGACGCGCGGCCGGACACCAGCAGACCGGTGTCCGCCGCGGGGATCCGGCCCTCCTGCAGCGCCCACCCGAGGACCTTGTCGACGGCGTTGTGCCTGCCGATGTCCTCCCGGACGACGGCGAGGTTCCCCTCGGCGTCGAACAGGGCGGCCGCGTGCAGCCCGCCGGTGCTGGAGAAGACCTTCTGATGCGTGCGCAGCGTGTCCGGGAGCTCGGCCAGCACGTCCTTGCTCACCGCGAATCCGGACTTCCCCGGTGAGAAACGGCTTCGCAGCTTGACCGCGTCGAGCGCCGCTTTGCCGCAGACTCCGCACGAGGACGTGGTGTAGAAGTTCCGCTCGACGCCCGTCTCCGGCGGAGCGACGCCCTCGGCCAGCGCGATGTCCAGCACGTTGTAGGTGTTGCGGCCCTGGTCGTCGACGCCGTCGCAGTACCGGGCCACCGCGATGTCCTCGCGAGAGGTGAGCACGCCCTCGGACAGCAGGAACCCGTGCGCGAGCTCGACGTCGTTGCCGGGGGTCCGCATGGTGACCGCGAGTGCCTTGCCGCCGACCCTGATCTCCAGCGGTTCTTCGGCCGCGAGAGCGTCAGGGCGTCGCACGTCCCTGGTCGCGGAGATCTTCCGCACCGGACGGCGCACCGTCACCCTGCCCACTTGTCCACCCTTCTGACCGATCATTCGACAGTCGAATACTGCAACGCCGGGTATTAAGTAATACATTCCCAGTGCCCACCCCCAGAGTACGGAGGCGCCGGATGGCTGTCGGCTTCCTGGACCGTTCACGCAGTGTCGCCCCGCCGGGCTGGAGCCGCTGGCTGGTGCCCCCCGCCGCGCTGGCCGTCCACCTGTCGATCGGGCAGGCGTACGCGTGGAGCGTCTTCAAACTCCCGCTGGAGAAGACCCTCGGGCTCACCGGCACGCAGAGCGCGCTCCCGTTCCAGCTCGGCATCGTGATGCTCGGGCTTTCGGCGGCGTTCGGCGGGACGCTGGTCGAGCGCAACGGTCCCCGCTGGGCGATGTTCGTCTCGATGGTCTGTTTCAGTTCGGGCTTCCTGATCTCCGCGCTCGGCGTGGCGACGTCGCAGTACTGGCTCGTCGTCCTCGGCTGGGGCGGGGTCGGCGGCATCGGGCTCGGCATCGGCTACATCTCGCCGGTGTCGACGCTGATCAAATGGTTCCCGGACCGGCCGGGGATGGCCACCGGGATCGCGATCATGGGCTTCGGCGGCGGCGCGCTGATCGCCTCCCCGTGGTCTTCGCAGATGCTGGGCGCGTCGCCGTGGACGATCGGGACGGTCGCGACGGCGTTCCTGGTGCACGGCCTGGTCTACGCGGTCTTCATGACGCTCGGAATCCTGCTGATCCGGGTCCCGGCCGACGGCTGGAAGCCGAAGGGCTGGGAGCCGAAGACCGACCACGGCAACGCGATGATCACCACCGCGAACGTGTCGGCGCGCAACGCCATCAAGACGCCGCAGTTCTGGCTCCTCTGGGTGGTCCTGTGCTTCAACGTGACCGCGGGCATCGGGATCCTCGAGAAGGCGTCGCCGATGATCGCGGACTTCTTCCGCGAGACCTCGACGCCGGTCGGCACGGCCGCCGCGGCCGGGTTCGTGGCGCTGCTGTCGCTGACCAACATGCTCGGCCGGTTCGTCTGGTCGTCCACTTCGGACCTGGTGGGGCGCAAGAACATCTACCGGCTCTACCTCGGCGCAGGAGCCTTGCTGTACCTGGTGATCGCCTTGACCGCCAATGCTTCGAAACTCGTTTTCGTCCTGTGCGCCATGCTGATCCTGTCCTTCTACGGCGGCGGCTTCGCGACGATCCCCGCGTACCTGAAGGACCTCTTCGGCACCTACCAGGTGGGGGCGATCCACGGCAGGCTGCTGACCGCGTGGTCGATGGCGGGCGTGCTCGGGCCGCTGATCGTCAACGCCATCTCCGACAGCCAGAAGTCGGCGGGCAAGGTCGGCCCCGACCTCTACACGACGTCGCTGTTCATCATGATCGGCCTGCTGGCCGTGGGGTTCGTCGCCAACGAGCTGGTGCGGCCGGTCGACCCGAAGTTCCACGAGCCGGCGTCGTCCGGCGAGCCCGCGAGGAGTGAGACCCGATGACCGAACAGGCTCCTGAGCGCCGCCGCACCGGGCTGATGATCTTCGCGTGGCTGTGGGTCGCGCTCCCGTTCGCCTACGGCGTCTACGAACTGTTCCGGAAGGTGGTCCAGCTCTTCGGCGGCTGACCAGCGTAGGGTCGGCACGTGGGAGTTCTGGTAACCGGGGCGTCGCGCGGCATCGGCCGTGCGATCGCCCGCGCCTTCGCGGAAAAGGGCGACCGTGTCGCCGTTCACTACGCCTCGAACCAGGAGGACGCCGAGCGGACATACGGCGAGCTACCTGGTTCCGGCCACGGGCTGGTCCGGGGTGACCTCTCCGATCCCGAAGTGGCGCAACGGATCGCGGACGAGGCCGAGGATCTGGTCGGCGGGGTCGACGTCCTGGTGAACAACGCCGCGTACGCGCCGTCGTCCTCGGCGGCCCATCCCGTCGCCGAAGTGTCCTATGCGGACTGGCAGCGGATCTGGCGGCGGATGGTCGACGTCAACGTGCTCGGCACGGCGAACGTGACCTACTGCGTGGCGCGGCACATGATCGAGCGCGGCGCACCCGGCCGCGTGGTCAACATCGGCTCGCGGGGCGCCTTCAAGGGCGAGCCCGAGTTCCCGGCGTACGGCGCGAGCAAGGCCGCGCTGCACTCGCTCGGGCAGTCGCTCGCCGTCGCGCTCGCCCCGCACGGGATCGCGGTGACCTCGGTCGCACCCGGCTTCACCGCCACGGACCGGGTCGCGGTCAAGCTCGAAGGCGCGAGCGGCGAGGCCCTCCGCGAGCAGAGCCCGTTCGGCCGGGTCGGCACGCCGGAGGAGGTCGCGGCGGCGGTGCTCTACCTGGCTTCCGCCGAGGCCGCCTGGGCGTCCGGCGCGATCCTCGACCTGAATGGCGCGTCGCATCTGCGGATGTGAAGTGGATCACCTCTGCAGCAATATGGGCTTCTCGCGCGTCCAAGGAACGTGCACAAGCTGGGGAAGGTCCTGGTCACCGTTCTCGCGGTGGCGGTGTTCAGCGGGACGGCGTACGGGTACTCGACCATGAAATCGCTGGACGGTGTGACCCGCGAAGACGTGATCGACGAGGCGATGGAGCCGGGGGAGCAGCCCGCCGACGGGTCGCTGGACATCCTGCTGGTCGGGCGCGATTCGCGGACCGACGAGCACGGCAACCCGCTGTCCCAGGAGATGCTGCGTGAGCTGCGCGTCGGCGCGAACGGCGACGACCTGACCGACACCCTCATCGTGCTCCGCATCCCCAACGGCCAGAAAGCGGTGAAGGCCTTCTCGATCCCGCGCGACTCCTGGGTCGCGGAGCCGGGGACGAAGGACAAGACCAAGATCAACGGGATCTTCGGGCACGCCAAGTTCGCTTCGGCGAGTGCGCAGCGCGAGGCGGGCAAGACCGACAAGGCCGAGATCGACAAGGTGGCGATCACGGCCGCGCGGAAGGCGACCTTGAAGGCGGTCGAGGACCTCACCGCCGTCAAGATCGATCACTTCGCCGAGGTCAACCTGCAGAGCTTCTACGACATCAGCAAGGCCGTCGGCGGGGTCGAGGTGTGCTTGAAGCGGGACACCAAGGACGTCAAGTCCGGGGCGAACTTCAAGGCGGGCAAGCAGACGATCCAGGGCGCCGACGCGCTGGCCTTCGTCCGTCAGCGCGAGGATCTGCCCCGCAGCGACCTCGACCGCGTCCGCCGTCAGCAGGTGTTCCTCGCCGGGCTGGCGAAGCAGGTGCTCTCCGCCGGGACGCTCGCCAACCCGTCTCGCCTCTCCGAACTGATCGACGCGGTGAAACGTTCGGTCGTGCTCGACGGCTCGTGGGACCTGCTCGACTTCGTCCGGCAGATGCGGGGCGTCTCCGGCGGCGGCATCGCCTTCGACACGATCCCGGTGGTCAACCCCGACTATCGCTACAACCCCAGGCAGCCGACCGCGACCGCCGTGCAGGTCGATCCCGCGCAGGTGCGCGCCTTCGCCGCTTCGCTGATCGGCGCCCAGCCCACGACACCGCAGGCGCCCGCCGGCCCCACGGTCGACGTCGTCAACGCGAGCGGCAAGGACGGCCTCGCCGCCCGCATCGCGGATCTCTTGGCGGAAAAGGGATTCGGCAAGGGCGAGGCGACGGCCGAGACCGGACGGCGGACCTCCGTCGTCCGGTTCAGCGACGCGTCCGGGCCCGCCACGGAGATCGCGAAACTGCTCGGCGGGCTGGAAACCCAGAAGGCCGATTCCGTCGCGGCGGGCCATGTGCAGGTCGTGCTCGGACAGGTCTACAAGGGACCCGGCGTGTCCGCGGGCGGTGGGGCGGCCGGGGTCCGGACCGACCAGCCCATCACCTCCGACGACACCGGCTGCATCAACTGACGGCTATTCCCGAGGCGGGATCTTGCCGTTCTTGGCGACCGGAAGACCCAGCTGGGCCGGCTCGGTGATGGTGACCTGCTCCGAGGGAAGGCTCGCCAGGACCGGGTTCAGATGGGTCAGTTTCAGCGTGAGCGGGCCGACGACACTCGGGCTGGTCGTGACATCGCTCTTCGCCAGATCGAGCCACTGGACGGTGTTGAGGACCGCCGGAGGGATCTCGTCACCGCGTTTGGCGACCGGGACGCACAACTGCCGCGCGTTGCCGACCTTGACGTCCACCTTCGGCCGGTCGGCCAGCACCGGGTTGAGGTGCCCCAGCGTCAGCGGGAAGGCCTGGCCGGGGATGCCGAGGACGCGCAGGGCGTAGCACTTGAGATCGATGTGCCGGACGAACGACAGGATCTCCGGCGGCGGCAGCACCCCGTTCTTCGCGACCGGGACACACAACTGCTCCGGTGACAGCATCGTCACGTGGGCGTCCTGGATCCCCAGCTTCTGCACGACCGGGTTCAGCTGGCTCAGCGTCAGCGGGAAGTTCGCCGCGCCGCCTTCGATCCGGTAGCAGGACAGGTCCACCCAGCGGACGTAGTCGAGGATCCCGCGCGGCGGGACGACCCCGTTCTTCGCGACGGGCACACAGAGCTGCTGTCGTTCTCCCAGCCGGGTCGTTTCCGCCGGCAGGCCCGCGAGCACCGGGTTGAGATGCCTCGTGGTGATCGTGATCGGCGGTGGTTTGTAGCCCTCGGTCCGGTAACAGGACAGATCGAGCTGGGAGACGAACGGGAGTGGCGGCGGTGCGGCCGGAGCGGCGGTGGCCGCTCCGGGGAGTACGGCGACGAGCACGAGCGAGATCAGGGCGGCGAAGCCGCGCAGGATCGATCTTCGTGACATGGCAAGGCCTTTCCGCGAGCGCGTGAACGGGTTTCCCCTTCACGGTGGTCGCGGATCGGCCTCGTCCGGCACCGCCAAGTGGGCAGCCTATGGTGCGGCCAGCGTGCCCGAAGCCTCGATGACCTCCGGCGCTGGGCCGTCCGGACGCAGCCCGCGGCGCAACCGCACGATCTCCGCGAGCGAGGCCCCGCCGGTGATCTCGATCGCGGCCAGCGAAGGCAGCGTGACACCGGCGTCCAGCAGCCGCCGGACCTGCCCGTCGTCCAGGGTGAGCACCCGCAGCGAGGCCAGTTCGCCGACGCGTTCCAGCTCGGGCACGTCGAGACCGGCCAGCCCCAGCCTGATCAGCCCCGGCAGTCCCAGCAGCGGGCCGAAGTCGATCGGATGCTTCACCCCGGTGAGCGAAAGGCCCCACAGGGCGGGGTGCCCGGCGATCCCGGTGAGATCCACCTTCGCGGTCTCGATGCTCGCCGCTTCGAGCGCCGGGAACCCGGAGAGGTCCGCGACGACGGAATCGGCGCGGTTGACCCGCAGATGACGCAACGACGACAACGGGTTCAGGATCGCGAGGTCCACCGAGCCCGGGTCGTTGAGGTACAGCTCCTGGACGAGTTCCGGATCGGCGATCCCGCCGAGATCCGTCGTCTCGGTCAGCACCTGGTCGTGGCCGCGGGCGGACTCGTCGTGGAAGGCGGCTTCGGCGATGAGATACGGCGAATCGGGTTCGTCGTTGTCGTACTCGCCCGCCTTCAGCGCGTGGACGACTTCTTCCATCATCGCGGTGATCGAGGCCGCGACGTACCGGATGGGGCCCCAGACGTTCCGCCCGTACTCGAGGATCTGGCCGCTCTCCCCGTCTTCCGCCGGGTCGAGGTCGACGGCGAGGAAGTCACCGGCGTGATCGCTGCCGAAGGTGATCCACCAATCGTTGCGGGACAAGCGTTTCACCCGACCGGCGGGCTGCGTCTCGAAGACCACGCCCTCTTCGGTGACCGGGTCTTCCCAGCCGTAGGAACCGGGAACGCCGTCGAGGTAGCGCTCGACGAGCAGGGGGAGCGGATCGTGGGCGTAGCGGCCCAGCAGCCCCGATTCGTTGTCCCAGCCCGTCACCCGGAACAGCGCGCGGAGGTCCTCGGGCAGCCGCGCGCCGATCCGTTCTTCGGCCTCGGCGAGCTCGGCTTCGGTGCGACCCGGCTCCCAGTCCGGCGCGTGGCCCTTGATCTTTTCGTACAGCCCGGCGAATTCCGTGGCGAGAGCGGTGATCCGGGAGAGCACGGCCGGGTCGGTCGGCGCCCCGGCCGGCCGGGATCGCGCGGGCAACGGCAGGCCCGGCAGCGGATGCCCCGGATAGCGAAAGCCGTCGTCGAACACGAGCCAGGCCGGGGACATGGTGCCGACGTCCGGCGTCGCGAGGAAGGTGTACTCCCCGGTGTGGCTCAGCCGGACCTCGTAGATCGACGGGGGCAGCGGCCGGAACAGCTCCGACAGCGCCATCATGTCGGGACTCAGGTACCGGCCGGTGTCCGTCTCCGCCTGCAGCGAGAACCCGCCGCCGGTGTTGTGGATCCGCAGCACGGCGCTCGTGAAGGTCGTTTTCGTGCTGGCGTACAGCAATCGCGCCATTTCACCGGCGATGTCCCCAGGGTTCATGAGGGGGAATCTAGCGGCTCCAACCTCACCACGACCGCCTTCGACACCGGGGTGTTCGACTTGTCCGCCACGGAATCCAGCGGCACCAAGGCGTTCGCCTCGGGGAAGTACGCCGCCGCGCAGCCCCGGGCCGTCGGGTAGGAGATTACCCGGAACCGCGGCGCCCGGCGGTCGCCGTCCCGCCATTCCGAGACCAGGTCGACCATCGCGCCGTCGGCCAGCCCGAGCGAGACCAGGTCGTCGGGGTTCACCAGCACCACGCGCCGGGCGTCCTCGATACCGCGGTAACGGTCGGAAAGGCCGTAGATCGTGGTGTTGTACTGGTCGTGGCTGCGCATCGTCTGCAGCAGCAGCCTGCCTTCGGGCACCTGCGGGTATTCGAGTCCGGAGACGGTGAAGTTCGCCTTGCCGTTGGCGGTCCCGTTGAACTGCCGGGAATCGCGCGGCGCGTTCGGGAGCACGAACCCGTCGGGCTCGCGGACACGGGCGTTGTAGTCGTGGCAGCCGGGGACGACGCGCGCGATCCGGTCGCGGACGAGGTCGTAGTCGGTGTGGAAGTCCCGCCACGGCACGGGATGCCCGGCGCCGAACAGCGCTTCCGCGAGATGACAGACGATCGCGACCTCGGAAAGCAGGTGCTCGCTGGCCGGGGTCAGCCTGCCGCGCGAGGTGTGCACCTGCGACATCGAGTCCTCGACGGTGACGAACTGCTCGCCGGCGGCCTGGGTGTCGCGTTCGGTGCGGCCGAGGGTGGGCAGGATCAGCGCGGTCTTGCCGGGGACGACGTGCGAGCGGTTGAGCTTCGTCGACACGTGCGCCGTCAGGGAGCAGGACTTGAGCGCCTTCTCGGTCAGCTCGGTGTCCGGGGTGGCGGAAGCGAAGTTGCCGCCGACGGCGAAGAAGACCTTGCCCTTCCCGTCCCGCATCGCGCGGATCGCGGCGACGGTGTCGTAGCCGTGCTCTCGCGGGACCTTGATGCCGAACTCGGCGTCGAGACCGTCCATGAAGGACTCCGGCATCTTCTCCCAGATGCCCATCGTCCGGTCGCCCTGGACGTTGGAGTGCCCGCGCACCGGGCACAGACCCGCGCCGGGTTCGCCGATCATGCCGCGCATCAGCGCCAGGTTCGCGACCTCGGAGATCGTCTGCACCGCGTGCTTGTGCTGGGTCAGGCCCATCGCCCAGCAGTAGATGGTCCGCTCCGACGTCGCGATCATCCGTGCCAGCCGCTCGATCTGCTCACGCGGCAGCCCGGTCGCGGTACCGACCTCGGCCCAGTCGATCTCCCGCAGATGCTTCGCGTAGTCCTCGAACCCCTCGGTGGACGACTCGACGAACGCGCGGTCGACGATCGTGCCGGGAGTCTCCTGCTCCCACCGCAGCAGGAGATGCCCGATCGCCTGGAACAGCGCGAGGTCGCCGCCGAGCCGGATCTGCGCGAACTCGTCGGCCAGCGGGGTTCCCTTGCCGACCACGCCCCGGACGTTCTGCGGGTTCTTGAACCGCATCAGACCGGCTTCGGGCAGCGGGTTGACCGCCATGATCTTCGCGCCGTTGCCCTTGGCCTCTTCCAGCGCGGACAGCATGCGCGGATGGTTGGTGCCCGGGTTCTGGCCGACCACCACGATCAGGTCCGCCTTGTGGATGTCGGCGAGCGTGACCGAGCCCTTGCCGATCCCGGTCGTGGCCGCGAGCGCGGCGCCGGACGACTCGTGGCACATGTTGGAGCAGTCCGGCAGGTTGTTGGTGCCGTAGGACCGCACGAGCAGCTGGTAGAGGAACGCGGCCTCGTTGCTGGTGCGCCCGGAGGTGTAGAAGATCGCCTCGTTGGGGTCCTGAAGCGCGCGGAGTTCGTCCGCGACCAGCGTGAAGGCGTCGGCCCAGGAGATCGGTTCGTAGTGCGAAGCGCCTTCGCGCAGCACGAACGGCTCGGTGATCCGGCCCTGCTGGCCCAGCCAGTAGTCGGTCTTCCCCGACAGTTCCTGGATGGAGTGCTCGGCGAAGAACTCGCGTCCGACCCGGCGTTTGGTCGCCTCCTCGGCGACGGCCTTCGCGCCGTTCTCGCAAAACTCCGCGAGCTTGCGGTGCTCGCCGTCGACCTCGCGCGGCTCGGGCCAGGCGCAGCCGGGACAATCGAAGCCGTCGCGCTGGTTCAGCAGGCGCAGCGTCTTGACCGTGCGCGCGGCGCCCATCTGCTCCATGCCGCGCACCAGGGAGACGGCGACCCCGGGGATCCCGGCCGCCCAGCTCTTCGGTTTCCCGACCTCGAGCTGTGTCTCGTCAACGTCGTTCGCGGGTGCTTCGCGGGTCATGCCACCATCGTGCGCCTTGCCGCCCCGGCGCGCGACCGAGGGGTCAGGCGTCGGTGACGATCCGGGTGATCTGCGACTCGTCCAGCGGGAACCACGGCGTCTCGTTGACACCGCGTTCCTGCACCGCGTTCACCGTCACCGCGGCCACGACCAGCACGACCAGGCCGATGATCGCGGCGATGCCCGGCCACCGGCTCGAACCCGGCTCGCGGTAACCGCCACCGGAAGCCGCCGCCTTGCGCTGCTTGCGGCGCTTCTTCTTGAGCTCCTTCTTCGCACCCAGCCAGGCGTCCAGTTCGGCGTGCTTCTGCCAGTTCGGGTCGGCCAGGTCCGGATGGGTCTCGATCCGCCGGTCCTCTTCGTCCATTTCGGTCCTTTTCCCCAGTGTTCGGCTGTTACTTGCAGGTCTCCAGCGACGGCAGAGGTTTCGTCGGGTCGTAGGTGGCGACTTCGTCGACGGCCACGGGCATGCCGACGCCGACGGGTCTGTCCTTGTCAGCGTACTGGGGCGCGAGGATCCCGGCCTTGGCCGCGTCACAGGCCATGCGTGTTCGATAGGCCGCACCGTCCCCGAAATCGAGCCCGGCGTCGTCCTTCGCGAACGGCGGTGCCTTGCGGATCACGTAGTCCTGCTCGTCGCGGACCAACGGGACGATGTCCTCCGGGGTCCTGGCCTCGCTCGGGAGCGCGTCGAAGGCGTAGGCGGTCGCGTAACTCGCGTGGATGATCAACTCGCCTGTTCTGCCCGCCTTCACCGTGAGGAAGCCGGTCATCCGCGGGGTCACCGGCAGCAGGCCTTTCGGCCCGATGAGAGTCAGGTAATCGCCCTTCTCGACGGTGACCGGACCTTTGAACATCGGTTCGAGCCGGGCGCGTTCGTTCGGGGTCAGCAGCGCGAGCAGCTCCGAACCGTCGCCGGCCCGCAGCGCCGAGGTGCCGAGCCGTGCGGCCGCGACGGCCTGCGTCACCGTCCGGAATCCCGCCTCGACCTCCTGCGCGGTGAAGTCGCCGACGGGCTCCCCCCGCGGCACGGTGATCCCGGCGATCCTTTCGCGCCAGTTCGCGGCGGGGGTGCGCTCGTAAGGCCGGGAGAGGTCGACGCCGCTCACCGCCTGGGCCACCTTCGGCGGCTGACCGGAACCCACGTCGGCGCCGCGTCCCCGCAGCTGCTGCATGACGACCGCCCCGGCTCCGAGCACGACGACGGTCACGACGAGGAACAGCGTCAGGACGCGACCCCGGCGGGACATCCGGAAACGTCGGCGGGACCTCGGTTTCGGTACCCGTTTGCGGTCCTTCTTCGCGCCGAGCCGGGCCTCGCGTTCGGCCTGTTTGCGCCATTCCGGATCCATCAGGTCCGGATGTGTCTCCAGGCGCCGATCTTCCACGAAAGTGCCTCTCCCCAGTGCGTTGTGACAAATCCTCATCGGCGGAGAACGGCGAGCGTTACGGCCGGTGACGAACTCGGTGGAGGAGGTTCGTAGACTTGACAATGTGACCGAGAACGCCCAGCCGCAGCAGACCGACCTACCGGGTGCCTGGAACCCGGCCGACGAAGAAGCCTCGCTCTACCAGCGCTGGGTAGACGCCGGGTACTTCACGGCCGACCCCACGTCGGACAAGCCGCCGTTCACGGTAGTCATCCCGCCGCCGAACGTGACCGGTTCGCTGCACATCGGGCACGCCTTCGAGCACACCCTGATCGACGCCAGCACCCGTTACCACCGCATGCTCGGCGACGAGACGCTGTACCTGCCGGGCATGGACCACGCGAGCATCGCGGTCCACGCGCTGGTCGAGAAGCAGCTCCGCGCCGAGGGCACCAGCCGTCGCGAGCTCGGCCGCGAGGCCTTCGTCGACCGCGTCTGGCAGTGGAAGAACGAGCACGGCGGCAAGATCCTCGCCCAGATGAAGCGCCTCGGCGAGGGCGTCGACTGGACCCGCGAGCGGTTCACCATGGACGACGGCCTGTCCAAGGCCGTCAACACGATCTTCAAGAAGCTCTTCGACGACGGCCTGATCTACCGCGCCGAGCGGCTGGTCAACTGGTCGCCGGAGCTGCGGTCGGTGCTGTCCGACGCCGAGGTGAAGCACGAGGAGGTCGAGGGCGAACTCGTCTCCATGCGCTACGGCGACGGGGACGACGCGATCGTCGTGGCCACCACCCGGATGGAGACGATGCTCGGCGACACCGCCGTCGCGGTCCACCCGGACGACGAGCGCTACACGCATCTCATCGGCACCGAGGTCGAGCTGCCGCTGACCGGGCGCCGGATCCCGATCGTCGCGGACAAGCACGTCGACCCGGAGTTCGGCACCGGCGCGGTCAAGGTGACCCCCGCGCACGACCCGAACGACTTCGAGATCGGCCAGCGCCACGACCTGCCGATGATCACGATCATGGACGAGCAGGGCCGGATCGACGGCACCGGCACCGAGTTCGACGGCATGGACCGCTTCGAGGCCCGCGTCGCGGTGCGGGAGAAGCTGCGCGAGCAGGGCCGTATCGTCGCGGAGAAGCGCCCGTACCTGCACAGCGTCGGGCACTCCGAGCGGTCGAAGGAGCCGATCGAGCCGCGGCTTTCGCTGCAGTGGTTCGTCAAGGTCGGCCCGCTCGCGAAGGCCGCCGGTGACGCGGTGCGCGACGGCCGCGTGAACGTCCACCCGCCGGAGCTGGAGAAGCGTTACTTCGACTGGGTCGACAACCTGCACGACTGGTGTATCTCGCGCCAGCTGTGGTGGGGCCACCGCATCCCGGTCTGGTACGGCCCGAACGACGAGGTCGTCTGCGTCGGACCGGACGAGGAGCCGCCCACGGGCGAGGGCTGGACCCAGGACCCGGATGTCCTCGACACCTGGTTCTCCTCGGGCCTGTGGCCGTTCTCCACCCTCGGCTGGCCCGAGAAGACGCCGGACCTCAACAAGTTCTATCCGACGTCGGTGCTGGTCACCGGCTACGACATCCTGTTCTTCTGGGTCGTGCGGATGATGATGTTCGGCCTCTACGCCACCGGTGAGGCGCCGTTCAAGACCATCGCGCTGCACGGCATGGTCCGTGACCAGTACGGCAAGAAGATGTCGAAGACGGCGGGCAACGGCGTCGACCCCATCGAGTGGATGGACCGCTACGGCACCGACGCGCTGCGGTTCACCCTCACCCGGGGCGCCAACCCGGGCACCGACGTGCCGATCGGCGAAGAATGGGTCGCGGGTTCGCGGAACTTCACCACGAAGCTCTGGAACGCCACCAAGTTCGCCATGATGAACGGCGCGGACGCGAACGCCCCGCTGCCGCCCGCCGCCGAACTCACCGAAGCCGACCGCTGGATCCTCGGCAGGCTCGGGAACGTCGTCGACGAGGTCACCGGCTACCTGGCGGACTACCAGTTCGCCAAGGCCACCGACACGCTCTACCAGTTCACCTGGACCGAGCTGTGCGACTGGTACCTGGAGCTGTCGAAGGTCCAGGTCTTCCAGGGCGACGAGGCCCGCGTGACGGCGACGCGCGCGGTGCTGGGCCACGTGTTCGACACGGTGCTGAAGCTGCTGCACCCGTTCATCCCGTTCATCACCGAGAAGCTGTGGACGGCGCTGACCGGCCGCGAATCGCTGGTGATCGCCCCGTGGCCGGTGGCCGACGCCTCGTACGCCGACGCCGTGGCGGACAAGCGGATCGCCGACGTGCAGAAGCTGGTCACCGAGGTTCGCCGGTTCCGCGCGGACCAGGGCCTCAAGCCCAGCCAGAAGGTGGCCGCGCGGCTGTCCGGCGACGGATTCGCCGAGATCACCGGGCACGACGAGCCGATCCGCTCGCTGGTCCGGCTCACCGCGCCCGAGGACGGCTTCGCGCCGAGCGCGTCGCTGGAAGTCGGGCTGTCGGCCGGTGTCGTCACCGTCGAACTGGACCTGTCCGGCACGATCGACGTCGCCGCGGAGCGCAAGCGCCTACAGAAGGACCTCGGTGTGGCGGAGAAGGAACTGGCGCAGGCCGAGGCCAAACTCGGCAACCAGGCCTTCATCGACAAGGCGCCGGAGCCGGTGATCGGCAAGATCCGGGCCCGCAAGGAGACCGCGGTCGCCGACATCGAGCGCATCAACGCCCGGTTGGCGACGCTTCCCGCCTCCTGACCAATGCTATAAAGGGGACTTTCATTGCGAATTTTGCAATGAAAGTCCCCTTCATGGCATCCAGGGAGGCTCAGCGGAGGTGGCGGAGGATCACTCCGGCCACGCCCGCCATCCCGGTGCGGTACGGGTGGTAAGCCGCCGCGGCGAGCAGTTTCGTGTGCTGTCCGTTGATCCACGCGGCACCGTTCGGCGCGCAGGCGTCGTGCCCGGCGGACGGACCGAAAGTGTCCACAAAGGACGCTTTGCCGTCCTTGGTGACCGCTTTCTTGATCGCCGAGTTCAGCGCCTTCTCGACGCTGTTGAGCCACGCGTAGTCACCCTCGGCGAAGGGCAGGATCTTCGGGCAGAAGCCGGATTCCGGCGCGATCCGCGGGTAGCCGATGACGAGCACGTCGGCGCGCGGCGAGCGGGCGTGGATCCCGGCCAGTACCTTCTCGACGTTCTTGCCGGTGTCGGCGATCTTGGCCTTCATGGTGTCGACACCGCCGACGGTGAACTTGTCCTGGCAGGGGTTCCCGGTGGGATCGCTCGCGCGCAGTGACGGGCAGGTGCCGACCAGCGCGCCGAAGACGCCGTAGTCGTTGCCGCCGATGCCGACGGTGACCAGGTCGGTGTTCGCGCGCAGGGCGCTGAACTGCGGCGGATTGCTGCCGAGGATCACGCTCTGTGACTGGGTCATGTTGGTGGTGTCCGCGCCGCCGCAGCTGATGTCGGTGTAGGAGCGGACCCGCAGCGCCGCGGCGAGGATCGACGGGTAGTTCTGCGTCGATTTCCCGCAGAACAGCGGGTCGAGGCGGGGGAGCGGGATGAGCGGTCCGGACGTGTAGGAATCACCCAGCGCGACGTAATTCCGGTAGGACCGCTCGGCGGCGGTGGCCGCCGTGGTGGAGGCGATCAGCAGGACGACGGTCGAGACGGCCGCGAACAGGACGCGTCTGAAGCGCATGAGGACCCCGATCTCCGGACTGGTTGGCCTCTCAAAAATGAACCGGATCCGGCCAGGTCGGCGCCGCCGATCGGGTGGTCGGGCGCGAGCTTCACCCGCTTGGGGTGTCACATCGGGTGATCGTCTTCCGGCCTGCGGTAGACCAGGAGATACCGGAAGAAGAGCAGATTCCGCACCTTGCTCCCCGGCAGGAGCCGGGCCGCGTCGCGCCGGATCCGGTTCATCGGCGGAAACGTCTCCATGATCGGCGCCGCCGGAAGCGGATCGATCCCGCCGTTGAGCCGCTCGCCCGCGTACACGACCACCCTGGCCAGCGCGTTGACCGGCGAGGCCACGAGGGCGCGGGCGTAGTCGGACGGCGTACTGGGCTTGCCGAGGCCCAGCACGGCCAGCACCCCGCCGGGGACCAGCGCGTCCCGCAGCTTCGTGACCGTTTCGAACGGGACATGGTGGAGTGAAGCGAGGCAGGAGATGAAGTCGTACGCCTCCCCGGGCAGCTTCTCGGTGGAGACGTCGGCCTGCCGGTAGGAGATCGTGCCGGGACCCGGCGAACCGGCGGCGCGGGCGAGGTCGACCATCGGCCCGGACCGGTCGATCGCCTCGACGTGCATCCCGGTCGCCGCGAGCCGCCTGGCGAACCGCCCGCTGCCGCAGCCCACCTCCAGCGCCACCCCCGGACCTGGCGGCAGCTGGTCGAGCAGCAGCGGGTGGTAGTGGTCGTTGTGGTTGAACCCCATGCGTCGAGAGTGCCAGCAAAAGCCGCACGTAGACTCGCTCCGACAGGGAGTAACGCTAAGAGGAGAGTTCGTGCCGCGAGGTGACGGCCGGGATTCTGAAGAGTTCGCAGAATCCCCGGACCTGGCAGATCTGGACAGTTTCGCCGGCGTCGACGAATTGGGGGCACGTGCCCACGATCCGTCCGACGACACCGACCCGGATCTGGACGCCCCCGACGCCGCGTACCAGGCGGGCGGCGGCGCGGGCGGCGGGATCGGCGGGATCGGGCAGCTGGGGGACAACCTCGCGCTCGGACCCGTGCCGGACCTGGTCGCCCCGGAAGACCTGGAACTGCACGAACTGGACGATCAGGGCGACGACCTCGCCCCGGCCGACCCCAACGGGCAGCAGGCACGCCGCGAACTGCTCGCGGTCGAGGCCGAGCTGAACCTGCGCTGGCCCGAGACCAAGATCGAGCCGTCACTGGCCCGGATCGCGGCCCTGGTCAACCTCATGGGCGAACCGCACCGCGGTTATCCGGTCGTGCACGTCGCCGGGACCAACGGCAAGGGCTCGACCACGCGGATGATCGACGCGCTGCTGACCAGGATGGGCCTGCGCGTCGGCCGGTACACGAGCCCTCACCTGCAGCTGGTCACCGAGCGGATCGCGCTCGACGGGATCCCCATCTCCGCCGCCGCGTACGTCGACCTGTACCGCGACGTCGCGCCCTACGTGACCATGGTCGACAACGCGGGCGGACCCGACGCGGTGCCGATGAGCAAGTTCGAGGTGCTCACCGGGATGGCGTTCGCGGCCTTCGCCGACGCGCCCGTCGAGGCCGCAGTGGTCGAAACCGGCCTCGGCGGCTCCTGGGACGCCACGAACGTCGTGGACGGCGACGTCGCCGTCATCACGCCGATCGGCGTCGACCACGTCGAGTACTTCGGCGGCGATCCGGCCAAGGCCGCGGTGGAGAAGGCCGGGATCATCAAGCCCGGCAGCGTCGCGGTCATCGCCGATCAGGACCCCGAAGTCCAGAAGATCCTGCTGGAGCGCGCCATCGAGGTCGACGCGAGCGTCGCCCGCGCGGGCAGTGAGTTCGGCGTGCTGGAGCGCGAGATCGCCGTCGGCGGGCAGATGCTGAAGCTGCAGGGCCTCGGCGGCGTCTACGACGAGATCTTCCTGCCGCTGCACGGCGCGCACCAGGCGGCCAACGCCGCGCTCGCGCTGGCCGCCGTCGAAGCCTTCTTCGGCGCGGGCAAGGACAGGCAGCTGGTCGTCGAAGCGGTCCGTGAGGCCTTCGCCGAGGTCGAGACCCCCGGCAGGCTGGAACGCGTCCGCGCCGCCCCGACAGTGCTGCTCGACGCCGCCCACAACCCGCACGGCGCCAAGGCGCTCGCCGCCACCGTCGCCGAAGAGTTCGCCTTCCGCCGTCTCGTCGCCGTCGTCGGCGTCATGGCGGAGAAGGACGCTCGGGGCATCCTGGACGCCCTGGAACCGGTCGTCTCCGAGATCGTCGTCACCAAGAACTCGTCCCCGCGCGCGATGCCGCTCGACGAACTCAACGACATCGCCATCTCGATCTTCGGCGAAGACCGCGTCGTGGCCGAAGCGAGCCTGGACTCCGCGATCGAGACGGCCATCGGCCTCGTCGAGCAGAGCGACGACCCCGAGGAACCCCTGGCGGGCGGCGGCGTTCTGGTCACCGGCTCGGTCGTCACCGCGGGCGAAGTCAGGACTTTGTTCGGTAAGGAGCCGGCGTGACCGACGAGACCCAGAAACCGCCGGCCAAGGACCCGATGAAGTCCTTCCGGGGCGTGATGGCCGGTTCCCTGATCATGGAGGGCATCACCGTCGCGCTCGCGCTGCCGGTGGTGGCGAAACTCGGCGGCGGCGTCGGTTCGGTCACCGGCTGGTCGACGATCGCGATCGCGATCGCGCTGATCGTGCTGTGCGGTTTCCTGAAGAAGCCCTGGGCGGTGCCCGCGGTACTGGTCCTGCAGGTCGCGCTGATCGCGTTCTTCGTGGCGCTGCCCGCCGTGGCGATCCTCGGGGTGATCTTCCTCGGGTTCTGGCTGTGGCTGCTGTGGCTGCGCCGGGACGTGGCGAGGCGGATGGCGGCCGGAACGCTCCCGAGTCAGCAGCAGGCTCAGTAGAGTTCTCCGGGTGACCGCGCGGGTTTGTTCGAGCCTCCGCGTTCCCTGAGGAAGAGCTTCGCCAGGTTGGTCATGGCTTCCCCGTCGGAGACTGGGCAGCCGATCTTGACGGCAGAAGACCGAACTGCCTCCGCTTCCCGGGTCCGCGGTGGACACGAGCCCGGACGCCGACGTGGACTGGACGAGCGACTCGCCCGCGCGTGACGATCTCCCGCACCGTGTGGATCGCCGCGTCCCTGGGCTGCTGGCGGGCGAAGGTGCTCCTGGTGCGGGATCTTCAACAGCGTGCGCAGAACCGGTGCGCAGTATGTGTTCGAGCTCGGAATTCTCGCGCTGCTCGCCGGTATCTGCTGTGGAAAACCTGTTCTTCGTGGTCGCGGCCGAGGTCGACCCCCTGCGGGACCGGCTGGCTTCCGAGATGAGTCTCCGTCCGCAGCCGAAGTCGTCGGCGGCGGTGCGGGAGGTCATGGCCTCGCCGATGGGAGGTCCGCTGCCGCGCTTGGGCATGCCGAGGGGCCCGTCGCCGGTGGTGGTGGCGGGCTTCTCGGGTTCAGCGGCGGGGTGTTTGTAGTGGGTCGAGGTATTGGGGTGGGATGAATTCGGGTCGGCCGTCGGTGGCCATCCTGACTGTCCAGCCGGATTGTCCGTGGATGACCATGTGGTGGTAGCGGCAGAGCAGGCAGAGGTTGTTGAGGTCGGTGTCGCCGAGTTGGCTCCAGGGCAGGAGGTGGTGGGCTTCGCAGTGTTTGGGGCGTCGTTGGCAGCCGGGGAAGGCGCAGCCGTGGTCGCGGAGGTTCAGTGCGCGTCGTTGTCCGGGGGTGACGGTGCGGGCGGCGCGGCCGATGTCGAGGGGTTCGCTTTCGGAGCCGAGGACGGCGGGGATGATTGTGGCGTCGCAGGCGAGCATGCGGGCGTGGCGGGCGGTGATCTGGGTGACTCCGTCTACGCAGGCGGCTCCTAGGCCTGAGGTCAGGGTCTCGAGTGGGATGGTGACGACCACGGTGGTGCGGTCTCCGGACAGGGTGGGGGCTTTGTCGTTGGTCATGGCGTAGTGGATGGCGTCGAAGAGGGCGTCGCCGTGGCGTTGGGCGGGGGTGCGCAGGTCGTGGTTGCCGTCTTGGTCGACGGGTCTTCGCTGGCCCCAGGTTTCGAACAGGGCGTTCGCGCGTGCCCCGAATTCGGGGTCGAGCAGGCCGTTGAGTCGCCACCAGCCGTCGTCGCGTTTGCGGAGGAACACTTCGCGTGAGGGTGGTTTGAGGTCTTCGTCTTTGGGTTCGTTCCCGTCGGGATCCAAGCGTGCCACGAGGTTCGCTCCGGCGGTGAGGATCTCTTGTGGTCCGGCGCGGCGGGCGAGGTCCACGAGGATCTGTTCCGCGCTTGGCCGGGCTTCGGCGGGGATCTTTTTCAGGACTGCGAGGAGTGGGTCGAGTTGCTGGTGGCCGAGGTCGCCCTCGGCCGCGGCGGCGCCCGCAATCGGTGCTGATGCGGGGGCGGGGGTGCCGTCGAGGTTGCGGCCGTCGGTCACCGCGATCGCCCGGGTCACTGTCTTGCGTGCTTCCTCGGGTGTGATGCGGGCGGTTTCGGCGTACCAGCCGGCGGTGGAGCCGTGTCCGTACAGTTCCATCGGGCCGCGGGATTCGATCTCCACCAGGTATTGCCCGATCTCGGCCAGGGCTTGGCGTGCCACCGACAACCGTTCGACCACGCCGTGCGCGAGTTCGCGCGCACCGGCACGCCACAGCTCCTGTGGCGGTTCGAGGATTCGTTGGCTGGACACCCCGCCATGATACCAAAGAATCGAACACATATTCGAGCGGAAATGACCTGTACCTGAAGGTGTAATGAAGTCGGTTCGCATTCCCGATAATGCTAAAGCGAAGCCCCGCATTTAGTCGACTAAATGCGCCAAGGACCACCGGACCGGCCCCACCCGACCCCGCTTAAGGTGATTCACGACGGCACCGGTGTCCCGCTGGCGGTCAATCCGACCGGCGGGGAACCGGCACGACGTCACTCAGCTGACTAACCCCAAAGCGGGCCCCGCATTTAGTCGACTAAATGCGGGGCCCGCCCAACGCCTACCGCAGTCGCACTACCCGCAGTTCCGGTGACCTCGCGATATCCGCCCCGCAGAACCGCCCGCGCACCCAGCCGCCGCTGGAGTACAACCGCGTCTGGTCGGCGAAATGCGGCGAAGTGACGTCGGTCGACTGCGAGTAGGTCTGGATCGTCGAGACGTCCGGGCAGGCCTTGCCGCTGAAGCCGACCACCTGCACGAAGCTGGATCCGTGCACGACCTCGTGGTTGCCCCTCGCCGGGTCCCACAGCGACGTGATCACGTTCAGCACGCCGAGGCCGCCCGGTCCGCCGTGGATCGGGATCCGCTGCCCGGCCCGCGTCACGGCCTGGTTGTCGCCGAGCCTGCCGTCGACGGGGAGGCCGCCGTCGCGGAATTCCGCGAGCGTGTCACCGAAAGCGCTCTGCACGGAAGGATTTCCGACCGCAAGAGTATTAGGCGTCGTGACCGGCTGGGCAGGGTCGAACGGGACCTGCCAGGTGTTCCGCAGCCCACCGAGCCGCTCAGCGAACCGCTGGAAGAACAGCGCGCCGCGGCTGTCGAGCCGGAACGTGCGGTCCCAGGCCGCCAGGGTGGCGCACGCGTTCCCGACGGGCACCGGGCCCGACGCGGACGGTGCCTGTCCGCCGGGGAAGGCCGCGCACATCTTCGCCGTGTCGGAGGCCGCGAGTTCGGCGGTCCGGCTTCGGTCCCGGTACAGCAGGTCCTTCATGGACGACGGTGTGAAGTCCTTGCCCGCCAGGCCTTCTTCGGCGGAGATCAGCGCTTCCCGGGTCCGGTCCGACCGCTGAGTCCCGGTCGAACCGACGATCCGGGGGAGCGGTGCGATCGGGGCTCGCGCGTTGGCGAGCCAGGCGCTGTCGTTGGCGTTCAGTTCGTAGTCGCGGCGCTGCTGCACCGGCAGCCGGGACGGCGCGAACAGGCCCGGTTCGAGGGCGCCGGGGTCGCTTCCCCAGTTGCACGAGGACTTCGATCCGTCCAAAATGGACAATCCGGTGCCGGGGAACAACGCGCGGCCGAGCGGGGTCCCGCAGGTCGCGGCCCGTTCGTCGGTGACGTGCGGGACGACCTGGATGTCGGTGTAGAGCGCGTTGCCCGCCCGGTCGGCGGCGATCGTGTTGACCCACGGGACGCCCTGGGTCCGGGCGAGCGCCTCGGCGACTTCCTTGGTGCTGTGTGCTTTGCTCAGTTCGAACCAGGTGTTGAGGCCGCGCAGGTTGCCCGCGTTCCCGTCGCGCAGCGCGTGCGCGGACTTCGCGGTCCACGGTGTCGGCACCCCGAAGGCGGACCCGATCACCTGGCCGTGGCGCGTTCCGTAGAACGTGCGGCCGACCAGCCGCCGCTCGCCGTTCGGTTCGCGGACCTCGACCTTCACCTCACGCGCGGTCATCTTCTCCGGTTTGCCGTCGACCAGGTAGGTGGTCGGGTCGCCGGGAGTCAGCGGCACCTCGAAGAGGCCGAAGGTGATCGCGGTCGACACCGTATGCGTCCACGCGACGTCGGCGGTGTGCCCGATCTGCGGCAGCGGGATGCCCAGCAGGCTTCCGCCCGCGACGTCGAACCGGCCGGGAATGGTCAGTTGTGACTGCCAGAACCGGCGCCCACCCTGCCATGGGTAGTGCGGGTTACCGAGCAGCAGGCCGCCGCCGGAGCGTGTCCCGTCACCCCCGATCGCGATGCCGTTGCTGCCGAGCTCGCCCGTCTTCATGGCCTTGCGGAGCCCGTCGGCGATCCGCGGCGCCGAGTCCGGGCTCGCGGCCGGAGCGTCCTTCGCGGACGGCGGCTGGGTCCTGGCGAGATCGGAGGCGAGGAGGCCTTGCCCCGCCACTGAGGCGACGGCGTAGAAGTGCCGGTAGAAGTCGAGTTCGGTGATGGGCCGGACCCAGTCCGCGCCGCGGCAGACCGGATCGGTGATGCGGTCGGCGCCGGTCTGCTTCAGATACGTGTTGTAACCCTCGACGTAGCCGGAAACCAGTTCCCGGACCTCCGTCCGCGGGCCGTGCGGCGCCGGCTGGGCGACGAGGCGTTCGACGACGCCCGAGTCGTTGATCCGCTGGAAATGCAGGTCGCTGTCGAGGTTCGTCTTCGCCTCGCTCATCGCCGGATTGCCCTGGCCGCCCGCCCCGAGGTACGCGGAACGCCGCGCGGACACCGTCAGATAGGTGTTGGCGAGTTCGCAGATGTTGTCCTTGGCCGCGGCGAAACCGTAGCCGTAGCCGAGCCCGTCGAAGTCCTTGGCCGCGATGTGCGGGATCCCGAACTCGGTGTAGCTGATCACCGCCCGCGACCGGCCCAGCTCGTCCGCCGACGAGGCCCCCGTCACCAGACTCGACATCGCCAAAGCCGCTGTGAGCAGCACGAAGCCACGCTGGATTCTTCGCATCGTTCCCCCTCCGGATCGATCATCCCCGTGATCGAAGCTACCTGCGGGGACACCGGGGAAGCAGCGGCCGATCGGTGGAGGCAGAAATACCGCCCACTCGTTCACCGCCGCGCAAACCGCCGTTGGCCCACCGGCCGTGGCCGCGGGATAGAACCGCGCCATGACCGCTTCCCACCACAATCGCCGCACGCTGCTCAAAGCCGGTCTCACCGGCGCCGGGGCCGTCGCGGGCGGACTGCTCCTCCCCGGAACCGCGACCGCGAACGCCGTCCCGCTGATCCGCGGCGGCCGCCCGGTGCTCACCCACGGTGTCCAGTCCGGCGACGTCACCACCGGCTCCGGCATCGTCTGGTCGCGCGCCGACCGGCCTTCGCGGCTGATCGTGGAGGTCTCCAGGGACCCCTCGTTCCGTCACGCGCGCCGCGTGCGCGGTCCGGTGATGAGCCCGGAGACCGGCGGGACCGGCAAGGTCCGCGTCGCCGGGCTGCTGCCGGGGACCGAGGTCCACTACCGCGTGACCGCCGAGTCCCTCGACGGCCGTACCTGCAGCGAAGCCGTCACCGGCCGGTTCGCCACCGCGCCACTCGGCCGCTCCGACGTCCGCCTGGTGTGGTCCGGTGACGTCGCCGGGCAGAACTGGGGCATCAACCCCGAACGCGGCGGCATGACGATCTACCGCGCGATGGCCGACCGTCGCCCGGATCTGTTCCTGCACTGCGGCGACACGGTGTATGCCGACGCGCCGCTCACCGAGACCGTCGCGCTGCCTGGCGGGCGGGTGTGGCGCAACATCGTCACCCCGGAGAAGTCGAAGGTCGCCGAGACGCTCGACGAGTACCGCGGCCAGTTCGCCTACAACCTCCTCGACGACAACCTCAAGCGCTTCACCGCGAACGTGCCGTCCTACGTCCAGTGGGACGACCACGAAGTCGTGAACAATTGGTACCCGGGGGAGATCCTCAACGACCGTCCCGAGTACACCGAGAAGCGTGTCGACGTCCTCGCCGGCCGCGCGTTCCAGGCGTTCCACGAATGGCATCCGATCGACCGCCGCCAGGCCGTCGACGGCCGCGTCTACCGCAACTTCCGACACGGTTCGCGCGCCGAGGTCTTCGTACTGGACATGCGGACGTACAAGGACGCCAACACCGCGGACCAGACCAAACCCGGCCGGATCCTCGGCGACCGCCAGGCGCGCTGGCTCGTCGACGCGCTCGACCGCAGCACCGCCACCTGGAAGATCGTCCAGGCAGACCTCCCGATCGGCCTCACCGTCCCGGACGGCAAGGGCATCGAGGGGGTCGCGAACGGCCTGCCCGGCGCGCCCGGCGGCCGCGAGACCGAGCTCGCCTGGGTGCTGCGGGAGATCGCGCGGCGCCGGGTGCGCAACGTCGTCTGGCTGACCGCCGACGTGCACTACACCGCGGCGCACCACTATTCGCCGGATCGCGCTTCCTTCAACGATTTCGACCCGTTCTGGGAGTTCGTCTCCGGTCCGCTCAACGCCGGCGCGTTCGGCCCGAACACGCTCGACCCGACCTTCGGGCCGGAAGCGGTGTTCGTGCACGCCCCGCCCGCGGCGAACACCTCGCCCGCGGACGGGTTCCAGCACTTCGGGGAGGTGAACATCGACGGCCGCAGCGGCACGCTCACCGTCGATCTGCGCGACGCTACAGGCGCTTCGCTGTGGAAGAAGACCCTGCAGCCCCAACGCTGAGCAGTTCCGTCAGGACCGCGATGCTGCGGTCGCCGTGCCCGGCCTCGGCGGCCCGCCGCACGAGGTCGTGCAGCGGAAGCTGCCAGCCGACGTCGACGCCCTCCTCGGCCAGTTCGAGGTCGGCGGCGGCGCCGGCGTGGAAGACGTTCACCGAGGCGGCGGGGGCGGAGTAGTCGCCGCTGTCGATTTCCTTGGTGTACATCGGAAGCACCGAGATGATCATCTCGAACCACTTGGTGGCGTACGGCAGGAGGGTCTCGGCTTCGAGGCCGCGTGACCGCAGCAAGGCGGCACCCTGGAAGAACCCGACCAGCGCGGGCAACAGGGTGCCGCCGACGGCCGTTTCGTACAGCGCCGCGAGGTCGGTCTCCTCGCCGAGGTGGACGGTGTCGCCACCCAGCACCCGCAGCGTGTCCACGTGTTCGTCGAAGACGGACTTGTCGCCGCCGTAGTACAGCAGTGTGTCCGGCGCGCCGACGGCCGACGGCACGTTCTTGACCGCGCCGTCGAGGAACCGCGCGCCCTTGCCCGCCGCCCAGCCTGCCATCCGCCGCGCTCCCGCCGGTGAGCCGCTGTTCAGCGTGACCAAGGCGCGTCCGGTCAGGGTGGTGGCCTCCAAAGCCGCGACAGTGTCCTCATAGGTGGTCAGGCAGGCGATGATCAGCGGGCTCGCCCGCACCGCTTCTCCGGCCGTCGCGGCTTTGACGGCTCCTTGCGCGACAAGGGGATCGGCCTTCGAAGCCGTCCTGTTCCACACGGTGGTCGGATGCCCGGCGGCGAGGAACGCGCCCGCCAGGGCCGAGCCCATCGAACCGAGTCCGACGACGGTCACCGGGGTCTTCGGCATTTTTCGCTCCAGTCAAAGGAAATCTTCGGGATGACTTCATGCTGGGGCTTCACGTACATTCCTTCAAGTACCTACAATTTTGCCGGGTACTGACAAAAAGGTAAGTGTGACGATGACGAAGAACCGCACGTTCACCTGCGGCCTCGACGCCGCGATCGCCGTCATGGGCGGCAAATGGAAAGGGCTCGTCCTGTTCGCGCTCCAGGACGGGCCGTTGCGCTTCGGCGAGCTGCGGCGCGCGGTGCCCGGGATCAGCGAACGGGTGCTGATCCTGCAGCTGCGCGAGATGGAGACCACCGGACTGCTGCATCGCGAGGTGTACCACCAGGTTCCGCCGAAGGTCGAGTATTCGCTGACCGCGTTCGGGGATTCCCTCAACACCGCGATGGCCGCGCTCGGCGAGTGGGGCGAGGAGCACCTCGAGCGCATCGAAGCCCTTCCCTGGTCCGAAGTGAAGTGAGCGGCGAAGCACCCAGTAGGCTCCGGGCGAATAGCACGAAACCCACCCAAGGAGAAATACCGCCGTGACTGAACGCACGCTGGTCCTCGTCAAGCCCGATGGCGTCGCGCGCGGCCTCGTCGGCGAGGTCATCTCGCGCATCGAGCGCAAAGGCCTGAAGCTCGTCGCCCTCGAACTGCGCACCGTCGAGCGCTCGGTCGCCGAGGAGCACTACGCCGAGCACAAGGAGCGCCCGTTCTTCGGCGACCTCCTCGAGTTCATCACCTCGGGCCCGCTGGTCGCGCTCGCCGTCGAGGGCCCCCGCGCCATCGCCGCCTTCCGCCAGCTCGCCGGCGGCACCGACCCGGTCGAGAAGGCCACCCCGGGCACCCTGCGCGGCGACTTCGCGCTGGAGACCCAGTACAACCTGGTGCACGGTTCGGACTCCCCGGAGTCGGCCGAGCGCGAGCTCAAGCTCTGGTTCCCCGAGGTCTGACACACTCGTGGGTGACGCGGGAAGATCGCGTCACCCACGGATCTGGGGGAGTGGCGATGACACCGGACGAGTACCTGGCACGGCTGCGGGAACTCACCACCGGTTTCGCGGAGGTCGCGCGTACCGGTGACCACGCCGCGCCGGTGCCGTGCTGCGGCGACTGGAGCCTGCGTGACCTGGTCGTCCACCTCGGCAACGTCCATCGCTGGGCGGCCGGGATCGTCCGCACCGGTGAGCCCGCCCCGCAGATCTTCGAGGTCGAGCCGGACTCGGACCTCACCGCCTGGTACGGCGAATGCGCCGACGGCCTGATCGAGGCGTTGCGCGGGGCCTCCCCGGACGACGGCGCCTGGAACTTCACCGCCGCCGCCAAGAACAAGGCATTCTGGTTCCGCCGCCAGGTCCACGAGACCGCGGTGCACCTGCTCGACGCGCACCGCGCGGCCGGAACCGCGTACACCCTCGACCCGTCCATCGCCGCCGACGGCGCGGACGAGGTCCTCCTCGGCATGCTGCCGAAGGTGAAGCGCTGGCACACCCCGCCGGTGGTCACCGTTCCGTTGCTGCTGAAGACGTCCGACACCGGACACGCCTGGTTGATCACACCGCCGGGTGAAGACGACGTTCCCGGCTCGCGACAGGCCGACCCCGCCGAAGCGGCGGGCGCTGTCGTCGAAGGTCCCGCGGACGGGCTCGATCTGCTGCTGTGGCAACGGGTCGGTCTCGCCGAGTCGGGTCTCGAGATCACCGGTGACGTCGCGGCCGCCGAGACCTTCCTCGCCGGGCCTTTCACTCCCTGATCTTCGGCGCCCTACGCCGTTCGGTTCACGTTCACCTCGGGGTCTTCTCCTGGCGGCTCGCGTCCGCTGTGCTGGGCGAAGCCGCCTGTCACTCGATCGTGGGGTAATTCGTGAGAAAATCACGCTTGTTGCTGCTCGCTGCCCTGCTGCCCGTTTCGCTGATCGCCGCGCCGGTGCACGCCGATCCGCTGACCGCTCCGCTCGGTCCGGCGCCGGTCGAAGCCGCCCCCGCGGCTTCTTCGGCGAAGGAGGGCCCGTCCGCGTACGCCGTGGCCGCGCCCGACGACGGTCTCGTCACCACCAGCGCGACTTCGCGCGTGGCACCGGGCCTGAGCCTCACCGAGTTCGACCGGTACGACCCGGCGGGCTGGATCCGCGGCGACACGCTCGCCGTCGACCTCACCAGCAAGACCCTCAAACCGGCGTACCTCAGTCCTGGCACGGTTTCCGCGCGGACGCCGCTTTCGCAGCAGGTCGCCAGGTCCGGCGCGGTCGCCGGGGTCAACGGCGACTTCTTCGACATCAACGCCACCGGCGCGCCGATCGGCGTCGGCGTCGACGCAGGGAAGCTCCAGACGGCGCCCGCGCGCGGCCACAACCTGACCGCGTCGATCACCGAGGAAGGCAAGGCGCGCCTCGCGGAGGTGTTCCTCGACGCGTCGATCACCTTGCCCGACGGCAAGGTCGTGCCCGCGTCGAACTTCAACAGTCCGGTGCTGGGCGGTGACGCGATCGGCGTCTACACGCCGCTGTGGGGCGCGTCGTCGCGGCGGACTTCGGTCGCGGGCGCCCGGCGCGTCGTCGAGATCGAGCTCCGGGACGGTGTCGTCACGCAGGTGCGGCCGCAGCCCGCGGACGGCCCGATCGCCGCGGGCGTGACGGTCCTGCTCGCCCGCGACGGCGGCGTGGACGCGTTGTCCGGCTTGAAGACCGGTGACCGGGTCGGCGTCGCCTACGCTCCGAAGAGCGACGCGGGCAAGCTGTCCGTCTCGATCGGCGGGAACGTCGTCCTGCTGCGCGACGGCGCGATCCAGCCGGTCGACAACGTCGCCATGCACCCGCGGACCGCGGTCGGGTTCTCCGCCGACGGCACGAAGATGTGGCTCGCCACGGTCGACGGACGGCAGGCCGACAGCCGCGGCATGACGGAACTGGAACTCGCGCGCCACCTGAAGTCGCTCGGCGCGGACGACGCCATCAACCTCGACGGCGGCGGCTCGTCGACCATGCTCGCCCGCGAGGAAGGCGAGAAGGCGCCGCTGGTGCGCAACTCGCCGTCGGACGGCGGGGAACGCTTGGTGCCCAACGGGATCGGCGTCACCACCGTGCCCGGAAGTGGTCGCCTGACCGGCTTCTCGCCCCGTCCCGCACAGGACACCGCCGACGCGACTCGCGTGCTTTCCGGGCTGACGCGGAAACTCACCGCCGGCGCGCACGACGAGACCGGGGCCGCGGTCGACGGCAAGGCCCAGTGGCTCAGCACGAATCCCTTCCGCGGCACCGTGACGAACGGCGTCTTCACCGCGCACGCCGACCGGTTCCGGCCCGACGCGCCCGCGGACGTCGACGTCTACGCGAAGCGCGGCGGCGTCCTGGGCAAGGCCACTCTGAACGTCCTCGGCTCACCCGTCCGGCTGGGCACCAGCACCGAGCAGGTCGCGTTGTCCGGCGAAGGCGCGAAGAGCACGTTCAAGGTTCTCGGCTACGACGCCGACGGCTACGGCACCTGGGTCGAGCCCGACGACGTCAAACTCGACTACGACCCCGCTGTGGTGCGGATCGAGCCGTCCGGCGACGGGTTCGCGGTGACCGCGTTGAAGGCCTCGGGTGCTTCGGCGATCACCGCCACCGCGGGCGGGAAGGTGACGCATCTGGCGGCGTCCGTCGGCACGGAATCCCGTGTGGTGGCTTCGCTGGACGGCCCGGCGGGCTGGAGCGCCAGCGTTTTCCCGGCCGTTGTCGGCGCCGCGCTTTCCGAGGCGGCCGGCCGTGACGGCGGACGCGGTCTCGCGCTGGACTACCGGCTGAACGGCACCAACGCCACTCGCGCGGCCTACGTCAACTCGGCGGCGCCGATCACGCTGCCGCCCGGCACCCAGCGCGTCGGCCTGTGGGTCAACGGCGACGCGAAGGGGGCCTGGCTGCGGGCCGAACTCCGCGACGCCGCCAACGTTCCGTCCATTGTGGACTTGACGCTGAGCGTCGACTGGACGGGCTGGCGCTACGTCCGCGCGGCGATCCCGGCCGGTCTCCCCGACGGGCAGCGGCTGACGAAGTTCTACGCCGTCGAGAACGTCCCGGACCAGCAGTACGAGGGACGGCTGGTCTTCGACGACCTCACCTTCGAGGTCGCGCCCGCGGCCGCGGTCCCCGCCGATCCGGCGCCGCGTGACCCGGCGTTGATCACCGACGGCGCCGCGACCGGCGGGCTGCGGATCGCCGTGGTCAGCGACGCGCAGTTCACCGCCGACGAGCCGAACGGGCCGCTGGTCGCCCAGGCCCGGCGCGCGCTGCGCGAGGCGGTGGCGGCGAAACCGGATCTCGTGCTGATCAACGGCGACTTCGTCGACCGCGGCACGGCCGCCGACTTCGTGCTGGCCCGCTCGATCATCGACCAGGAACTCGCCGGCAAGGCACCTTGGTACTACGTGCCCGGCAACCACGAGGCAGACGGCGGGCACGGGCTCGCCGAGTTCCAGGCGGCGTTCGGCGAGACCCATCGCGTCGTCGACGTCGCCGGGATCCGGCTGGTGCTGATGGACTCCTCGCGCGGTTCGCTGCGCGCGGGCGGGTTCGACCAGATCCGGATGCTGCGCGAGGCGCTCGACGGCGCGAAGGCCGACCGGCGGATCCGCGGCGTGGCCGTCGCGATGCACCATCCGGTCAAGGACCCGAGCCTGACCGGGAACTCGCAACTGGCCGACCGCAAGGAGGCCGCCATGCTGACCGGCTGGTTGACCGCCTTCGAGCGCGAGTCGGGCAAACAGGCGGCCGCGATCGCTTCGCACGCGGGCGTGTTCAGCCTGTCGCGCGTGGACGGTGTGCCGTACTTGGTGAACGGCAACTCCGGGAAGTCACCCGCCGCAGCCCCCGGTGACGGCGGTTTCGCCGGCTGGACGATGGTCCGGTTCGAGCCGGGGGACAAGGCGCAGCCGGTGCGTTTCGAGACGCGGCCGAACCTCGACGCGCTGACGCTGTCCGGGCCCTCGTCGCTGGCGCGCGGGGAGAAGGCGGACATCCGGGCCGCGGTGACGCAGGGAGCGCGTCAGGTGCCGGTTTCGTACCCGGTCAGCGCGGACTGGAAGGGCGGCTGGGGTACGCACGTCGCCGACGGCTTCCTGCCCGCGATGCCATGGGACGTCGCGTCCTTCGACCCGGCGACCGGGGTGCTGACCGCGCTGCGGCCGGGAGTGGCGACTCTGTCGGTCACCGTCAACGGGGTGGCGAAGAGCCTCTCGATCACCGTCCGGTAGTGCTATGAAAGGCCCGTTACTTGCAAAATTTGCAAGTAACGGGCCTTTCATAGCGTCCCTCAAGCGGCCTCGTGCGCCTCTTCGACCGTGCCCGGCAGCGCCGGACCGCGCGGCGGGATCGCGTCGGCCTTCGCCGGGTCCACCTTCCGCACCGAACCGTCGGCCGCGGTCTTCGCGATCGCGAGCATCGACGCCAGCGCGTCCTGGATCTGCGCCTGCTCCCGCTCCGGGATGAGGCTCAGCTCGATCAGCACGCTGCCGTTGCCGAGCAGCCCGTACCCGTTGCGCGCGATGCCCTGGTAGTCACCGCCGGGATACTGTGAGACGTAGCCGCCGTTGCCGTCGATCGACCGCTGCACCACGACCGCGATCTGCTTCGCGAAGTCCACATCGGACTGTTTCACGCCCGCGTTCGTCGGCCACAGCGTCGACGCGGTGATCTCCTTGCCTCCTGCGTCTTTGTACCGGCCCTGCATGTGGTAGTCGACCATGATGTCCGGCTTGAACGACGCGTTCCGCCGCTGGATCAGGCCCGCTTCGGTGGCCGGGTTGTCCTTGGGCGCGACAGCCGGGTCGTGGTACCGGTTGATGTCGTAACCCTTGCCCTTCTCGCCGTATTCGGGAGTGGCGTTCGGGTCGTAGTTGTAGCGCCAGTCGCGCTCGTTCCCGTCGGGGTTGGCGCGCACGACGATGTCGACGGTCACCTTCGAGAGCAGCTTCTGCGCCCACGGGCTGTGCCCGACGCCGACCTGGCGCAGGAACTCGAGCGCGGCGGGCGTGCCGAGCGGCTCGTCGCCGTGCTGCTGGGTGACGTACTGGATCCGGGTCTTGCCGTGGCCGACCCTGGCCGCCCACACCGGACGGCCCTCGTTGCTGCGGCCGATCTTGTCCACCCGGATCTTCCCGTGGCTGAGCAGGGCGAGTTTGTGCAGCTCGAAGGCGAGCTTGGCGGTGGAGGGACGCGGGTCGACGGTCCGACCGTCCACAGTGGTCCCGGCGGTCTCGGCTGCCTGCGCGGCGGGCGCCACCAGGAGCCCGGCGCTGACAAAAACGGACAACAGGGCGATTCTGGGCTTGAGACTCATGGTCGGTGAGTATCGACGAGCCGCGACCGTCCAACAAGGGCGCGGTTAAACCGGTCGAATTTTGTCGGTGGCAGGTCCTAGGGTGCCAACCGTGGGTGATGCAGAGCACGGACCGGCGATGGTGCAGGCGAAGGCGTTGGTCAAGCGTTTCGGTGACTTCGAGGCCGTACGCGGGATCGATGTCGAGGTCCGCCCGGGGGAGGCGTTCGGCTTCCTCGGGCCCAACGGCGCGGGCAAGTCCTCCACCATGCGGATGATCGCGAGCGTGTCCCCCCGCAGCGACGGCGACCTGCGGGTCCTCGGCATGGATCCGGACGTCGAGGGGCCGAAGATCCGCGCCCGGCTCGGGGTGGTGCCGCAGCAGGACAACCTGGACACCGAGCTCACCGTCCGGCAGAACCTGCAGATCTACGGCCGCTACTTCGGGCTCTCCCGCTCGCACGTGCGGAGCAAGGCCGAGGAGCTGATGGAGTTCGCCCAGCTCACCGACCGGGCGGACGCGGAGGTCGATTCGCTCTCCGGCGGGATGAAGCGGCGGCTGACCATCGCGCGCTCCCTGGTCAACGACCCGGAGCTGCTCCTGCTCGACGAGCCGACGACGGGGCTGGATCCGCAGGCCCGCCACCTGTTGTGGGACAGGCTATTCCGGCTCAAGGCGGGCGGCACCACACTGATCATCACCACGCACTACATGGACGAGGCCGAGCAGCTCTGCGACAGGCTGGTCGTGATGGACAACGGCCGCATCGCCGCCGAAGGCTCGCCCGCCGACCTGATCAGCCGGTATTCCACCCGCGAGGTCGTGGAACTGCGCTTCCCGAACGGCGAGCAGGAAGCCGCCGCGAAGCAGATCGAGGGCCTCGCCGAACGCGTCGAGGTGCTGCCGGACCGTGTCCTGCTCTACACGATGACCGGCGAGGCCACCCTCGAACAGGCGCACGCGCGCGGGCTGCGTCCGCTGTCGAGCCTGGTCCGCCGGAGTTCGCTGGAGGACGTCTTCCTCCGCCTCACCGGCCGGACGCTGGTGGACTGATGACCACAGCGGAGACGAAGGCCTCCACCGGCCGCGTGGTGTCGACCTGGCTCGGCGCCTGGCTGCGGGTCGAGGGGTACTGGATGTGGTACCGCCGGTACTGGCTGTCGACGTTGTACTCGACGGGCCTGCAGCCGGTGCTGTTCCTGGCCGCGATGGGGCTCGGCTTCGGCTCGCAGGTGCGGGCGGGCGCCGCGACGGGCGGGTTCTCGTACCTCGAGTACGTCGCGCCCGCGCTGCTCGTCGCCGGCGGCGCACAGCTGGCGGTGGGGGAGTCGAGTTACCCGGTGCTGTCCGGGTTCAAATGGCAGCAGAGCTACGTGGCCGTCACCGCGTCCCCGATCACCCCGGGGCAGGTGCTCGGCAGCCAGATCATCTGGGTGGGGATCCGGCTCACCCTGGCGGGATCGATCTACGCCGTGATCGCCGCCCTGTTCGGCTCGTGGACGAGCTTCGGCGTGCTCGCGGTCATCCTGATCGGGACGCTCACCGGCATCGCCTGCGGCACCCCGGTGATGGCGCTGGCCGCGACCACCTACGACGAGGGCGCCCGGTTCGGCCTGGTGTTCAGGTTCATCCTGATCCCGATGACGTTGTTCTCCGGGACGTTCTTCCCGATCGCCGAACTGCCGGTGCCGCTGCGGTGGATCGCCTGGCTTTCCCCGCTGTGGCACGGAAACGAGGCCGCCAGAGCGGTCAGTCTCGGCACCGTCGGACCGCTCGCCACGCTGGGGCACCTCGCCTTCCTGGTGGTGCTGGCCGGTGCGGGCTGGGCGCTGGCGCACAAGTACTTCTACCGACGGCTGGTGGTCTGAGATGGCTGTTCTCACCCAGGACCCGCGGCGCGGGGTGCTGCTGCGCGTCCTGCCGCCGTCGATGTACAGCGGCCGTTCGAAGGCGGTGCTGGAACGCACGTTCCTGACGTACTCGCACGTCTGGATGCTGTTCGTGTCCGGCGCCTTCGAGCCGTTGTTCTACCTGATGGCCTTCCAGCTGGGCTTCGGCAAACTCGTCGGCGAGGTCGTCGGCCCCGGCGGTCAGACGATGACCTACGTCGCCTTCGTCGCGCCCGGTCTGCTCGCGGCGTCGGCGATGAACGGCGCGATCCTGGACTCGACGTACAACCTGTTCTTCAAGCTGAAGTACGCGAAGCTGTACGACGCCATGCTCGCCACCCCGATCGGGCCGCTGGACATCGCGCTCGGCGAGGTCGGCTGGTCGGTGCTGCGCGGCGGGATCTACTCGGTGACCTTCCTCGGCGTGATGACCGCGATGGGGCTGCCCGGGTCCTGGTGGGCCGTGCTGATGATCCCGGCGGCGCTGCTGATCGCGATGGCGTTCTCCGCCGTCGGCATCGTGCTGGTGACCTTCCTGCGGTCGGTGTCCCAGTTCGACTACATCAACCTCGTGCTGATGCCGCTGTTCCTGTTCTCCACGACCTTTTACCCGCTGTCGGTCTACCCCGAGGCGATCCAGTGGATCGTGCGGATCTTCCCGCTGTACCACGGCATCGAGCTGATGCGCGGCCTCTCGACCGGCGTGCTGTCGTGGAGCATGGTCGGGAACGTGGCGTACCTGCTGGCGCTGGCAGCCATCGGCATCTACGGGGCGTCGCGGCGGTTCGGCAAACTCCTGCTGCGCTGACCCCGTCCCGCATTCAGAGGACTGAACGCGGGACGCCGAAGCTCACCGGGCCGCGTTCGCGCCCGGCTGCCGGGGCGCCACGGCAGCCAGCGCGTCGACCATCCCGTGTCCGTAGAAGCCGTTGAACCCCGCGTACCCGGTGCAGTACGCGTCTTGTGAGCCGTCGCCGGTCAGGTCGTAGTCGGCGGGGCACGCGATCGGAGCCGCCTGCGCGTCCAGCGTCCGTTTCAGCTGGCGGGCGCCGTAGCCGGGGTGTTCCGAAGCGAGCAGGGCCGCGACACCGGCGACGTGCGGCGCCGCCATCGACGTCCCGCACAGCGGCGCGTATCCGCCGGAAACGGTCGAGAGCACGCATCGCCCGGCCTCGCCGCCGGGCGCGGTCACGGCGATCACTCCGAGTCCGTACGAGCTGTAGCCGGCCTTGACCCGCTCCGCGCTCACGGACGACACCGCGACGACGTCCCGCAGGCCGGCGGGCAGCGCCTGGCAGCCTTCGGCCTGGGTCCGGGCACCCGAGCGCGCCGACGGCGCCAGCTCGACGGCCTCGTTGGTCGCCGCGGCGACGTTGAGCGTGCCCGCCGAGGTCGCGTACTCGACGGCGCGGGCCATGACCTCGTTCACCACGCCCCGCTCGTCGTCGTGGGCGCACGAGAGCGACCACGGATCGACGAAGTAGCTGCTGTTCGTCACGGCCATGCGCTGTGAAACGGCCCACATCAGCCCGCAGACGGCGGCCTCGGGGTCGGCGTACCCGCGGTCGTCGATCACCTTCACCGAGGCGATCCGCACCCCCGGCGCCACCCCGGTGACACCCTTGCCGTCGTCGGCCGCGGCGATGATGCCTGCCACGTGGGTGCCGTGCACCGACGTCGTCGCGGTCCAGTTCCCGTCGGGCACGCCGGTCAGGCAGCCCGCGGACTTGCCGGGGTCGAGCGCGGTCGTCAGGTCGGGGTGGGCGGCGTCGACGCCCGAGTCGAGGACGCCGACGACGACGTCGCGGCTGCCCGGTTCGATCACCCTGGCCTTGTCGGCCCCGATCTCGCGCATGTCCCACTGCTCGCCGGTGCGGTCGGCCGTGTCCACCTTCGCCGGATCCGTCGGTTCGAGTCCGGCGCGAGCGGGTGCGGCCTTGGCCGACGGGGTGCCGTTGGCCCGCTGCACCGCCAGCCGTTCCGCCTGCGCGCTGAACGCGGCGGCGGGCCGGACCAGTTCGGCGAAGTCCCGGTCGGCCGAGGTCGCGACGGCCACCGCGATCTGCGGGTAGTAGATCGTCGTGCTGCCGCAGCCGCCGGTGATGGCGGCCCTGGCCTCGGCTTCGGAGGTGCCCCTGTCGAAGGCGACGACGTAGCGCAGCGCCCGTCCTTGGGGATGGCACGATGGTTCCGCGTCCGCCGTCGAGACAGCGGCGACCGAGCCGCAGAGCACCACAAAGGCGCACACGGCCGCTCGCAGGGACCGTCCCAGCAGGGACACCGGACCTCCCACCGGAGAACAGGGGACAACGAGGGCACCGCGGCCTTGGCTGGACTTCGGTACCCCCGAGCGGCACGCTAGCCACCCTCGGCCGGGTCGACAAGCTCTCCCGCGAAGTTCGCTCGGCCGGTGGTCGCGGCGCGCCCGGGAGTCAGGTCTGTGGCACCGAGTACACCGGAGTGGGGCCGGGGTGTGGGATACTCGCGTTGGCCGCTGGCCGACGGGCACACGTGAGAGGTGGTGCTCGCGGTCTCGTGGCCCGGTGGTGTGCTGCACATCCTCCACACGCGTCGCCGCTGCATGCGGCTCGACGACGTGGCGGGCGGCCCGATGTCGCGAACGTGGCCAGCGCTCCGCCGAGCAGACCTTCAGCCGTACGCGGCGCCCGGACAATCCCGGCGCCGTCGCGGTGCCGGGCAAGGATTCCCGCTGCTGGTGACCACCACGGCGGAACGAACAGAAAGGGGCCCCTGCGCGGCCGCGTCGAGCCGGTGTGAGCCAGCCGACGCGCCCGGGGGCGGAGGAGATATATGTCGAACGCGGACACACCCGCCGTCACCGGCGGGAATACCGCCACACCCATCGCAGGCCAGCTGGCCGAACTGCCTCCCCGGATCCGGGTGCACGCCCTGGCGAAGCTCTTGGGATCCAACAGCCGTGAACTGATGGCCAAGCTCGGTGAGCTCGGCGAGACCGTCCGCAGCGCGCAGTCCAGCGTCACCCGCGATGTGGCCATCAAGCTCGCCGAGGCCCTCACCGGCGGAGACGAGCCCGAGACCGCCGAAGCGGCCCCGGTCGCCGAGGCTCCCGCAGAAGCTCCTGCCGAGACGCCGAAGGCTCCCGAGCCCGAGGTCAAGGCCGAAGCGAAGCCCGAGGTCAAGCCGGAGCCCGCCCCGCAGGAGGAGGCGCCTTCGAAGCGTGTCCCGCCCGCGTTGGCCGCCCCGGTGACCCCGGAGCAGCCGCAGCGGTCGACCAGGCCGTCGAAGGCCGCCGTGCACGTTCCGGTGTTCGCGGCGCCGTCGCCGGTGTTCCTGCCGCCGGAGCCGGTCGCGGCGAAGCCCGTCCGCAAGCCGGAGCCTGCCTTCACCCCGACCGAAGAGACCGTCACCGACGAGGACGAGACACCGGCCGATCAGGCCGATCACCAGGACGGTGACGACGACGGTGACGACGCCAACGGCCGTCGCCGCCGCCGTCGCGGGCGTCGTGGCCGTGGCCGCGGCAAGGGCGGCGACGAGAACTCGGCCGAGTCCGAGAACGAAGACGAGCAGCCCGAGCCTCCTCGCGGCCGTCAGCCGCGGGGGAAGGACCGGAGCGACAAGAACGAGAAGGACGCAGACGAGGCCGAGTCCGAGACCGCCGAAGAGGCGTCGGCCGCCTCTGATTCAGCGGAGTCCGATTCGGACAATGACGCCGATTCCGACAACGGCAGCAAGCGCCGCCGTCGCCGTCGCCGCCGCAAGGGCGGGGACGACGACAACGCCGAGTCCACCAGCGACGACCCGCCCAACACGGTCGTCCACGTGCGCCAGGCCAAGGCCGCCGAGACCGAGCGTCCCGCGCGGGACGAGGTCCGCAGCGTGCGCGGCTCGACCCGGCTCGAGGCCAAGCGCCAGCGCCGCCGGGACGGCCGCGAGGCGGGCCGCCGCCGCGCGCCGATCCTGTCCGAGGCCGAGTTCCTCGCCCGCCGCGAGTCGGTCGAGCGCACCATGGTCGTCGCCGAGAAGGGCGAGTCCACGCAGATCGGCGTGCTCGAGGACGGCGTCCTGTGCGAGCACTTCGTGACGTCGTCGGGCACCGGCTCGATCGTCGGCAACGTCTACCTGGGCCGCGTGCAGAACGTGCTGCCGTCGATGGAGGCCGCCTTCATCGACATCGGCCGCGGCCGCAACGCCGTGCTCTACGCCGGTGAGGTCGACTGGGACGCCGCCGGTCTCGAGGGCAAGGCCCGCAAGATCGAGCAGGCGCTCTCCACCGGTGACTCCGTGCTGGTCCAGGTCACCAAGGACCCGGTCGGGCACAAGGGCGCCCGGCTGACCACGCAGATCTCGCTGCCCGGCCGCTTCCTGGTCTACGTGCCCGCGGGCGGTGCCACCGGCATCTCGCGGAAGCTCCCGGAGAACGAGCGCCGCCGCCTGAAGGACATCCTCAAGCGCATCGTCCCCGAGGACGCCGGTGTGATCATCCGCACCGCGTCCGAGGGCATCGTCGAGGAAGAGCTGGACCGCGACGTCCGCCGCCTCAAGGCGCAGTGGGACGTCATCAAGGAGAAGGCCGAAGCCGGCAACGGCGGCAAGAAGAACAGCGCCCCGGTCATGCTCTACGAAGAGCCGGACCTGCTGGTCAAGGTCGTGCGCGACCTGTTCACCGAGGACTTCGCGAAGCTGGAGATCCAGGGCGACAAGGCCTGGGACACCATCTACGACTACGTGCAGCACGTGGCGCCGGACCTGGCCGACCGGGTCAAGCGGTACACGGGCACCGGTTCGGCCTTCTCCGACCACCGGATCGACGAGCAGATCACCAAGGCGCTGGACCGCAAGGTCTGGCTGCCCTCGGGTGGCTACCTGGTCATCGACCGCACCGAAGCGATGACGGTCATCGACGTCAACACCGGCAAGTTCACCGGATCGGGTGGCAACCTCGAGGAGACGGTGACCAGGAACAACCTGGAGTCGGCGGAGGAGATCGTCCGCCAGCTCCGGCTCCGGGACATCGGCGGCATCATCGTCATCGACTTCATCGACATGGTGCTCGAATCCAACCGTGAGCTGGTGCTGCGCCGCCTGACCGAATGCCTCGGGCGCGACCGCACCCGGCACCAGGTCGCCGAGGTCACCTCCCTCGGCCTGGTGCAGATGACCCGCAAGAAGATCGGCACCGGGCTGCTCGAGGCCTTCTCGACGCCGTGTGAGCACTGCAAGGGCCGCGGCGTGGTCGTCTCGACCGAACCGCAGCGCACCGGTGGCGGTGGCGGTGGCAACGGTCACAGCCATGGTGGCGGCAGTGGCAGTGGTGGCAGTGGCGGCAGTGGTGGGGGCGGCAAGGAGCAGGGCTCCCGCCGGTCCCGCGGCCGAAACAAGGGCGAAGACCAGGGCCAGAACGAGCCCGTGGCGGCCAAGACCGAGGCTCCGCCGGCTTCCGGCCAGCGCGAGTCGGTGGTTTCGGCGGTCCACGCCGTCGCCAACGCCGCCAAGGCCGCCAAGGGCGAGCACCCGCACGAGGTCACCGAGAACGTCGAAGGCGCCGCGCTCAACGGCCACGCCCCGCAGGCCGCTGAGCCGGCGAAGGAAGCTTCGGAGCCCATCACCGAGGCGACCGTCGAGCAGGCGGCCGAGGCGGCCGCTGAGCCGGTTTCCGAGCCGGTGGCCGAGGCACCCGCGACCGAGCTCGCCGGTGAACCGGTGACGACTCCGGACGACGAGGCTCCGGCCGCGCGCGAAGAAGAGGTCGCCGCAGTCCGGGAATCGAGCCCGGAGCCCGAAGCCCCCGAGGTTCCGGTGACTCCTGAGACCGTTGTGACGGAAGAGGTTTCCGAGCCCGAGGTTCCGGCGGCTCAGGAGGAGACCGAACCCGAGGTGGACGTCCCGGCCCCGGCCGGTCGCTCCACCACCCGCCGTCGTCCGCGACGGACGGCCTCACGGCCGGCCGGTCCCCCGGTCAAGGCGTCGGAAAAGAGCTAGTGAACACCGAGGGGCACCCCGGTGTGATCGCACCGGGGAGCCCCCCGTAACCTGTAGAACGGCCCGCCACTTAGCGGCGGGCACCTTGCGCGGAACATGGACCACCGAGAGAGATCCGGTGGGCCGGTCACGCAAGCCCCCACCCGTTGTCGAGTAAGCAGGAGACTTCCGTGTCGGCGTACGCGATCGTCAAGACTGGCGGCAAGCAGTACAAGGTGGCCGTCGGCGACGTCGTCGAGGTCGAGAAGCTCGAAGGCGAGCCGGGTACCGAGCACACCTTCCCCGCAGTCCTTTTTGTGGACGGTGGCGACGTCACCACGGACGCCGACGCTCTGGCGAAGGTCTCGGTCACCGGCAAGGTCGTCGAGCAGACCAAGGGTCCGAAGATCCGGATCCACAAGTTCAAGAACAAGACCGGCTACCACAAGCGCCAGGGTCACCGGCAGAAGCTGACCCGCGTCGAGGTCACCGGCATCTCCAAGTAGAACTTTCTCCGGATCTTCGTCAGAAAGAGGATTGAGCCATGGCTCACAAGAAGGGTGCGTCCAGCTCCCGCAACGGTCGCGATTCGAACGCGCAGCGACTGGGCGTCAAGCGCTACGGCGGCCAGGAAGTCAACGCGGGCGAGATCTTGATCCGCCAGCGTGGCACCAAGTTCCACCCCGGCGTGAACGTCGGCCGCGGCGGCGACGACACGCTGTTCGCGCTGGCCGCCGGTGCGGTCCAGTTCGGCGAGAAGCGTGGCCGCAAGACGGTCAACATCGTGCCGTCCGAAGCCTGAACCTCGGCTTCTAGTTAGACCTCTGACGAGGGGTGGGCCGGAATATCCGGGCCCACCCCTCGTTTGTTTTATGTATCCCTTTTTCGCGAGTGAATAGAGGCAAGTCATGGCGTCCCGTTTCGTGGACCGCGCGGTGATCCACCTGACCGCCGGTGACGGTGGGAACGGCTGCGCCTCGGTGCACCGCGAGAAGTTCAAGCCCCTCGGCGGCCCGGACGGCGGCAACGGCGGCAACGGCGGCGACGTGCTGCTGATCGTCGATCCGAACGTGCACACGCTGCTCGACTTCCACTTCCGCCCGCACGCCCGCGCCGGCAACGGCAAGATGGGCCAGGGCGGCAACCGCTCCGGCGCGGCGGGCGACACGCTGGAGATGCGCGTCCCGTCGGGCACCGTCGTGATGACCGAGGACGGCGAGATCCTGGCCGACCTGGTCGGCTCCGGAGCCACCTTCATCGCCGCCCAGGGCGGCCGTGGCGGTCTCGGCAACGCGTCGCTGGCCTCCAGCACGCGCAAGGCGCCCGGATTCGCGCTGCTGGGCGAGCCGGGGGAGAGCCGGAACCTCGTCCTGGAACTGCGTTCGGTCGCCGACGTCGGCCTACTCGGCTTCCCGTCCGCGGGCAAGTCTTCGCTGATCTCGGTGCTGTCCGCGGCCAAGCCGAAGATCGCCGACTACCCCTTCACCACCCTGGTGCCGAACCTGGGCGTGATCACCGCCGGGTCGACCGTGTTCACCATGGCCGACGTGCCGGGCCTGATCCCCGGCGCGAGCGAAGGCAAGGGCCTCGGCCTGGACTTCCTGCGCCACATCGAGCGGTGCGCGGTGCTGGTGCACGTCATCGACTGCGCCACCTTCGATCCCGGGCGCGACCCACTGTCCGATCTGGACGCCCTCGAAGAGGAACTGGCCCGCTACACCCCGAGCCTCGGCGGCGACCTCGCCGACCGGCCGCGGGTGGTGGTGCTCAACAAGATCGACGTCCCGGACGCCGCCGAACTCGCCGAGTTCGTCCGCCCGGAGCTGGAAGCCCGCGGGCTCAGTGTGTTCGAGATCTCCACGGCGTCCCGCCAGGGGCTGAAGGAACTGACCTACGCGCTCGCCGCCGTGGTCGAGAAGTACCGCGCCGATCAGCCGGAACCGGAGCCGGAGAAGGTCGTGCTGCGGCCGATGGCCGTCAACGACGCGGGCTTCACCGTCGAGCTCGACCCGGAGGAGGAAGGCGCCTTCATCGTGCGCGGTGTCCGTCCGGAGCGGTGGATCCGCCAGACGACCTTCGCCAACGACGAGGCCGTCGGCTACCTCGCGGACCGGTTGCAGCGCCTCGGCGTCGAGGAAGCGCTGGCCCGCAAGGGAGCCGTGCCGGGCAGCCCGGTCACCATCGGCGACGTCCAGTTCGAATGGGAGCCGTCGACCCCGGCCGGGGTCGCGGTGCACATGTCGGGCCGTGGCACGGATGTGCGGCTGGAGAACAACAGCCGGATCGGTGCCTCCGATCGCAAGGAAGCCCGCCGGATCCGTCGTGACGGCCCGGACGGTGTCGAAGACGAGACGGACGACGAGTGAGCTCTGCCCGTGATGCGATCGCCGGCGCGAAGCGGGTGGTCGTCAAGGTCGGTTCCTCCGCGCTGACCACCGCCGGTGACGGTCTCGACGTGGCCAGGCTGGACGCGCTGGTGGACGCGATCGCCGAGAGGGTCTCTCGCGGCACTCAGATCGTTTTGGTGTCCTCGGGGGCGATCGGCGCGGGACTCGCGCCGCTCGCGCTCGGCAAGCGACCGCGTGACCTGGCCACCCAGCAGGCCGCGGCCAGTGTCGGGCAGCTCGCGCTTGCCCACGCCTACGCCGAGTCGTTCGGCCGGTTTTCCCTGACGGTGGGCCAGGTTCTGCTGACGTCGGACGACGTCGTGCGCCGGGCCCACTATCGCAACGCGCAGAACACGTTCACCCGCTTGCTGGCCCTCGGCGCGGTTCCGGTGGTCAACGAGAACGACACCGTGGCCACCGAAGAGATCCGCTTCGGCGACAACGACCGGCTGGCCGCGCTGGTGGCCCACCTGATCGGCGCCGACGCGCTCGTCCTGCTGTCCGATGTGGACGGTCTGTACGACGGAGACCCCCGTGACGGCGCGACCCGCAAGATCGCCGAGGTCGCCGGGGAGTCCGATGTGGACGGGATCACCGTCGGCATGTCGAGCTCCGGGCTCGGCACCGGCGGCATGGTCTCGAAGCTCGCCGCGGCCCGCACCGCCGCCGGCGCCGGGATCCCGGTCCTGCTCGCCGCCGCTTCCGAAGCCGCACGCGCCCTCACCACCGCCGAGGTCGGCACGGCGTTCGCCGCAGCGGACTCCCGGCTGTCGGCCCGCCGGTTCTGGCTGGGCTACGCCGCGGGCGCGTCCGGGAAACTGCACCTCGACGACGGCGCGGTCTCGGCCGTCGTCCGTCGCCGCCGTTCCCTGCTCGCCGCCGGGATCACCGGCGTCGAAGGGGACTTCCAGGCGGGCGACGTCGTCGACCTGGTCGACCTCCGGCAGCGGACCGTGGCGAGAGGGGTCGTGGCCTTCGACGCGGGCGAACTGCCCGATCTCATCGGCCGCTCCAGCCACGACCTCCCCGCCGAGCAGCGGCGCGAGGTCGTCCACGCGGATGACCTCGTCCCCTTGCGTCGTTAGGGCACCAGGCCCGGGGTCAGGGCGATCTCGCGGAGCTGGGCTTGGGTCAGCGGAGGCAGTTCGCGCTGCCCCGGCGGAAACGGCTGTTCGTCCGTTCCCGCTTCGGTGGAGTTGCTGGAACTGACGACGACGAGTGCCTCCGCGGTGCGATAGGCGGCTTGGTAGATGACGAAGTCAGGGTTGCGGGGCTTCCTGATCGTCGTCTCCACGAGGGTTCCGCCGCGGATCAGGCTCGCCGTGCACGTGGTCGGAGTCGGCTCCTGGACCTCGCAAGCGGTTCCCGCCGAAAGCAGTGTGCCGTCGTTGGTCGCCAGGTCCACGAAGAGCGAACCCGTCCGGTCGCTCACCTCGGCCGACATGACGTAAAGCGTCTTGCCCGTCGCCGGATAGGCCTCCAGTTTGAGCGGGTCCGCCGGGGTGACATAGGTGCGGATCGCCTGGTCGAGCAAGCACTCCAAGCGAGCGGTCACCGCCTTCGGGGTCTCCGTGGATGATTTTTCACCGCAGGGTGAGGTCGAGGCCGGTTCGGCCCGGTCGGGAAGCGTGATGAGTGCGGTTCCCACCGGGAATCCCGCCACGGCCAGCGCGATCACCGCGACGATGGTCGTCAGACGGCGTCGCCGGGACCGCCTGCCCGCGGTGAGCACGCCCTCGCCGGTGAGCCCGATCGGCGGCTCCGCTTCGGTCACGTACTCCTTCAGCGCGGAGCGGACATCGTGGTCTTCCATGACTACTCCTTGCTCGTCGGGGAGGGCAGGACGGCGCGCAGAGCCTCGACCCCGCGGGCGGTCTGGCTTTTGACGGTGCCTTCGGCGATGCCGAGCAACGAGGCGACTTCGGCGACCGAAAGGTCTTCGAGGAAGCGAAGGACGACCATCGCGCGCTGGCGCGGTGTCAGGCCGCTGAGCACCCGTTCGAGGTCGATCCGGTCGTGGCTGTCGTAGCCCGGTGGCGCGGCTCGGTCGGGAGGCGCCGAGGTCACCAGCTCCCGGCCGTGTTTCCGCCTTCGGGAAAGGAAGAGGTTGAGCAGGATCCGGCGGGCGTAGGCGTCGACCGTGTCCGGCCTGATCCGCCGCCAACGCCGGTACAGCTGGATGAACGTGGCCTGCACCAGGTCCTCGGCGCCGTGCCAGTCGCCGCACATGCCGAACGCCAGTCGCCGGAATCGTTGTACGCGGGCCGCGAAGTACTCACTGAAGTCGGCGTCTCTCGTTTGTCCCACACCGGCCACCTCCCCCTCGTCTCACTCTCTCTAGTCCGGAAGGCGTCCGAAAGGTTCAAGTGATTCCGCGGCGGGGGGAGCAAGGGACCTTTGCTATCGCTTCCCGGGATCGGCGAGGTGACCGATGAGCCGTGCCAGCTGCTCGCCGTAGGCCTCCACGAACTCGGCCGACTGGGGATCCTGGCCCGAGACGGCCCGGACGACGCGGGGGAACGCCAGCGTGGCACTGGCCGCGGCCATGAAGATCACCAGCAGGAACGCCGGATCGAGGTCGGCGGGGAAGTCTCCCGCGGCTTGGCGGGCCCGCACGTACTCCACCTGCCGCTCGAGGAAGCCGCGCTGGCCTTCGACGCCGATCGCGTCGGGGGCGCCGTCGGTCAGGTTCTCCCAGAGGAACAGTTTGGCGAGATCGTGGTCCCGGATCCCCGACTGGACGAAGAACCGGATCGACTCCGCGAACGGCATGTCGTGCTCGGAGGCCGCGACGTAGTCGTCGTACATCGTCGCGGTCAGCGCGTTGTAGAGGCCTTCCTTGCCGCCGAAGTAGTACGAGATCAGCTGCTTGTTCACGCCCGCCCTCGCGGCGATCTCGCTGACGCGTGCCGCCGCGTAGCCCTTCGCGCCGAACTCGCTTTTCGCCGCCTCCAAGAGCTGTGTCTTGGTGCGCTCGGGGTCGCGCTGGCGTTCGACGGGGGCGCGACGAGGACTGCGCGGGGCGGCTTCGGACATGGGGTCACCTTAGCCGCTGACTCTTTCAAACGTTTGGTTGACTTTATTATCCGCTTGGTTGATAGTGATCGGCGGAGAGAGGAGATCCCATGACCACGAGGATCGCGATCATCGGCGGCGGCACGGGTGGGCTCTGCCTGGCGCACGGGCTGCGCAAGGCAGGGGCCGACGTGTCCGTCCACGAGCGCAGCCGAACCAGGACCGAGCGGCTGCAGGGCTATCGCGTGCACATCAATCCGCAGGGTTCGGCCGCGCTGCACGAATGCCTGCCATCCGAACTCTGGGAACGGTTCCTGGCGATGACCGGCACCACGGGCGGGGAGTTCAGCTTCGTGACCGAGCGGTTGAAAGACCTGATGGTGATCGACAGCGAATTGACCTGGAGCCCGGATCCCGCGTCGAACCACCACTCGGTCAGCCGGATCAGCCTGCATCAGGTGCTGTCCGACGGGCTCGACGGAGTTCTGCACCACGGCAAGGAGTTCGTCGGCTACCGCCGTGAAGGGGAGGTGGTCGTCTGCGAGTTCGCCGACGGGAGCACCGTCGAGGCCGATCTGGTCATCGGCGCGGACGGGGCCAATTCCCGGGTGCGCAGACAGTTTCTTCCCGAAGCCGAACGGGTGGACACCGGGATCGTCGCGATCGCGGGCAAGCATCCGCTGACCGCCGAGACCCGGGAACGCCTGCCCGTCAGGCTCACCGACGGCCCGAGTCTGGTGATGCCACGCGCCGGCACGGGACTGTTCAGCGCGCCGCACGAGCTGGACGGCACCGCGTCGGTCAATGACGAGACCGCGAGTTACGACCCCGTCCTGTTCGACAACACGTCGAGCTACATCATGTGGGCTTTCGCCGCGGACAACCGGCGTTACCCGGACGGTGTGTCCTCATTGGACAGTGAAGCTCTGCGGGCTCTCGTGCTGGACCTGATCGACGGCTGGGATCCCGCGTTCAAGGAACTGGTCGCCGGCTCGCCCGCGGGCTCGGTGTCCCGGTTGCCGGTCTTCACGTCGAAGCCCGTCGCGCCGTGGCCGACGAGCAACATCACCCTGCTCGGCGACGCGATCCACAGCATGACGCCGTTCCGCGGCATCGGCGCGAACACCGCGCTCCGGGACGCGCGCCTGTTGAGCCGCAACCTCGTCGCGGCGCGCGAGACCGACGACGTGCGCACCGCGGTCGCCGACTACGAACGGCAGATGCGGGACTACGGCTTCGCGGCGGTGCGCGATTCGGAACGCAGCGCGCGCCAGTTCGTGTCGGAGAACCGGGTGGGCCGCGCGATGGCACGGGGGATGTTCCGCCTCTTCCAGGCCGTCCCTCCGTTGAAGCGCAAGGCCTTCAGTGATCAGGGCACCTCATAGCCTGGCGGGAGTGGAGATGCCCAGCAGGGACAGACCCAGCGCCAGCGTCTTCGCGGTGAGTTCGGCCAGCAGCAGGCGCGAATCGCGGAGGCCGGGTCCTTCCGCGCCCAGCACCGGGCACTGTTCGTAGAACCGCGAGAACACGACAGCGGTTTCGTAGAGGTACGTGCACAGTTTGTGGGGAAGATACCCGGTGGTCGCGGCGCCGATCGCCTCGGGAAAGCGGGTCAAGGCGAGCGCCAGTGCCCGCTCGGCGGGATGGCCGAGCAGGATCCGCGCACCGATGAGATCCTGATCCGCCTTCGCCAGCACGGAACGGATCCGCGCGTGGGCGTACTGCAGATAGACCGAGGTGTTCCCGTTCTTGGAGAGCATCCGCTCCCAGGAGAAGACGTAGTCACGCTCACGATCGCCGGAAAGATCGGCGTACTTGATCGCGCCGATCCCGATCGCCCTGGCGACCTCGTCCCTGACCCCGGGGGAGAGGTCGCCCCGGTCTTCGAGCACTTCGGCGGCATGGGAAACGGCTTCGGCGAGCAGATCGGAAAGCCGGACCGACTCGCCGGCCCGGGTCTTCATGGCCCGGCCGTCTTCTCCCAGCACCGAGCCGAACCCGAGGTGCTCGGCCCGGTGCTCCTCGCGGAGCCAGCCGGCGGCCCGGCAGACGGCGAACACCATCGCGAAGTGCTGTGCTTGCGGCGCTCCGACCACGTAGAGCAGATCGGTGACCTCCCGCTGTTCCGTCCAGTACCGCAGGGTCGCGAGATCGGTGGCCGCGTAGCCGTAACCGCCGTCGCGCTTGCGCACGATGAGCGGCAGCGGATCGCCTTCCCGGTTGCGGAAGCCGTCAGGGAAGACGCAGACGGCGCCGTCACTGATCTCGGTCAGCCCGGCGGCGGTCAGCTCGTCCACGACCGCGGCGAGAAACGGGTTGTAGAAGCTCTCGCCGTAGACGTCCGCGCTCGAGAGGCCGATCCCGAGGAGTTCGTAGACCTGGGTGAAATGCCTTGTCGACTCGTCGACCAGATGCCGCCACAACGACAAGGTCTCTTCGTCGCCACTTTGCAGGAGGACCACACGCTCCCTCGACCGGGTCGCGAAGTCTTCGTCCGCCTCGAATTTCGACCGGGCGGCCCGATAGAAGCCGTTGAGGTCTCCGATCGTGTACGGGCCCTCCGGGCGCTCGTCGAGCAGATGCTCGATCAGCATGCCGAACGGGGTACCCCAGTCGCCGAGATGGTTGTGCGGGATGACGTCGTGGCCCGCGAACCGCAGCAGCCGCGCGATAGCGTCGCCGATGACCGTGGGCCGGAGGTGTCCGGCGTGCATCTCCTTCGCCACGTTCGGGCTGCTGTAGTCGATGGCGATCCGCCGCGGTCGCGGCGTTGCCACGGCGCCCAGCCGCGGGTCACCGTTGAGCGCGGTCGTCCGGTCTTCCAGCCAGGACGAGCGCAGCGTGAAGTTGAGGAAACCCGGCCCCGCGATCTCCGGCGGCTCGGCGAGATCGGCGACATCCAGGTGCAGCGCGATGTCGGCGGCGATCTCCCTCGGCGGCTTGCCGAGCCGTTTGCCGAGGCTCATCGCGAGATCGCACTGGTAGTCGACCCCGCTCCGAGAGGAGACCCGGACCAGCACGGCAGGCGGCTCGATGTCGGTGACGTGGCGAAGGGCCTCCACCACGCGTCGCGCCAATTCCTCGCTCACATCGCCGAACAACACGGTGCCCCTCCTTCACGCTCGTCGTAGGAGCGCGAGGGTAGCCACCAGCCGCGTCGTGGGCGACGGAGTTTTCAGCGCAGGTCGCTGCCCTTGGTTTCCGGCAGGGTCCGGATGACGAAGAACGCGATCGCCGCACCGGCGGCCACGTACCAGAAGAACAGCGTCGACAACCCGGCGTCGGACAGCGCGGTGAGCACCAGGGGAGCGGTGCCGCCGAACAGCGCGACGGTCAGGTTGTACCAGGCGCCGATGCCCAGACCGCGCAGCTCGGTGGGGAACAGCTCGCTCATGATCGCGGGCGCGATCGACGTCATCGCCGTGTACAGGCAAAGTCCGACGCAGAACACGACCAGCAGCCCCGGCAGCCCCGGCCTGACCAAAGTGGACAGTGGGACGATGAGGATCGCGGTCGCCGCCGCCCAGACGAGCAGCTGCGGTTTGCGGCCGAAGCGGTCCGACAGCGCGCCCATCGGGTATTGGAGCGCGACGAACAACGCCGTCGCGATCGACAACGCGAGGAACACGTCGACGTCGTCGGCCTTGCGGGTCTTGACCGCGAACGAGGTCAGGGCGCTGAAGAACGTGTAATAGCAAAGGGTCGACAGCATCGAGAAGCCCACGAGCTGCACGACCGCGCGCGGGTGCTCGCGCAGAGTGGTGCGCAGCGGTCGCTCGACCCGGCGCGCGGTGGACTTCTTCTCTTCGAAGATCTCGGTTTCGACGAGGCTGCGCCGGAGCCACAAGCCGATGATGCCGAGAACTCCGCCGAGCAGGAACGGGATCCGCCAGCCGTACGCGGTCAGGTCCGCTTTGGACATCGTCCGCGCGAGCACGAAACCGAGGATCGAGGCGATCAGCACGGCGGAACCGGTCGAGATGTAGAAGAAGGCCGAGTATCGCCCGCGACGGGAAGGCGGCGCGATCTCACCCAAGTACGCCGAAGCGTTGGAGACCTCGCCGCCGAGTGACAGTCCCTGCGCCACCCTCGCCAGCAGCAACAGGATCGGGGCCAGCCAGCCGACCTGATCGAACGTCGGCAGGAGCCCGATGGCCACCGAACCGCCCGCCATCAGCACGATGGTCAGGATCATCGCCGGCTTCCGGCCCCTGATGTCGGCGAAGCGGCCGAGCAACATGCCGCCGAGCGGCCGGAAGAAGAACGCCAGCGCGTACGTGGCGAAGGTGTTGATCAACGCCAGGGCTTCGTTGCCCTTCGGAAAGAACTCGCTGGCGAAGTAGATGCTGAAGGTCGCGTAGATGGTCCAGTCGAACCACTCGAGCGCGTTCCCGACACTGGCGGCGAACAGTTTCTTCACCGGGAGCCGATGCCCCAGCCGCTCCGTCGGTGCGTCCGCCATCGGTACCTCCGTACTCGCGCGTGGACGGAACCTTGCCAGAAAGTCCCCGTGCGGGAAAGAACCTGTCGAATGCCGGGATCGGTTCGTGGTCGCCGGGGTGTCTTCCGGCTTACGGCTCCTGGGTCACGAGGTGCTGGCGAGAGCGAACGGCAAGACGGCACGGGCCCCGGCCTGGCGCAGCAGGCGTACGGACAGGGTCACCGTCCACCCGGTGTCGATCAGGTCGTCGACCAGCAGGATCGGGCCTTCGGCCGCGGCGACCCTGGCGGCGAGTTCCTCGGGAAGGCTGAGCCGCTTCCACAGGTCGGCCAGTCGTTGCGCGCTGTTCGCCTGACGCGGAGGCGGCCCCGCGGAGGTGATGGCGCCCAGATATTCCAGCCGTCCGATCGAGGCCAGCTTCGTCGCCAGACTGTGGACCAGCTGAGGCCGGGTGGCGGACGGCACCTCCACCACCGCGACCGGGCGCTCCGTCCACTGCCAGCCCTTGAGTACCTCGATACAGGCCTGGAAGACCGGATCGGGGAGTTCGGCGTCCGCCGCGGACGGGCCGACGAGTTCGCGCAGCCGGGTGCCCCAGCCGACGTCGGTCACCCGGCCGACGACCTGGCCGGTTTCGGCCTGTTCTCCGGCGGGCAGCCGTCCGGACAACGGGACGTCCAGTCCGGCCATCCCGGTCGGCCACATCTTCCGGGGCGCGACCTCGACCCCCGGGCGGCGCAGCCGTTGCCGGGTGGCGTCGACGACGTCTTCGGAAATAGTGGTGTCCCAATGCTTTCCGGTGCAGTTGTCGCACCGTCCGCAAGGCGTCGCCTCCGGATCGTCCAGCTGCTTTCGCAGGTACTCCATCCGGCAGCCGGTGGTTTCGAGGTAGGCGAGCATTGCGTTCTGCTCGTTGGTCCGTGCCGCGCTCACCCGCGCGTAGCGTTCCTTGTCGTAGCGCCACTCTTCGCCGGTGCCTTCCCAGCCGCCCTTCACCCGGCGGACGGCGCCGTCGACGTCCAGCACCTTGAGGACCATCTCCAGCCGCGAACGGGAAAGCTCGACGAACGGTTCGAGCGCGGGTGTCGACAGTGGACGGTCCGCGTACGCCAGTGCGTTGAGCACCTGCGTCACCCGTAGTTCGTCCGGGAACGCCAGCGAGCCGAAGTACGCCCAGATGTCCTTGTCCTCGTGGCCGGGCAACAGGATCACCTCGGCGCGATCGACACCACGTCCGGCACGGCCGACCTGCTGGTAGTACGCGATCGGCGAGGACGGTGCGCCGAGGTGGACGACGAATCCCAGGTCCGGCTTGTCGAATCCCATGCCCAGTGCCGAAGTGGCGACCAGCGCCTTGACGTTGTTGTTCAGCAGGTCGTCTTCGGCCGCCTGCCGGTCCGCCGGATCGGTCTTGCCGGTGTACGCGGCGACGGGGTAACCGCGCTCCGTCAGCAGTCCCGCCACGTCGTGCGCGGCCGCGACGGTGAGCGTGTAGATGATCCCGGAGCCCGGCAGTTCTTCCAGATGTTCGGCCAGCCAGGCGAGCCGCGCTTGCGAAGTCGGCAGCTTGGCCACCGACAGGTGGAGGCTTTCGCGGTCCAGGGTCCCGCGCAGGACGAGGGTGCCGCCCCCGTTGCCGATGCCGAGTTGCTCGGCGACGTCGGTCGCCACCCGGTCGTTCGCGGTCGCGGTGGTGGCGAGCACCGGGACACCCTCGGGCAGGTCCTTCAGCAGTGTCCGCAGCCGCCGGTAGTCCGGCCGGAAGTCGTGGCCCCAGTCCGAGATGCAGTGCGCCTCGTCGACCACGAGCAGACCGGCGCTCGCGGTCAGCTTCGGCAGGACGGTGTCGCGGAAGTCGGGGTTGTTCAGCCGTTCCGGGCTGACCAGGAGGACGTCGACCTCGCCTGCCGCGATCGCGGCCTGGACCTGATCCCACTCCTGCGGGTTCGCGGAGTTCATCGTCACCGCGCGGATGCCCGCCCTCGCGGCCGCGGAGATCTGGTTGCGCATCAGCGCCAGGAGCGGCGAGATGATCACGGTCGGGCCTTCGCCGCGTTCCCTCAGCAACGCTGTCGCCAGGAAGTACACCGCCGACTTCCCCCAGCCGGTGCGCTGGACGACGAGCGCGCGACGGCGGTGCGCGACCAGCGCCTCGATCGCCGTCCACTGGTCTTCGCGCAGCCGGGCGCCATCGCCCGCCAATGCCCGGAGGAGGGTCTCGGCGCGGTCCCGGAGAGTCGATGTGTCCACGTCCCCACCTCTACCCCATGCCACCGACGAAGTCGCGATCGGCATGTCGTGAACGGACCGTTCATCCATGGAACCGAGGGTAATGTGATCCAGATCACGCCCGGTCGGTGGGTCCGGCGACCCGAGCGTGGAGCCTCGTGCGGTGTATAGGCTCACGACCCATGTCACCACGCAGGATCGGGGTCATGGGCGGCACCTTCGACCCCGTGCACCACGGACACCTCGTCGCGGCCAGTGAGGTCCAGTCCCGGTTCGCGCTCGACGAGGTCATCTTCGTGCCCACCGGCCAGCCGTGGCAGAAGTCCGACAGGGTCGTCACGCGGGCCGAGGACCGCTACCTGATGACCGTGATCGCGACGGCGTCCAACCCCGTGTTCTCGGTCAGCCGGGTCGACATCGACCGCGTCGGGCAGACCTACACCGTCGACACGCTGCGCGATCTGCGCGCGGAATACCCGGACGACCAGCTGTTCTTCATCACCGGTGCGGACGCGCTCGAACAGATCCTCACCTGGCGCAACGCCGACGAGCTGTTCGATCTGGCGCATTTCATCGGCGTCACCAGGCCCGGCTACCGGCTCAATTCGCAGCATCTGCCGAGCGGCAAGGTGAGCCTGGTCGAGGTGACCGCGATGGCGATCTCGTCCACCGCCTGCCGCGAACGGGTCGAAGGCGGGGAACCCGTCTGGTACCTCGTCCCCGACGGTGTGGTGCGCTACATCGCCAAAAAGGACCTCTATCGCAAGGACCGCCGTGGCTGACCGGGTACTCTCGTCGGGCGCACCTGCGAGTAAAGCCATCTTTTGAGGAGAACTGTGACAGCCACGTCCGAGGCACGAGAGCTGGCCGTAGCGGCCGCCCATGCGGCGGCGGACAAGAAGGCGAGCGACGTGGTCGTGCTGGACGTGTCCGACCAGCTGGTCATCACCGACGCCTTCGTGATCGCGTCCGCGCCCAACGAGCGACTGGTCGGCGCGATCGTCGACAACGTCGAGGAGCAGCTGCGGCTCGGCGGGCACAAGCCGGTCCGCCGCGAAGGCGCCCGCGAAGGCCGCTGGGTCCTGCTGGACTACGTCGACGTCGTCATCCATGTCCAGCACCAGGAGGAGCGTTCCTTCTACGGTCTCGAGCGGCTCTGGAAGGACTGCCCTCGTATCGAGGTCGCCGGTCTCACCATGCCGGATCAGGAGGACCCCGCCGACGCGCAAGGCGCCTCGTGAGTCCGCGGCGCCTGGTGCTCTGGCGCCACGGCGAGACCGACTACAACGCGGCGGGCCGGATGCAAGGGCATCTGGACTCCGCGCTGACGCCGGTCGGCTGGAACCAGGCCAGGTTCGCCGTACCCGCACTCGCCCGGTTTTCACCCGACCTGGTGATCGCTTCGGATCTTCGCCGCGCGACCGACACGGCCACCGTGCTCACGGAGGCCATCGGCGTCCCCCTGCGGATCGACAAGCGCCTGCGGGAAACCCATCTGGGTGAATGGCAGGGTTTCACCGGCCAGCAGGTCGACGAAGCGTACCCCGGGGAACGCGCACGCTGGCGGGTCGACGCGACCTGGGCGCCGCCGGGCGGCGAGTCGCGGGTGGACGTCGCGGAACGCGCGTTGGAGGTCGTCGCGGATCTGGACCAGGCCAATTCCGACGCCGGCGACGCCGTCCTGCTGGCCACGCACGGCGGCCTGATCATCGCGCTGACCGCGAAGCTGCTCGGCCTGCCGGTCCCGTCCTGGCCGTCGCTGGGCGGGATCGCGAACTGCCACTGGGTCGAGCTGGCCCGGCGTGACGGCAACTGGCGCTTGGCCGCCTACAACGCGGGAATCACCGGCTGATCCATGGCCCCGCGCCTCTTGGTGTTCGGCGATTCCCTCAGCTTCCACGGCCCGGACGGCCCGCTCGCCGCCGACGACGCGCGCCTGTGGCCCAATATCGCCGCCGAAGCGCTCGGTGGCGATGCGGACCTCGTCGCCGGGTTCGGCTGGAACGCCCGTGACGCCTGGTGGTCCCTGACCGGCGATCCGCGGGTCTGGGCCGACCTCCACCACGTCGACGCCGTGGTGCTGGCCATCGGAAGCATGGACACCCTGCCTTCGCCGTTGCCCACCTATCTGCGGACCGGGCTGCGCTACCTGCGACCCGACCAGCTGCGGCGGGTGGTGCGCAAGACGTATCTGGCGGCCCAGCCACGGCTCGCCGTCGCCTTCCGGGGACGTCCGGCGGTCCTTCCGGCGAAGCTGACCGTCCGCTATCTCGACGAGGCCGTCGGAGCCCTGCGGGTGCTGCGACCGGACCTGCCGATCTTCGGCATGCTGCCGTCCGTGCACCGGTCCGACTCCTACGGCCGCGTCCACACCGCCCGTTCCGGTGCCGCCGCGGCCATGGCCGCTTGGGGGCGCCGCGCGGACGTCCCGCTCCTCGATCTCGCGGCCGTCGTCGGCGATCACGTGCTGAGCGGCCGGGGCAATCCGGACGGGATGCACTGGGGCTGGGAAGGACATGCCGCCGTCGGCGCGGAAATGGCCCGCCTGATGGCCCCGGTGCTGCGCCCCGCGGCAACGTAGGCTGACTGCCGTGTCGGTCGCCGTAGTCACGGATTCCACCGCCCACCTGCCGGAAGGCTTCGCCGAACGGAACGGGATCCGGGTGGTCCCGCTGCACGTCCTCGTGGACGGCGTCGTGTTCCTCGACGGCGTCGAAATGGGCCCCGCGGCCTTGGCCGAAGCGCTCGGCAAACGCAGCATGGTGACGACGTCCCGGCCGACCCCCGCCGAGTTCGTCAAGGAGTTCCGCGCGGCGCTGGCCGAAGGCGCGGACGCCGTCGTGTCGGTCCATCTGTCCCGTGAGTTGTCCGGGACCTGGGAAGCGGCGGTGCTCGCGGCCCAGGAGGTCGGGCCGGACAAGGTGCGCGTCGTCGATTCGCGCAGCACCGCGATGGGACTCGGTTTCGCCGCCCTGCGAGCGGCGAGCGCCGCCGCGGACGGGGCCGATCCGGCCGAGGTGGAGGCCGCCGCGGTCGACGCGGTGAGCCGCTCGGAGACCTTGTTCGCCGTCGAGACCCTCGAATACCTGCGCCGTGGCGGGCGGATCGGCCCGGCGGCGGCCCTGCTCGGCACGGCGCTCGCGGTGAAACCGGTGCTCCACATGTCCGAGGGCAAGATCCAGCCGCTGGAAAAGGTGCGGACGATGAACCGCGCGGTGGCGCGACTGGTCGAACTCGCCGTGAAAGCGGCGGACGGCGGACTCGCCGACATCGCCGTCCACCACCTGGCCTCGCCGGAACGCGCCGTCGAACTGGCCAACCGGCTGGAAGAGTCCATCGACTGCCCGGAGGGGTGCGTGGTGTCGGAGATCGGCGCCGTCATCGGGGCCCACACCGGTCCAGGCGTGCTCGGTGTCGTGATCCAGCGGGTGGGTTAGGGAAACCCGCCACCATCCCACACGGCCCCGACGGAAACCGGTGATCCGGCCCCGCCCGAGGCCGGGTTGTCCACAACACCCCACTTGTCCACAGCCTCGCGATTCTCCACTGCCGCCCGCCACCCCCGCTCCGTAGCGTCGGTCACGTGTTCGACCAAACCGCCCGTCCACCGGGCTCCTCCGCCAACGCCAGGCTGGCGTGGCTGGCCGCGCAGCTGTCGCCGCCCGCCGCCCAGGGCCCGCCTTCGGGCAGGCTCGTTCGCCGCTGGGTGCCCGCCCGGTTCACGGCGGACGGGGTTCCGGTGAACCGGCGGTGGCTGGCCGTGGTGGCCGTGCTGATCGCGGTGGCCGTGATCGTGACCGGCGCGATCGCTTTGTTCGGACACCGGCCAGGGGCGGAGACCCCGCCGCCTCTGCCATCGGCCAAGGCCGCCGGAGACGTCCCCGCCGCGGCGGGCAAGGCGCCTCTGGTGATCAGTGTCGTCGGCCGGGTGCTCAAACCCGGCCTGGTCACGATCCCTCCGGGCGCACGGGTCGCCGATGCCCTCACGGCGGCCGGTGGGGCACCGCCCGGAACGGATCTGACCGGGCTGAACCTGGCCCGGCGGCTCACCGACGGCGAGCAGGTGGCCGTGGGTGTTCCTGTTCCGGCCGCGGCCGGAACAGGAACACCGACCGGGAAGCTCGACCTGAACACGGCCACGGCCGAGCAACTCGACTCCCTGCCCGGGGTCGGCGAGGTGATGGCCAAACGCATCGTCGACTGGCGGTCCGGGCACGGCGGGTTCACCACGGTCGAGCAACTCCGTGACGTAGAAGGGATCGGCGAATCCAAATTCAAGAAGATCCGGGAGTTGGTGTCCGTCGGATGAACCCGTCCGCCGATCCGTCCGAAGTGGACACCACGTCGTGGCGAGGTCAGGATCTGCGGCTGATACCGGCCGCGGCGACGGCCTGGCTCGGCACTCTCTCCGGGTTGCTCGGCGGCTGGTGGATCACGATGCTCTGCGGTGCGGCCGCCGTGGTGCTCGCGATCGCCGCAGGTGTCCGTGCCCGCCGGACGGCGTCCCGGTGGGTGGCGGGCCTGGGCGTGCTCGCGGTCCTCGGGGTGCTCACCGCCGGTCCGGTGGCGCTGCGGATCCGGGCCGCCGAGCACGACGACCTCCGTGCCGCCGCCGCACGGGGGAGCGACGCCACCATGAGGGTGGTGGTCACCGAGCGGCCACGTCCGGTCCGCGGTGCCGGATACGCCGATCGCCGGGCAGGCACCCGCCTGGTGGTCATCGCCGCGACGGTGGACGCCGTGGTGGCGGCGGAGCGGGTGGTGGATTCGGCAGGCCGAATCCTGCTGCTCGCTCCCGCCGAGGGGTGGACGGACCTGTTGCCCGGGCAGCAGGTCACCGCCTCCGGACGGCTCGCGCCGGCCGAGGGGGCCGAACTGACGGTCGCGGTCCTCTCGGTGCGGGGTCCGCCGTCGGCCCTCGGCCCGGCGCCTTGGTGGCAGCGAGCCGCGGAATCGCTGCGCACCGGGCTCCGGGACCTGTGCGCCGTCCTCCCGGAGGAGCAGGCCGGTCTGGTGCCCGGACTGGTCGTGGGGGACACGAGCACGCTGTCCCCGAGGGTCGAGCGCGAGTTCACGGACTCCGGCATGTCCCACCTGATGGCCGTGAGCGGTGGGAACGTGGCGATCGTCTGCGGCTCGATCCTTCTCCTCCTGCGAGTGCTCCGGGTCGGGCCGCGGACGTCCGCCGCCGCGGCCGCCGCGGGGCTCGCCGGGTTCGTGGTCCTCGCCGGGCCCGCGCCCAGCGTGCTCCGCGCCGGGGTGATGGGGGCGGTCGGATTGCTGGCGCTCGCACTGGGGCGCCGGGGTTCGGCGCTGCCCGCGCTGGCGTTCGCGGTGGCGGGGCTCGTCGTGGCCGATCCCGCGATGGCCGCCGACTTCGGGTTCGCGCTTTCGGTGCTGGCCACGGCCGGGTTGGTACTGCTGGCCCCGAGGTGGGCGGAGTGGCTGGTCGGACGCGGAGTTCCGGCCGGCTACGCCGAGGGGCTGGCCATCCCGCTGGCCGCGTTCGTGATGACGGCGCCGGTCATCGCGGGCATGGCGGGATCGGTCAGTCTCGTTTCGGTGGTGACCAACGTGCTCGCCGCGCCCGTGGTCGCCCCGGCCACCGTGTTCGGTGTGCTCGCGACCGTCCTCGGACCATGGTGGCCGTCGGCGGGGAGGCTGCTCGTCCGCCTGACCGAACCCGAGGCGAGCTGGCTCATCACCGTGGCCCGCCATGGCGCCCGCGCGCCGGGAGCGGTCGTGGACTGGCCGGATGGCTGGTGGGGCGGGCTGCTGGCGGCCGGTCTGCTCGTCGTGCTGCTCGTCGCCATCAGGCTGCGTCACGGCCGGATCCTGCTGGCGCTCGCCTTGGCCGGTGGGCTCCTCGTCTTCGTGCCGGTGCGGGTGCTGGCCCCGGCGTGGCCACCGGCGTCGTGGAGCGCCGTCGCCTGCGACGTCGGACAGGGTGACGCCGTCGTCCTCGCCACGGCCGAGCCCGGGAGGGCGATCCTGGTCGACACCGGGCCGGAACCAGGACCGGTGGACGAATGCCTCAGCAGGTTAGGGGTGGACCGCGTTCCGCTGATCGTGCTGAGCCATCTGCACGCCGACCACATCGGAGGCCTCGAATCCGTCTTCGAGGGCCGGTCGGTCGGGGCGGTCGCCGTCGGTCCGGGCAGGGCTCCCGCCTGGGCGTGGCGGCAGGTCGCCGACGAGACCGCGCGCCGCGGGATTCCCTTGCTGGAACTGGGGATCGGGCAACGGCTGGACTGGCCCGGACTGTCGCTGGACGTACTCGGGCCGCGATACGTCACCCGGCGCTCGGTCCTCGAACAGGACGGCACGGTGATCAACAACGGTTCGGTCGTCCTGCGTGCTGGGACCCCGGCGGGCCGGTTGCTGCTGACCGGCGACGTCGAACTCGCCGCCCAGGCCGACCTGATGGCCGAGGGCGCCGATCTGCGTGCCGAGGTCTTGAAGGTCCCGCATCACGGAAGTCGTTACACGGCACCGGATTTTCTCAACGCCGTCGCGCCGCGGGCCGCGCTGGTGAGTGTCGGCGCCGGAAACACCTACGGTCACCCGAATAAGTCCACTTTGGACAATCTGGGGGCGGTCGGTGCCGCGATCGCCAGGACGGACACGGACGGCGACACCGCGGTCGTCTCCGACGCGCGAGGCCTCGCCCTGACGCGACGGGGTGAGCCCCGTGGCCCGCCTCGTTCTTGAGGCGGGCCGCCGGGAACTCAGATGCCGAGAGCCTCGCGGACCGCGTCGGCCGAGGCGCTGACGGTGGCCTTCGGGCCGACCTTGTCCTCGACGGCGTCGAGGGTCTTGAGGCCGTCACCGGTGATCAGGAGAACGATCTCCTCGTCCGGGTTGAGCTTGCCGGTCTCGATGAGCTTCTTGGCCGTCGCCACGGTGACCCCGCCGGCGGTCTCGGTGAAGACGCCTTCGGTGCGGGCGAGCAGACGGATGCCCTCGACGACCTCTTCGTCGGTGACGTCTTCGATCGCACCGCCGGTGCGGTTGACCACGTCGAGGACGTAGGGGCCGTCGGCCGGGTTGCCGATCGCCAGCGAACGGGCGATCGTGTCCGGCTTGACCGGCTGGACGACGTCGTGGCCGGCGCGGAACGCCGCCGAGACGGGCGAGCATCCGGTGGCCTGCGCGCCGAACACCTTGTACGGCGTCTCGTCGACGAGGCCGAGCTGCCCGAACTCGCGGAAACCCTTGTCCACCTTGGTGAGCTGGGAACCGGAGGCGATCGGCACCACGATCTGCGAGGGAAGCCGCCAGCCGAGCTGCTCGGCGACCTCGAAGGCCAGCGTCTTGGAGCCCTCGGAGTAGTAGGGCCGGACGTTCACGTTGACGAACGCCCAGCTCTCCTGCTCGGCGGCGAGCTGGGTGGCGAGCCGGTTCACGTCGTCGTAGTTGCCGTCGACCGCGATCAGGTCGCCGTCGTACACGGCGGTGGTGAGGATCTTGGCGCGCTCGAGGGTCTTCGGGATCAGCACGACCGACCGCCAGCCGGCGCGGGCCGCCGCGGCGGCGACCGCGTTGGCCAGGTTGCCGGTCGACGGACAGGCGAGCACGTCGAACCCGAACTCGCGCGCGGCGGCCAGCGCGACGGCGACCACGCGGTCCTTGAACGAGTGGGTCGGGTTGCCGGTGTCGTCCTTGACCCAGACCTTCTTGACGCCCAACGCCTTCGCGAGCCTGTCGGCCTGGATGAGCCTGGTGGCGCCGGGTTCGGTGTTGGGGATTTCCTCGACGTTCGAGGGAACAGGAAGGAGTTTCTTGTAGCGCCAGATGTTCTTCGGCCCGGCTTCGATGTCCTCGCGGCGCACGCGGCCGAAGTCGTAGGCGACTTCGAGCGGCGAGAAGTCCTCGGCGGAAACGAATTCGGGGGCGAGCGGCTGCCGGTGTCCCTCTTCCTTCGACACCAGTTCGACGGCCGGTCCGAGATCCGGGGTCTTGGTGGTGGAGGTCGTGCCGAGGGTTGCGGTCATCGCGAGGTTCCTTCCTCATCTGCCCCGCCATGGCGGGCCGGAATTGGCACCGTGTTCGTCAGCTATCCCGCGATCGCGGAATGACAGGCTGACGCCGGTTGCCGGGGCTTCATCGGGCCGTTCCCTCTGCCCCTCTGGATGAGCGGTATTCGATTGTCGGCACGCGTTCGATCGCGTCGCCTCGCCAACACCGTACGACATGAGGCTCGGGTGGGGCCACCGTGCCCGGAACACGTCACCGGACAAAGCACCCGAGAGGACGAGTGGGAGGATCGTCACCGTGACGACGCAAGCTTCCGCCCCATCGCCGCTGGTCCTGGTTCTCGGTGAGGAAGAGCTGCTGATCGAACGCGCGGTCCGCAGCGCTTCGGACGCGGCCAAAGCTGCCGATCCGACGGCGGATCTGTCCCGGATCCGGGTGTCGGACCTCACAGTCCCCGCGCTCGCGGAGATGGTCAGCCCCTCGTTGTTCGCCGAGGGCAGGGTGATCGTCCTCGAATCCGCGCACGACATCTCGCAGGAGCTCGCCGACGGGGTGATGGCCTACGTCAAGGCGCCCGCCGAGGGCATCGTGCTCGTCGTCGTGCACAGCGGAGGCGGCCGGAGCAAGGCCGCGAAGGCGCTTCCCGCGGCCTTGAAGAAGGCCGGGGCGGAGGTCGTCGAGTGCCCGAAACTGACCAAGGCCGCTGAGCGGGAATCCTTTGTCCGCAACGAAGTTCGCCGGGTCGGCGGGAAGATCGACGGTGCGGCCGTGCTCGCGCTGATCGATGCGGTGGGCTCGGATCTGCGCGAGTTGTCTTCGGCCGCGACCCAGCTCGTCGCGGACGCCGGGGGAGCGGTCGACGAGCAGGCGGTCCGCCGCTACCACCGGGGCCGCGCGGACGTGAACGGGTTCGCCGTCGCCGAGAAGGCCGTCGCCGGCGACATGGCGGCGGCGCTGGAGTCACTGCGCTGGGCGATGCAGCTGGGCGTTCCGTACGTGCTGGTCGCGGACGCCCTCGCCGACGCGGTCCGGACGATCGCGCGGGTGTCCGGCGCGGGGCGCGGGAACCCGAACCAGATGGCGGGCGAGCTGGGGATGCCGCCGTGGAAGGTACGCAAGGCGCAGGGGCAGGCACGGGGCTGGGGGCAGGACGGTCTCGCCACCGCCATGCGGATCGTCGCCCGGCTCAACGCCGAGGTCAAGGGCGCCGCCGCCGACCCGGAATACGCGTTGGAACGCGCCGTCCTGGAGGTCGTCGCCGCACACGGCACCCCCAGCCGCTAACACACCCGCCGGACCACGCCCAGCGCTCACTGGACCGAGCCCGACGATCAACGCGCCCGACAACCGGACCGGCGGACTCGTCTCGCCGGAAGCGCGCCAGCGCGACGGCGAGACTTCACCAGTCGCGCGCCCTCTCTTGGGCCGAAGGCCCACGTAAACGCGATGAAGGGGCGCCTCCCCGCGCCACGTGAGTGACAAGCGGGTCGGCGCCCCTTCATCGCGTTTACGTCAGCGCGCGATTAAAAATCAGAGCGAGTTAGCGCGCTTCGCCAGCGCGGACTTCTTGTTGGCGGCCTGGTTGGCGTGGAGAACGCCCTTGGTCACGGCCTTGTCCAGCTTCTTGGCCGCGTCCTTCTGCAGCTCCAGGGCCTTGGCCTTGTCGCCGGAGTCGGCGGCCTCGCGGAACTTGCGGATCGCGGTCTTCACCGAGGACCGGATCGCCTGGTTGCGCTGACGCGCCTTCTCGTTGGTGGTGATGCGCTTGATCTGCGACTTGATGTTGGCCACGGGGGCGCTCCTCTTGACTCTCTCGGTGGTTTCACCGCCGCGCTGTGACCGGCCCTGCGCGCTCGTGAAAGCGGCGCGGGTTTCCTCCATGACGGAATGCCACACAGCGGTGAAGGGCCAGCTTAACAGTCGTCCCGGAGCGGATCTCGGCCGCCTCCGGAGGGGCTCTTGCGGTACGGTCGAGAGCGTAGTGCCTAGGGTTCCGCCGCCTGCCCGTTCAACGAAACACACAATCAGGGCAAGCGGGACAGGTCCGAGCGGCACCATCGGCGGGGCCGGAAGCACCGCCGTTCATCTGACGGGACAAAAGCCTGGAGGACCGGTGTTTTCCGCATGCGCGGAAAACGTGAAAGGTCCGCAGTGAACGCCACCGCCCTGTCCCTCGTCATCGCCGCCGCCGTCATTCACGCGGGCTGGAATCTGGCAGCCAAGCGGATCCGCCGTGGCGGAGCCCGGTTCGTCTGGGCGTACTACAGCTTGTCCGCGATCCTGCTCATCCCCGTCATGGCGGTTTCACTGGCCGTGGAGCCGCAACGTCCACAGTGGACATGGCTGCTGGCCGCCGCGGTCACCGCGGTGTTCCACGTCACCTACGGAGTCGTCCTCCAGCGGGGGTACGCCGTCGGTGACCTGTCCGTTGTGTATCCCCTCGCCCGCGGGACCGGGCCGCTGATCTCGGTGCTCGCGGCAGTCGTGCTGCTCGGGGAGCGACCAGGGCCGCTCGGCCTGGTGGGCGCGTTCCTCGTGGTCGCCGGGGTGCTGGTCATCGGTACCGGGCGGGCACCCGCCCACGCCGACGCCGCGGATCGCGTCGCTCGCCGCAAGGGCGTGGCGTACGGGCTGCTGACCGGGCTGACGATCGCCGCCTACACACTCTGGGACGCGCATTCGGTCACCGGTCTCGGTGTCCCGCCGATCGTCTACTTCGGAACCGGCGCGATCGTGCAGAGCCTGCTCATGGCGCCGTACGCGCTGAAGGACCGCGAAGAGGTCTCGTGGCTCTGGCGCGAGCACAAGCGCGAAATCGTCATCGTCGGCCTGTTCTCACCGATCGCCTACCTGCTGGTCCTTTACGCGCTTCGGATCGCTCCGGTGAGCCTCGTCGCACCCGCGCGGGAGTTGAGCATCGTCCTCGGCGGCCTGGCGGCCTGGCTGATCTTGAAGGAGGCGAACGCCGTGCGCAGGCTTGTCGGGTCCGTGGTGGTGCTGGCGGGCATCGCCGCGATTGCGATGGCCTGAACCCATCGGGTAGGGATTGAGCCATGGACGTGCTGAGCAGCAGGGTGCTGATCCACCCGAAGGACCTCGACGTGTCGACGGCGTTCTATCGGGACACCCTTGGCTTGGCGATCGACAAGGAGTTCCCTGGTGGGACGGTGTTCTTCGCCGGGAACGGGTCGATCGAGATCGTCGGTACCGGGAAGACGGGCCCGACCCCTGACGTCGCCTTGTGGCTCCAGGTCCGGGACCTGCCCGCGGCACTCGAGGAACTCGCCGCGAAGGGCTTGGACCCGGTTCGCGGGGCTCGCCGTGAACCCTGGGGCCTGGACGAAGCGTGGATCGCCGACCCGGACGGCACCAGGATCGTGCTGGTCGAGGTACCGCGTGAGCATCCGTTGCGGACCGACCCGCGTTAGGCCGCGGGCTTGACCGCGCGCAGCTGAGCGGCGAGCGAGGCGCCGAAGCCCGGCGGGTCCCAGGTCCAGGTCTGCAGGTCGGTGAAGCCGGCGGCGTCCGCTTCGTCGGCCAGCTCGTGGCGGGAAACCGGCAGCCATTTCTCGTGCGACGACAGCAGCAGCCTGCCGCCCGGCCGGAGCACGCGGAACAGCTCGGCGAACCCGGCCGCCCGGTCCTCCCACAGCTGCACGTTGTTGACGCTCAGGACCACGTCGACGGTCTCGTCCGGCTCGCCCGTGGAGTCCGCCGCGCCGCTCCGCAGCTCCACCTTGTCGCCACACCGTCTGCGGGCCCGGGCGAGCATCTCCGGGGACGGATCGACGCCGATCGCGCGGCCGGCGCGTTCGGCCGCGGCCTGCAGGCCGATACCAGGACCAGGCCCCACGACCAGGGTGGTTTCGCCCGACTCGATCGACGCCAGTTCGACGATGCGGAGTTCGGTGGCAGCGTTGCCGTGCGCCATCGCCAGGCCACCGAACCGGCCGAGCAGTCCCCTGGGATGGCCGAACGTCTTGTCGAGGATCTGGGTCAGTGAATTACTCATACTTCGAGGGCACCACAGCACGCCACGGGCCGCATCGGGGATGACCCCCACTCGCACCCGGAGCGGCATGGGAGCATAGAGGTGGCACACCCCGACCTTCGCGAGGAAACCCGTTGACGACGTTCGCCGACACGACCTTCACGCCCCCGGAGCTCATCCGGAACTTCTGCATCATCGCGCACATCGACCACGGCAAGTCGACCCTGGCCGACCGGATGCTGCAGCTCACCGGTGTGGTCGAGGAACGGGCCATGCGTGCGCAGTACCTCGACCGCATGGACATCGAGCGGGAACGCGGGATCACCATCAAGGCGCAGAACGTGCGCCTGCCCTGGAAGGTCGAAGGTCAGGACCACGTCCTGCACATGATCGACACCCCCGGCCACGTCGACTTCACCTACGAGGTCTCCCGCGCGCTCGAAGCGTGTGAAGGGGCTGTCCTGCTGGTCGACGCCGCACAGGGGATCGAGGCGCAGACGCTCGCGAACCTCTACCTCGCGCTGGAGAACAACCTTCAGATCATCCCGGTGCTCAACAAGATCGACCTGCCGTCCGCGGACCCGGACAAGTACGCCGCCGAGATCGCGCACATCATCGGCTGCGAACCGTCGGACGTGCTCCGCGTGTCCGCGAAGACCGGTGTCGGGGTCGGCGAGCTCCTCGACGCGGTCGTGAAGCAGGTGCCCGCACCGCAGGGTGACGCGGACGCCCCGGCACGGGCGATGATCTTCGACTCGGTGTACGACACCTACCGGGGCGTCGTGACCTACATCAGGGTCGTCGACGGCAAGATCACCCCGCGCGAGCGGATCAAGATGATGTCCACCGGCGCCACGCACGAGCTGCTGGAAGTCGGGATCATTTCGCCGGAGCCCAAGGCCAGCAAGGGGCTGGGCGTCGGCGAGGTCGGCTACCTGATCACCGGGGTGAAGGACGTCCGGCAGTCCAAGGTCGGTGACACCGTGACCTCCGAGCGCAACGGCGCGAAGGAGGCCCTCGCGGGCTACCGCGAGCCGAAGCCGATGGTCTATTCCGGCCTGTACCCGGTGGACGGTTCGGACTACCCCGAGCTGCGCGAGGCCCTGGACAAGCTCCAGCTCAACGACGCCGCGCTGGACTACGAGCCCGAGACGTCGGTGGCGCTCGGCTTCGGCTTCCGCTGCGGCTTCCTCGGCCTGCTGCACCTGGAGATCACCCGGGACCGGCTGGAACGCGAGTTCGGCCTCGACCTGATCTCCACCGCGCCGAACGTGGTCTACGACATCGTGCAGGACGACGGCAAGAAAATCCACGTCACCAACCCGTCGGACTGGCCGACCGGGAACAAGATCGACAAGGTGCTCGAGCCGGTCAGCAAGGTGAGCATCCTGGCGCCGTCCGAGTTCATCGGCACGATCATGGAGCTGTGCCAGAACAAGCGCGGCCAGCTGCTCGGTATGGACTACCTGTCCGAAGACCGCGTCGAGCTGCGGTACAACATGCCGCTGGGTGAGATCATCTTCGACTTCTTCGACACGCTGAAGTCGCGTACGCGCGGCTACGCGTCGCTGGACTACGAAGAGGCCGGTTCGCAGGCGGCGGACCTGGTCAAGGTGGACATCCTGCTGCAGGGCGAGGGCGTGGACGCGTTCTCCGCGATCGTGCACAAGGACGACGCCTACAACTACGGCAACCGCATGGTGAACCGGCTTCGCGAGCTGATCCCGCGGCAGAACTTCGAGGTGCCGATCCAGGCCGCCATCGGGGCCAGGATCATCGCCCGCGAGACCATCCGCGCGATCCGCAAGGACGTGCTCGCGAAGTGCTACGGCGGTGACATCTCGCGTAAGCGCAAGCTGCTGGAAAAGCAGAAGGAAGGCAAGAAGCGGATGAAGACCGTCGGCCGGGTCGAGGTCCCGCAGGAGGCCTTCGTCGCCGCACTGTCCACTGAGGACAACGGCAAGAAGAAGTAGCGATACTCGCGAAAAGGCCGCCCGAAGCGTTGTCGGGCGGCCTTTTTCGTGTCAGCGATTTCCGCTGACACGGTTCGCCGTGACGAAGACGGCGACACGGCGTTCGGCCGCCATCACGCGGTCGTACTCGTCCCAGTCGTCATGGGTGCCTGTCGCCGCGACGAAGACCTCGCGCAGCAGCGCGGGGAGTCCTGCCGGGTCGAAGTCCGGATCCGGGTCGTCCGGGCCGATGAGGTGGACGGTGCCCTGGACCGCCGCCCATTCCCAGCCGCGGCGGAAGGTGATCGTGGCGTGGCCCGCCCGGCGGAACAGGTCGAGTTTCTTCGCCCCGCCCACCGCGACGAAACCGACTCCCGGAGCCTTGGTGACGGGGTCTTCGATCACCCCGGCGTTCACCACCGACGAGTGCACGGTGCCGTCCGCGCGGACCGTCGCGACGGTCGCGAGTCCGTTTTCGCGCAAGGAAAGAGTGCGGACGAGTTCGAGGTCTGCGGCCATGGAACCACCGTAGCGCTCCGGTCAGCCCTCCGCGGGAGACGAACGGTGAGCCGCGAGAGTGGCCCGGAGGGCGATCACGGTGTTGTCGAACTTCCTGGCCGGTTGCCAATAGAAGCCGGGACTCTCTTCCTCTTCCGGACCGGTGGCAAAGGGGGATTCCTTCCCCAGGCTTTGGAATTCCGTCGGCACCCGGCGGCCGTCCCGGAGCTTGACGACGAGGATCGGGCGGCCGGCTCCGAACTCCTCGGTCTTGGGAGCCTTGAGGAACTCCGACGTGAGATCTTCGGTCTTCGAGGTCACGATGAACTCCGAGATGTCTTCCCAGGCGATGTGTCGCCGGGGGAAGAACCGGCCTTCTTCACGGACTCGGATCCCGGATGGTCGCTGGGAAAGGACGGGCACCGCCATCGAGTATCCCGCCGCCAGCCAGATGAGCAGGAACGGAACCATGAAGTGCCACGGAGCGATCTGCTTGCCCATGGCCAGCATCGTCACGTACCCGATGGTCACGAGGAGACCGATGCCGAAGGTGACCGCGCCCATCATCTCGTGAACGGCGAACCTGTGGTGCCAGCGTGTTCTCGCCGGGTGTGCCCCTATGCCGCCAGCTTAGAAGGCTTTGGCCGGGACCGGCGAGGATTTCCGAAACCCCCACCGGCCCCGGCGGGATTCAGCAGGTGCCGTTGTCGCGCCAGACTCCCCATTGGCCGGTGGTCCCGGGCTCTTCGCCCTGCGTCCACCACTGTGCCGCCCACTTGTGCCCGTTGTGGGAGACGGTCGATCCGCCGGTGTAGACCGAGGCGCGGTCCCACGCCGGGAGTGAGCAGGTGCCGGGGTTGCCGGATCCGGTTTCCCAGGGCACCTGGCTCGACGCGTAGTAGTTGATGCCTTGTGCCTGCCAGCGCGGGGCCTGCGCGCCGAGGCGTACCCGGAAGACGTTCCAGTCGTGCGTCGACCACTGCGACCAGCCGAGTTCGGCGTGCGCCGGAAGCCTCGGGAAGGCGAGGTAGTCGATGTTCGCCGGGGTCACCACGGTTTCGGTCCACAGTGGGGATTCGACGCCGCGGACGGCGGATTCGGGCACACCGGAGAGGTAGGCGCCCGGGTTCCAGTTGTAGGCGTCCTGGACCTCGATGTATCCCGCCCACGACAGCCCGATCGGTGTGCTGGAGTTGTACTTCATGTCCAGGTACGCCTTGTTCGCCGGCGACAGGATCACCTTGCTGCCGCGGGCGACGGCGTTCGAGACCTCCGTGCTGGAGGTCGTCGTGCCCCAGAACTGCGGAGTCGCCGTGGCGGGCAGGGTGGCCTTGCCGATCTCGTGCCAGCCCACGACCTGCTTGCCCGCGGCGGCCACCATCGGCAGCACACGGTTCATGAAGGTCCGGTAGTCCGTGTCGCTGGTGGCCTGGGCCTCGTCACCGCCGAGGTGGAAGTACGGCCCGGGTGTCAGCGCGGCGACCTCCCGGATCACGTCGTTGACGAAGGTGTAGGTGAGCTCCTTCGAAATGCAGAGCGAGCTGTAGCCGACCGCGGTGTCGGTGCGCAGCGGGGGAGCGGTGTTGTTGCAGTTCAGTTCGGCGTACGACGCCTGGGCGGCGTTGGTGTGCCCGGGCATGTCGATCTCCGGGATGACCGTGATGAACCGCGAAGCCGCGTAGTTCACGATCTCGGTGTACTGCGCCTTGGTGTAGTAGCCGCCGGCGCCGCCGCCGACCTGGGTGCTGCCGCCGTAGGTCGTCAGCCGTGGCCAGCTGTCGATCTGGATGCGCCAGCCCTGGTCGTCGGCCAGGTGCAGGTGCAGGTTGTTGATCTTGTACTGCGCCAGCTGGTCGATGTACCGCTTGACGGTCGCGACGGGGTGGAAGTGCCGGGCGACGTCGAGCATCGCGCCGCGGTAGCCGAAACGCGGATAGTCCAGGATGTTGGCGCCCGGAATGGTCCAGGGGCCTTGCTGCACCATGGGGCTCTCGATTTTGCCGGGCAGCAACTGGCGCAGCGTCTGAACGCCGCCGAAGAGGCCCTGAGCCGTCGTCGCACGCAAGATGACCGAGGCGGACGTCGAGTTCAGCTGGTAACCCTGGTCGCCGACTCGGGCGTCGGCGCCGGACAACAGCAGCGAGATGCCGTCGGCGGGCGTGCCCGAGGGCGCGTCGGAGACGGGCAGGGCGAAGCCGGTGGACGTGCGGAGGACCCCGGCGAGGTACTCGCCGACGGCCTTGGCAGGCGCCGAACCGGCCTGCGTGTAGATCTTGGTGTTCGCGGTCAGGGCGTGGTCGGCGCCGGTGACCGCCTGGGCCGAAACCGGTACCGGGACGATCGCCTGCAACGGCGGGGTGGCCGCGTCGGCGACGGGGGCGGCTGCGGTGGTGGCGCCGGCGAGCAGCGCCACCCCGACGAAGGCGCGGCCCAGCCGCACTCTCAAGGTCTTCACCAGGGCCTCCTGGGGGACTCGGGAGACGTGACCCGCGTCACGACTCGTCCGATCGTCGCATTTTCGGCGTTAAAGGTCTAGACCACCAACAAGGAACCTTGGAGTGACTCGAACGTCACATTCCGTGTCGCCACGGGAGGACTATCGTCGGAAACGTGTTCGAAGACCTGCGTTTCCCCGTGATCGCGGCCCCGATGGCGGGCGGGCCGACCACTCCGGAGCTCGTGGCCGCGGTGGCCGCGGCGGGCGGATTCGGCTTCCTCTCCGGGGGTTATCTGAGCGCCGACGCCCTGGCGGACCGGATCGCGAAGACGGCCGAACTCACCGGTGAGTCGTTCGGGGTGAACCTTTTCGTCCCGGGTGGCGCCGCGACCGCGGATCTCGGCGGCCACCTCGAGCGCTGGCGCGCGGAGGCCGAGCGCTACGGCGTCGAGCCGGGCGAGCCGCGCTGGGACGACGACGCCTACACCGCGAAGCTCGAGGTCGTGCTGGAGCGGAAGGTGCCGGTCGTTTCCTTCACCTTCGGCACGCCCTCACCCGAGGACGTCGAACGCCTGCACGTCAACGGGAGCAAGGTGGCCGTCACGGTCACCAGTCCGGCGGAGGCCGACCAGGCGGTGGCGGCCGGTGCGGACGCGCTCGTGGTCCAGGGATTCGAAGCCGGAGCGCATCGAGGGCTCTTCGCTGACGAGCCCGGAGCCGAAGGCGGGGGAGCGCAGTACGGCGTGCTCAGCCTGCTTCGCCTGGTCTCGGCGCGGACGGACTTGCCGCTCGTCGCCACCGGTGGGCTCGTGCACGGCGCCGACATCGCGGCGGTGCTGGCGGCGGGCGCCGTCGCGGCGCAGCTGGGTACCGCGTTCCTGCGGGCGGACGAAGCCGGGACGCAGCCCGCGCACCGGCAGGCGCTCGCGGACGGGGGAAGGGCGACGGCGTTCACCAGGGCGTTCAGCGGACGTCCCGCCCGGTCACTGGTCAACCGCGCGGTCGCGGACTTCTCGGCCACGGCGCCGTCGGCGTATCCGGAGGTCAACAACCTGACCAAACCGATCCGCGCGGCGGCGGGCAAGGCGGGTGACCCGGAAGTGATGTCCCTCTACGCGGGGCAGACCTACGAACTCGCGGGCTCCGGCCCGGCGGCGTCGATCGTCGAACGCCTCCAAGCCGAAGCCCGCGAAGCCGCTACGCGTTTGAGTCGTCTCCGCTGACCTGCTTCGCGTTGCCGTTGCCCGGGTTCATCGCGGAGTGACGGCGGCTGTAGGCGAAGTAGACGATCAGGCCGAGGCCGAACCAGGCCGCGAACCGCAGCCAGGTGTGGTAGTTCAGGAACGTGATCAGCCAGATCGAGAAGACGATGCCGATGATCGGCACGACCGGCATGCCCGGGGTCTTGAACGTCCGCGGCAGGTCCGGCTGCTTGTAGCGCAGCACGATCACCGCGACGCAGACGACGACGAACGCGAGCAGGATGCCGATGTTCGTCAGTTCCGCGGCCTCGCCGATGGGCAGCAGCCCGGCGATGATCGCCGACGCGACGCCGAGCACCCACGTCATCCGGCTCGGCACCTTGCGCACCGGGTGGGTCTTGCTGAACCACTTCGGCAGCAGGCCGTCGCGGCTCATCGAGTAGCCGACCCGGCTCGCGCCCATGAGGAAGGTGAACAGCACCGTGGTGATACCGATGATCGCGCCGACCGCGATGATCAGGCCGAGCCACTTCATCCCGACACCGGCGAAGGCGCTGGAGAACGCGGCTTCGCTGTCGATGTCCTTGTAGTTGACCATTCCGGTCAGGACCAGGCAGGCCAGCACGTAGAGCACCATCGAGATGGCGAGCGAGTAGATGATCGCCTTCGGCATGTGCTTCTGGGAGTCGGTCGACTCCTCGGCCGCGGTGGACATGGCGTCATAACCGAAGACCGCGAAGAACACCGTCGCCGCGCCGGTGAACGCGCCGCTGAGGCCGAACGGGAAGAAGTTCGAGTAGTTGTCGGTGTTGATGTGGAAGACGCCGACGACGATCACCAGCAGGACCAGGCCGACCTTCAAGTAGACCAGCAGCGTCTCGAACCGGGCCGCGTTCTTCATGCCCTGGTTGAGGATGAAGGCGATCAGCAGGCACAGCAGAACGGCGAACAGGTTGATCTTGTAGGACCCCGGCTCCACGCCGGCCTTTTCGGTGCCCGGAGCGCCCAGCATCCACGTTGGGAGGTCGATGTTGAGATAACCCAGCAGCTCGTTGAAGTAGCCGGAGATGCCGATCGCGACCACCGCCACGATCGCGGTGTACTCCAGCAGCAGGTCCCAGCCGATGAACCAGCCGACGATCTCGCCCAGGACCGTGTACCCGTAGGTGTACGCGGATCCGGCGCGGGGGATCAGCCCGGCGAACTCGGCGTAGGAGAACGCGGCGGCCGCGCTGGCGATGCCGGCGATGAGGAACGAGATGAGCACGGCGGGGCCGGCCGTCTGGTTCGCGACCGCGCCGGCCAGGGAGAAGATCCCCGCGCCGATGATGCCGCCGACGCCGATCGCGGTCAGCTGGCGCAGGCCCAGCGTGCGCTGGAGCCCGCCACCGCCGTCACTGAGTTCTTGGATCTGGTCGATCGGTTTGCGGCGGAACATCCCGGATCCCGTGCCCAGGCTGCGCGGTGCGGACATCGTCGTCTCCCAACAGATTGTGACTTTCGGACTGGGTCACAGTCCGAGTGGAGACTAGGCAAGTGCCGCGAAGCGGCTCCGTTGAGGGTGGCGGCGGGGGCATGGATGGACGTAGCGGGAGTCGGGACACCGCACCTATCCGGCGACGGTGTCCTCGCTCACTTCGGCGGCCACGCGAGCGGCGGCGATCTTCGACGGCCTCGACGCGCTGGCGGAGAAGTAGGTCAGCAGCTCCGAGATCTCGACGGGGTCGTCCAGCTGCGGGCAGTGGCCCCAGTCCTCGCGCACCATCAACCTGCTGTGCGGGACCAGTGCGTGCAGCTGCCGTCCGGAGGCGGCGCTGACCAGCTTGTCCTTGCCGCAGACGACCACCAGGAGCGGGATGCGGACCTCTTCGAGCCGGTACGCGTTCGTCAGCTCCTCGACGAGTTGCCTCGCCTGTTCGAGCCGGCTGGTGGTGGAGCGGTAGTCCGGGAATAGCGACGTGAACCGGCGCACCTGCTCGGCGTCCGCGGCGGTGGCGTTGGCGTACAGCAGCCGGGGGACGACCTGCTCGGCGACGGCGCGCACGAGGAAACCGGGGATCGGCAACGGCAGGGCCGAGTACATCCTCAGCGGCAGTGGGTAGCGGGCCACGGTGCGGATCAGCCAGCTGTCCACGAAACCGGGCGCGGCGATCGACACCACGCCCGAGACCGGCAGCCGGTGGTTCTCGGCGGCACGCAGGCTCATCGTGCCGCCGAGCGAGTTGCCGGCGAGCACCACCGTGCCGAGTACGGCCTGCTCCTTGATCACGGCCGCGGTGAAGGCGTCCAGCTGCGGGAGCATCGGGCCCGGCCGGAGTGGCTGAGCGTCACCGAAGCCGGGCAGATCGACCGCGACCGCCGGCACACCGGCGGCCGCGAGCAGCTCCAGAACCGGGCGCCAGGTGTCGGCGCTGTCGCAATAGCCGTGCAGCAACACCAGTCTCGGCGCCGTCGGCTTGGCGTGCCCGCGCGCGGTGGCCCGCTTGCCGAGTACCCGCCGGGGCGCGCGGTCGGTGGATTCCACCGGCTGCGGCCCGACTTCGAGCACTCTGGTGCGGACACCGGCATAGCGCCGGAAAGAGACGCGGATCGGGTCGGCGTCGGCGATGTTCCGGCCCCCGGGGTCCGCCGGTTCGGGCCGCTGCGATGCGGTCATGGTTCCAGGTTAACCGCGAGAGGTCGGATTTTGGTCGAACTTTGGTCGTGAGAATCTTGCTGAGTCATAACATTCTTGACACTTGACAAGACCGGGAAATCGCGGTTTGACCTGCGAGGAACGCGTGGATGTGCGTCTGCGTGCGCAGTGAAAGGGAGGCCGCACCCCTCCGATCAATGCGCGAAGACGACCTTTCCTGAAGTTTCCCCGTCGAGCATGTTCTTAAACCCGGTTTCCGCTTCCGAAAACGGCAATTCCGCGCCGATCTGCGGCCGAACCCCGGTGAGCTCCAGATAAGCGAGGAGATCGGTCAGTTCGTCCCTGGTCCCCATCGTCGAACCCGCGATACGCAGTTGCAGAAAGAACACGCGCTGCAACTCCGCGTGAGCGTCCGGACCGCTGGTCGAGCCCGAAACCACGATGATCCCGCCCGGTTTGAGCGACTTCACCGAGTGGGACCAGGTCGCCTTCCCGACGGTCTCGAAGACCGCGTCGACCCGCTCCGGCAGCCGCGCGCCGGACTCAAAGGTCTGATGTGCGCCCAGATTCTCGGCCAGCGCACGCTTCTCTTCGCTACGCCCTGTCACCCAAACCCGGAATCCGGCCGCACGCCCGAGCTGCACGAGGGCGGTCGAGACGCCGCCGGAGGCGCCCTGGACCAGCATCGTCTGTCCCGGCCGCAGCCCGGACTTCACGAACAGCATCCGGTACGCGGTCAGCCATGCCGTGCCCATGGTCGCGGCTTCCGCGAAGCTCAGGCTCGACGGCTTCGGCACGACATTGCGCGCCGGGACCACGACCTGTTCGGCGAAGGAGCCTTGGTGCTTCTCGGTGAGCAGGGTGCGCTTCGGGTCGAGAGTGTCGTCGCCCTGCCAGCCCGGGGCGTTGATCACCGAGTGGAGGACGACCTCGGTGCCGTCGTCGAGGGTGCCCGCCCCGTCACAGCCCAGGATCATCGGGAACTGCTCGGGTTTGATGCCGACGCCGCGCAGCGTCCACAGGTCGTGCATGTTGAGGCTGGCGGCCTTGACGTTGACCCGCACCCAGCCTTCGGGCACCTCGGGCTCCGGTCGCTCGCCGATCACGAGCGAGTCCAGCGGCTTTTCGGCGTTGGGTTCGGAAGCGTAAACGGCGAACATTCCAGCAACCTACATGGCCTGACCGGCGGTGGCAGGGGGTGCGAGCGTAGGCTCACAGCGTGTTCAACGGGCTTGCAGACTGGTGGGACGGCGTCGAGCTGTGGCTCGCGCAGGCCCCGTTTCCCGTGCAGTTCGTGCTGGTCATGGCGGTCGTGGTGCCGCTGTGCCTGGTCGCGGCCTGGTTGCTCGACACGCTCTTCGGGAAGGTCGCCCGGCTCTTCGGCACGGCCCGCGATGCGAACGACCCCGACCGGCCCTCCTAAGCTGGCGCACCATGTTCAACCGTAGGCGGATCACCGCCGCCCTGATCGGCCTGATCGTGCTGGTGCTCGCCGGCTGGTTCGTCAAGGACGGCATCAGCGGTGACGATTCGAAGAGCACCTCGGCCCCGGCGAGCTCGTCCGCTTCGGCGAAGCCGTCGGGCGAGACCGGAGCGAACCGGGCCAAGGGCAAGATCGCGGGCGAGGAGTCCGGTCTCCCGGTCAAACCGCTCACGGGACTGCCCCCGCAGGCATCCGAGACCTGGGGACTCATCAAGGCGGGCGGGCCGTATCCGTATCCGCGTAACGACGACGTCCTCTTCCAGAACCGGGAAAAGGTCCTGCCCGCCAAGGCGTCCGGCTACTACCGGGAATACACGGTCAAGACGCCGGGCAGCCCTGATCGCGGCGCGAGGCGGCTGGTGACCGGTACCGGAAAAGAGCTGTACTACACCGAGGACCACTACAAGTCCTTCGTCGTAGTGGACACCGCTCGATGAGCGCGGCGAAGGACGCGGCGGACAAGGCGTTCACCCGCGGCGCGCATCCGCATCTGATCGACGGCGGCCGGACGGTCGACAAGGCCACCACGCTCGACGCGATCGCGGAGGCGCTGTCGTTCCCCGACTACTTCGGGAAGAACCTCGACGCGCTCTACGACTGTCTCACCGACCTGTCGTGGCTCCCGACGGGTGAGCACGTGCTGATCTGGTCCGGTTCCTCGGTGCTCAAGGATCGCGATCCGAAGGCCTACCTGGCCGTCCGGAGCGTGCTCTCGGACGCACAGCGGGCGCTGGGACCGACCGGGGACCGATCGGATTCCCGGCGCCTCACCGTGGTCCTGCCGGACTAGGGCGTGTTTCATAAGCCAAGTTCGCGGTCTTCGCGCCCAGGCGGCCCCTGACGGCACGGGCGGACGCGGCCGAGTACGACCCGGTACGAGGCCGATCCGCCCGCACCGTCAGGAACCACCTGGATCACGAAGCCCATCGAACAGCCTCATGAAACACGCCCTAGGCCTCAGGGACCCAGTTCGGTTTGCGCTTCTGCGCGAAGGCCGTGATGCCCTCCTGGCCCTCTTCGCTCGCGAAGAACCCGGCGGACAGCTTGTTCATCGCCTCGAAGCCTTCGCCAGGTGTCGCCGGGCGGGGCTTGCTGAGGAGCTCCTTCGTCGCCGCGAGCGCCTTCGGGCCGCCGAGGGCGAGCGCCTTGACGTAGCGGGCGACCTCGCCGTCGAGCTCGTCGGCCGAGACGGCCGAGTTCAGCAGGCCGATCTCGACGGCGCGCTTCGCGTCGAAGGTGTCGCCGGTCAGGAACAGCTCGTGCGCGGCGCGGGCGTTGAGTCGCGGCAGCACGGTGAGCGAGATGACCGCGGGTACGACGCCGATCCGCACCTCGGAGAAGGCGAAGGTCGCTTCGCGGGTGGCGACGGCGATGTCGGTCGCGGCCACCATGCCGATGCCGCCCGCCCGCGCCGGGCCCGCCAGCCTCGCCACCACGGGCTTGGGGCTGGTCCACAGCTGCTCGAGGATCTTCGGGAACTCGTTGACGCCCTGGGCGCCCGCACCGGCGCCACGGGCCTCCTTGAGGTCCATCCCGGCACAGAACACCGGACCGGTGTGGGTGAGCACGATGACCCGTACCGCGTCGTCCGCCTGGGCCTTGTCCAGCGACTCGCTCAGTTCACGCCGCAGCTGGGCGGAGAGCGCGTTGCGGTTGTGCGGGGAGTCCAAGGTGATCGTGGCGGTGCCGCCCACCACGTCGTAGTGCACCAGTTCGTCAGCCATGGCCACACCTTCGCACGGGCGAAGTCGGGCCGGGCAGTGGCCTGCGCCACCATGCTCCGATGGTGGCGCAGGCGTTGCTCAGCCGATGGTCGTCGTGGTGAAGGTGGGGCTGGGGTTCGGGAAACACGACGTCGGCGCCGAGACGTCGAAGCCGGCGCTGACCACCGCGGTGAAGGTCAGGCCCGGGTCGCCGTAGCCGCTGCCCGCCAGTTTCGTCTCGATGGTGCCGGACGAGCCCGCGGTGAGGTGCGCCATGACGGTCGGCAGTTCGAACGTCGAGCCGCCCGCGATCGGGCCGGGGAAGCTCAGCGTCGCGACGCTGCCCGAGACGGTGATCTTCGGTGGGGTCGAGCCGATACCGGAGCCGCCGCTGAGCTCGGCGCCCACCCAGGTCGAGTTCGCCGGGATCGGGATCTTCAGCGCGAAGTCCTTGATGTGCTTGACCTTGTACCCGCTGACCTCGGCCGGGACGGTGTTGGCCGCCGGGTCGATGACGACGTCGAGGGCGGCACCGGGCGCGACCGTGGCGGGCGCGGTGACGTCGGCGTCCTGGTTCAGCTTGAGGTACTTGTTCCCGACGAGCGGCGGTTTCGCCTCGCAGTCGAAGACGACGGTGGTCGCCGCCGAAGCCGGGGCGGAGAGACCGACTAACGGGACGAGGACGGCCGAAGCGCAGACGAGGGCACGGATGGCAGCCTTCATGTTCCACCTACCTGGGGGTTCGATGGGGAGAAAGGGCGCTGCGCAGCGTTTAGAGAGTTACCGGCAAGTTAAGTAACTCGTCAAGAATTCTCCGTTCCCATACGCGGGGCGTCACGGAACTGGGAACAAGACCCTCCGAAGATCGGCATCAAGCGCCCGAATGGGACAGGCCGGGCTACTGTGCCGATGAATGATCAGGCGGCGAGCCGGGCGGCGGCGACGTCGTAGCGGTCCAGGACGAGTCCGGCGATCCGCGGATCCGGTCCCAGCGGGCCGGCGACGATCACCGACGGGTCGGCTTCGCGGGCCAGGCGCGCGATCCGGTCCGGCAGCAGTCCCGGCGCGAGGAACCAGCCCGCGACGGCGAGCCGCCGCGCGCCGTTGAGCCGCAACCGCGCGATGGCGGTGGGGACGTCCGGCTGTGCGGCGCTGGCGAACGCGGGCGTCGCGAGCAGTCCGCGACGCAGGTGCCAGCGGGTGGTGATCCCGGCGACCGCGTCGTTCGCCGCGACGTTCGACGAGCCGACGCCCGCCAGCAGGACCCCCAGCCCGGGATCGTCCAGGTCGGCGCCCGCCTCGGTGAGCCGGTCCAGCGCGACCGTCTCGATGATCGGGTCGATGCCCAGCACCCCGGAAACCCGCACGTCGAGGCCGGGACAGTCCGCGGTCGCCTCGGCGACGAGCGCGGGCAGGTCGACCCGGGCGTGGTAGGCCACGCCGAGCAGCAGCGGAACCACGACGACCTCGCGATGCCCCTCGGCGTAGAGACCGCGCAGGGCGTCGGTGAGCAACGGCTCCGAGAGGTCCAAAAAGGACTCACGGATGTCGAGGCTCGGTGCCAGCCCGCGGGAGACGTCGAGCAGGGCGCGGATGGTCGCGGCGGACCGCGGATCGCGGCTGCCGTGGGCGACGGCGACCAGTGGCGGAGTGGGGCGTGGGGTCATGCGAACCTTTCGCCGACGAGCCCGGCGGCGAGGGTGTCGCCGTCCTTCGGGTCGATGACCAGGAACGCGCCCGTCCGCGGGCTGACGCCGTAGTCGTCCACGCCGATCTCCTCGGCCAGCCTCAGCGTGACCCGGCCGATGTCGTTGAGCTCCAGGGTGGCTGGATCGTCCACACTGGACAAAGTCTGCTCGTCGAAGCGGGCGTGGAGTTCGCCGACGAGGGCCTGTACCGTCCGCGTGCCGTGCTTCACCAGCACCCGCGCGCCCGGTTTGAGCGGCTTGGCCGAGAGCCAGCACAGGGTCGCGGTGATCTCGTCGGTCACCGTCGGCTGCCGGTCGGCGGCGGCGATCAGATCACCCCGCGAGATGTCGAGGTCGTCCGCGAGCAATAGGGTCACCGAGGTGCCCGACCCGGCTTCGGAAAGCGGCCCGTCGGCGGTGTCGATACCCTCCACCCGGCTCCGGATGCCTTGCGGGAGCACGACGATCTCGTCACCCGGCCGGACCGTGCCCGCCGCGATCTGTCCCGCGTAACCCCGGTAGTCGGGGTGATCGGCCGTACGCGGCCGGATCACGTACTGCACCGGGAAGCGGAACGCCGAATCGTGCGGATCCGGCGCCACGGGCACGGTTTCCAGGTGCTCCAGCAGGGTCGGGCCGGAGTACCACGGGGTCTTGTCCGACTTCTCCGCGACGTTGTCGCCCTCCAGCGCCGAAACCGGCACCGCGAGCACGGAACCCCGCTCGTAGCCCAAGGACGCGGCGTGCTCGGCGAACTCCTCGGCGATCACCGTGAAGGTCGCCTCGTCGTAGCCGACGAGGTCGATCTTGTTCACCGCCAGCACCAGATGCGGGACACCCAGCAGGGCGAGCACCGCCGCGTGACGGCGGGTCTGCTCGATGACGCCCTTGCGCGCGTCGACCAGCAGCACCGCCAGTTGCGCGGTGGACGCCCCGGTCACCGTGTTCCGCGTGTACTGCACGTGGCCCGGGGTGTCCGCGAGCACGAAACTGCGCCTCGGCGTCGCGAAATACCGGTACGCCACGTCGATCGTGATGCCCTGCTCGCGTTCCGAGCGCAGGCCGTCCACGAGCAGCGAAAGGTCCGGAGTGGACAGTCCTTTGTCGACACTGGCGCGGGTGACCGCGTCCAGCTGGTCGGCGAGAACGGATTTGGTGTCGTACAGGAGCCGCCCGACCAGGGTCGACTTCCCGTCGTCCACGCTGCCCGCGGTCGCGAGCCGGAGAAGGCTGGACATCAGAAGTACCCCTCACGCTTGCGGTCTTCCATCGCCGCCTCCGACATCCGGTCGTCGGCGCGGGTGGCGCCGCGTTCGGTGAGCCGGGAGGCCGAGACCTCGGCGATGACCTCGTCCACCGTGGCGGCGGTCGATTCGATGGCGCCCGTGCACGAGCCGTCGCCGACGGTCCGGTAGCGCACGGTCAGTTCTTTCACGTCTTCGCCCGGCCGCGGCCCGCCCCAGGGCCCTTCGGTGAGCCACATGCCGTCGCGCTGGTAGACCTCGCGCCGGTGCGCGTAGTAGATCGACGGAAGTTCGACCTTCTCCCGCGCGATGTAGTTCCAGACGTCCGCTTCGGTCCAGTTGGACAGCGGGAAGACGCGGACCTGCTCGCCGGGGCGGTGCCGCCCGTTGTAGAGGTTCCACAGTTCGGGGCGCTGCCGACGCGGCTCCCACTGGCCGAAAGCGTTGCGGAGACTGAAGATCCGCTCCTTGGCACGGGCGCGTTCCTCGTCGCGGCGCCCGCCGCCGAAGACCGCGTCGAACTTGTTCTCGGCGATCGTGTCGAGCAGTGGCGTGGTCTGCAGCGGGTTGCGCATCCCGTCGGCGCGCTCTTCGAGCCTGCCGTCGTCGATCCAGTCCTGCACCTTCGCCACGTGCAGCCGCAGCCCGTGCTGCTCGACCACGCGGTCGCGGAAGTCGATGACCTCGTCGAGGTTGTGCCCGGTGTCCACGTGCAGCAACGGGAACGGCACCGGCGCGGGCCAGAACGCCTTGATCGCCAGGTGCAGCAGGAGCGTCGAGTCCTTGCCGCCGGAGAACAGGATCACCGGCCGGTCGAACTCGCCCGCCACCTCGCGGAAGATGTGGATGGCCTCGGATTCCAGCGCCGCCAGGTTGTCCGTGGCGGCGTCAGCGGCCGGTTCGAGCGTGGTCATGTCGTCCCTTCTCAGCCGTGCAAGCCGCACTCGGTCTTGCCCTGCCCGGCCCACCGGCCACTGCGCGGGTCCTGACCCGGAGCGACCTTCGCGGTGCACGGCGCGCAGCCGATCGACAGATAGCCGATGGACACCAACGGGTTCTCGAGGATTCCGTGTTCGTCGATGTAGTCCCTGAACTCGTCGTCGGACCACGGCGCGATCGGGTTGATCTTCACCAGCCCGTTGCGGTCGTCCCAGGTGACGATGGGGGTGTTCGCGCGGGTCGGCGCGTCGACCCGGCGGACGCCGGTCACCCACGCCGAGTACTTCGCGAGCGTGTTCCGCAGCGGCACGACCTTGCGCAGCTGGCAGCACTGGGTCGGGTCGCGTTCGTGCAGTTTCGGGCCGTACTCCGCGTCCTGTTCGGCGACGCTCTGCGCGGCCTGGGCGTTCACGATCCGCACGCCGGGATAGACCGCCTGCACCGCGTCGCGGGTGCCGATGGTCTCCGGGAAGTGATAGCCGGTCTGCAGGAACAGCACGTCGACGTCGGGTTTGACCTGGGTGGCCAGATCGATGAGGACGGCGTCCTGCATGTTCGACGCGACGATGAAGTCGTCGCCGAACGTCTCCGCGGTCCAGCGCAGGGCCTCGGTGGCTGTCGCTTCGGCGAGTTCCTTCGAGGCCCTTTCGGCAAGGGTCTTGTAGTCGGCAGTGGCGGTCATCCTGGTGACACCTCCGGGAAGGACAGTCCGAGGAATTTCACGGTGAAGACCCGGCGGCAGGCCGAGCACAGCCAAGAGCCGCCCTCTTCCGGCCGAAGGTCTTCATCGCCACAGAAAGGGCAGTGATACGGCGTCGCTCGTTCGGTCACTGCAGGGCGCTTTCTTCGGCCCGCGTGACCCACTGGGCGAACCGTTCGCCGGGTTCGCGGCCGGCGAGGTACGCCCGCACGATCCGTTCGACGTACACGGTCAGCTCCGACGCGGTCACCTTGTGCCCGCGCAGTTTCCGGCCGAACCCGGCGTCCAGGCCGAGCCCGCCGCCGAGGTGCACCTGGAAGCCTTCGACCTGCTTGCCGTCCTCGTCGGTGACGATCTGGCCCTTGAGCCCGATGTCGGCGGTCTGGATCCGCGCGCAGGAGTTGGGGCAGCCGTTGAGGTGCACGGTCACCGGGTTCTCGAACTCGGCCTGGATGTCGGCGAGCCGCTTCTCCAGTTCGTCGACCAGCTGGATGGCGCGGGCCTTGGTCTCGACGATGGCGAGCTTGCAGTACTCCAGCCCGGTGCAGGCCATGATCCCGCGTCGCCACGGCGACGGTTCGGTCTGCAGGCCGAGGTCGGCGAGTTCGGATTGCAGCCCCCTCACCTCGGCCTCGGGGACGTCGAGGACGACGAGTTTCTGTTGCGGCGTAAGCCTGACGCGGTTCGATCCGGCGCGTTCGACGGCCTTCGCGACCGCCAGCAGGGTCGAGCCGGAGACGCGGCCCGCGATCGGCGCGGCGCCGACGTAGAACTTGCCGTCGGTCTGCGGGTGCACGCCGACGTGGTCGATCTGGGTGGCGGGCACCTCGGGCGCAGGCCCGTCGGTCAGCTTGCGCTTGAGGTACTCGTCCTCCAGTACCTGGCGGAACTTCGCGGCACCCCAGTCCTTCACCAGGAACTTGATGCGGGCGCGGGCGCGCAGGCGCCGGTAGCCGTAGTCGCGGAAGACGCTGATCACGCCTTCCCAGACGTCGGGGACCTCTTCCAGGGGGACCCAGGCGCCCAGCCGCTGCCCGATCATCGGGTTGGTGGACAGGCCGCCGCCGACCCAGAGGTCGAAGCCGGGACCGTGCTCGGGGTGGTTCACCCCGACGAAGGCGATGTCGTGGATCTCGTGGGCGACGTCCTGCTGGCCCGAGATCGCGGTCTTGAACTTGCGCGGCAGGTTCGAGTAGCGCGGGTCGCCGATGTAGCGGCGCTTGATCTCGTCGATCGCGGGCGTGCCGTCGATGACCTCGTCCGCGGCGATGCCGGCGACCGGGGAGCCGAGGATGACGCGCGGGCTGTCGCCGCAGGCCTCCATCGTGGTCATCCCGGCCTTCTCCAGCTTGGCCCAGATCGTCGGGACGTCCTCGACCTGGATCCAGTGGTACTGGATGTTCTGCCGGTCGGTGATGTCGGCGGTGTCGCGCGCGTGGGTCTGCGAGATCTCGGCGAGCACGGCGAGCTGATCCGTGGTCAGCGCGCCGCCGTCGAGCCGGACCCGCAGCATGAAGTAGCGGTCGTCGAGCTCTTCGGGCTCCAGCGTCGCGGTGCGGCCGCCGTCGATGCCCGGTTTGCGCTGGGTGTAGAGGCCGAACCAGCGGAACCGGCCGCGGAGGTCACCGGGGTCGATCGAGTCGAACCCGCGGTGGGCGTAGATGTTCTCGATCCGCGCCCGGACGTTGAGCGGGTCGTCGTCCTTCTTGGACCGTTCGTTGGGGTTCAGCGGTTCGCGGTACCCCAACGCCCACTGTCCCTCGCCCCGTTTTTGTTTGACCCGGGGCGTGCGGGCAGGGGTCTCGCGCGTGGGCGACGACATGGGAGTCCTCCGGCAGATCGTGGTGGTGGCGGGGAGTCAGCGGTTCGTCGCACAGAGCGCGCTGGCCACGCGACGGAGATCCACGTGGCGGCGTGCCACGAGGCTGATTCCGGCGCGGGTCATTCGTTCAGCGTGCCACGCGCCCACTATGTGGTCTAGGCCGGTCCGAATGCTGGGAACAGGGTTCGGATACGACTGTTTCCGCTGGTCAGACGCCTGTTTCGAAGGTCAAGTGCGGGTTCGCCGCCGCCACTGTGACGCAGAACGCGCAAGCCTCAAGAGGGGAGGACGCGGTCCACGATGAGCCGGATGACGTCTTCGTCGGTGACGTCCGCGAGGACTTCCGGGAGGGTGAGCCGTTCGACGGTGAGCCCGGTCAGCGCGAGATACATCAGCAATACCTCCGCGCGCCCGCCCGGCATGCCCGCCGAGACGTGCCAGTCGACGCTCATGTCGATGCCCTCGCGGATCGTCTTGGTCAGCTCGGCCGCCAGCTCCGGGCGCCGGGTGGCTTCGAGCCGGAGTTCGAGCAGGGCGAGATACGGCTCGCGGTGGCCGGTCAGCCGTCCCATGAGTTCGCCGAGCAGTACGCCGACCCGGTCGTGGGACGGCGTCTCGGCCTGAGGATTCACCATGACGTCGGCCGGTGCCGACAACCGCTCCTGCACGCGGACGCCGACCTCGCCGAGCAGCTGGTCCCGGTTCCGGAAGTAGTTGGACGTCGTGCCGGGCGGGACGTCGGCTTCGACGTCCACGGCGCGGTAGGTGAGCCCGCGGGCGCCCTCGCGGGCGAGGACGGTGATGGCGGCGTCGGTGAGGGCGGTCCGGCGCTCCGGGTTCTGTCGCATCGGAACATTCTCCTTGCTTCGATCAAACCACTATGTCTATAGTACTACGCATCAAGTGGTTCTTCTGGGAGGAAAACACCAAATGCAACTCAGCGGTTTCGGTGCCTGTGTGCTCGTCGACGACATCGTCGAGACCACCGCCTGGTGGAAGCGGCACCTGCAGTTGACGGTGACGATCGAGCTCGACTGGTTCTCCAGCCTCAACGTCGGAGTGCCGGGCTATGAGATGAGCTTCGCGAAGCGCGGCCACAAGGCCACGCCGGAGCCTTGGCGCGCGCAGGAGGCGGCCGGATCGATGGTCGGGTTCATGGTCGCCGACGCGGCGGCCGAGTACGAGCGGCTGCGCGGGGAGGGGGTCAAGATCGTCACGGAGCTCGTGGACGAGGAATTCGGTCAGCGGCACTTCTACATCGAGGACCTCAACGGTTTCCTCATCGACATCATCGAGGTCATCCCGCCGGCTCAGGAGTGGCTGGCCGCGAACGGGTTGGCCTAGTACCGCTTCGGGTGAGTGAGGCCGCGCGGACTCTCCGTCGCCGCTAGCTTCGGTCTCCGATCCACACTGGACGGAGGAGTTGCGCATGCGCCGATGGGTGGTCGCCGCGATGGTGCTGGCGTCCCTGCTGATCCCGGGTACGGCTTCCGGGGCCGAGCAGGGGTGCAGGCTGGTTTCGCCCGACGAGGGGGCGGTGCTGCACAAGGGCGGCTCGTACCGGTTCGAGGCGGTCGGCTGCTCGCCGAACGCCCGTGGGCACCTCGCCAACGTGGTGCTGGTCGAGGTGAACATGAGCCGTGACGTCCAGTCCGACGAGTACGGCGACTGGTCGCTCGACTACGTGGTCAACGACTACTCGTTGAGCATGGAGACCCTCGTCTGGGTGCGGTTCGAGGACGGCACACGCTCGACGTCGGTCAAGGTGCACATCGCCGACAGATAGCGCGATCCGTGAAGGCCTCTTTCCCCGGGGAAGGAGGCCTTCACGGCGTGGGGGACACTGGGGTGTGCCCGCACTACTGCCCGAAACCACCACGCCCGTCGAGTCAGCGCTCCCCGAGAGCGCGCTGGAAGGGCTCGGCACCCGGCCGTTCGGTGTCTACGTGCACGTCCCGTTCTGCGCGACCCGGTGCGGCTACTGCGATTTCAACACCTACACCGCCGGTGAGCTCGACAGCGATTCGTCGCCGCAGTCCTGGCTCGAAGGCCTCAAGCGCGAGTTCGATCTGGCTGCGCGTGTACTCGGGAAGCCACCCGCGGTCGACACCGTCTTCGTCGGCGGAGGCACTCCGTCGCTGCTCGGCGCCGAAGGGCTCCGAAGCGTCCTCGACGCCGTACGTGACACGTTCGGTCTCGCGCCCGACGCCGAGGTGACGACGGAGTCCAATCCGGAGTCGACGTCGCGGGAGTTCTTCGACGGCATCCGCGACGCCGGGTACAACCGGATCTCGCTCGGGATGCAGTCGGCCGCGCAGCACGTGTTGCGGATCCTCGACCGCGTGCACACCCCCGGCCGTCCGGTCACGGCGGCGGAGGAAGCACGGGCCGCCGGATTCGAGCACGTCAACCTCGACGTCATCTACGGCACGCCGGGGGAGCGGGTCGAAGACCTCCAGGCTTCGCTGGACGCGGTGCTGGCCGCCGGTGTCGACCACGTCTCGGCGTACGCGCTGATCGTCGAGGAGGGCACCGCGCTCGCCCGCCGCATCCGCCGCGGCGAACTTCCCGCGCCGGACGACGACGTGCTGGCCGCCGACTACGAACTGATCGACCGCGTCCTCGCTTCGGCGGGGTTGCGCTGGTACGAGGTGTCCAACTGGGCGACCTCGGAGGAAGCCCGCTGCCGGCACAACATCGGCTATTGGCGCGGCGGCGACTGGTGGGGCGCCGGGCCGGGCGCGCACAGCCACGTCGGCGGCGTCCGCTGGTGGAACGTCAAACATCCGGCCCGGTACGCCGCCTCGCTCGCCGCCGGGGACTCGCCTGCCGCCGGTCGCGAACTGCTGACCGGCGAAGACCGGCATCTGGAACGCGTGATGCTGGAACTCCGGCTGTCCGAAGGACTTCCGCTCGACGCCCTCGACGACGACGGCCGGGCCGAAGCCCGGGTCGCGGCCGCCGAGGGGTTGCTCGATCAGTCCGCTTTGGACGGTCAGGGCCGGGCGGTGCTGACCGATCGCGGGCGGTTGCTCGCGGACGGACTGGTGCGACGGCTCACCTGAGCGGTGGGCTCGTGAGTGGTAAGGGCGGTTCTAACCGTCCGTGCCACTCACGAGGCCTTGGCCGCGAGGCCGGCGAGGAACAGGTCGATGGCGAACTCGAACCGTTCCTGGGCCGTCTCCGCGGTGAAGTACTCGCCCGAGCCGAGCATGTTCGGGAACGTGCCGGGTGGGAACGACGTCATGTACTCGACCATCTGCTTGCCGCGTTCCTCCTGCTCGGCCAGGTTGATGTCGCCGTGCTGCCAGCCCGCGCCTTCGTAGGCGAAAGCCTTGGCGTAGAGCCATAACGCGTCCGCCGCGAACAACGCCTGCTTGAGGTCGAGGCCACCCGCGCGCAGCACCGCGAGCATGGCTTCGGCCTGCTGCAAGGCGTTCGCGCCCACCGGAACCGGGATGGCCCACGCGATCTTGGCGATTCCGGGGAACGACGTCAGCGCGCGCACGTTCTCCCGCAACAGGTCCTTCGCCTGCTCGATCCACCGCTCCGGTTCGGGTTCGGGCACCGGGCCGAAGTCGAGGACGTGGTCGACCATCAGCTCGTGGAGCTCTTCCTTGTTCGCCACGTGGGCGTAGAGCGACGCGGGGCCGGTTTCCAGCGCCTGGGCCACGCGCCGCATGCTCACCGCCTCCAGCCCCTCGGCGGCGAGGAGGTCCAGGGCCGTCTTCACCACGAGCTCCTGGGACAGCACGGGTTTCTCGGCGCGACGCCGGGGCCTGCTCACTTCGTTCGCCTCCTGATCCGGGGTACTCCCGGGAACTCTACTTGACGCGAACGCTGTTCGTCTGTAGAACAGTGTTCGTCACACGAACACCGTTCGCCCCACTGGAGGACATCATGACCGAACGACGGGCCGAGGTCCTGGCCGTCCTGGGCAAGCTCGCCGACGCGTGGAACGACGGCGACGCGGCCGCGTACGCGTCGCTGTTCACCGAGGACGCCGACTACGTGACGTTCTTCGGCATGAACATGCCTGGCCGCGTGATCATCGAAAGCGCGCACCGCTCCCTGTTCGAGGGGCTGCTGAAGGGATCGAAACTGGTCGCCGGGGGCGAGGAGCCCAGGGTTCGGTTCGTGCGGCCCGACGTCGCGATCGTCGTGTCCGGCGGTGAATCGTCGCTGGCGGGCGGCGAGCCAGGACCAGGCCGGGAATCGACGCTGACGTATGTCCTGGTGGAGGAGTCCGAAGGCTGGCGGATCGCGTCGTTCCAGAACACCCGGGTGAGTGATCCGGCCGCGAGCGCGGCGTGAAACCGCTGGTCGAAGTCGACGACGTGGTGCCCGCGTCCGCCGATGAGGTCTTCGCCCGGATCGCGGAATTTCTTCAAGCGCAGCAGTACAACCCAGGCTTCGAGATGGACGCCGAGCGCGGCCTCATCGCCCAGCAGGGCGGGTGGTGGTACCGCGGTGAGTACATCGTCGTGGATGATCCGGCCGGTGTGCGGGTAACCCATCGGGTGTACAACGTCGCTACCCGGGGCCGGTGGGCGGTCCCGCTGGCCAACCGGTTCTTCGCCGGGTTCGACGGGCGGGTCCGGGAGAGCTTTGATCGGATGATGGGAGACGTCGCCCGCTCGATCCGGGATCGGCGTACGCTCAGTTAGGTTCACCTAACCTCATGAAAGGAATCGTGAATGGCCGAGGCGCGGAGATCAGTGTCGGCGACCCGGTTGCGGGTGCTGCGCACCGAGCGGATCACCCCGCATATGGTCCGGATCGTCGCTGGGGGCGAAGGGATCGCCTCGTTCCAGCCCAACGAATTCACCGACGCCTACGTCAAGGTGCACTTCCGGGTGCCCGGCGTCACCTATCCCGAGCCGTTCGACCTGGCGCGCGTCCGCGAAGAACTGCCGCGTGAGCAGTGGCCGCGGATGCGTTCCTACACCGTCCGGGCCTTCGACCGGGATCTCGGCGAGCTGGTGCTCGACTTCGTCCACCACGGTGACGAGGGTGTCGCCGGACCGTGGGCCGCCGCCGCGAAACCGGGCGACGAGCTGCTGATCTCGGGTCCCGGCGGGGCGTACGCGCCGGGCGAAGAAGCCGACTGGCACCTGCTCGCGGGTGACGAGAGCGCCCTTCCGGCGATCGCCGCGTCACTCGAAGCGATGCCGGCGGGCGTTCCCGTGCACGCGGTCATCCTCGTCGAGGACGCCGCCGAAGAGCAGTCGCTGACCACCAAGGGCGACGCGCGGATCACCTGGCTGCACCGGAGCAAGGGCGACGATCTCGCGGCAGCCGTCCGGGCGCTCGAGTGGCGTGACGGTGTCGTTCAGGCGTTCGTGCACGGCGAGGCCGCGTTCGTCCGGGATCTGCGACGTCACCTTCTCGACGACCGGGGAATGCAGCGTGACCTGCTGTCCATCTCCGGATACTGGCGGATCGGGAAGACCGACGAGGCGTGGCGACTGGAGAAACAGGCCGAACGGAACGCGTAGCCTCGGTCGCATGATCGAGCTGAAGGTGGACGTCGACCCGGCCGAGGTGGGCTTCGACGCGGAGCGGCTACGGCGGATCGACAAGCACTTCGACGGGTACCTGGAGCGAAATCTGCTTCCCGGGTATCTGGCCGTGGTGACCAGGAACGGGAAGGTCGCGCATCTCGCGTCGAACGGGCTGCGCGACATCGAGGCCGGGCTCCCGGTGGAGACCGACACGATCTGGCGCGTCTTCTCGATGACGAAGCCGGTCACCTCGGTCGCCGCGATGATGCTCGTCGAAGAGGGGCTCATCGACCTCCGGGACCCGATTTCCCGGTGGCTGCCGGAATTCGCGGAACCGCGGGTCTTCACGACGGGCTCGTCCGTCCGGGTGGCGACCGAGCCTGCGACGGAACCCATCCGGCTTTGGCACCTGCTCACCCACACCGCCGGGCTGACCTACGGATTCCACCGCACGCATCCGGTCGACGCGCTCTACCGCGAGGCCGGCTTCGACTGGGGTACCGCGCCGGGGCTCGACCTCGCCGGTGTCTCCGAGGCGCTCGCGAGGCAGCCGTTGCAGTTCCAGCCCGGTTCGGAATGGAACTATTCGGTCGCGACGGACATCCTCGGCAGGCTCGTCGAGGTCGTCTCCGGTCAGTCTCTCGACACCTTCTTCAGCGAGCGGATCTTCACCCCGCTCGGCATGCACGAGACCGGATTCCAAACCGACCCGGCCGCCCTCGACAGGCTGGCCGCCCTCTACGTGCCCAACCCGAAGACGAAGGCCCCGTTCCGCCACGACGAGATGGGCACCATCGGCCGTGTCACGCCCACTTGCCTGTCGGGCGGCGGGGGGCTGGTCTCGACGGCGGGCGACTACCACCGCTTCACGCAGATGCTGCTGCGTGGCGGCGAACTCGACGGCGTCCGGCTGCTCGGTCCGCGCACGGTGGAGGTCATGGCGAGCAACCACCTGCCGGGCGGGGTGGATCTGGAGACCTACGGTCGCGTCGGGTTCTCCGAGACGCCGTACGACGGTTTCGGCTTCGGACTGGGCTTTTCCGTGCTCGACGACCCGGTGAAGGCCAAAACCCTCGCCAGCGCCGGGGAATTCGCCTGGGGTGGCGCGGCGAGCACCGCCTTCTGGGTCGATCCCGACGAGGACGTCACGGTGCTGTTCTTCACCCAGCTGCTGCCGTCGTCGACCCATCCGATCCGCGCCGAACTGCGCAACCTGGTGTACCAAGCCCTCGCGGGCTGATCCTTTTCGGGCAGCCCATCAGGCGGATCCTTTACCGCGCGGTGGAAACCCGGCCACACTGGACCCAGCCGAAGGGGAGGGGTCCTCATGCGCCGGATCGCGGTGGTCGGGGCCGGGCAAGCCGGTCTGGTCCTGGCCTTGGGCCTGCAGCGGCACGGATACGCCGTCACCGTGGTCACCGACCGCGACGCCGGAACGATCCGTGCCGGCGGCCTCATCTCGAACCAGTGCTTGTTCCATCCCGCCCTGACCCGGGAACGCGCGCTGGGCATCAACTTCTGGGACGGCACCGCCCCGGAGATGCTCGGCGCGTCGTTCGGGCTCGCCGGGGACTCCCCGGAGCCCGCCGTCTCGTGGCGCGCCCGCTTCGAGCATCCCGCGCAGTCGGTCGACCAACGGGTCAAGGTGTCCGACTGGCTGACCGCGTTCACGGCCCGCGGCGGTGAGGTGCGGATCGGCACGGTGACGCCCGACGGGCTGGAGGAGTACGCCCGCGAGTTCGATCTCGTGCTGGTCGCGGCCGGGCGAGGGCCGCGGTTCGACCGTCTCTTCCCGCGTGACGACGCGCGTTCCCCGTATCGCGAACCGCAGCGGACCATCGGGATCCTGTACCTCGTCTCCGGGCGCGACGAGCCGCTTCCGGTGTATCCGGGCCTGACGTTCGGGCTCTCCCGGGCCGGTGAGCTGTTCGGGCTGCCGGTCCAGTCGGTGCGTGGGCCCGTCTTCGGTCTGGGGTTCTTCGGCGTTCCCGGCGGCCCCATGGACGTCTGGGACGACGTCACCGACGTCGACGAGCATTTCGCTCTCGCGATGACGGTGCTGCGCAAGCAGTTCCCGTGGGTCGAGGAGTCGCTCGCCGGCGCACGCCCGAGCGGGCCGCTGGACGTCCTGCGCGGCCGGGTCCTGCCGATCGTGCGCGACCCGGTCGGGACGCTGCCGTCGGGGGCGAAGGTACTCGCGATGGGCGACGCCGCGGTGACGAACGACCCGATCGCCGGGCAGGGCGCGAACATGGCGGCGCACGCGGCCGCGGTCTACGAACAGAGCATCCTCGACCACGGCGACCGCCCGTTCGACGAAGCGTTCCAGCGCCGTACTTTCGCGAAGTACTGGGAAAAGGCACAGCACGCGACCCGGCTGAGCAACGATTTCCTCGCGCCGCCACCGGATCACGTGCTGGCCACCCTGGACGCCGCGCAAACGGCGCCCGAGGTGGCACGCCGGTTCGCGCACGTCTTCTCCGACCCCGCCGACTACACCGCTTGGCTGACCGACGAGGAAGTCGCGCTCGCCTACCTCGGGTCGAACGGCTTCTGATCCGGGGCGCAGACGGTGCCGCGCGCCGGAAGGCGGCCGTTGATCAGGTAGGCGTCGAGGGCAGCGTCGACACACTTGCTGCGGTTCGCGGCGCCGTGCCCCCAGGCGTCCAGCGTCAGGAGCCGGGCGTTCCCGAGGATGCGTTCGGTCCGTTTCGCTCCGGCGTACGGCGTTTCCGGATCGCCCTTGCCGTTGGCCAGCAACAGGATCGGCGCGGTCGGCCGGTTCCATGGTCCCGTGTAGCGGGCCGGGTCGGAGGCGGGCCAGAAAGCACACGGCAGCGAGAGATACGTGTCGTACGAACCGAAACCGCGGCTTTCGCGATCGGCCTCGCGGGCCGCCTTCGGCCACGCCGCCGGGTCACGCGGGTTCGTGGTGTCGGCACAGATCGTCCCACCGCCGCCGAGTGCGGAGTCGAACGGCGTCACGATGGCTTTCGCCGAGGCCGATTTCGTCTCGGACTGAAGGAATTCCGCCAGCGCGGGCGAGTCGGCCTCGTCGGTCAGCGCGTTGTGGGTGCGCCGGATGACGTCCTGATAGGTGATCGCGCCCGGCGTGGCCTCGAGCCGGTCGAGGATGCCGTCGTATTTGGCCCGCAGGTCCGTCCCGGGTTCGCGGAACGCGCACCGGACGTCGGCCGCGCAGGCGTCGAGGAACGCCTGCAGCGCGCGGTCCGCGTCCCGGAAACCGCCGAGCCTGGTGCTGAACGGGACGTTCGCGTCCTCCGGACGGTGCCCGGTGGACCAGGCGATCGGATCGTCGACGGCGTCGAGGGCCAAGGCCCCGACGCGATGCGGGAACAGGTTGGCGTACACCTCGCCGAGGTACGTGCCGTACGAGAGGCCGTAGTACCGCAGGCGGGGCTCACCGGCGGCCTCGCGGAGCTTGTCGAGGTCCCGGGCGACGTTCGTGGTCGACAGATGACCCAGCAGCGGCCCGGCGTTGCGGCCGCACGAGGCGGCGACCTCACGGACGTCGGCGATCTGCCGGGTTTCCTGCTCGACGGTGATCGGGAACTGGCCGAGCACCCGCTTGAGCGGCTCGAGTTCCGCTTCGCTCGCGAAGCAGCGGACAGGCGTGCTGGCGCCGACGCCGCGCGGGTCGAAGCCCACGATGTCGAACTGCCGGTGCAGCGACGCGGTCTGGAACTCGCTGAAGCGGCCGGGATTCCCGGGACCGCCGGGGTTGGTGAAGACGGTGCCGCGTTTGTGCTTCCGGTCGGTCGCGGGAAGACGGCCGAGCGCGATGGTGATCCGAGGGCCGCCCGGATCCCGGTACGAAAGCGGGACTTCCAGTTCGGCGCAGTCGTAGCCGGATGGCGATCCCGCCGGACAGGGGCCCCAGGCGATGCCTTTCGGCGCGGCCGAGACCGCGGGCGCGATCGTGACGGCGGCGAGTGCGGTGAGGGTGATCAAAGCGGCGGTGCGGACTCTGCTGGTGGTCACCGGTCCAGCGTCTCGGCTCGCGGGCGCGAGATCCCTGGTGCGCGTACCCGGAAAGACGGTGGAGCAGCCCCCACCCCGCCCTCCGCCAGGCACGAAAAAGGAGGGGCGCGCCCCTCCATGTTCAACATATAGCGCACCTGGGGGCTTGCGGCAAGACCCCGGTGTTGCCGCAGAATCCTCGGCCGTAGCCAGTACAGGCCGAACAGGAGTGAAGATTTGACGGACGTCGACGTGATCATCGTGGGTGCCGGCCCGACCGGTCTGATGCTGGCCGCGGAGCTGCGGCTGGCCGGAGTGCGCCCGCTGGTCCTGGAACGGCGGCCGGAACAGGGGAAGACACCGAAGGCCCACGGCCTCAGCGGGCAGATCCTGGACCTGCTGAAGTACCGCGGCCTGCTGGACCGGGTCCGGGGGCTCGTCACCGACCCCGTCCCGCCCCACCGGTTCCCGTTCGGCGGCGTGCACGTCGACCTCACCCGGTTCGACGAGCCCCCGCTCAAGGCGTTGTCGGTGCGACAGCAGTTGTTGGAGCGGCTGCTGGAGGAACACGCCCTCGAACTCGGCGCGGAAGTGCGCCGCGGGCACGAGGTCACCGGGCTGTCCCAAGACGGCACCTCCGTGACGGCCCGGGTCCGCGGGCCGGAGGGGGAGTACGAAGTCACCGCCCCGTACCTCGCCGGATGCGACGGCGGCCGCAGCCCCGTCCGCGCGCTCGCCGGGATCGGCTTCCCCGGGACCACCTATCCCGAGGTCAACCGGATCGGGCAGGTCAAGATCCCCGAGGGGCTGACCGTGCACGACGACGGCGACATCGAGACACCGGAGCTGGGCCGGATCAAGGCGGGCTACACCCGCACCGACGACGGGGTGTTCGCGCTCGGTTCGCTGACGCCGGGGATCTTGTTCATCCAGACCACCGAGGACGATCTCGGCGAGATCGACGAAGACGTGCCGATGACGCTGACCGAACTCGGCGACAGCATCCGTCGCGTGCTCGGCGGGGAAGTCCCGCTGGGCGACCCGGTCCGGCTCTCGCGCTACCAGTTCTCCGCCCGACAGGCGGAGCGCTACCGCGAGGGGCGGATCCTGCTGGCGGGCGACGCGGCCCACCTGCTGCCGTCGACCGGTACGGCGATCAACGTCGGCATGTCCGACTCGGTCAACCTCGCCTGGAAGCTGGCCGCCGAGATCCAGGGGCGGGCGCCGGAGGGGCTGTTGGACACCTATCACGCGGAACGGCACGCCGCCGGTGCCCGCGCGCTGCTGCAGTCCCAGGCGCAGGTCGCGCTGCGGCGCGGGCACGACGAGGCCGCCGAGGCGCTCCGGACGGTCTTCCAGGAACTGCTGGACGACGAGCAGCCCGCGCGACGGCTGGCCGCGCATCTCGCCGGGACCGACCTGCGCTACCCGATGCCCGGTTCCGGGCACGCGCTCGCCGGTACCTTCGTCCCGGATCTCGCGCTGGAGACCGACCAGGGCGCGACCAGCGTCGGGGAGTTGCTGCGCCCGGCGCGGCCGGTCCTGCTCGACCTCGCCGGACGGCCGGAGCTCCGCGAGCTCGCCGAAGGACTCGTCGACGTCCACACCGCCAAGGCCGAGGACCGGCCCGCCGATGTCCTCCTGATTCGCCCGGACGGGTACATCGCCTGGGCGGGGGACACCGAGGACGGCCTGCGGGAAGCGCTCGCGGCCTGGTTCGGCGCCTGATTTCACGCGATTAGTCCTCTACTTGCGGTAGTTGCACGCGCAAGGACCGCAAGTAGAGGACTGATCGCAGAGGGGGTCAGCGGCCGATGACCTCCGAGCCGTAGCGTTTCAGCGTTTCTTCGCGCTGATCGTGCATGAGGTACAGCGCGAACTGGTCCACCCCGAGCGAAGCCAGCTCCTCCAGCCGCTCCACATGCGCCGAAGACGGTCCGAGCAGGCAGAACCGGTCCACGATCTCGTCCGGCACGAAGTCGGTCGAGGGATTCCCGGCCCGTCCGTGGTGCGAGTAGTCGTACCCTTCCCGCTCACGGATGTAATCGGTCAGTTCGCGTGGCACCGGCCCGGAATCGCCGTACCGCGCCACGAGATCCGCGACGTGGTTGCCGACCATCCCGCCGAACCAGCGCAACTGTTCGCGCTGGTGCGCCAGATCGTCCCCGACGTACGCCGGTGCGGCGAGGCAGATCGTGATCCCGCCCGGATCCCGTCCCGCCGCACGGGCCGCCTCGCGGACGGCGCCGATGGTCCACCGGGCGATCGCGGGATCGGCGCACTGGAGGATGAAGCCGTCGGCGTGTTCGCCGACCGTCTTCAGCGCCTTCGGCCCGTATCCCGCCATCCACATTTCGAGCCTGCCGTTGCGGATCCAGGGAATTTGGACCGGCTTGTCCCGCAACAGGACCTCCCGGCCCTCGGCGAGTTCCTTGACCACGTGCATGCAGTCACGCACGGTGGCCAAAGTGGACGGTGCCAGGCCGACGACCCGGTGCGCCGAATCGCCCCGGCCGATCCCGCACACCGTCCGGTTGCCGTACATGTCGTTGAGCGTGGCGAAGGTCGACGCCATCACCGACCAGTCCCGCGTGGCCGGGCTGGTCACCATCGGGCCCACGATCATCGACGACGTCGCCGCGAGGATCTGCGAGTAGATGACGAACGGTTCCTGCCACAGCACGCACGAGTCGAACGTCCAGCCGTAGCGGAAACCCTGGTCCTCGGCGGCCTTCATCAGCCGCACCAGGTCGCGCGCGGGCGGGTCGGTCTGGAGCACTATCCCGAAGTCCATCCGGCCACCGCCTCAGTTCAGGTACTGGTTCAGGTCGCGCGAGAGGAATTTCCCGTGCGTCGTACTGCCCGAGAACCCGGACGGCGACACCACCACGCGGCCGCGCGAGAGCACCGTCTCGACCTTGCCGGTGATCTCCGTGCCTTCGTAGGCCGAGTAGTCCACGTTCATGTGGTGCGTTTCGACCGACAAGGTCTGTTTCGCCGACGGGTCGTAGATGACGATGTCCGCGTCCGAACCCGCCGCGATGACGCCCTTGCGCGGGTACAGCCCGAACATCCGCGCCGGGGTGGTCGAGCAGGTCTCGACCCAGCGGCCGAGGGTGAGTTCGCCCGCCACGACACCCTGGTGCAGCAGGTCCATCCGGTGCTCGACGCCGGGGATCCCGTTGGGGATCGCGCGGAAGTCGCCGCGGCCGAGTTCCTTCTGGTCCTTGAAACAGAACGGACAGTGATCCGTCGACACCACCGAGAGGTCGTTGGTGCGCAGCCCTCGCCACAGGTCCGCCTGATGTGACTTCTCGCGCAGCGGGGGAGAGGCGACGTACTTCGAGCCCTCGAAATCCGGTTTCGCCAAGTCCTCGATGGACAGATAAAGATACTGAGGACACGTCTCCGCGAACACGTTCTGGCCGTCGTCGCGCGCCTCCGCGACCGCCGCGAGCGCCTGCGACGCCGAGAGGTGCACGATGTACAGCGGCGCCCCGGTCACCTTGGCCAGCTGGATCGCGCGCGAGGTCGCCTCGCCCTCCAGCTCCGGCGGGCGGGTGAGGCCGTGCTGCACCGGGTCGATCTTCCCGGCGGCGAACGCCTGCGCGGCCAGCTGGTCGATCGCGATGCCGTTCTCCGCGTGCATCATGATCGTGGCGCCGATCTCGCGCGCCTTCTGCATGGCCAGCAGGATTTCGCCGTCGGTGGAGTAGAACACCCCCGGATACGCCATGAACATCTTGAAGCTGCCGACTCCGCCGTCGACACAGGCCTGCATCTCCTTCAACGACGAATCGTTGACGTCGGAGACGATCATGTGGAAGCCGTAGTCGATGGCGCAGTTGCCGTCGGCCTTCTCGTGCCACTTGTCCATTGTGGACAGCAGTGAGGTGCCCTTGGCCTGGACGGCGAAGTCGATGATCGTGGTCGTCCCGCCCCACGCCGCCGCCGTCGTCCCGGTGCCGAAGGTGTCGGCGGACTGCGTCCCGCCGAACGGCATCTCCATGTGGGTGTGCGCGTCGATCCCGCCGGGCAGCACGTACTTCCCGGTGGCGTCGATGGTCTCGTCGGCCGGTCCCAGGGTGCCGGGTGCGCCGACGGCCACGATCGTCTCGCCGTCGACGAGGACGTCCGCCGCCGAAGCGCCAGCTGTGCTGAGTACTTGCCCGCCGCTGATGAGGGTGGTCATCACGCCTCCGCGAGGGGTCCGTAGCTGTCGGGACGGCGGTCTCGGTAGAAGGCCCACAGATCACGGACCTCGGCGAGCAGACCCATGTCGAGGTCGCGGATGACGATCTCCTCTTCGGTGTCGGAGGCGGCCTCGCCGATCAGCTGGCCGCGCGGGTCCGCGAAGTACGTCTGACCGTAGAAGTCGTTGTCGCCCAGCGGTTCCACGCCGACACGGTTGATCGTGCCGACGAAGTACTCGTTCGCGACGGCGGCCGCGGGCTGCTCCAGCCGCCACAGGTACTCCGACAGGCCGCGGCTGGTCGCCGACGGGTTGAACACGATCTTCGCGCCCGCCAGGCCCAGCGCGCGCCAGCCCTCCGGGAAGTGCCGCTCGTAACAGATGTAGACGCCGATGCGGCCGACTGCGGTGTCGAACACCGGGTAGCCCAGGTTCCCGGGCCGGAAGTAGAACTTCTCCCAGAAGCCCTTCACCTGCGGGATGTGGTTCTTGCGGTGCTTGCCGAGGTACGTCCCGTCGGCGTCGATCACCGCGGCGGTGTTGTAGTACACGCCGGGCTGCTCGACCTCGTACATCGGGACGACCAGCACGACACCGTGGCGTTCGGCGACCTCCTGCATGAGCTTCGTCGTCGGCCCGTCGGGGATGCCCTCGGTGTAGGAGTAGTAGTCGGTGTCCTGCACCTGGCAGAAGTACGGGCCGTAGAACAACTCCTGCAGGCAGATGACCTGCGCGCCCTGCGAAGCGGCCTTGCCGATGGCTTCGACCGCGTTGGCGATCATCGACTCCTTGTCACCCGTCCACCGCTGCTGGATCAATCCGGCTCGGACCAGGTCGCTCACTTGCTTCCTCCTCTGTGTAGGCGGTGCGCTTGTGCTCGGGCAGGGCCAGCAGCAGGTAGACGACGAAGGCGCCCGCCAGTCCGACGACCCAGTTGTAGTCGTAGAGCGGTTTCAGGAACGGGATCAGCCCGTCGGCGGGGAACGGCCCGCCGTACGCGCCGCCGACCGAGAGCACGGCGCCGACCAGCGTCGCGACCAGCGCGCGCCAGTTCCAGCCGCCCTTGAACCAGTAGGCGCCGCGCTCGGTGTAGAGGTCTCGCAAGTTGAGGCGTGTGCGTTTGACCACCCAGTAGCCGGCGACGAGCACCCCGGCGACCGCGCCGAGCAGGCCGCCGTAGAAGCCGAGCCACGCGAAGATGTAGATGTTCGGGTCGGAGTAGAGCCGCCACGGCTGGATGAGGATGCCGATGACGCCGGTGATCAGCCCGCCGACGGCGAAGGTGATCTTCTTCGGGAAGGCGTTGGAGAAGTCGTAGGACGGGCTGACCACGTTGGCCGCGAGGTTCGCCGACACGGTCGCCAACACCAGCGCGATCAGCGCGACCACCACGACGACGGGGGAGTCGAACCGGTCGGCCAGTTTCGCCGGGTCCCAGATCTGCTCGCCGTAGAGGACACTGCCGCCCGAGGTGGTCAGGATGGCCACGACCGCGATGAAGGTCATCGTGGTCGGCAGGCCGAAGATCTGCCCGCGGACCTGCTTGCCCTGGCTGCCGCCGAAGCGGGTGAAGTCCGGCATGTTGAGCGAAAGCGTCGACCAGAACGCGATCATCGCCATCAGCGACGGCGCGAACACCTTCCAGAAGTCCGGTCCCCAGCCCAGTTTCCCGGGTTCGGACAGGATCGGGCCGAGTCCGCCCGCCTTGACCAGCACGTAGCCCAGCAGGATCAGGAAGCCGACCGAGACCAGCGGGGCCGTCCAGTTCTCGAACCGGCGGACCGCCTCCATCCCGCGCCAGATGATGAGCATTTGGAACAGCCAGAACAACCCGAAGGACAGCCACAGGGTCCAGTGCTGGCCCAGGACGACGGTGGAGTCCTTCCAGCCGGAGCCCGCCAGCCGTCCGACGATGATGTAGACGGCCTCGCCGCCGACCCAGGTCTGGATGCCGAACCAGCCGCACGCGATGAACGCCCGCAGCAACGCCGCGAGGTTCGCGCCGCGCATGCCGAAGAAGGCGCGGGCGAACACGGGGAACGGGATGCCGTACTTCGTCCCGGCATGGCTGTTGAGCAACATCGGGGCGAGCACGACGAGGTTGCCGATGGTGATCGTCAGCAAAGCCTGGAGCCAGTCCATGCCGAGCGCGATCAAGGAGGCGGCGAGCGCGTACGAGGGGATGTTGTGCGCCATCCCCATCCACAGCGCGAAGTAGTTGTAGGTCGTCCAGGTCCGCTTTTCGACCGGGACCGGGGCGAGTTCTTCGTTGTAGAAGCGGCTGTCCTTCAAGGACTCGACCTCGCCGAGTTCGACCCGGCCATCAGGATGCACGAGCTGGGTTCCGCGTGCCGTCGGCTCCATTGCGGAATCGTGCTCGCCCTCGCCGCGCGGGTGGGACTGGCAGACTGTTCACTGTTGGTGGCGTCGGAACGCAGACTGTCGATTGCGTTCGCCGGGTCCGGAGTGCATGACCTGCGTCACACACACGGTCGTCGTAATCCGGCAATCCGGGTGAAACATCTCCACAGGATCTCCACAGCTCACCCGAACGTTCTCCACGGTCGCTGCTTACAGTCATCCCCATGGAACTGGGAGGACGCCGGGTGCTGGTCGTCGAGGACGACGTGACCATCGCCGAAGCCATCGCCGCGCGGCTGCGCGCGGAGGGCTTCACCGTCGATCTGGCGCACGACGGCCCTTCCGGCGTCGAGACGGACGCCGCGCGGGAGCCGGATCTGGTGGTGCTCGACGTGATGCTGCCGGGCTTCGACGGTCTCGAGGTCTGCCGCCGGATCCAGGCCCGACGCCCGGTCCCGGTGCTGATGCTGACCGCCCGGTCGGACGAGACGGACATGCTGATCGGCCTCGGCGTCGGCGCGGACGACTACCTCACCAAGCCGTTCTCCATGCGGGTGCTCTCGGCCAGGGTGCACGCGCTGCTGCGCCGCGTCGAACGGTCGGCACGGACCGACGTGAGCGAAGCGGGTACGAAGATCGTGCTCGGCGACCTCGAAATCGACGTCGAACAGCGGCGGGTCACGCGGGCGGGCACACCGGCCCAGCTGACCCCGATCGAGTTCGACCTCCTCGTCCACTTCGCGAAGCGCCCCAGGGCGGTGCAGCCGAGGGAACGGCTGCTGAGCGAGGTCTGGGACTGGGACGTCGCGGGCACCGGTTCGGGCACCCGCGCGGTCGACAGTCACATCAAGGCGCTGCGCCGCAAACTGGGCGCGGACCTCATCCGCACCGTGCACGGTGTCGGGTACGCCCTGGAGGTGGGATCGTGAAACTCCGCCCGCTGTTCGGCCGGATCGTCGACGCGCTTCCGAGGCCGCTCGACCCGGTCCGTTCCATCAAGCTCAAGCTCGCGATCCTGCTGGTCTCCTCGGGCGGTATCGCGTTCGCCTTCTTCAACTGGCAGATCGGCTGGCTGCCGCCGCGCACCACGATCGCCGCGATGGTGCTCGCGGTGGTCACCTCGCAGATTTTGGCGCACGGGATGACCCGGCCGCTGCGCGAGATGACGGCCGCCGCCAGGGCGATGGCCAAGGGCGACTACACGCGGCGGGTCCGGGCGACCGCCCGCGACGAGGTCGGCGAACTCGCCCACGCCTTCAACCAGATGGCCGCCGACCTCGACGCCTCGGACCAACGGCGGCGCGAGCTGATCGCGAACGTCTCCCACGAACTTCGCACGCCGATCACCGCGCTGAACGGCGTGCTGGAGAACCTCGTCGACGGCGTCGCCAAGCCCGATCCGGCGACGCTGAAAACCGCGCTGCAGCAGACCGAACGGCTCGGCAGGCTGGTTTCGGAACTGCTCGACCTCTCGCGCATCGACGCCGGCGCGTTCCCGTTGCAGTTGGAGGAGTTCGATCTCGAACTGCTGCTGGAAGAGGTCGCCGCCGAAGCCGGGGTGACCTCCGCCGCGACGGGCCGCGGCGTGCGGTTCGCCGTCGACGTCCAGCCGCCCGGCGCGGTGGCCGTCGCCGACCGCGGCAGGCTCTACCAGGTCGTGGTCAACCTGCTCGACAACGCCGTCCGGCACGGGCCTGCCGGGGGCGAGGTCCGGGTGCGAGCGGAGGCCCGTGAGGCCGACGTCGTCATCGAGGTCGAAGACGAGGGCCCCGGGATCCCGCCGGGGGAGCGGGACAGCGTGTTCGAACGGTTCACCCGCGGCGAGCGGGCGGGCGGCGGGGGCACCGGCCTGGGGCTCGCGATCGCCCGGTGGGTGGTCGACCTCCACGACGGCAGCATCGCCGTCGTCGCCCCCGAACGGCGTCCGGGCTGCGTCATCCGCGTCGTGATCCCGGTTCCGTAGCCCATTCCGCTTTCTTTCCGCGGCTCCGCACACCCACTCGGATGTGCTTTCGCAAACTGGAGGGTTCGATGAGCGAAGAGCAAGAGGAGAAACAGGCGCACGCGCCGCCCCCGTCGGCGACGGCCACCTTGCCGCCCGCGCCACCGGTCCCGGTCCCTATCCCGGTCCCGGTGCTGATGCGGCCCCGGGTGCCGCCGAAGTCGTCGATCGTCCCGCTGCCCGGTTCGGTGCTGCCCGCCGCCGTCGCCGCCGGGCTGATCGCCGCGGTCGCCATGCCGGACGATCCCGGAGTCGGCTGGTTCGTGGCCGGGCTCGCCTTCGCCGTGGCCGTCTACGTCGCCGACAAACGGGCCCGCGGTGACGCCGAGCCGCACTTCCGCCTCACCAGCGCGTTGTGGGCGGCGGTCGCGCTCGGGCTGCTCGCGGTCGGGATGTTCCGCGCGTCGGCGTGGCTGAACGTGCTGTGCGTGCTGGCCGCCTGTGTCGCGGGATCTCTGGCGGTGGTCGGGAAGCGCACGGTGAACACGATCATCTACGACGTCTTCGCGGTCCCGATCGAAGCGCTGCTTTCGGTCCCGTGGATCGGACGCGGGCTCGTGAAGCTCGGCAAGAAGCCGGAAAGCCGTACGCGGCCGAGGTTCCTGGTGCCGGTGCTGGCGAGCGCCGGGCTGCTGCTGGTGTTCGTCCCGCTGCTGCGGGGCGCGGACGCCGCGTTCGCGAGCGTCGTCGACTCGGTGATCCCGGAACTCGACCCGGGAACCTTCGTGCGCTGGGGATTCCTGTTCGTCGTGGCCGCGTTCGCCGTCACCGGGGCGTGTTACCTGCTGGCGGCGCCACCGTTGCCCGCCGAGGACGACGCGCCACGCAAGCGGCTGGCGCACCGGCTCGAGTGGGCGCTGCCGCTGGGCGTGCTGGTGGCGCTGTTCGCGAGCTTCGTCGTGGTCCGCCTGGTCGTGCTGTTCGGCGGCAGCGACTACGTCCTGCGGACGAGCGGGCTGACGGCGGCCGAATACGCCAGGAGCGGGTTCTGGCAGCTGTCCGCGATCACCGTGCTGACCCTGCTGCTGGTCGCCGTGGCGCTGCGGTGGGCGCCGAAGTCTTCGGTGGCCGATCGTGCCTGGCAGCGCGGGCTGCTCGGCGTGCTGAGCGTGCTCAGCCTGGTGCTGGTCGCGTCGGCGTTGAGTCGCATGTGGACATACCAGCAGGCGTACGGGTTCACCGTGCTGCGGCTGCTGGTGGAGGTCTGTGAACTCTGGATCGGCCTGGTGTTCCTGCTGGTACTGGTGTCCCTGGTCCCGCTGCGGTCGTCCTGGCTGCCGCGCGCGGCCATCGGTGCCGCGGCCGCGGCGCTGCTGGGGCTGGCCGTCCTCGATCCGGAACGGTTCATCGCCGACCGCAACATCGACCGGATCGCGCACGGCAAGACGCTCGACACCCGTTATCTGTCAGGGTTTTCCGCCGACGTCGTCCCTGCGGCGGACAGGCTCCCGGAGCCGCTGCGGTCCTGCGTGCTCAGACCGGTCGTGACGGGTATCTCGGAAGATGATTGGCGAGGATGGAACCTGAGCCGGTCTCTCGCGCGTCAGACCCCCGTTGCCGCGAAGGACGGGATCGGGTGCCGGTACCTGCCCCGTTCTTGAGCCGTGACACCACGGCCTTGATCGCCTTCTTTGGGGGTGAGGGCGATCAAGGCGGTGGTGAACGGCGGCCGCCGGGCCACCGAGGGGGAGGCCCGGCGGTCACCTGTGTGCCGCGAGGGCCTTATCGGACAAAAGCCTTTCGTGGCAACGATTTACCGCGGTCAGAAGGTGAAGACGCCGGCCGACTCGGTGTCGGCGACGCAGCGGTTGGCGTACGAGGTGCGGTAGGTGACCGGTTCGCCCCGCCACTTGCCGACGGCGGAGACGTCCACCGGGTTGTACTCCAAGGTGCAGGCACGCGGTTCCGCGCGTAGCCTGTCGAACTTTCCGTCCACTTCGGACAGTTTGGCGCAGGCGCTGCCGCGGCCGGGGTGTGAGCCCCCGGTGGGGCCGCAGCTGAGCGAGACGGTGCCGACCCGGCCGCGTGCGTCGTGGCTGGTCAGCTGGAACGTGGATTCGGCGGGTTGCGCCGGGGCCATGCAGGCCAGCGCGAGGACGCAGGCGCCGATCGGTTCGAAGAAAGCCATACTTCCACTATCGGCTGAGGTGACCCGATCACTGTGGTCCACGCTTGGGTGAGATTTGCTCACCCGGTCGTGTGGTCGTTTACCTCTCGAATGTCGTGTGCGAGCAGAGCGACATACAGGGAGAGCATCGATTCCGGGTCTTCGAGCCGCACCCCGAGCACCTGCTCGATCCGGGCCAGCTGCTGGTAGTAGGCGGTGCGGGAGGTGTGCGCGGCGGCCGCGGCGGCCGATTTGTTGCCGCCGTGTTCGCAGTAATGTCTCAACGCCTGAACGAGTCTGCTGCCCTGCGCGGCGTCGCGGCCCAGCAGCGGGCCGAGTTCCCGCGCGGCGAACGCGGTGATCCGTTCGTCCCCGGCCAGCAGGTGCAGCAGGCCGCGCAACCGGACGTCGTCGAGGCGGTGGACCACCCGCTCGGCGTTCTCGGCCAGCGCCGCGGCGGCGACCTGGGCGGCCTCGACGAGCGTCCGGCGCGCGTCGGCGGGCCCGGCGCCCGTCGTCCCGACCGCGACCACCGCGGGCGCGCTGGAACGGGCCTCGTGGACGTCGGTGGCCAGCCGCCGAAGGACCGCGTCGACCCCCGCCTCCGGCGAGAGCGCGATCAGCGCGCGCACCAGCGTGTCGTCGGTGGCCACGAGCGCGGACACCTTGGCGCGCCGGGCGGCGAGCGCGGTCGCCTCGGCGAGTTCCCTCAGCAGCACCGGAGTCGACTGCGCGGTCTTGGCGGTCGCGGTGATCCGGGGCCGCACGGCGACCCCGACCAGCAGCCGTCCCGTCAGCGGGACCCCCAGCGCGGAAGCCCGCGCCGTCAGTTCCGCGGGCGGCACCGGATTCGCCAGCAGTTCGGTCAGGATCGCGCGGTGCGCCTGGCGTTCGAGGCTGTCGGTGTCCTTGGCGACGAGCCGGTGGACCGCGAGCGCGGACGCGGCGCGTTCGGCGACCACGACGTGCCGCCGCGACGGCGGATCCCCGCAGACGACGACCAGCCGTCCCCAGTCGTGCCCGCGCGCGCCGACCACGGTGATCAGCCAGCCCGCGCCCGGGTGGAAGCCGGTCCGCTCGCCGACCTGCACCGGCCGCGATCGCGACGGCCAGCCGGGCAGCAGTTCGCCGGGATCCGTCCCCGCCGTGTCGTAGGCGAGGACTTCGTGCGACAGCGTCTCCAGCACGACGGGATGCTCGGTGAGCCTCGCGACCTCGCGAAGGATCTCGCCGGGCTCGGCACCGGCGACCGTCAGCGCGGTGAAGGTCTCGTGGACCCGTTCCGCCGCCCGGAGTTCGTCGACCTGGGCGTCCACGATCAGCCCGTTCACCGCCTCGGTGACCGACACGAAGCGCGTCTCCCGCGAAAGGGTGATCAGCGGGACGCCGTGGCGGTCCGCGGCGTCGACCAGCGCGGGCGGCAGCTTGTCACTCCAATGACGGACCAGTTCGACGACGACCCCGGCCACGCCGACCCCCGCCAGGTCGGCGACGTACCTGGCGAGCGCGGTGCCGTCGTCGGGCAGCGCGACCCCGGTGGTGAGCACGAGTTCCCCGCCCCGCAGCAGGGGGGCGATGTCCGCGACCTCGGCGACGTGCGCCCAGCGGACCGGCGCGTCCAGTCCCGCCGCCCCCGCCACCACATGGGGCCTGCCCTGACGCAGCACCGGCAGCGCGAGCACCTCGGCGACGGTCGGGTACATCGGCCTCCCACCTGGTCGGAACGCAGGAGACAGACTGTACGGCCGGGAGCGGGAGTCCGTACACGTTGCCGATGGCGTCGGTGTGGCGCGCGCACCCAGACTCGACCGGGAGCAGGCACCGGCGATCAGGAGGGCGGAATCCGTGACCGACCGCATCAACCACTGGATAGACGGCAAACCGTCCGAGGGCGTGAGCGACCGATCCGGTGACGTGTTCGATCCGGCCACCGGACAGGTACGGGCGAAGGTCCCCTTCGCCGCGCAGGACGACGTCGACGCCGCCGTCGCGGCCGCGTCCCGGGCGCTGCCGGGCTGGCGCGGGACGTCGCTGGCCGGGCGGACGCGGGTGCTGTTCGCCTTCCGCGAGCTGCTGTCGGCGCGGCGTCACGAGCTGGCGAAGATCGTCACCAGCGAACACGGCAAGGTCGAATCCGACGCGGCGGGCGAAGTCGCGCGCGCCATCGAGAACGTCGAGTTCGCTTGTGGCGCGGCGCAAATGCTCAAGGGCGGGTTCAGCGAGAACGCGTCCACCGGCGTCGACGTCTACTCGATCTCGCAGCCGTTGGGCGTTGTCGGGGTGATCTCGCCGTTCAACTTCCCGGCGATGGTCCCGCTGTGGTTCGTGCCCAACGCGCTCGCCTGCGGCAACACCGTCGTGCTCAAGCCGAGCGAGAAGGACCCGTCCGCGGCCAACTTCATCGCGGAACTGTTCGCCGAAGCGGGTCTGCCCGACGGCGTCCTGAACGTCCTGCACGGCGACAAGGTGGCCGTCGACGGCCTGCTGGAACACCGCGACGTCAAGGCGATCTCGTTCGTCGGGTCGACGCCGATCGCGAAGTACGTCTACGAAACCGGGACCAGGCACGGGAAACGCGTGCAGGCGCTCGGCGGCGCGAAGAACCACATGGTCGTCCTCCCGGACGCCGACCTCGACCTCGCCGCCGACGCGGCCGTCTCCGCGGGCTTCGGCTCGGCGGGGGAGCGGTGCATGGCGGTGTCGGTCGTGGTCGCGATCGACCCGGTCGGCGACGAACTGGTCGCGAAGATCGCCGAGCGGATCACACGCCTGCGCGTCGGCGACGGCATGCGTCCCACCTCGGAGATGGGACCGCTCGTCACCGCCGCACACCACGAACGCGTCGAGTCCTATGTGGAGGCAGGCGTCGAAGCCGGTGCCCGCCTCGTCGTCGACGGCCGCGGCATCGAGGTCGACGGCGAGGACGGCGGCTTCTGGCTCGGCCCGACGCTGTTCGACCACGTCACGCCGGAGATGTCGGTCTACACCGACGAGATCTTCGGCCCGGTGCTGACGGTCGCGCGGGCCGACGGGTACGACGCGGCGCTGGACCTGATCAACGCCAACCCCTACGGCAACGGCACCGCGATCTTCACCAACGACGGACGGGCCGCGCGGCGGTTCCAGAACGAGGTCGAGGTCGGGATGGTCGGCGTGAACGTGCCGATCCCGGTGCCGGTGGGCTACTACTCGTTCGGCGGGTGGAAGGACTCGCTGTTCGGGGACAGCCACGCTTACGGACCGGAAGGGTTCCACTTCTTCACACGGACGAAGGTCGTCACTTCGCGGTGGCCTGACCCGTCGCAGGGCGGGGTTAACCTCGGGTTCCCGCGCAACAGCTGACGCCTTCGCGCTCCCGCGCGCTATGAAAGGCCCGTTACTTGCAAAATTTGCAAGTAACGGGCCTTTCATAGCATCCCGAGGAGCGGCCAGGCTGGCCTTCACCGCCCGAGAGAGCGAGGGTGGACGAAGTCAGCCGAGGAAGCTTCAGGAGGCTCCATGTCCGCACAGCCCGCTCGCCACTCCGGAACGTTCGCGCTCGGCGGTGATCTCCCCGTCTTCCGCCTGGGGTACGGGGCGATGCAGCTGACGGGCCCCGGCGTCTGGGGCGACCCGAAGGACCCCGAAGAGGCCATACGCGTGCTTCGCCGCGCAGTCGAACTCGGTGTCACGCTGATCGACACCGCCGACTCCTACGGCCCGTTCGTCGCCGACCACCTCATCAAGAAGGCGCTCCATCCGTACGCCGAAGACCTCGTCATCGCGACCAAGGTCGGCTTCACCCGGCAGGGGCCCGGCCAGTGGACCGTCGTCGGCAGGCCGGAGTACCTGCGCCAGCAGGTCGAGCTGAACCTCCGTCACCTCGGCGTCGAACGGATCGACCTGCTGCAGCTGCACCGCATCGACCCCCAGGTGCCGGTGGCCGACCAGCTCGGCGTGCTCGCCGAGCTGCGGGAGGAAGGCAAGATCCGGCACATCGGGCTGTCCGAGGTCAGCGTGTCCGACCTGGCAGAGGCGCAGAAGACGGCGCCGATCGTGTCGGTGCAGAACCTGTTCAACCTCGGCAACCGCCGCTCCGAAGCCCTGCTCGACCACGCCACCGAACACGGCATCGGCTTCATCCCCTGGTATCCGCTGGCCACCGGCGGACTCGCGGGCGACGACAGTCCCCTCGCCGCGCTGGCGAAGGAGCACGGCCGCTCTCCGTCGCAGCTCGCGCTGGCGTGGCTGCTCAAGCGGTCGCCGGTCGTGCTGCCCATCCCGGGGACGTCGTCGGTCGCGCATCTGGAGGACAACGTCGCCGCCGCGGAGATCGAGCTGACCGACGCCGAATACAACGCGCTTTCCGCCGCCGCGAGCTGAGGGGACCAGGCGCTTTCCTCTCAGGTCATGCGGGGAAAGCGTCCTTCGGCACCCCGGGCACTATGCCTTCCGTAAACTCGTTGTGAGGACGAGCCGAGGGAGGTGCGGATGGCCAACGCGGAAGAACGCCGTTTCGAAGTACTGCGCGCGATCGTCGCCGACTACGTGTCCAACCAGGAGCCCGTCGGGTCCAAGGCGATCGTCGACCGGCACAACCTCGGGGTGTCGAGCGCCACCGTGCGCAACGACATGGCGGCGCTCGAAGAAGAGGGCTACATCACACAGCCCCACACCAGCGCCGGCCGCATCCCCACCGACAAGGGGTACCGGCTGTTCGTCGACCGGATCGCCGAGGTCAAGCCACTGAGCACGGCCGAACGCCGGGCCATCACGGCCTTCCTCGACAGCGGCACCGACGTCGACGACGTCCTGCGCCGGTCCGTCCGGCTGCTCGCGCAGCTGACCAGGCAGGTCGCGGTCATCCAGTACCCGATGATGACCAACTCCGCCGTCCGTCACCTGGAAGTGGTCCCGCTCACCCCGGCCCGGCTGATGCTCGTGCTGATCACCGACTCCGGCCGCGTCGACCAGCGCACGGTCGACCTCGGGGACGTCATCACCGAGGAGAACGTCGGCAGGCTGCGCACGGTGCTGAACGGGGCGCTCGCGGGCCGCCGTCTTTCCGAGGCCGCGGCGGCGGTCGCCGAACTGCCGGAGAAGTCGCCGGGAGCGCTGCGCGACAACCTCACCCGCGTCTGCACGGTTCTGGTGGAATCGCTGGTCGAGCACCCCGAAGAACGCCTGGTCCTCGGCGGCACGGCGAACCTCACCCGCAACGTCTCGGACTTCCCCGGATCGCTGCGGCAGGTGCTGGAGGCGCTCGAGGAGCAGGTCATCGTCCTCAAGCTGCTCGCGGCCGCCCGCAACCCCGGTGCGATCACCGTGCGCATCGGTGAGGAAAATGAGGACGAGCAGATGCGCAGCACCTCGGTGGTGTCCATCGGCTACGGCATGGACGACCTGCTGCTGGGCGGGATGGGCGTCGTCGGTCCGACCAGGATGGACTACCCGAACACCATCGCCGCGGTGCGCGCGGTGGCGAACTACGTGGGGCAGATCCTCTCCGGCCGCTGAGCCGAGTTGAGGTCGAAGTCAGAAGGAGAAGGCGAAGACGGTGGCGAGGGACTATTACGGCATTCTCGGGGTTGCGAAGAACGCGACGGATCAGGAGATCAAGCGCGCATACCGCAAGATGGCCCGTGAACTGCACCCCGACGTCAACCCGTCGGAGGACGCTCAGCATCGCTTCGGTGAGGTGACCACCGCCTACGAGGTGCTGTCGGACCCGCAGAAGCGCAAGGTCGTCGACCTCGGCGGCGACCCGATGGACGGCGGGGCGCGCGGCGCGGGCGGCGGTGACCCATTCTCCGGCTTCGGCGGACTCGGCGACATCATGGACGCCTTCTTCGGCGCCGCCGGGGGAGGCGGCGGTCGCGGCCGTGGCCCGCGCAGCCGCGTGCAGCCCGGCTCCGACGCGCTCATCCGCCTCGGCCTGACGCTCGAGGACTGCGCCACCGGTGTCGACCGCGAGATCACCGTCGACACCGCCATCGTGTGCGACCTGTGCCGCGGCGCCGGCTCGACCGAGGGCACCGGCAGCCAGACCTGCGACACCTGCGGCGGCGCCGGCGAGGTCCAGTCCGTGCAGCGGTCGTTCCTCGGCCAGGTCGTCACCGCCCGCCCCTGCCCGGTCTGCCGCGGCTTCGGCGAGGTCATCACCGACCCCTGCCGCCAGTGCGGTGGCGACGGCCGCGTCCGCGCCCGCCGCAACGTCACCGCCAAGATCCCGCCGGGCGTCGGCGACGGCATGCGCATCCGGCTCTCCGGCCAGGGCGAGGTCGGCCCCGGCGGCGGCCCGGCAGGCGACCTGTACGTCGAGATCGACGAGGCACCGCACGAGGTGTTCGTCCGGCAGGGCAACGACCTGCACTGCAACTTCCGCATCCCGATGACCACCGCCGCCCTCGGCGCCACGGTGCCCATCGAGACGCTCATCGACGGCGACTACGAACTCGACATCGAGCCGGGCACCCAGCCCGCCACCGAACTCGTGCTCACCGCCAAGGGCATGCCGCGGCTGCGGTCCTCCGGCCGCGTCGACGGCCGGGGCGACCTGCACGTCCACATCGACGTCGTCGTGCCGACCAAACTCGACGACGCCCAGCGGGACCTCCTCGTCGAACTGGCCCAGCAGCGCGGCGAAGACGTGCCTTCGCTCTCCTCCAACGGGTCGAAGCCCGGCGGGCTGTTCTCCAAGCTGCGCACCAAGAACCACCGGTAACCCGTGCCCGAGACGACACTGCCGGTCTTCCTCACCGCCGCGCTGCCCGGTTCCGGGCGCACCACGCTCGACGGCGAGGAAGCCCGGCACGCCGCCACCGTCCGGCGGCTGCGCGTCGGCGAACGTCTCGTGCTTTCCGACGGCGAAGGCGGCATGGCGCGCTGTGTCGTCGAAGCCGTCCAGGCGGGCCGAGACGCGGCACTCACCCTCGCCATCGAAGAACACTGGATCGAAGAACCGCCCGCACTGCGCGTCATCGTCGCCCAGGCACTCGCCAAAGGCGACCGCGGCGAACTCGCCGTCGAACTCGCCACCGAAGCCGGCGCCGACGCGATCGTCCCGTGGCGCGCCGCCCGCAGCGTCGCCCGCTGGGAAGAAGGAACCCGCGGCGACAAAGCCCTCACCCGCTGGCGCGGCACCGCCCGCGCCGCCGCCAAACAAGCCCGCCGCGCCCACGTCCCCGAAGTCGCCGAACCCGCGAACACCCGCGAACTCGCCGAACTCGTCCAGACCGTTTCCCGCGCACTGGTCCTCGAATCCGGCATCACCACCCGGCTCACCGAGATCGAGCTCCCGCCACAAGGCGACATCCTCCTCATCGTCGGCCCCGAAGGCGGCATCACCGACGACGAACTCACCACCCTCACCGACGCCGGCGCGACCGCCATCCGGTTGGGCCCCACCGTTTTGCGCACCTCCACCGCGGCCGCCGTCGCGCTCGGCGCGCTGGGAGTTCTCACCGACCGCTGGAAGTGAAAAAACACCCCACTAATTTGCGGCGAGTTATGGCGCGATCACGCAAACAGCCGTTACTCTCGTTAACTGACGCGCAACACACGGTTTCGGCGCGCCACTGGGGATGAAGCCCAGTCGCGCGCGTGAATCCCCGCCGGGCACCTCCCCCCTCGGTCCGGCGGAGCCGCGGCGACGGTGGAGCGACCCCCAGGCTCCACCGCGCCGCGGCGTCTTCATTTGGGGGCTTCGCAGGTCGCTTCGCTCATGCTCTGCCCCAAATTTCGACGCCGCGGCGCGGTTCCGCGTGTTGACCCGGGGGGCCGAGCCCCCCGGACCCCCCACGGTGCGTCCGGCGGCGGTTGGCGGCCGGGAGACAGAGCAAAAGCGAAGCGTGCGTGGGGGTGAAGCGTGCGTAGGTGGTGAAGCGTGCGTGGGGGTGAAGCGTGCGTAGGTGGTGAAGCGTGCGTGGTGGTGACGTGGCCGCCCTACGGCGGCGCTGGCGCATCGTCGTGGGCTGGTGAGTGGCAAGGGTTTCGCAAGTAGTCCTCTAGTGGCGGTTGTTCTTTTGGTCGTGAAGGCCTCCTTGCCTAGCTTGAAAGTAGTGAAGGGGTCCTTCGCTACTTTCCGGTGTGATTCTTGGTGACATTGGGGCGGCCGTGGCGTGGCGCCTCGATCCCAAGTCCGTGGAGGCCTCCTTGAGGGACCCAGAGTCCCTCAAGGAGGCCTTCACGGACTTGCCGCTAACCCAACGCCGGTCACGGTGGGCATCGGGGTTGTGGGGACGGGGGTCTGGGGCGGCGGTGGTCTTTGGTATCGGCCCTCGCCTGGTGAGTGACGAGGGTTTCGCAAGTAGTCCTCTAGTTGCGGGCCTTCATGGACTTACCGGTGGGGTGGGCCGGGTGGGGGATAGGGTGGGGGAATGAGTGACGCGGAGACGTTGTTCGAGCGGATCATCGCGGGGGAGATCCCGTCCGAAAAGGTGTACGAGGACGCGACGACGTATGCGTTTCGGGACATAGCGCCGCAGGCGCGGGTGCATGTGCTCGTGGTGCCGAAGAAGCGGTACCGGAACGTGGCCGAGCTGGCCGCGGCGGATCCGCAGGTGCTCGCCGACATCGCCTTGGCCGCCAAGAAGGTGGCGGAGCTCGAGGGGATCGCCGAGTCCGGCTATCGGGTGGTGTTCAACACCGACGGTGACGCAGGGCAGACCGTCTTCCACGTGCACGCGCACGTGCTCGGCGGCGAGCAGCTGGGGCATTTCGGGCGCTGAAGCCCGCGGCCAGGAGAAACCGGACTGCGTGCCGCCACCCGCAACCAGTAGCATCGACCTTGTCAGTGTCGTTGAAAATCGCAGCGTAAGCGCAGGAAGTAGGCCCGAGGCCACGTGGCCGGAACCGTACCGGGTGAAGCCGCCCGACCCGACGTCACAGCGGACGTCACAGCGACGAAGGCCGACGAGGCCGCCGTCACCGAAGCGGCCCAGTCCCGATTCCCCATCCCCGACGCCGCCGCGCTCAGCCTGCTCGGCTCGAGGGACGAAAACCTCCGCGTCGCCGAAGAACTCCTCGCCGCCGACGTCCACGTCCGCGGCAACGAGGTCACCCTGACCGGCGCCCCCGCCGACGTCGCCTTCGCCGAGCGTGTCTTCGCCGAACTCGTGACGCTCGCCGGCCGCGGCCAGCAGGTCGACCCGGCCACCGTCCGCCGCACCGTCGGCATGCTCTCCACCGGTGACTCCGAGTCGCCGGCCGAAGTGCTGAGCATGAACATCATCTCCCGGCGTGGCAAGACGATCCGGCCCAAGACGCTCAACCAGAAGCGCTACGTCGACGCCATCGACAAGCACACCATCGTGTTCGGCATCGGCCCCGCCGGTACCGGCAAGACGTACCTCGCCATGGCGAAGGCCGTCCAGGCCCTGCAGGCCAAGCAGGTCAGCCGCATCGTGCTGACCCGGCCCGCGGTCGAAGCGGGCGAGCGCCTCGGTTACCTGCCGGGCACGCTCAACGAGAAGATCGACCCGTACCTGCGCCCGCTCTACGACGCGCTGCACGACATGGTCGAGCCCGAGTCGATCCCCCGGCTGATGCAGGCGGGCACCATCGAGATCGCGCCGCTCGCGTACATGCGCGGCCGCACCCTCAACGACGCCTTCATCATTCTCGACGAGGCGCAGAACACCACGCCGGAACAGATGAAGATGTTCCTCACCCGGCTCGGGTTCGGCGCCAAGATCGTCGTCACCGGCGACGTCACCCAGGTCGACCTCCCCAACGGCCAGAAGAGCGGCCTGCGGGTGGTCCGGGACATCCTCGAAGGCGTCGAGGACCTGCACTTCGCCCAGCTCACCAGCCAGGACGTGGTGCGGCACAAGCTCGTCGGCGACATCGTCGACGCGTACGAGAAGTGGCAGGCAGTGCAGGACAGCCAGGACCAGGGCAACCGGGGCCAGGGCAGTGGCTGGAAAGGGCAACGCCGTTCATGAGCATCGAGATCGCCAATGAATCGGGCGTGAACGTCGACGAGACGTCGATCGTGTCGGCCGCCCGCTTCGCGCTCGACAAGATGGAGGTCAGCCCGCTCGCCGAGCTGTCCATCCTGCTCGTCACCCTCGAGGTGATGGAGGACCTGCACGAGCGGTGGATGGACCTGCCGGGTCCCACCGACGTGATGGCCTTCCCGATGGACGAGCTCGACTCGTCGCGCCGTCCCGACGCGCCCGACGCCTCACCCGCGCTGCTCGGTGACATCGTGCTCTGCCCGGCGTTCGCGAAGGACCAGGCCAAGACCGCCGGGCACGCGCTGATCGACGAGCTGCACCTGCTCACCACGCACGGTGTCCTGCACCTGCTCGGCTACGACCACGCCGAACCCGCCGAGGAACGCGAGATGTTCGGTCTGCAGAAGCGGATCCTCGGCGAGTTCCAGGCGGCCGTGGCCGCGGTGAACCGGCGCGACGCGCAGCGCACCGCGGACGACAGGCTCCTCGGTACGGCCGGCCTGGACCCCTTGCCCGCCGACGAACCCCCCGCCTAGACATGGGCAGTCCGACCGCGCTGCTGGTCATCGCCATCGCGCTGATCCTGCTCGCCGGGGTGTTCGCGGCCGCCGACGCGGCCGTCAGCACGGTCTCCAAGGCCCGCGCCGACGGTCTCGTCCGCCTCGGGCGCCCCGGCGCGCGTCAGCTCGCGCTGGTCATCGCCGAACGCCGCCGCCACATCAACCTGATCCTGCTGCTGCGGATGACCTGCGAGCTGACGGCCACCGTGCTGGTCACCGTCGACATCCTCGGCTGGATCGAGCCGCTGTGGCTCGCCATCGTGGTCGCCGCCGGCGTGATGGTCGTGGTGAGCTACGTGCTCATCGGTGTCGGCCCGCGCACCCTCGGCCGCCAGCACCCGTACCGGATCGGCCTGGTCGTCGCGGGGCCGGTCCGGGTCCTCGGTTCGATCCTCGGCCCGCTCAGCAGGCTGCTGATCGTCCTCGGTAACGCCATCACCCCCGGCCGCGGCTTCCGCGAAGGCCCGTTCACCTCCGAAGTCGAACTGCGTGAACTGGTCGACCTCGCCCAGGAACGCGGCGTCGTCGAGGAATCCGAACGCGAAATGATCCACTCGGTGTTCGAACTCGGCGACACCGTCGCGCGCGAGGTGATGGTGCCGCGCACGGAGATCGTCTGGATCGAGCACGACAAGACCGTGCGCCAGGCGCTCGCGCTGGCCCTGCGCACCGGGTTCACCCGGCTGCCGGTGATCGGCGAATCCGTCGACGACATCGTCGGCGTGGTCAACATCAAGGACCTCATGCCCGCCTACATGGGCGAGGGCGGTCCGCAGCGCGTGGTCGAGGAGCTGATGAACCCGGCGAGCTTCGTGCCGGACTCGAAACGGCTCGACGATCTGCTCAAGGAGATGCAGGTCTCGCACAACCACATGGCGATCGCCGTCGACGAGTACGGCGGCACCGCCGGCCTGCTCACCATCGAGGACATCCTCGAGGAGATCGTCGGTGAGATCACCGACGAATCCGACACCGACGAACGCCCCGAGGTCGAGGAACTCGAAAACGGCGCTGTCCGCGTCTCGTCCCGGCTCTCGATCGACGACCTGGGCGAACTGTTCGGGATCGACCTCGAAGACCACGACGTGGAGACCGTGGGCGGGCTGCTCGCCGAGCGACTGGGTAGGGTCCCGCTGCCGGGGGCCGAAGCCGAGGTCGCCGGACTTCGGCTGTTCGCCGAAGGCGGTAAGGACCGGCGCGGGCGGATGCGGATCACCACGGTGGTCGTCCATCCCGCCGACGCGACCGCGGTGACCGACCCTGCCCAGGGCAGGCGCCGCACCCGGGTCCCGCAGCCCGATGAAAGTGACAGGAGTGTCGAACATGCCTGAGCTGGACGCCGAGGACGAGAAGCTGGTGACCCTGGCCAGGTCCGCGCGAGCCCGCACCCAGGCCGAGGAAGGCGCCGCGCTGCGCGACACCGACGGCCGCACCTACGCGGCGAGCACGGTCGACCAGCCGTCGTTCAAGCTCACCGCGCTGCAGGCCGCCGTCGCCGCCGCCGTTTCGAGCGGAGCCGAAGGAATCGAGGCCGCCGTCGTGGTCACCGCCGAAGGCCTGCTCAAAGAGGCCTCCGTGCACGCGGTCCGCGACATCGCCGAAAAGGCGCCCATTTATCTCGCCGATCCCAGTGGCAAGGTGCTGAACTGATGGCCGAGCCGCACCGTTCCGGTTTCGCCTGTTTCGTCGGGCGCCCCAACGCGGGCAAGTCCACGCTGACCAACGCGCTCGTCGGCAGCAAGGTGGCGATCACCTCCAGCAAACCGCAGACCACCCGGCACGCCATCCGCGGCATCGTCCACCGTGACGACGCCCAGCTGGTCATCATCGACACGCCGGGGCTGCACCGGCCGAGGACGCTGCTCGGCGAGCGGCTCAACGACATCGTCCACTCGACATGGTCCGAAGTGGACGTTGTCGGGCTTTGCGTGCCCGCCAACGAAAAGGTCGGTCCCGGTGACCGGTTCATCGCCGCCGAACTCAAGAAGATCGCCAAGCGCACACCGGTGATCGGTGTCGTCACCAAGACGGATCTCGTGAAACCCGAACAGGTCGCCGAGCAGTTGCTCGCCCTGCAGGAGGTCATGGAGTTCGCCGAGCTCATCCCGGTGTCCGCTGTGGACGGTTTCCAGGTCGGCGCGATCGCGGACCTGCTGGTGCGCCACCTTCCCGAAGGCCCGCAGCTGTACCCGGGCGGGGAACTCACCGACGAGCCCGAGCAGACCCTGGTCGCCGAGCTGATCCGTGAGGCCGCGCTGGAGGGTGTCCGGGACGAACTCCCGCACTCGATCGCCGTCACCGTCGAGGAAATGCTGCCGCACGAGGGCAGGGACGACATGATCGACGTGCACGCGTTCCTCTATGTGGAACGACCGAGCCAGAAGGGCATCATCCTCGGGCACAAGGGTGAGCGTCTCAAGGACGTCGGCGCCCGCGCCCGGCAGCAGATCGAAGGACTCCTCGGGACGAAGGTCTACCTCGATCTGCACATCAAGGTCGCCAAAGAGTGGCAGCGCGACCCCCGTCAGTTGCGACGACTGGGCTTCTGACTGAACGGAATGTCTCGATTCGGTCGCGGAGACCGGTTGATGATGTGGAACCGGACGGGTGACCTTAGAGTCTCACTCCTCGACTCCGGTGATCGCTGATCGGGCGGCGGCGCGCGGGTCGATTTCCACATCTCATTCGTGAAGGGAAAGCGGTAAATGACCGACAACCAGGGCCTGCCCAACTACTCCGGCGACCCTCAGGGCGGTGGCGGCTTCAACAACCCCGGCCCGCCGCCCAACAACAACCTGGTGTGGGGGATCCTCACCACCATCCTGTGCTGCCTGCCCTTCGGTATCGTCTCGATCATCAAGGCGACCCAGGTGAACACGCTCTGGGCGCAGGGGCAGCCCGCCGCCGCGCAGGAATCCGCCGACGCCGCCAAGAAGTGGGCCATCATCGCCGCGATCGTCGGTGTCGTCGTCGGCATCCTGTACTTCGTCCTGGTGGTCGCCCTCGGCGTCTTCTCGACCGATATGAGCAACTACCGCTGATCAGGGCGATAGAGGGGGAGATTTCATGACCGACCAGTACCCGAACTACCCGCCTCCGGGCGGGCCTCCACCGCAGCAGCCGTACTACGGCGGCGTGCCGAACTACGGTCCGCCGCCGGACAACAACCTGGTGTGGGCCATTCTCTGCACGGTGTTGTGCTGCCTGCCGCTGGGTATCGTGGCGATCGTGAAGTCGAGCCAGGTGCAGACGTTGTGGGCGCAGGGCTTCCACGCCGAAGCCCAGAAGGCCGCCGACGACGCGAAGAAGTGGTCGATGTGGGGAGCGATCGCCACCGGTGGTCTCTTCCTGTTGTACATCATCTTCATCGTGGTGATGATCATCATCGGAGCGTCGGCGGGAAGCTTCACGCCGTGACGACGTCCGTCTACACGGGATTCCCGGCGCGCGGGTTCAAAGCACGGGCCCGCGCGCTGGGACCGCCCCTGGCCATCGCCGCCGGCGCCGGTCTCGGCTGCGTCGCCCTCTGGCTGGGCGATCCCACCACCCCCGGTGGGCCGCTTCCGGTCTGTCCCACCAAGGCACTGCTGGGCATCTCCTGCCCCGGCTGCGGTGGCATGCGCATGGTCTACAGCGTGCTGCACGGCGACATCCCCGCCGCGCTGCACTACAACGCGGTGTCCTTTGTGGTCGTTCTGCTGCTCGTCTGGAGCACCGTCGTCTGGGCGGTCGGCAGGCTCCGCGGTCGTACGATGGACAGCTGGCTGCACTGGCGTTGGACACCGCTCGCGTTCGGCGTCGTGTTCGTCGTCTGGTTCGTCATCCGTAACCTGCCCTTCGCCCCGTTCACCTCGCTCCACGTGTGAGTGCCGGGCCGAGCCCCGGATCGTCGGTGGCACCGAGTACGCTCCCGCGCACCGGTCTGCTCGGCGTGTACCCATGCCGTACATTCAGCCCGGGTCGCCGCACGAGGCCCCGTGCGCCAGGGGCGAGGAACCAGCGAGGGGATTTCGATGACCACTCCCTACGGCCAGCAGCCGCCGGGACAGCAGCCGCCACCCGGATCCGGGCCCCAGCCGGGGGACGGGCAGCAGCAGTCACCGCAGCCGCAGCAGCCGTTCGGACAGCCGTCGTCGGGGGAGCAGCCTTCACCGTTCGGGCAGCAGCCTCCCCAGGGTGACCAGCCTTCGCCTTTCGGCCAGCAGCAATCCTCGCCGTTCGGCCAGCAACAGCAGTCGCCGTTCGGGCAGCAGCCGCAGCAGCCTTTCGGCGCGCAGCAGCAGACGCCGTTCGGGCAGCAACCGCAGCCGTCTCCGTTCGGCCAGCCGCAGCAGGCCCCGTTCGGCCAGGCCTCCCAGTTCGGTCCGCAGCAGGACTACGCCCACTGGGGCCTGCGCGCGGCGGGGACCTTGATCGACTTCGGCCCGATCGTCGTACTCCCGGTCGTCGGCGCCATCATCGCCACGAACGTGAGCTCGGTCATCGGCGGCGTCATCGCCGGTATCGGCTACCTCGCGGGTCTCGTCTGGACCGTCTACAACCGGTGGTTCAAGATGGGCACCACCGGCCAGTCGCTCGGCAAGAAGATCCTGAAGATCAAGCTCGTCCGCGAGGCCGACGGGCAGCCCATCGGCCCGTTGATGGCCTTCGTCCGGGACCTGTGCCACAACCTGGACGGCTGGGTCTGCGGCCTCGGTTATCTCTGGCCGCTGTGGGACCAGAAGAAGCAGACGTTCGCCGACAAGATCCTCAGCACCGTCGTCGTCCCCGGCGAAGCCACCGCGCCCGCGTCGGCGCCGTTCGGCCAGAGCCCGGGATTCCCCGCGCCGTCGCAGTCGTTCCCCGCGCAGCCTTCGCCGTTCGGTCAGCCGCAGCAGCCGTTCGGCGCGCAGCCCCAGCAGCCGCAGCCGGGCCAGCCGGGTCAGTTCGGGCAGCAGCCCGCGCAGCCGTTCGGACAGCAGCCCTCTCAGCCGTCCCAGCCGTTCGGTCAGCAGCCGCAGGGAACCGCGGCGCCGTCCCCGGAGTCCCAGCCGGGACCGGCTTTCGGCGAGGCCGAGCCCACCCAGGTGCTTCGTCCCGGTCAGCAGTCTCAGCAGGCGCCGTCCGGGTTCGACGAAGCCGAGCCGACGCAGAAGATCACGCCGGAGCAGCTGAGGCAGCAGCTGCCGGGGGCGAACGGGCCGAACGGGCCCGGAACGCCGCAGCAGTAACGGAACGACCGGCGGGATCCACCCGCCGGGAAGCACGACACAAATGGGGAACCCGATGACGAACCCGTACGGCCAGCAGCCTGGCTACGGCCAGCAGCAGCCCTATGGCCAGCAGCCTCAGCCCGGATACGGACCTCCGTCCGGCGCCACGCCCGCGCCGTACGGTCAGCCCTCCGGCGCCACCCCCGCGCCCTACGGTCAGCCGTCGGGGGCGAACCCGATGCCCTACGGCCAGCCCGCTCCCTATGGTCAGCCTTCGCCCTACGGCCAGCCCGCGCCGTACGGTGCCCCGGGTGGCATGCCCGGTGGCGGCGGTGACATCAACTCGATCCCCGACTACAAGGGCTGGGCGATCGGCTGCATCTTCCTCTGCTGGATCATCGCGATCTTCGCGATCATGAAGTCCAACGAGGTCAACACCTACAAGATGCAGGGCAACTACACCGCTGCCATGGACGCGTCGAGGTCGACGAAGACCATGTGCATGATCGCGTCGATCATCGGTGGTGTCGGCTGCCTGTTCTCCCTTCTCTATTTCGTCGTGATCGCCGCGTCGTTCTAGTCCGAAAAACAACGAGGAACACTTCACATGACCAACCCTTACGGCCAGCAGCAGCCCTACGGCCAGCAGCCTCAGCCGGGCTACGGCCCGCCGTCCGGCGGCATGCCCTCTCCCTACGGCCAGCCGGCCCCGTACGGCCAGCCTTCTCCCTACGGCGCTCCGGGCGGCATGCCCGGTGGCGGCGGTGACATCAACGCCATCAAGGATTACAAGGGCTGGGCGATCGGCTGCATCTTCCTCTGCTGGATCATCGCGATCTTCGCGATCATGAAGTCCAACGAGGTCAACACCTACAAGATGCAGGGCAACTACGCGGCCGCCGCGGACGCGTCGAGGTCGACGAAGACCATGTGCATGATCGCGTCGATCATCGGCGGGCTCGGCTGTCTCGTCGGCATCGTCATCTTCGTCTTTTCGATCATCGCGGCTTCGACGGCGACCTACAGCTGCTACGGCAGCTACTGCTGATTCCGGGGCGCACCACCCCGATGTCGGTCCCAGGTGGGACGATGTCGGGGTGGTGAACCTCTATCGCGACACCGGAGTGGTGTTGCGGACGCACAAGCTGGGTGAGGCCGACCGGATCATCACCCTGCTCACGCGGCGGCACGGCAAGGTCCGTGCGGTCGCGAAAGGCGTGCGTCGGACGTCATCGCGCTTCGGGGCGCGGTTGGAGCCGTTCGGGCACGTCGACGTCCAGTTCTACACCGGCCGCTCCCTCGACGTGATCACCCAGGTCGAGACGGTCGACGCCTTCGCGCTGCCGCTGGTGGCCGATTACCAGCGCTACACCGCCGCGAGCGCCATCGCCGAAACGGCGGACCGGCTGTCCGCCGAAGAGGGCGAGCCGGTGCTGAAGCTCTACATGCTCGTCGTCGGCGCCCTTCGGGCACTCGCGGGCGGCGAGCGGGACAGTTCCCTCGTGCTCGACGCCTTCTTCCTGCGGGCCATGGCCTACGCGGGATGGGCGCCCGCGATCACCGAATGCGCCCGGTGCGGCCTGCCGGGTCCGCACAAGGCGTTCAGCGTGTCCGCCGGCGGCTCGATGTGCCCGGACTGCCGGGTTCCCGGCTGTGTCCACCCCTCCCATGAGGTACTGACCCTGCTCGCGGCGCTCCTGCACGGGGAGTGGCCGGTGGCCGAAGCGTCGCAGCCGGTGCCGCGGCGGGACGCTTCCGGCCTGGTCGCGGCGCATCTGCAGTGGCATCTGGAGCGCCAGTTGCGCTCGCTGCCGCTGGTGGAGAGGCGTGCGCGGGAGGGCGTCACTCCGGCGCAGTAGGGTCGCAGGCACAGGTTCACTCGATCAGGAGGCTCGAAGGTGCTGCGCAGGGGACGCGAGAACAAGGCGTCGCAAATCGAGCTTCGCGCGCCGGAGCCGCATCCGTCCGGTGCCCGGCCGCCGGAGATCCCCCGGGAACTCCTCCCGAAGCATGTGGCGCTGGTGATGGACGGCAACGGTCGCTGGGCCAACCAGCGGGGCTTGCCCCGGATCGAGGGCCACAAGCGCGGTGAAGCGGTGATGATCGACGTCGCCAGCGGTGCCGTGGAACTGGGCGTCAAATGGCTGTCGGTGTATGCGTTCTCCACCGAGAACTGGAAGCGGAGCCCGGAAGAGGTCCGCTTCCTGATGGGCTTCAACCGCGACACCATCCGCCGCCAGGTCGACTACCTCGGCTCGATCGGCGTCCGCATCCGCTGGGCGGGCCGCCGCCCGAAGCTGTGGGCGAGCGTCATCAAGGAACTGCAGGTCGCCGAGGAGAAGACCAAGGACAACACGGCGCTGAACATGACCATGTGCGTCAACTACGGCGGCCGTGCCGAGCTGGCCGACGCCATGCGCCGGATCGCCCAGGACGTCGCCGACGGGAAGCTGAACCCGGACAAGGTCACCGAGAAGACCATCGGGAAGTACCTGTACCAGCCCGACATGCCGGACGTGGACCTGTTCCTGCGGCCGTCGGGGGAGCAGCGGACGTCGAACTTCCTGCTCTGGCAGTCGGCCTACGCCGAGATGGTCTACCAGGACACGCTCTTCCCGGACTTCGACCGCACCCACCTGTGGCGGGCGTGCCTCGAGTTCGCGAAACGGGACCGCCGCTTCGGCGGCGCCATCGACAAGGCTTCGGAAGGAACCGAATGACCACCGAAGCGGCGGACACGGCGGCCCTGCTCACCTCCGCGCGGGAAGCCCTCGAGCGCTATCTCGAAGTCCACGTCGACGACGACGGCGCGCTGACCTTCTCGCACGCGGACGTTCCCTGCGTCATCCAGGCGACCCGGCTGGCCGAAGGGCTGACCGTGCTGAGCCTGACCTGCGTGGTCGCCTGGGATCTGCCGGACGATCCGGCGATCGCGGTTTCGGCGGCGGAACGCGCCGGGCAGGGCCTGTTCGGGACGCTCGGGGTCGTGCGCTCGGAAAAGGGCATCGACATCACGCTGAGGTACGCGTTCCCGGCCGAGGGCATGGACTCCTCGCCGCTCGGGACACTGCTCATGCTGGTGATCTCGACCGCTTCGCAGCTGCGCACCGACCTGCTGGGCACCGCTCCCGGGGAGTGACCGCCGGGACACAGGGTCACCTGGCATCATTTCGCGCATGGAAACCATTTCCAGGAGCGCCCCGGAGAAGAAGCCGGCCCGGCGGTTCAAGATCACCTCGATCGAGGTGCTCTGCGCGATCCTGCTGATCGCGATCCTCGGGCAGAGCTGGCTCCAGCAGGTCTTCGACGTGCCCGCGCTGCGGACCGGCTCGACGGTGTTCGTCGCGGTCTGCGTGCAGGCGCTGCCGTTCCTGGTGCTCGGGGTGCTGATCAGCGGCGCGATCGCGGCGTTCGTCCCCGCGCGGGTGCTGGAGAAGGTGCTTCCCAAGCGAGCCGGTGCGGCGGTCGGCGTCGCGGGGCTGGCCGGGGTCGCCCTGCCGGGCTGTGAATGCGCGTCGGTGCCTGTCGCGCGGCGGCTGATCGGGCAGGGCGTCGCGCCCGCGGCCGCGCTGACGTTCCTGCTGGCCGCGCCCGCGGTGAACCCGGTGGTGCTGGTCGCGACCGCGGTGGCGTTCCCCGGGAACCCGGAGATGGTGTTCGCCCGGTTCGCCGGTTCGCTCGCCACGGCGATGGTGATGGGCTGGCTGTGGGCGAAGTGGGGCAAGCTCGACTGGATCGCCGAACGGGCGCTGCGTCGGCTGCCGGAGGTCCAGCACGGTTCGCGCTGGAAGACCTTCGCCGAGACCGCGCGCGGCGATCTGGTCGAAGCGGGCGGTTTCCTCGTGCTCGGCGCGATGATCGCGGCCACGATGAACGTGCTGGTGCCCGCCAAGTGGTTCGGCGTGCTGGGGGAGCAGATCGTGCTCGGGGTGCTGGTGATGGCCGTGCTCGCCGTCGTCCTGGCCCTGTGCAGTGAGGCCGACGCCTTCGTCGCCGCGTCGCTGACCGCGATGCCGCTGCTGCCGAAACTGGTCTTCCTGGTGGTCGGGCCCGCGATCGACGTGAAACTGTTCGCCCTGCAGACCGGCACCTTCGGCAAATCCTTCGCGCTGCGGTTCGCGCCGGTGACGTTCGTCGTCGCGCTGTCCTGCGCCGTGGTCTCGGGCGTGCTCATCCTCGGAGGTGGCGTGTGAAACGCGAGACCCAGAACATCCTGCTGATCCTGCTCGGCGGGGCGCTGCTCAAGATCACCGTCAACGGCGACTACCTGCGCTACGTCAAACCCGCGCAGCAGCCGTGGATCATCGCGGGCGGCGCGGTGATGGTCGCGCTGGGCGCGGTCGCGATCGTCCGCGACCTGCTGGCCGCCCGGGCCGCCGCCGCTGTCTCGGGGGACGTCCACGCGCACGACCACAACACGCGTTCGGCCTGGTTGCTGATGGTGCCGGTGCTGGCCGTCTTCCTGGTCGCGCCGCCCGCGCTGGGTGCCGACTCGGTGACCAGGACCGAGGCCAGAGCGCCGCAGAGCGCGTCGGCGAGCAACGCGGCCGCCTTCCCGCCCCTGCCCGCTGGCGACGTGGTGCCGCTGGAGGTCAACGAGTTCGTCAGCCGCGCGGGCTGGGACAAGAGCGGGTCCCTGAACGGGCGCACGGTGCGGCTGTCCGGGTTCGTCGTGCACAACGAAGGCAACACGATGCTGGCCAGGCTGGTGATCGGCTGCTGCGCGGCCGACGCCTTCCCGATCACCGTGCGGCTGGTGGGCGACGGCGTTTCGGCGTTCGGCAACGACACCTGGCTGGAGGTGACCGGCGTCGCCGTCCCGGGGACGGCCGTGCGGGAGAACAGCTACATGCCGGACCTGACGCTCACTTCGGTGCGGCAGGTTCCGGCGCCGAAGGACCCTTACGAGTACTGACCCGATGCGCCAGCGTGCAATGAAGGGGGACTTTCATTGCAAAATTTGCAATGAAAGTCCCCTTCATTGCACGGGCGCGTCAGTGATTCGAGCAGGTCCCGACGATCTCCACGGTGTGGCTGATGTCGGAGAAGCCGTGCTCCGAGGCGATCTTCTCGGCCCAGCGTTCGACCGCGGGGCCCTCCACCTCGACGGTGCTGCCGCAGAGACGGCACACCAGGTGATGGTGGTGGTGCGACGAGCAGCGCCGGTAGATGGCCTCGCCGGTGTCGGTGCGCAGGACGTCGATCTCGCCGGCCTCCGACAGTGACTGCAGGGTCCGGTACACCGTGGTGAGCCCGATACCGTCGCCGCGTTTGCGCAGCTCGTCGTGCAGTTCCTGGGCGGAACGGAAGTCGTCGATCGCCTTGAGCAGCTCGACCACGGCGGCCCGCTGTTTCGTCGACCGGCGTCCCGGTACCGGCGCGGAACTGTTGGCCGTCGTGGGACTCATGCTCACTTCCCCTCCTGAACGTGGGCTACGGCGTCCACCACGATATGCGCAAGGTGATCGTCGACCAGTCGGTACACCACCTCACGGCCGCGTCGCTCACCCTGTACTACGCCCGCCGTCTTGAGCACCCGGAGGTGCTGGCTGATCAGCGGCTGCGCGACATCGAGCGTGTCCACAAGTTCGTGTACGCACCTGTCCGCGTTACGCAGCTGCAGGACGATGGCGATGCGCACGGGCGCGGCGAGCGCCCTGAGCAGGTCGCCGGCGTCCGCGAGGGCGGCGGCCGAGGCCGACGCCGCGGGCTCGGCGGGGGGACGGGCCGTCGAATGCGGGCCGGGGTCTTCCGTGAAGCCCGGGGCGGCAGAGTCCGGGGTCACCGTAGCCATGGCCGCCTCCAAGTTCATCATGATTTCCGAAGTCATTGCCAGTAACAGTCCAGCCCATCTTAGTGTTCCCGTCCCGCGTGGTCTGTTCGCCGAGCGGAGGACCACTTGGCGGCGTCGTTACTGCTCCGTTCGGGTGACTTCGCGAAGAAATGACCATTCCACTTCGCATGTGGTCGCTAACGGTGCAAGGTTGTCGCGAGGGTCAGAGGAGGCAGTGGGGAGACATGACTCGTTTCGTGACGAAGCTGGCCGCCGCGACGGCGGCCGTCGCCTTGGCGTCGGTTCCGGGGCCGGCCTCGGCACAGACGACGCAGGCCGTCGATGAGAAGACCGGCCCCGTGTCGTTCGCGAACGTGGCGTCAGTGCGCATCGGGAACCCGGGATCGCTGATCACCGAGACCCAGCGCTCGCCGCTGTCGCCCGGACAGTCGAAACTCTCCCCGGACCGCACCGTCGTCCCCCGTGACGATGGAGAGCGGAACACCTTCGGCGACAAATGGGACATCAACCTGGGCCGCTACGGCGCGCAGAGCCCGTACCCGGCCGGTATCGCCAGCCGCGACCACAACGTCCTCGCCGCCTTGCAGCAGACCACCGTCCCGACCGCGAGCGCGGAGAGCAACTACGCGCTGATCGACAACGGGCACGGTGGCGCGACTCCCGCCGAGAACACGGTGCTGGTGCTCGAAGGCGCGAAGAGCGCGGTCAACTGCGCCGCGCCGGGCAAAACGACGTCGTCGACCAGTGTGGGCAAAATCTGGGTACGGAACGAAGTCGGTGTGCTGAAGCAGTCCGGCGCTTCGGGTGTCGACGTCAAGGGACTCAAGCTCGGGCCGCCGTCGTTCGTCAAGAACGAGAACCTCAGCAAGGACAAGACGACCTCCGACCTGACCGTGTCCCGGGTGACCGCCTTCGACCAGCTCATCCGGCAGAGCGGCTGGCGCGACGGCGACGTGACCGCGGTGGCGGGCTGGAAACTGGACATCGTCACGCACGTGCGTGACGCGGCGGGCAAGGACCTGCGCGAGGCCCGTACGTCGATCGTCCTCGGCGGCGTGAGCTGCGCGATCCCGAAGAACTTCGTGGCGAAGCCCGCCGGTGGCACCGGGCCGGGCGCGGCCCCCGAACAGCCCGCGGTGCCGGGGACGGTGCCCGCGGGCGGTATCCCGCCGCAGGCCGACGGCTCGACGCGGACCGTGGTCGGGCTCGGGCTGCTGGGCGGCGGCATCCTGATCGGCGCCGCGGCCATGCTGCTCCACCGCCGTCGCAAGCCCGTCCCGGCGCGGGAGAAGTAGCGGGTCCCGTGCGGACCTGGCTGGCGGGGCTCTCCGCTGTCGTCTCCGCGCTCGCCATTTCGGCGGGCGTCGTCGTGCTGACCTGGATCCCGCCGGAACCGGCGGTCCCGGTCGCGGAACCCGCGGTCATGCCAGGGGAAGACGGCGCCCCCTTGGTGCTGCCCGCCGACACCTCGAAACGCGGGCAGCGGCCCGGCACCATCCGCCTGCCCGAAGGCGGCTCGGCGAAGCTCGTCCGCTCCGAGGTCAACGCCGACGGCGTCCTCCCGATCCCGCGCGGTCTCGGCGACGCGGCGTGGTGGGGCGCCCGGCTCGGCGCCGAAGCCGGTACGGCGCTGATCTCCGGGCACGTCAACTGGAGCGGCGCCAAAGGCCCGTTCGACGAGCTGTGGCGGATGCGGGAAGGCCAGGAAGTGGCCGTCAGCGACGCGGCTGGTGGGATCTGGGTCTATCGCGTGCGCGAAGTCGTCACGGTGCACAAGAACGATCTGCCCGCGCAGGCGGCGAAACTATTCGCCCAGAGCGGGCCGCACCGGCTGGTGCTGGTCACCTGCGGCGGCGACTACCTCGGCGGGACCGACGGCTACCGGGACAACCGGGTCATCGTCGCGACCCCCGTTTCCGGGCCGCCCGCCTGAAGTCGATGCAACCCGCGTCGGCTCGCGTCGCGTGTCTAGCGATACCGGCCGCTCCGGCGGCTTGACGCGAGCAAGGAGTAATACCCGATGGTGGGACAGTTCGACGACGGCGCGGCGGGCGAGGAGCAGCCGAAGAAACGCCCCGGCCTGCGATGGATCCTCGCCGGCGCCGCGGTTTTCGTGGTGGCGGCCGTGATCGCGGTGCTCGTGTTCACTGGGCTCGGGTTCACTGGAAAGAGTGATCCGGTCGTCGCGGCGGCCCAGGACCAGGCGAACACGTCGGCGGTGCAGACGGCCGAGGTCGCCGCGGATACGGGACAGGCACCCGGAACGGTCAAACTGCCCGGTGGCGGCACGGCGAAACTGATCCGCAAGGAACTGACCGCAGACGGGACCCTCCCCATCCCCGAGGGTCTCGACGAAGCCACCTGGTGGGGCTCGAAACTGGGGGCCGAGCAGGGCGCGTCCCTGCTTTCCGGGCACGTGAACTGGAAGGGCAAGAAGGGCCCGTTCGACGAACTGTGGCGGCTCAAGACCGGGCAAGAGGTCAACGTCGTCGACACCGACGGCGGCAAGTGGGTCTACAAGATCGGCGAGGTCGTCACCGTGCACAAGACGAAGCTGGCCGAGCAGTCGGAGAAGTTGTTCGGGCCGGACGGTCCGCACCGGCTGGTGCTGGTCACGTGCGGTGGCGAGTACGTCGGCGGGACCGACGGCTACGAGGACAACCGCATCGTCACCGCCTCGTTGGTCAGCCGGCCCTGAGCCGTTCCAACCTCGCCGGAGGTCGTGCGGGGTCCTGCGGTTAGTCTTGTCGTTCCAAGTCCTAACCGTCCCCGCATGCTTCGGAGCGTGGAGTGCCCGCGAACACCATTGAGACCGTCGTCAGCCTGTGTAAGCGTCGAGGCTTCGTTTTCCCGTGTGGAGAGATCTACGGCGGTACCAAGTCGGCGTGGGACTACGGTCCGCTCGGGGTCGAACTCAAGGACAACATCAAGCGCCAGTGGTGGAAGACCGTCGTGCAGAGCCGGGACGACGTCGTCGGCCTCGACTCCTCGGTGATCCTGCCCCGCCAGGTCTGGAGCGCGTCGGGTCACCTCGACGTCTTCACCGACCCGCTGATCGAATGTCTCTCCTGTCACAAGCGTTTCCGCGCCGACCAGCTGGCGGAGGACTTCTCCGCGCGTACGGGCAAGGAGGTGACCGAGGACGACCTGTCCGAGGTCCCGTGCCCGAACTGCGGAAACCGGGGCGAGTACACCGCGCCGCGTGACTTCAACATGATGCTGAAGACCTACCTCGGCCCGGTCGAGTCCGAGGAGGGCGTGCACTACCTCCGTCCGGAGACCGCGCAGGGCATCTTCATCAACTTCCTCAACGTGCAGACCACCGCGCGGAAGAAGCCGCCGTTCGGCATCGGCCAGATCGGCAAGTCGTTCCGGAACGAGATCACCCCGGGCAACTTCATCTTCCGCACGCGTGAGTTCGAGCAGATGGAGATGGAGTTCTTCGTCGAGCCGGGTGAGGACGAGACCTGGCACCAGTACTGGATCGACGCGCGCACCGACTGGTACAAGGACCTCGGCATCAAGCCGGAGAACCTGCGCCTTTACGAGCACCCGAAGGAAAAGCTCTCCCACTACTCGAAGCGCACCGTCGACATCGAGTACCGGTTCGCGTTCAACGCGGGCCAGGAGTGGGGCGAGCTCGAGGGCATCGCGAACCGCACCGACTACGACCTGACGACGCACTCGAACCACTCCGGTGTCGACCTGTCGTTCTTCGACCAGGCTTCGAAGCAGCGGTTCCGCCCGTTCGTCATCGAACCCGCGGCCGGTGTCGGCCGTTCGATGATGGCTTTCCTGGTCGACGCGTACCACGAGGACGAGGTCCCCAACGCCAAGGGCGGCGTCGACAAGCGCGCCGTGCTGAAGCTGGACTACCGGCTCGCGCCCTACAAGGTCGCCGTGCTTCCGTTGTCCCGCAACGCCGATCTCACGCCCAAGGCGCGCGACGTCGCGGCGATGCTGCGCAAGCACTGGAACGCCGACTTCGACGACGCCGGCTCGATCGGCAAGCGCTACCGGCGCCAGGAAGAGATCGGGACGCCGTTCTGCGTCACCGTCGACTTCGACACGCTCGACGACCTCGCGGTGACCGTGCGGGAGCGCGACACCATGGCGCAGGAGCGGGTCGCGATCGACAAGCTCGAGTCCTACCTGGCGGCCCGGCTGATCGGCTGCTGACGGCCCGGGGTTGGTCGTGTAAGTGTCAGGAAAGGGGCTTTCAGGACGTTTTTCGTCCTGAAAGCCCCTTTCCTGACGTCTGGGATGGTCGTGAGGCGATTCGGGTTAGAGCCAAAGGGTCGTAGGTATCTACTGCTTGTGGCTGGAGTTGGACTACGCGATCGCTCTCCGCAGCCTCAGCGACACCGCCGCCCCAGAAGTTACGGGCGGCGGCGCGTGAAGGGCCCCTTCTTTCGGCTCAGCCGAGGAAACGCGACCTTCACACCTTCCCCGAGTACATGAAGGCCCCCTTCCTGTACTTAGGCGCAAGGAAGGGGGCCTTCATGTACCGCGGGGCCGCGCCGGCCAGCCCGAGTGTCGCGAAAGCCACTTTCGCGACACGTCCGCTGGGCATCGCGAACTTGCGAACACCCGCACGGAGAATCCAGTAGGTACCTCAGGCGCCCTTGGCTAGAACCCGAAACGCCACTCACGACCAACCCGACCCACCACACTCCGGCACCCTTGCCGCCTGAAGTACGTGAAGGCCCCCTTCCCTCGGCTCAGCCGAGGGAAGGGGGCCTTCACGCGCCGCCGCCGCACCTCGCGCGACCAAACGCCAGGAAAGGCCCGTTACTTGCAAAATTTGCAAGTAACGGGCCTTTCCTAGCGTCCCTGGACGGCGCACACAGCGCGCCACCCCTGACAACTGTCACCCCCAGGTCGTGACGCGCGGCCCACGGACGGAACGCCTGAGCGCGACAAGCTCTAGGCATGCGAGAACAAGACATCACCGCGGGGGCGGCGGTACGGCTTTCCGGCCTGCGTAAGCACTATGGCGACGTCCACGCCGTCGACGGCGTGGACCTCACGATCGCGCCGGGCGAGGTGGTCGCGCTCCTCGGCCCCAACGGCGCGGGCAAGTCCACCACGGTCGACATGATCCTGGGCCTCACCGTGCCCGACAGCGGCACCGTGAGCGTCTTCGGGCGCGAGCCGGGTGACGCGGTCGGCGACGGGATGATCGGCGCGATGCTGCAGGGCGGCGCGCTCGTCGAGGATCTGACGGTCGCCGAGACCGTCGGCATGGTCGCCGCGTTGCACCGCAAGCCGATGCCCGTGCGCGAGGCGTTGCGCCGTGCCGGGATCGAGGATATCGCGAACCGGCGGTCCACCAGGCTTTCCGGTGGGCAGAAGCAGCGCGTGCGGTTCGCGGTCGCGCTGGTCAGCGATCCCGACCTGCTGATCCTCGACGAGCCGACCGCCGCGATGGACGTCGGCACGCGCCGCGAGTTCTGGAAGTCCATGTACGAGTACACGAACTCCGGTCGCACGGTCCTGTTCGCGACCCATTATCTCGAAGAGGCCGAAGAGTTCGCCGACCGTGTCGTGCTGATGCGGTCGGGACGGGTCGTCGCGGACGGTTCGGTCGCGCAGGTCCGTGCGCTGGCAGGGGGACGCACGGTCCGCGCGGTGGTCCCCGCGGCAGCGGAGCCGGTGATCGCGGGGCTCCCCGCGATCACCGGTTTCGAGCTCCGCGGTGGCCGCGCCGCCATCTCCACTTCCGATTCCGACGCGACGCTGCGGGCGCTGCTGACCCGCGTGCCCGAAGCGCACGACATCGAGATCAGCGCCATCGGCCTCGAAGGCGCCTTCCTTTCCCTGACGACCGACTCGACCGACTCGACCGACAAGACCGAGGAACCCGTCCGATGAACCCGACCTTTCTCAAGACCGAGATCGTCCGCACCTTCCGGTCGACGCGGTTCGTGCTCTTCGCCGTCGCCTTCCCGGTGCTGATGTTCCTGTTGCAGGCCAACGTCTTCGGCTCCGCCGACGTGAACATCTCCGGGGTGATCATGGTCAACATGATGGCCTTCGGCACCTTCTCCGCCGCGATGACGAGCGGTGCGAAACTGGCCATCGAGCGGTCCACGGGCTGGCAGCGCCAGCTGCGGCTGACCCCGCTGACCGGCACCGGCTACCTCGGCGGCAAGGCGCTGTCGGCGATGCTCGTCGCGCTTCCGTCCTTGCTTCTCGTTCCGCTGGTCGGCGTCCTGGTCCAGGGCGTCCACCTCGACGCCGGCGGCTGGCTGCGGCTGGTGCTGGGCATCTGGCTCGGCGCGATCCCGCTGGTCCTGCTCGGGCTGCTGCTCGGCCAGTTCGGCACGCCGGAGTCGATGCAGCCGATGAACATGATCGTGATGATGGGCATGGGGTTCCTCGGCGGACTGTGGATCCCGATCGACGGGATGCCGTCCTGGATGGCCGACCTCGCCCAGGTGACGCCCACCTACTGGCTGATCCAGCTGGTCCGCCCGGTCGTCACCGACCATCTCACGGTGAGCCCCACGGCGGCGCTCGGTGTGCTGGCGGCGTGGACCTTGGTCCTCGGGGCGCTGGTGATCAGGCGTTACCGTAAGGACAGTGCGCGGGTCTGAGAAAAGGGTGAATCGGTGAGCGACTACCCGGGCAGGGTGAAGACGGGCTTGAACAACCGCGAGAACTGGTGGTCGGACATGCCGCCGAGGACCGGGAGGGGGCCCCGGCCGGGGCGGTGGGCGATCCTCGGCATCGCCTTCATCCTGCCGAGTTTCGTCCCGGCCGCGGTCGAGCTGTGCACCGACGGGGCGACCGGGAAAGAGCTGGTGATCATCGCTCTCCTGCTCGTGTACGGCGCCTGCTACGTGCTGTTCCCGCTCAGCCTGCGGCCTTCCCTGCGGAAGACCACCTACACCTTCTCGGTGCTGATGCTGCTCATCGGCCTGGTCCTGGTCTTCCTGCACGACAACAACCCGTACATCCTGATCTACGCGACGGCGGTGCTGTCCTTCACCTTGCCGCCGGCGTGGGCGGTGATCCTGGACGGTGGCGCCCTGCTGGTGGTGCTGGGCGTCCACCTGGCCATCGGGAAGGACGACTTCGGCGATCTGGTGGCGGTCACCTCGATCACCGCGGCGATGTTCTTCATGGCGAACCTGGTCCGCGCGGTGCGGAAGCTGGAGGCGGCGAACCGGGAGATCGCGACACTCGCGGTGGCGGGCGAACGGGAGCGCCTGGCCCGGGACCTGCACGACATCCTCGGCCACAGCCTCACCACCATCACGGTCAAGGCCGGGCTCGCCCGCCGGATCATGGAGAGCGGCAAGGACGACAGCCGCGCGCTGCAGGAGATCAGCGAGGTCGAGAGCCTGACCCGCAGCGCGCTCTCGGACATCCGCGCCACGGTCTCCGAGTATCGCGAGGTGTCGCTGTCGGCGGAGATCGCCGGGGCGCGGGCGGCGTTGAGGGCGGCCGAGATCGACGCGGATCTGCCGCACGCGGTGGACAACGTCGATCCCGCCCTGCAGCGGACCTTCGGCTACGTGCTGCGGGAGGCGGTCACCAACGTGCTCCGGCATTCCGGGGCGAAGCGGGTGAAGGTCCGCTTCGGCAAGACTTGGCTGGAAGTCGAGGACGACGGCGACGGCGGCGAGGTGACGGCGGGGAACGGCCTGCGCGGGCTCACCGAAAGGCTGGCCGCGGTCGGTGGGACCTTGACCGCGACAGCGCCTTCTGCGGGAGGATGGCTCGTCCGCGCGGAGGTACCGGAATCCGCCGTGCGGAGCGGTGCGCGTGCGCCGCTCACCGAACCCGCTGGAGGCTGCGCGTGATCCGGGTCCTGCTCGCCGACGACCAGGCCATGGTGCGAGGGGCACTGGCCACCGTCCTCGGTCTCGAATCCGACATCGAGGTGGTCGCACAGATCGGCTCGGGGGACGAAGTGCTCGCCAAGGCGAAGGAAACGACGCCGGACGTCGCGCTGCTCGACGTCCAGATGCCGGGAAAGGACGGCCTCGAAGCCGCCTCCGAGCTGCACGGCGCGCTGCCGTCGTGCCGGATCATCATCTGCACCACCTTCGGCAGACCCGGTTACCTCGCGCGGGCGATGGCGGCGGGCGCCGCGGGATTCGTGGTCAAGGACGCCCCGCCGGAGCAGCTCGTCGACGCCGTCCGCAGGGTCCACAGTGGACTCAAAGTGGTCGATCCGGCGCTCGCCGCCGAGTCGCTCGCCACCGGCGCGAGCCCGCTCACCGGACGCGAGCGCGACGTCCTCAAAGCGGCCGAGGACGGCAGCACGGTGGCCGACATCGCCCGGGCGCTGCACCTTTCCGAAGGCACCGTGCGCAACCATCTTTCGGCCGCGATGGGCAAGACCGGGGCGAGGACGAGGGCCGAAGCGGTGCGTCTCGCGGAAGAGCACGGCTGGCTCTGAGATCGTCTCGCCGCTCTGCGAGAATCACCCCCGTGAGTACCGCCGAACGGACCAAGCCCACTCGCGCGAACTGGGTGCGCCGGACCGTGGCGGGGTTCCTGCTGATCGTCGTCGCGGTCATCGGCGGGACCGCGTTCCGGGTCTGGCAGGTCGCGCGGGAGGACGTGCGCGATCAGGCCGACGTCATCGTGGTGCTCGGCGCGGCCCAGTACAACGGCAGGCCGTCGGGGATCTTCGAGTCCCGGCTGGCCAAGGCGAAGACGCTGTACGACCAGGGCGTCGCCAAGACGATCGTCACCGCGGGCGGCAAGAAGGCCGACGACAACTACACCGAGGCACAGGCCGGCGCGCAGTGGCTGCGCAAACGTGGCGTGCCCGTCTCCGCGACGCTGCCGGTCGGTGAGGGCAGCGACACCCTGCGCAGCCTGCGCGCCGTCGCCGAGCAGGTGCAGAAGCGGGGCTGGAAGACCGCGGTGCTGGTCAGCGACCCGTGGCACTCCTTCCGCGCCCGGATCATGGCCGACGACGTCGGCCTGGAGACCTGGACCTCGCCCACCCATCGCGGCCCGGTGGTGCAGACCCGCGAGACGCAGGCGCGCTACATCGTCCGCGAGACGGGTGCGCTCCTCTATTACCGCCTCACGAAGTCCCCGGCGGACACTCTGTTCGGTACCGGCGAGGTCTGACGCGGCGATAAGTGTCGGTGATCACGCCTAAGCTGGACGGGTGAGTGACACCTACACCGAGGCCGACAGGGCGCGCCTGCTGCCCGAGCGGCCCAAGGGCGCGGCGCTGGAGGGCGCCGAGGACGGGCGGAGCGCCTTCGCCCGTGATCGCGCGCGGGTGCTGCACTCGGCGGCCCTGCGGCGGCTGGCAGGCAAGACCCAGGTGGTCGGCCCCGGTGAAGGTGCCGAGGTCAGCGGGGTGCCGCGCACCCGGCTGACGCATTCGCTGGAGGTCGCGCAGATCGGCAGGGGGATCGCGGACGAACTGGGCGCGGACCCGGATCTGGTGGACACCGCCGGGCTCGCGCACGACATCGGGCACCCGCCGTTCGGGCACAACGGCGAGCGCGCGCTGAACGAGGTCTCGCAGCCGTGCGGCGGCTTCGAAGGCAACGCGCAGACGTTGCGGATCCTGACCAGGCTGGAGCCCAAGGTCCTGCTCGAAGGCGGGGCGGTCGGCGGGCTGAACCTCACCCGCGCCTGCCTCGACGCGTCGACGAAGTACCCGTGGCAGCGTGAAGAGGGCAATCCGAAGTACGGCGTCTACGCCGACGACGCCGAGGTCTTCGCATGGGTTCGCGAGGGCGTGCCGGACCGCCGGACCTGTCTGGAAGCGCAGATCATGGACTGGTCCGACGATGTCGCGTACTCCGTGCACGACGTCGAGGACGGCGTGCTGGCAGGCCGGATTTCGTTGCGGGTACTGGCCGACGCCGAGGAACGCGCGGCGGTGGCCGAGGCGGCGCGCCGGTTCTCGCACCAGTCGCAGTCCACTTTGGAGGGTGCGGCGAAGGAACTGCTCGACCTGCCCGTGGTCGCGGAGCTCACCGAGCCGGGCCTCGACGGATCACTGAAGGCACAGGTCGCGCTGAAGCGGCTGACGAGCGAACTGGTCGGCCGGTTCGCGACGGCGGTCGTCGGCGCGACGCGCAAGGTGTACGGCGAGGGGCCGTTGCGCCGCTATGCCGCGCAACTGGTCATCCCGGAGCAGGTCGCGGCCGAGGTCGCGTTGTTCAAGGCGCTCGCGCTGAGGTACGTGATGAGCGACAGGCGGCGCCTCGCGATGCAGGACGGCCAGCGCCAGACGCTCGCCGAACTGGTCGACGCGCTGTGCCGCCGCGCCCCGGACGCGCTGGACGGCCTGTTCCTGCCCGCGTGGGAGGCCGCCGCGGACGACGCGGCCCGCCTGCGGGTGGTCGTCGACCAGGTGGCCTCGCTCACGGACGCGCAGGCCTACGCGTGGCACGCGTGGCACACGGGCCGCCACGGTTGAGGGAATAGGAACTTTCGGACAGGAGACGGACAGGCCCGTGCACGGTACGGTCTGCGGCATGGGCGCTGTCGAAAGCCACCTCCGGTTTGGTCTGGACCTCTATCGGGTACTGGCGAGCCGCGCGGAGAACGCGTGCTTCTCGCCGTACTCGATCGCGAGCGCGCTCGGCCTGGTGACGCAGGCCGCCAAGGGGAAGACCAGAGAAGAACTGATCGCGCTGCTCGGCGACCCGGACGAGCTCGCCGACCTGCTGGGCAAGGCCTCGTCGCTGCTCGACGACGGCCCCGAACTCGCGGTCGCGAACACGCTCTGGGCCTGGGACGGACTCCCGATCGAGGACTCTTTCCGTGCCGAACTGGCCGCCTGGCCGGGCGGCAAGGTGGCGAGCGCCCCGTTCGGCGACGATCCGGAAGCCGCGCGGCGGCTGATCAACGCCGACGTCGCCGAGGCCACCCGCGAGCTGATCCCCGAACTGCTGAAGCCGGGGACCGTCGCGCCGGACACCGTCGCCGCGATCGTCAACGCGCTGTATCTCAAAACCGCTTGGACCAATCCGTTCTCGCGTGACAACACCGCGCCCGCGGACTTCCACGCGCCGTCCGGCACCCGTACGGTGCCGACGATGTGGCTCGAAAAACAGCTCGACCACACCCACGAGGACGGCTGGCAGGTCGTCCGCCTCGGCGCCGAGGGCGGGGTGGAGGCGACCATCCTGCTGCCGGACGGCGATCTCGACGACGCCGAACTCGACGCGGGCAAGCTGGCGCGGCTGCTGGAGAACACGCGGTCCAAGACGCTCGCCCTGTCGTTGCCGAAACTCGACCTCGACGTCGACAGCCCGCTGACGGAGAAGCTGCAGGAACTCGGCGTCCGGACGATGTTCACCGCCCGCGCCGATCTCACCGGGCTCGCCGACGACGACCGGCTCGAAGTGTCGGAGGTCGTCCACCAGTCCGTGCTCCGCATCGACGAACAGGGCCTCGAAGGCGCCGCCGCGACGGCGGTGCTGATGCGGCTTACGTCGATCATGGTCGACGAACCTCTCGAGGTCGCCGTCGATCGTCCCTTCCTTCTGCTCGTGAGGCATGCCTCGACGGGTGTGATCTACTTTCTCGCCCGCGTAGTCGAGCCGTGAGGATGGTCAGTGAGTCTTTTCCAGGCTGAGGCGGCGGCCGTGGAGGCCGAAGAGACTCCCACGAGACCTCGCCGGTTCGCCGCCGTCGACGCCGCCATCATGGGCAGCTTCGTGCTGTTCGCTTTCCTGCTCTACAACGGGCTTTGGCTCGATCTCAAAGAGGGCTACCTCTGGAACAGCGCTTCGGACCAGAACCTGTGGGAGTGGTTCTTCTCCGTCACCGCGGACAACGTGCTGCACCTGAGGAACCCGCTCTCGTCGCACTTCCAGAACCATCCGCTCGGCGTGAACCTGATGGCCAACACGGCCATGCTCGGCATCGGCATCCCGCTTTCGCCGATCACGCTCACCTTCGGGCCGACGGTCACCTGGGCGATCGCGCTCACCGGCGGTCTCGCCGGCACGGCGGCGGCCTGGTACTGGGTCTTCTCACGGCATCTGGTCACTCACCCGGTCGGCGCGGCCATCGGCGGCGCCTTCGTCGGATTCGCCCCGCCGATGATCTCGCACGGCAACGCGCACCCGAACTTCGTCGCGTGGTTCGTCCTGCCGTTCATCGCGCTGATAGTCTTCAAGATCGCCCGCGGTGAACGCCCGGTCCGCAACGGGATCTTCCTCGGCCTCTTGGCGGCGTATCAGATCTTCCTCGGCGAAGAGCCGCTGCTGATCTTCGCGATGGCGTTCGCGATCTTCGCCATCGCCTACTTCGCGACGAACTACCGCGAGTTCCCGCCGATGGCGAAACCGCTCGGGAAAGGCGTCGGCATCGGCGTCCTCGTGGCGCTGGTGCTTTGCGCGTTCCCGTTGTGGTGGCAGTTCTTCGGCCCGCAGAGCTATCAGGCGATCGAGCACGGCGCCGTCGGCAACGACACGGCCGCGTTCACCCGGTTCGCGACGCAGTCGGTCGCCGGGCAGCCGCAGGCCGCAGCGGACGTGTCGATGAACCGGACCGAGGAGAACGCCTTCTTCGGCTGGCCGCTGATCGTGCTGATGGTGGTCATCACCGTCTGGCTGTGGCGTGAGGTGTTCGCGCGGGCGCTGGCGATCTCGATGTTCGTGATGGCCTGGCTCTCGCTCGGCGTGCAACTCGTCGTGGTGCACGAAGAAACCGGTATCCCGGGGCCGTGGAAACTCCTGTCGGAACTGCCGCTGTTCGAATCGCTGCTGGAATCCCGGCTCGCGATGGGCTGCATCCCGCTCATCGGCGCCCTGCTGGCCCTGGCGACCGAGCGTGTCTACGCGGTCGCGTCGAAGCTGCCCGAAGTGCCGGGGGAGCGGCGATTCCCGTTGCGGCTGGTGTGGATCGGCGTCGTGATCGCGGTCCTGCTGCCGGTCGCGCCGACGCAACTGATCGTGAAGGACCGGCCGCCGACACCGAGGTTCCTCGCCGACGGCACCTGGCGGACCTACGTCGCGCCCGGCGGGACCGTGGTGCCCGTGCCGTTGCCGAGTTCCGGCGAATCCGAGCCGCTGCACTGGCAGATCGACGCGGGCCTCGGCTATTCGATGCCCGAGGGCTATTTCGTCGGGCCGAGCGGCCCGGACGACAAACGCGGCCGCTACGGCGCCATCCAGCGGCCGACGTCGATCATCTTCGACCAGATCAAGCAGACCGGCGTGCCCGCGACGATCACCGAATCGCAACGGGTGCAGGCACTGGAAGACCTGCGGTACTGGAACGCCGACGTCCTCGTGCTGATCCCGCGCGAACACCAGGACGCGCTCCGGGCCACCGTGGACCTGCTGCTGCGGAAGCCCGCCGAGTTCATCGACGGCGTCTGGGTCTGGGACGTCCGGACGATCACTCCCTGACGCACTCGCGATCGGTCACGTGCTCGTTGACCCACACCGTCCCACAGTCGAGCCGCGCCGCGATTCCGGCGGCGCGCTCCTCGTCCGGGCCCCACACCGACCCGGACAAGCCCGACGGCGTGGCGTTCGCCAGCCCGACGGCTTCGTCCACTGTGGAGCATCGCACGATCGGCAGCACCGGGCCCGACTGATCCTCGCGCACCACCCGCATCCCGTCGTGCGCCCCGGCGAGGATCGCCGGGGCGAAGAAGTACCCGGGCCCGTCGAGCCGTCCGCCGGTGACGAGCCGTGCTCCGTCGGCTCGCGCTTCCTCGGTGAGTTCGATGACGTGGTCGTACCGCGGGCGGTTGTTCACCGGGCCGAGCTGCGTTCCGGGCGTCCGGCCGTCGCCGACGACGACCGTTTCCGCGAAGGCCGCCAGTGCTTCGACGACGCCGTCGTACGCGGATCCGACGGCGTAGACCCGTTTGACCGCCACGCGGATCTGCCCGCAGTTGGCGAACGCGCTCCAGAACAGCCGTTTCGCGATGATGGCGGGGTCGGTGCCGGGGAGGACGATCGCGGGATCGTTGCCGCCCACTTCCAGCGCCAGCCGTTTCGAACCGGGCGCGGTCGCGGCGGCGACGTGCTTCCCCGTGGGGACGGAGCCGGTGAAGTCGACCTTCCGGATCCCGGGGTGGGCGACCAGGCGCTCGCCCAGCGGATCCTGCCCGGTGAGCACGGTCAGGACGTCCGGCGGCAGCACCTCCGCCAGCATCCGGCCGAGGTGCAGGGTGGTGAGCGGGGTCCGCGGCGACGGCTTGAGCACCACCGTGTTCCCCGCGGCGAACGCGGGCGCCAGCTTCGCGGCGGCCAGTTGCACGGGGAAGTTCCACGGCGTGATCGCGGCGACCGGGCCATCGCCGACGGCCTGCGGTTCGAGCCTCAGCCGGGCGAAGTACCGGAAGCGTGCCGCCGCCCTGGCGAACTCGGCTTTGGCTTCCCGAAGCGGTTTTCCCTGCTCCTCGGTCAGCACGGGCGCCAGTACCGCCGCGGCTTCCTCGACGACGACGGCGCACGAAGCCAGCGCCGCGTGCCGGTCGGTGGCGCGCCAGGCGGGCCAGGCACCGGCCGCGGCCCGTACCGCTTTGTCGACATCGACGGGCCCGGCGTCCGGGACTGTCGTGATCCGCTGTCCGGTCGCGGGATCTTCGACGGCGAGCATCGGTCCTCCTCGCACCGGCTGTGTTCAAGGAATTACCGACTCATCAGCGTACCGTCGTTGATCGAATGGCGGTTCCGGCGAAAAGGCTAAATCGTGGCGCGCGTCACTGTCACGTCCCCGCGGGCCGTCTCGTCCACCTTTCGACCGCAAATCGGACCAAGGAGGACACCATGCCGCGCATTCCCGCCGTCAAGACCACCGAAGCCGGGTTCATGCTGAAGCTGTTCTACAAGTTCGCGGGGAAACGCTTCGGCGCCGTGCCCGAGCCGCTGGCGGTCTCCGCGCACCACCCGGCGCTGCTTCGCGCGAGCGGGCTGCACGAAATGCTGGTCGAGAAGGCCAGCAAGGCACTGCCGCCGAACGTGCGCGAGCTGGCCGTGTACCGGGTCGCGACGCGGCTCGGCTGCGCGTGGTGCATCGACTTCGGGACCATGCTGCAGATGCACGAGGGGCTCGACATCGAACGGCTGAAGAAGATCGACGACTACGCGAAGTCGCCCGCCTTCACCGAGCAGGAACGGCTCGCTCTCGCCTATGCCGACGCGATGACCGCGAGCCCGGTGACCGTCACCGACGAGCAGGTCGCCGGGCTGGAACGCGAGTTCGGCCGCAAGGGTGTCATCGAGCTGACCTACCAGATCGGGCTCGAGAACATGCGTGCCCGGATGAACAGCGCGCTCGACATCACCGCGCAGGGATTCACCTCGGGCGACGCCTGCCGGATCCCGCTTCCCTGATCAGCCGCCGGCGCGGGACCGCGCGGTGGTGAGCTTGTCCGGGTTCGCCATGTCGTAGATCGCGACGATCTTCCCGTCGTGGACGACGAACGCGTTGACGTGCTCGTCCAGCGCCCGGTACCCCGCCGAAGCGGCCTGCGGCGGGATGTAGAGCCCGAGGTCGCCGTTGACCAGCGCGAGCCTCGCCTGCTCGATCCCTGCCGGGTCGTACATCCGCAGGAGTCCCTGGAACAGCCGGGTGACCTTGTCGAACCCGGTGACCGTGTGCACCGCCGTGCGCGCCTTGCCGCCGCCGTCGCCGACCAGGACGACGTCCGGGTGCAGGACCTCGGCCACCGCCTGGATGTCGCCGGTGAGCATCGCGGTCATGAACCGCTCGATGATCCGCTGCTGCTCGGCCAGCACCGTCCGGGGCGGCGGATCGGCGTCGGCGAGCGCCCGGCGGCCGCGGGAACCGTGCTGGCGCGCGGCTTCCGCGGTGCAGCCCAGGATCTCGGCGATCTCGCCGAACGGCACCGAAAACGCGTCGTGCAGCACGAACGCGACGCGCTGCTCCGGGGTCAGCCGGTCGAGGACCACCATCGCCGCCATCCGCATGCCGTCGTCGCGGACGGCGATGGTCAGCGGGTCTTCCGACGGCGGCGTGCCCAGGGGGCCGAGGACCGGCTCGGGCAGCCATTCGCCCACGTACCGCTCGCGGCGGACCACCGCCGACCGCAGCCGGTCCAGGCAGATCCGGCTGACGACGGTGGTCAGCCAGCCCTTGTGGTCCTCGATGGCCGAACGGCGTTGCTCGTCGAGGCCGCTCAGCCGCAGCCAGGACTCTTGGACGGCGTCCTCGGCGTCGGTCAGCGCGCCGGTGAGCCGGTAGGCGACCGACACCAGGTGGGGACGCAGGGTGGCGAACTTCCCGGCGAGTTCGTCCAGCGCGGTGCTCATTCCCCGAGTGTGCCGCACGGCGGTCCGGGAGGAAGAGCAAGTGAGGGGAAGGTCAAAGGTGTTTCGGTCGCGGTGGCCCATCGACCGGCCTTGCCCGGACACGGCCTAGAGTGGAGGCGTGGCAGGACGGATTCGGGATAGCGACATCGCGGAGGTGCGCGAGCGCAACCGGATCGACGAGGTCATCGGCGATTACGTGGCCCTCCGCAGCGCCGGCGGCGGCAGCCTGAAGGGCCTCTGCCCGTTCCACAACGAGAAGACCCCGTCGTTCAACGTGCGCCCCACCCACGGCACCTTCCACTGCTTCGGCTGTGGCGAGGGCGGCGACGTGATCAAGTTCATCCAGAAGATGGACCTGATCTCCTTCGTGGAAGCCGTCGAGCGGCTCGCGGATCGCGCGGGGTTCCGGCTGACCTACGAAGGCGGCGGCGGAAGTGTCCAGCGGGATCGCGGCACCCGCGCCCGGCTGATCGAAGCGCACCGCGCCGCCCAGGAGTTCTACGCCGAGCAGCTGCTCACGCCGGACGCGCGCACGGCGCGGGACTTCCTGTCCGAACGGGGTTTCGACGCGGCCGCCGCGCAGACGTTCGGTTGCGGGTACGCGCCCGCCGGCTGGGACAAGCTCACCAAGCACCTGCTCAACCGCGGGTTCGAGGTCAAGGAACTGCTCACGGCCGGACTGGCCAAGGAAGGGCAGCGCGGGCCGATGGACCGGTTCAACCGGCGGCTGCTCTGGCCCATCCGCGACGTCGGCAACGAGGTGGTCGGGTTCGGCGCGCGGCGCCTGTACGACGACGACCGGGTCTCGGCGAAGTACCTGAACACCGCGGAATCGCCGATCTACAAGAAGTCGCAGGTGATGTTCGGCCTCGACCTGGCCAAACGCGAGATCGCGAAGCGGCACCAGGTCGTCGTGGTCGAGGGCTACACCGACGTGATGGCGATGCACGCCGCCGGGGTTCCGACGGCCGTCGCGTCGTCGGGGACGGCGTTCGGCGAGGACCACATGAAGGTGCTTCGCCGGCTGATGATGGACGACGACGCCTTCCGCGGCGAAGTGATCTTCACCTTCGACGGTGACGAAGCGGGCCAGAAGGCGGCGTTGAAGGCTTTCGAGGGCGACCAGACCTTCGCCGGGCAGACCTACATCGCGGTCGCCCCCGACGGCATGGACCCCTGCGAACTGCGGCTCGCCAAGGGTGACACCGCGGTGCGCGACCTGGTCGCGCGGCGGATCCCGCTGTTCGAGTTCGCGATCAAGAGCATGCTCAAGGCCTTCGACCTCGACTCCGTCGACGGTCAGGTCGCGGCGCTGCAGAAGACCGTCCCGATGGTCGCGGGCATCAAGGACCGGGCCAGCCGCGACGGCTACGCGTCGAAACTCGCCTGGTGGGTCGGCTGGCAGGACGCGGCGCAGGTGGTGAACCGGGTCCGCGGCAGCGCGGGTGCCTCGGCGAAACGCTCCACCGCCGTCGACACCCGCCGGAACGCCCCGGCGGCCACCGCGGCCGCCGCGGAGGAGGACCTGCCGAGGCCCGCTCCCGGCGATCCGCGGTTCATCGCGCAGCGTGAAGCGCTCAAGGCGGCCCTGCAGCAGCCGATGCTCGCCGGGGCGGAGTACGACTCGCTCCCCGAGGAAGCGTTCACCCATCCGGTTTACGTCGCCGTCCACAAGGCACTGCTGGCCGCCGGAGGAGCGGGTTCCGGGCTGACCGGGCCCGCCCTGCTCGACGCGGCCGCCCCGCACTGTCCACAGGGGACGGTGCGGCGGGTGCTCAGCGAGCTTTCGGTGGAACCGTTGCGCGCCAAGGGCGAGGTCGACTCGCGCTACATCTCCGCGCAGTTCGCGGCGGTGCAGGAAAGCCTGATCGGCCGTCAGATCAACGAGATCAAGTCGAAACTCCAGCGGCTTTCCCCGGTCGAGGCACCGGACGACTATCGCGCGTTGTTCGGCGACCTCGTCGCGCTGGAGCAGTACCGGAAGGCGCTGAAGGAACAGGCCATCGGCGGATTGGACTGATCATGGGCTGGCTGCGTCACCTGCTGGGTGACCGTGTCCCCGCGGACTTCGACGGTTCGCTGGACGACGGCGAGCACGTCGTCGGGAGCGCGGCGGTCGAGGGCGGCGGGTACCTGCTCGTCACGGCGCTCGGCCTGTGGGTCCCCGGCCCGCGCCGGGTCGGCTGGCATCTGGTCGGCAAGGCGGCGTGGTCCGACGGCGTGCTCACGCTCACCGAATCCGAGGAGACCGAGACGGCGGGAAAGGCCGTACTGCTGGCCGACAAGGCCCCTGTGCGGTTCAAGCTTGCCCGGCCGGGCAAGGTCCCGATCCTGATCCGGCAGCGTGTCGACGGCTCTGTCCGGGAGCGGCACCGCAAGGACCTCGGGACCGGGGGAGCGTGGTTCGTCGAGCGCAAGATCCCCGGCCAGGACGGCACGGTGCTGCAGGTGCGGCCCGATCCGGGCACCGACGTCGACGTGATCAAGGCGATCGCCGAGGAAGCGGCGGAGAAACTGGCCAAGCCCCGCGGCTAGCAGTACGCTCGTACTGTATCGCTGGGAGGCGCCATGTGGGATCCGGTCAAGTACCTCGACTACGCCGACCTGCGGGCCAGGCCGTTTCACGACCTCATCGCGCGGATACCGGCCGAGAAGCCCCGCCGGGTCGCCGACCTCGGCTGCGGGCCCGGGAATCTGACCGCAGGCCTGGCGGAACGCTGGCCGGACGCGATCATCGAGGCGAGCGACAGTTCCCCCGAAATGGTCGAGGCCGCGCGCTCGCGGGGCGTCGACGCGCGGGTGCTGGACGTCAACGACTGGGTGCCCGAACCGGACACCGACGTGGTCATCTCGAACGCGGTGCTCCAGTGGGTCCCCGAGCACCGCGTCCTGCTCCGGCGCTGGGTGGACCGCCTGCCGTCCGGGGCGACGCTCGCGTTCCAGGTCCCCGGCAACTTCGACGCCCCCTCGCACGCCCTGGTCCGCGCCCTCGCGCGGACCGAGGAGTGGGCTCCGCGTCTCGCCGACGTCGTCCTGAGGGAGAACGAGGCCGTCGACAGCCCGCTCGGCTACGGGAACCTGCTCGCCGACGCGGGGTGCGCCGTCGACGCCTGGAAGACGACGTATCTGCAGCGCCTGACCGGCGAGGACGCCGTGCTCGAATGGATCACGGGCACCTCGCTGCGGCCGGTCAAGGAGGCCCTCCCCGGGGACGACTGGGACCACTTCCGCGCGCAGATCGCCCGCAAGCTGGACGAGGCCTACCCGCCGCGCCCCGACGGGACCACCTGGTTCGAGTTCCGGCGGGTCTTCGTGGTCGCCGTCGTGGGCTGAAGGGCCCTTTCCCCTCGTCAGACGCGGTGAAGGGGCCCTTCGCCGCGTCACATGCGGCGAAGGGCCCCTTCAGTCCGATTTAGCGCTGCGAAGACCGCCCGAACGTCTCACCGACCTTGGCGCGAGCGACCCCGGCGGCGCCCTGCACCATGGGGTGGTCAGCGATCTTGCGGTAGGTCCGCACGATCTGCTCGTACCGTCCCCGGCCGGCCTTCGCGCCCAACACGTAGCCCGCGGCCGCACCCAGCAGGAACATCTTCATCCGAGTCCACGCCTCCCGTTCGATCTTGCTCCGGCTGTCATTGTCCCTCAAAACGCGAGCTTGACGAGTCGCCGCCGAAAGTGGGGGTGGGTGTGCGGCGCCCGGAGGGCATGGGCTAAAGTTCTCTCATCGGTCGGAGCGATCCGGCCGGTGCGGAGCACAATCCCCTGTAGCTCAACTGGCAGAGCATTCGGCTGTTAACCGGAGGGTTCTTGGTTCGAGTCCAAGCGGGGGAGCACAAGCCCAGGCCAGGTGGCCTGGGCTTCTTCGTGTCCGGGGTACGTGAGGCGATTTAGTGTCGTTTTCGACGCTCGTCCAGTGTTTGTTTGTTGCACCGCGCGATGAAGACCACGGGCTGTGGCGGCGCTGCGGGCAGCGGGGTGCGGTTCGTCGCCGGAGAGCGCCGGGCGATGCCAGATCATCCTCCTGGCGCTTCGGTTGGCCAAGGCCATCTGGACCGACGCGGATTTTCCGGTCATGGGCTGGCACGACTGCAGAATCCACGCCGTCAGCGTCACCGAGTACGAGGACGACACGGTGCCACCGGGGAAACATTTCACTTTCTGGATCGCGTCGGACATCACCGGCCAGTTCGGTCCTCTGCACGACCTCTTGGAGATCGATGGCGTGCACCGGCTCGCCTCGCCCGACGACCAGCCCGAACCGTGTGGCACATCGAGGGCCAGAACAACCCTTCGCCTGACCACGAGTCGGGTCACTACCCCGGAGACGCGGCCGCTCTTGTCATTGCATACCTCAGGACGTGGTGATCACCCGGCGGCGGTCAATCGGGGCTGTCGCGGGAAGGCGTTCCGGTAGGCGCCCGGCGAGACCCCGACCTGCTTGAGGAAATGGTGGCGCAGGTTGTTCGCTGTGCCGAGACCGCTGAGTTCCGCGATCTTCTCCACCGGGAAGTCCGTCGATTCCAAAAGGCTCTGTGCCTGGGAAAGCCGCTGGGAGAGCAGCCATTGGAGCGGTGTCGTACCGGTGGCCTGCTGGAGGCGCCGGTAGAAGGTCCGGCGGCTCATCATGGCGCGCCGTGCGAGATCTTCGATCGTGAACGGCCGGTCGAGGTTCGCCCGGGCCCAGTCGAGAACCGGCGCCAGTCCTTGATCGTCGGTGGCGGGGACGGACAGATCGATGAACTGGGCCTGCCCGCCCGGCCGGTGCGCGGGCACGACCATCCGGCGGGCCAGCTGGTTCGCCACATGCGCCCCGAGATCGCGGCGGACCAGGTGCAGGCACAGGTCCAGACCGGCGGTCATCCCGGCGCTGGTGAGCACGTCGCCGTCGTCCACGTAGAGCACGGAGTCGTCGACTTCGACCTCGGGGAAGCGTTCGGCCAGCTGGGCGGTGTGCATCCAGTGCGAGGTCGCGCGGCGGCCGTCGAGCAGTCCGGCCTCGGCGAGCGCGAAGGCGCCGGAGCACAGGGAAACCATCCGGGCGCCCGCGTCGTGGGCGCGGCGTAGTGCGGAGATCAGCTCGGGCGAGACCGGTGCGCCGTCGCTGAGTACGTCGTCCGGTACCGACGACACGATGACCGTTTCGGCACCCACGATGTCGTCCAGCCGGTACGGGGTGCGCAACGCGAAGCCCGGGGCGGCTTCCACCGCCCGGTCCCCGGTTCCGCACAACCGCAGGTCGTACCAGGGGTCGGCCAGATCGGGCTGGGGCATCCCGAAAACGGTGGCGGGGATGCTCACCTCGTACAGGTCCCAGAAGGCGATCCCGATCTCCTCGGGGACGACCAGGGCGACCGAACCAGCGCTCATGACCTCATCCTATGGCACGAATTTGGTGCTTCCGGTCATCTGTGTCACTGGTAGCGGAAAGCCGGCGTCGCGAGGCTGGGCACATGAGCACAACACCTGAACGCGTCACCATCATCGGCCTCGGCAATCTGGGCCGTGCGCTGGCCGAGACCTTCCTTCGCCACGGCCATCCCACGACCGTCTGGAACCGCAGCGCGGACAAGGCGGACGCGCTCGTCGCGGCCGGGGCGAAGTCGGCGGCCACGGCCGCGGAGGCGATCGCGGACGGCGACCTCGTGATCGTCGCGCTGCTGGATTCCACCGTCGCCCGGCAGGTCCTCGCCGATGCGGCCGGCGCTGTCGCCGGACGAGCGCTGGTCAACGTCACCTCCGGCGGGCCGGAGGACGCGCGCGAGCTGGCCGCGTGGGCGGCCGAACACGGGGCCGAGTATCTCCACGGAGCCGTTTACGCGGTGCCTCAAACGATCGGCACCACCGAATCGTCGATCAGCTACAGCGGTTCGGAGGCCGTCCACCGGCGTTGGCAGACCCGGCTGGAGCTGGCGGGGAAGGGCACTTTCCTCGGCGCGGACGCCGGTCTCGCCTCGGGGTACGACGTCGCCATCCTCGCCGGGATGTACGGCATGATCGGCGGTTTCCTGCACGCCACGGCGATGGCCTCGGCCGCCGGGGTGCGTGCCACCGAGCTGACGCCGATGCTGTTGTCCTGGCTGGCGGATTCGTTCCCGGCACTGTCCACTTTCGCCGAGGAGATCGACGGCGGCGGATACACCGGCGGCGAGTCCAGTTTGGCCATGAACCAGGCGGGGCTGGCCACGATCGTCCGCGCCAGCCAGGAACTGGGCGTCCCGGCGGGCACGCTGCTCCCGATCAAGGAACTGATCGACCGGCAAATCGCCGAAGGGCACGGCGCGGCCAGCCTCTCGCGCGCCGTCGAGTCCTTCCGGAGCGCCGCGTGAGCACGACGACCCGCGACTTCGGCGAACTGGAAGCCGAGTTCGACACCTATGTCGGAGCGATCAATTACGCCACGATGGTGACCGTCGACGCCGAGAACCGCCCGCGGACCCGGGTCCTCATCCCGGTGTGGGAGAAGGTCGACGGCCGGCCGCTCGGCTGGCTGGCCACCTACCGGACCCCGGTCAAGGCGGCCCATCTCGAGGGCAACCCGCACACCAATTTCTCTTACTGGGCACCGGGGAACAACTCGGTGGCGGTGGACGCGACCGCAGTCTGGGACAACGAGCTCCCGGTCAAGGAACACGTGTGGGACCTGTACCGCAGGACCAGCCCGCGCGGCGCGGGTTATCCACTCGGCAACTTCTGGACGGCCCCGTCGGATCCGAAGCTGCACGTGCTGCGCCTGACCCCATGGCGGATCCAGGTGATCCGCGGCGCCGATCTCCGCAGCCGGATCTGGCGGGCGGACTGATCCGCCCGTGAGTTGTCCGTTTTCTTGCGTGGTGTGTCACGTCTCGTGACACCGGCGGGTGTCAGCCCGCCGATCCCGTGAAGGCCGGTTACGCTCCCCAGCATCGCTCATGCGGATGATCTACCGCTTGACCTGGTGAAAGGCTCTTCATGGCTCAGAAAGTCGTCGTCCAGATCGTGGACGACCTGGATGGTGGGACCGCGACACAGACCGTTCCCTTCGCACTCGATGGTGTCTCGTACGAGATCGACCTGTCGGACTCGAACGCCGAGGCACTGCGCGGGGAGCTCGCGCAGTACGTCGAGGCGGGCAAACGCGTCGGCGGGCGCCGGGTCAAGGTCGCGGCCGGGCAGACCACGGTTGCGGGTCTCGCCGACGGTGTGAAGAAGCCGGTCGACCGCGAGCGCAACCAGGCCGTGCGGGCCTGGGCAGGCGAGAACGGCTACTCGATCGCCGAGCGTGGCCGGATCCCGAACGAGATCTACGAGGCCTTCGACGCCGCGGAGCCGGAGCTCGTCGAGGACGAGCCGGCCAAGCCCGCGCGCAAGCGTTCGCCCCGGAAGAAGTAAGCCGCTGGTTCGTTTGTGGTGGTCGCGTGAGTGACCACCACAAACGGACAGGTGGTCACTCCGCCTCGGGAGGCCCTCCGTAGCCGGTGATGATCGCGGCGGCGCGATCGCGCAGGGACGTGCGCAACGACTGCGGGGCCAGGGCTTCCGCGTTCGTGGCGAGCTGCCACAGCGCCCACTCGGCATGTCGTGAATCCTGGAAGGTCACTTCCATACGCAGCCAGCCGTCCGCGTCCGTTTCCTCGGACTGGACGGCGAGCGCGGTGCCTACCAGCTCCTCCCGCCGTCTCGGATGCACCCTCAGCCGGACGGCGATCTGATCGCCGCCGGTCCGGAAACGCGTGCTGCGTTCCTGCCAGGCGCGGTCCAGGTTGACCAGTTCCGGTCGTTGCGCGGGTTCGGGGAGTTCCTCGGCCGCCACCAGCCGGGACAGCCGGTACGTGCGGTCTTCACCAGATCTCGTGGCCAGCAGATACCCCTGCTCGCGAACGGTGACCAGGCCGATCGGGTCCACCGTGCGCCACTCGGGCGGCTTGCCCGCCGCCGCGTAGCGGATCCGCAGCTTGTGCCCGGCGAACACCGCGCGCCGGACCTCGGCCACGATGGTGTCGGGAAGTTCTTCGCCCGCCACCCGGCGCGAGAGCAGATCGGTCTCCGGGTCGATGAGCAACCGCTGGGCCGCGCCCGCCGCGGTGTGCCGCTGGCCTTCGGGCAGCGCGTCGACCACCTTGAGCATGGCGGAAGCGAGCGCCGAACCGAGGCCGAACACCTGTGCGCCGCGTCGTGATCCGGCGACCAGCAGCGCGAGCGCCTCGTCGTGGTTCAGCCCGGTGAGTTCTGTCTGGAAACCGGGCAACAGCGCGAAACCGCCGTGCCTGCCGCGTTCGGCGTAGACCGGGACACCGGCCGCGGAGAGTGCCTCGATGTCGCGCAGCACGGTGCGAGTGGATACTTCCAGCTCGCGGGCGAGCGTGGCCGCGGACAACCGGCCGCGGTGGCGCAGCAGCAACACCAGCGAGACCAACCGGTCGGCGCGCATGCGAAAAGCCTAGCGGAATACACGACACAGGATGTCGTGATTCGCTGCGAGGCTCATCCGCATGACAAGCAAGACTGTGGCCACTGAGCCGAACGATCTGGGCAGGTTCTTCATCGAACGCGGCAACGCGGGCGATGTCGATGGGCTGGTGGCGTTGTACGAGCCGGAGGCGGTGCTCGCGTTTCCGCCGGGCAGCGTGGCGACCGGGCACGCGGAGATCCGCAAGGTGTACGAGCAGTTCGTCGCGGCCGCGCCGGTGCTCGAGCCGGGCAGGCAGCATCCGGCGCTGGTGAGCGGCGACCTGGCACTCACGGTGTCGACGCTGACCACCGGGGAGCTCGCCGTCGAGGTCGCCCGTCGTCAGCAGGACGGGTCGTGGCTGTGGGCCGTCGACCAGCCGTTCCTCCTGCCGTAGCGGGATGACAGGCGGAGGTCGGACAGTGAGAAGGATCGTGACGATCGGCGTCTACGGCTTCACGGCCGGCGCCTTCGTCGAGAAACTCACCGGCGAGGGAGTGGTGTCACTGCTCGACCTCCGCCAGCGCCGCGGCGTCCGGGGTCCCGACTACTCGTGGGCGAACTCGGTGCGGCTCCAGCGTGCGCTCGCCGCGGCGGACATCGGCTACCGGCACGTGAAGGAGCTGGCGCCGACGACCGAACTGCGGCGGCTCCAGTACCGCGAGGACGACCGTCTGGGCGTGGGCAAGCGGAACCGTGTCGCGCTGGCGCCCGAGTACACCGAGCGCTACACCCGCGAAATCCTCGACCCGTTCGAGCTCGGTCCGCTCGTGGCCGGGTTGCCGGGCCGCTCGGTGACCGCGCTCCTCTGCGTCGAGCGTGATCCTGAAGCGTGCCACCGTTCTCTTGTGGCAGCGCGTTTGCACGCCGAGAACGACTTGCCGGTCACGGACTTACGCCCTGGCTGAGGGGGTGCCCGTCACCGGCAAGCCGTCGGCTAGGTCAGGTGGAGCAGTTCTTCGGCGAACTCGTGTTCACCTTGGCTCCGGTGAATTCCTCGAGTATCGCGAGGTTTTCCGGGGCGTAGTTCTTGGCGACGATCTTGTCCACGTCCGTGCTGCCGAGTTTGCTCGCGTAAGGCGCGGATTGATCGAGCCAGTACGCCGCGCGGAGAAACTCGACGAGTACCAGTTCACGCAGTTCGGGCTGGGCCTTGGCCTTGGCCCAGTAATCGGGGTATTTGGCTTTGGCGACGCGCAGATAGAGCAGGAGATACCGGATGTTGGTGGCGACGATGTCCCTGGAGTTGCTGGCTCCCACACCCTGGATGTACTCGGCGACCACCGTCGCCGCGGGCAGTCCCATGAGCCCGGCGTTGAGTTCCGCCATGACTCCCTGCATGCGATACGACCCTTGCTGCTGGTCGCGCAGGTAGATGCCGTCCATCGAGTCGGTGAGCTTGTCCGTGATCAGCGGCAGTATTTCGCGCCGGGGGAATCCGCCGTGGAGCGGGACCTTCATCGCCTTGCGGGAATTGTTGATCCACGCGGACATGTACACGTCCCAAGAGGTTCTGGAAGGATCCAGATCCCACATGTGGGTCTCTTCGTGGATCGCCACCATCAGGGATTCGGCGAGCCCGTTGAAGCTGGTTTTGGTGACGAACTGGCTGAAATACTTGTCCTTCGCTTGAGCGATCGCCAGGCCTTCGCCGCTGGGCCATCGTCGTTTGTACACGGCTTGGATCGTTTGCAGCCATTTCGAAGACTGGAAACCGGCTTTGATGTCACTGACGTCGGCCTTCGGCTGTACGGGTTCTTCGTAGCAGAAGGGGGCGCGGACGCCCGCCGTACCGGCTTCTTGGGCCGCGGCGGTCGCCGGAATCGAGGTGAGGGACAGTGCGAGGCATACGGTCAGCACGGGGATGGGATATTTTCGACGCATGAGGACCTCGGTTCACGGTAGGGATTTTCCGTGGGTCGGGAGGGAGTGTCCCCTACGCGTCACCGTCACTTCAATGATCTAGCTCAGACTGCGGCTGGACAGCCCAGGAATTATGGCGGCGAATGGCGGAAGGGTTTTATGTAGAGGTAAGTCAAAGGTGGCGTGTTCGTGGGCGAGGTTGGCGATGGGGTGATGGCGTCCTTCGCCGCGTCTGATGCCGAGTGGCCGTGTCGCGAAAGCCACTTTCGGGACATGTGATGTCGCGAAAGTGGCTTTCGCGGCACCACGGTCCGCACCTTCAGCTCGGCCAGCAAAGGTCACCCAGGACAACGGTGTCGCGACCGACACCGAAACAGCACGAGCACGCCACGTTTGCCCTTCCCCTCAAGATGTTCGCGCCAATCGGGACCTGCGCATGCTGTAGCCGAAGTAGATGAGCAGGCCCAGCGCCATCCAGCCGCCGAAGACGATCCAGGTCGCGCCGTCGAGGCTGAGCATCATGTAGCCGCAGCACAGCACCCCGAGGATGGGCGTGACCGGGGCGAACGGCACGCGGAACGAGCGCGGCGCCTCCGGTTGCCGCCGTCGCAGCAGCACGACGGCGACGTTCACCAGCCCGAAGGCGAAAAGGGTGCCGATACTGGTGGCGTCGGCCAGCTTCCCGAGCGGGATGAACGCGGCCAGCGTCGCGACGAAGCCGGAGACCACCAGCGTGTTGATCCGCGGCGTGCCGGACCTGGGATCCACTTTGGACAGAGCGGCCGGGACCAGTCCGTCCCGGGACATGGAGAACAGGATGCGCGTCTGTCCGTAGAGGACGGTCAGCACGACACTGGAGATCGCCACGATCGCGCCGACCGCGAGCAGCGCGGCCCACAGCGGGTTGCCGGACACGGCGCCGAGCACGTGCGAGAGCGCGGCTTCCTGGCCGTCGAACCGCTGCCACGGCAGTGCGCCGACCGCGGCCACGGCGACGAGGCAGTACAGCACGGTGACGATCGCGAGCGAGAGCAAAATCGCCCGCGGCAGGTCACGCTGCGGGTTCTTCGCCTCTTCGCCCGCCGTCGACGCCGCGTCGAAGCCGATGTAGGAGAAGAACAGTTTGGCGGCCCCGGCGCTCAGTCCGGCCAGGCCGAGCGGCAGGAACGGCGTGAAGTTCGCCGCCCGCACGGCGGAGAACGCGATCGCGCAGAACAGCACCAGCGTGCCGATCTTGATCACGACCATGATCGCGTTGGCCCGCGCGCTCTCCTTCGCGCCGGACAGCAACAGGAACATCGCGAGCAGCACGACGACGATGGCCGGGACGTTGACGATCCCGCCCGAACCCGGGGGCTGGCTGAACGCGTCCGGGATGGCGAACCCGAAGGCCAGCCGCAGCAGTTCGTTGAGGTACTGCCCCCAGCCCACGGCGACCGACGCCACCGAGACGCCGTATTCGAGCACCAGGCACCAGCCGCAGACCCAGGCGACCAGCTCGCCGAGGGTGGCGTAGGCGTAGGAATAGGACGAACCGGACAGAGGGATCATGCCGGCGAGTTCGGCGTAGGAAAGCGCCGAGAACAGCGCGGTGATCCCGGCGAGCACGAACGACAGCACGACCGCGGGACCCGCCACCGGCACGGCCTCGCCGAGCACGACGAAGATGCCGCTGCCCAGCGTCGCGCCGATGCTGAGCATGGTCAGCTGCCCGAGGCCGAGGGAGCGCTTCAGCGTGCCGTGATCACTTTCGGCGATCAGGTCGGCGACAGGTTTCCGCCGCACCACCGCGGCTCGCAGATTCATGCCGACGACCGTATCTCCCGGCTCGCGGGACCGGCACAGGAGATCAACTGAGAGTCCGTGAAGGGTCGTGAGTGGCGTTTCGGGTTAGAACCAGGAGTGCCTATTGGATCTGGGTGTGTCTGGGTCTGCTCGCGACTGGCGGCCGCGTTCGACGTGTGGTCACGGGTCGGTCGGGTGGGCTGTGAGCGAGAGGTGCTTAGTGTCCTGAAGGCCACCTTTGAGACGTTGAGCGTCCTGAAGGTGGCCTTCGGGACACCCGTGACCTCACCCCTTACCAAGTACGTGAAGGACCCCTTCACTGCGCTAGACGCAAGGAAGGGGGCCATCACGTACTTCAGGTGTGCAGGGCAGCGCCGGAACGCGTGGGTCGGGTTGGTCGTGAGTGGCGTTTCGGGTTAGAACACGAATCGCCACTCACGACCCCCTGTACCGACGCCTGACAGCAGCAGGCTTTCACCGCAGCCCAGAAAGGTCTTGCTGTCCAGCCGGAACGCCGATCAAGCGAAACCCTTTGGTACCAAGGCATTCCCTGGAGAAAGCTGCTCGACGGACCAGCGAACAGGCGCGACCGGAAGAACCCCCTGCCGTCACTTCTGCCGGTCCTTCCTCATGGTCGCCGCGCGGGCCGGAAGGTGGAATTGAGCCGAGCAAAAGCCGTCGATCACAGGGAGGTCAGCGTGGCGAGCAACCGTGTCACCCGGGTGACCGCGCTGGCGGACCGGGCACCGTCGCCTGCCGACGGCGACGTCTTCCTCGCGTCCTTGCACACCGAGCACCGGGAGCATCTGCTGCGGTTCACCCGCCGCCTGCTGCCCACCGACCCGCACCGGGCGGAGGACATCGTGCAGGAATGCCTGTTCCGGGCCTGGCGGAACAGCGAGACCCTCGCCGGGAAGGGCGGTTCGGTCCGCGCCTGGCTGTTCACGGTCGCCCGCAACCTCATCGTGGACTGGTCCCGCCGCGACAACGCCCGCCCGGTGGTGTTCGGCGACGACGACTTCGATCTGCTGCCGGGCGGTACCGACTTCGCCGACGAGGTCGTAGAACGCTGCGTCGTCGAAGAAGGGCTGGCCCAGCTGACGCCGATGCAGCGTGAAGCCCTCGAACAGGTCTACCGGCACGACCGCACGCGGCAGCGCGCGGCCGTGAGCATCGGGGTGCCGGTCGGCACGGTCAAATCGCGGGTGCACCACGCGAGGATCGCGATGACGGAGGTGCTGGCCTGCAGCGGTGTCACGGCCGCCGGATGGTGACTCAGACGGCGACGCCGAGCGTGGTGGCCAGTTTCCGGGCCAGGCTCCTGGCGTGGGGAGTCTCGTACCTGGCGCATTCGGCGAGGGCGCGCACCCGGTGACGGCGGGCTTCCTCGGGTTTGGCGCCGGAGTCGGCGAGGTCGGCCAGTTCGACCATGATCTCGATCTTCGTTTCGGAGCGGCGCTCCTCGGCGAGGGCGGCCACCAGCTGTTCTTCGGCTTCCTCCAGCCGCCCGGCCCTGGACAGGACCCGTCCGCGAAGGTGCTGTGTCCGCGCCACCCCGAACATCGCGTCGTGTTTGCGGAACAACGACTCGGCCTCTTCGAGCAGTTCCAGCGCGGTCGCCACGTCGCCGCTCGCCGCCAGGCTGTCGGCGAGCCTGGTCAGCACCATGGACAGCAGTTCGTCGTTGCCCGGCGCGGTGGCCGAACCGCGGTAGTAGGCCTCGCTCCGCCGTTGCACGGCCACGGCTTCGTCGAACTCGCCGAGGGTGTGCAGCATACTGCCGAGCAGGGACAGCGCCAGATTGTGCCCGTTCGGATAGCCTGCCTGCTCGAACAGCTCCACCGCCCGCCTGCCGACCCGCGCGGCCTCGCGGGGCGAGCCGAGCCGCCGGGTGATGGCCGATCCGTAGTACAGCGACCACGCCTCCGTCACGACGTCGCCTGCCTCGCTCGCGGCCGCCACCGCCAGCTTGTGCGCGGCCAGTGCTTCCCGTGATTCCCCGCAAAGCGCGTAGAGCGCCCAGGACACGTAGTTCAGCTGCTCGGCCGCCGATTTGACGTCTCCCAGTGCCCGCGCCGCCGCCGCGCCGCCCCGGAAGACCTCGAGCCACAGCTCGCCGGTCCCGCGCAGATCCGAGTACCAGTGCATCGCTTCGGCCAGATCGAGGACCCGGCGGTGCTCACCCCGTCCGACGGCCGCGCGCAGCGCGCCACGCCAGTGGGTCTGTTCCCGCGCCAGCCATCGCGCCGCGGAATCCCGGTCCCGCACGGGATCGGGACCGTCGACGGTGACCGTCACCTCCGGCCGGTCGTGGTCGAAGAACTGCGCCGCTTTCGTCGCCACCGTGAGCAGCCACTTCCGGACGCGTTCCCCGGCGGCGTGCACGTCCTCGGCCCGCTCTGCGGTTTCGAGCCGTTCCATGGCGTAGACGCGCAGCAGGTCATGGCTGGTGTACCGGCCGGGCGTGCCGCTGAAGCCGAGAAGGCTGGCCTCGGCCAGCTTCTCCAGCGCCGCCTCGACCTCGTCCACCGGCTGCCCGGAGGCCACCGCGGCGAGTTCGACGGAGGTGTCCGAACCCGGCACCAGCGCGAGCAGCCGGAACACCTTGGCGACCTCGGGGGTCAGGTGGCGGTAAGAAAGTTCGAAGGCGGCGCGGACCTGGAGGTCGCCCGCGGTGAGCACGGACAGCCGCCGCCGCTCGTTCTCCAGCTGGTCGGCGAGATGCGCGATCGTCCACTGGAACCGGCTGGCCAGCCTGTTCCCGGCGATGAGCAACGCGAGCGGCACACCGCCGCAGAGCTTCGCCACCCGCCGCGCCGCGTCCGGCTCGCCCGCCAGCCGTCGCGGACCCGCGATCACACCGAGCAGTTCCACCGACTCGTCTTCGGACAGCGAGCCGAGGGAGATCCGGTGCCGCGCGTCCAGCCCCGCCATCGTGTTCCGGCTCGTCACCAGCACCATCGAGCCGGGACTGGTGGCCAGCAACGGCCGCACCTGGGCCTCGTTGGCGGCGTTGTCGAGGATGAGCAGCACGTCGCGGTCGTGCAGCAGGGAACGGTAGAGGGCGAGCTGGTCTTCGGGATCGTTCGGCAGCTGGCGTTCGTCCACGCCGAATCCGCGCAACAGCCGGTGCACGGCCCGCTCCGGGGCGAGCGGTTCGAGATCCATGCCGCGCAGGTCGAGGAACAGGCAGCCGTCACCGAAGTGCCGGGCGAGCCGGTGCCCGGCGTCCACGGCGAGCGCGGTCTTGCCCGCGCCCGGCAGGCCGTGGAGCACCGCGACCTGCAGCCGGGACGAGGATTCGGCGGCCTGCGCGATGTCGTCGAGGATCCGCTGTTCGGCCTCTCGTCCGGTCAGCTCGGTGAGATCGGGTGGGAGGACGGCGATGAAAGCCCTGGGGGTTTCGGGTTCGCTCTCCGGCGCCGCGGTTTCCGGCGGGGGCGGCGACCGGCGCCCGGAGCGGGCCAGATCGCCGAAGTCGGCGGCTTCCTTGCCCGCCAGTCCGAGTCCTTCGACCAGCAGTTCCGCGGTGCGCCGCTGAGGGCTGCGGACGCGTCCACGTTCCATGTCGCTGATGCTGCGCACGCTGATCCCGGTCCGCTCGGCGAGCTCTTCCTGGGTCAGGGGGACGCGCAGCCGGTAGAAGCGCAGGAAGTCACCGAACGCGGTCGTACCCACGCAGTCGAACCCCTCTCAGCGACGCCGTGCCGATGGCGGTCATCCTGCCATGACGCGGCGTCGCCGAAAGGGGGTCAGGGGAGGTCTGCGGGGGACAGCAACCGCAGGTCGGCGACGGTGGGCGCACCCGTGGTGCTGAGCCTGCCCGCCTGACGGGTCATCATGATCTCCATCACTTGGCGGGCATAACGGGCGTTGCCGAACGCTTCGCCGCGGTCCACGTCCGCGAAATGCCGCCGCAGCGCGATGACCGTCTCCGGGGCGCACTCGTAGCCGTTCGTCAGCGCCATCCGGTGCACGATGGTCACCAGATCGTCGGTGCTGTAGTTCTCGAACTCGATGTGCCGGGAGAACCGGGAGGCGAGACCGGTGTTCGAGGCGAGGAACTTCCGCATCTCCGCGGAGTAGCCCGCGACGATCACCACCGTGTCGTCCCGGTGGTCCTCCATCAGCTTGACCAGGGTGTCGACGGCTTCCTGCCCGAAGTCGCCGCCCGTGGCGCCCTCCGGGGTGAGGGCGTACGCCTCGTCGATGAACAGCACGCCGCCGCGCGCGCTTTCGAACGCCTCCCTGGTCAGGTGCGCGGTGTGCCCGACGTAGCGCCCGACCAGATCGGCCCGCGCGACCTCGACCAGATGTCCCTTGCGCAGCACGCCCAGCGCGGCGAGCAGTTCGCCGTAGAGCCTCGCCACGGTGGTCTTGCCGGTACCGGGCGCGCCGGCGAACACCAGGTGGTTGCTGATCGCGGGGACCGGCAGGCCGGCCTGGCGCCGTTGCCGGGCGGTGGCGATCAGGTTGACCAGATCGGTGATCGCGTCCTTCACCCCGGCCAGGCCGATCATCGAGTCGAGCCGCGTCCGCAACGCCGTCAGCGCGTCGTCGTCACCGTGGCCCGCGTTCTCCGCCACGCCCCCGGGTACGTCGGCGGGGAGCAGGAGCGAAAGGCTCTGGTCGTCGGCGTCCGGTTCGCTCGCGAGGCGGAACGCCTGCTGGTCCACCATCTCCTCGAACACCTTGCGCGCGGTGCGCCCGTTGCCGAAGTCGTCACCGCGTTCCATCCGTCCGAAGTGGACGGACAGGGCGTTCCTGGTGTCCTCGGGCACCTGATACTGGTGGGCTGTGCACATCCGCTCGACGATCGTCACCAGTTCGTCGGTGGCGTAGTTCTCGAACTCGATGGTCCTGGTGAACCGGGACGCCAAACCGGGGTTGGACTGCAGGAACGCGGTCATCTCCGGCGAGTAGCCCGCGGCGACCACCACGAGCTCGTCGCGATGGTCTTCCATCAGCTTGACCAGGGTGTCGACGGCTTCCTTGCCGAAGTCCGGTCCGCTGCCCTTGCCCTGCGCCGTCAGGGTGTACGCCTCGTCGATGAACAGCACGCCGCCCAGCGCCTTGGTGAAGGTCTCGGTGGTCTTGATCGCCGTCCCGCCGACGATCTGGGCGACCAGATCGGCCCTGGCGACCTCGACCAGGTGGCCGTCGCGCAGCACGCCGAGCTCGGCGAGGATGCTGCCGTAGAGCCGGGCGACGGTCGTCTTACCGGTACCGGGTGGCCCGGCGAAGATGAGATGCCTGCTGGTCGGCGGCGCGATCATGCCCGCCTGTTCGCGCCTGCGGGCCATCTTGTTAAGGTTCACCAGGGTCTTGACCTGATGCTTGACGCCGCTGAGGCCGACCAGCGCCTCCAGTTTCGCGAGCGGCGCTCCCTCGTCCTCGACGTTCTGCGGCGCCGCGTCCGCCGCTTCGGCCCCGGCGACCTCGACCGTGCTGGCCGTGCTCCCATCGGTGTCCGGGGCGCCGTTGCCGTTGCTGGTCAGGTTTTCCACCGACAGCCGGGCGCTGGGCACGGTGACGCGCAGGCCGCCCCCGGTGTTGTCGGACGCGGTGCAGTCCACCACGCTCACCGCGTCGGACGACTCGATCCGGACGCCGTCACGGCGGTTGCCGCTGAGGTCGTCGGCCGTCAGTTTCGCCCGCGCACCGGCGTCCACCTGCACGCCGTGGCCCCGGGAACGCCGGACCGTGGACCGGGACAGTGTCAGTTCGCCGCCGTCGCGCACCGCCACTCCGTCTTCACCCGCGTCGATGATCTCGCAGTCCCGGAGCGAGCCGACTCCGCCCGGTCCGATCAGGACACCGGACTGTCCCGGCTGGAACACGCGGAGCGTGCTGACGTAAGGACTTCCGCCTTCGGAGACGCTCAGACCGGCCTTCTTGGCGTCGCGGATCTCGCAGTCTTCGAGTCGGCCGCGGCCGTTGCCGGTGACCTCGACGCCGTTGCCGCGGCAGCCGTTCAGCGTCGCCCGGCGGAGAAGCGGATTGGCCGCCGCCTCCACCCGGACGCCGTCGCCCGCGACGTCATGGACCTCCAGCCGGTCGAACTCGGCCGTCGCGCCGTCGGTGAGCAGCAGGCCCGCCGACGAGCCGCCGCGGACGGCCATGCGGTGGAAGGACGGGCCGCTCGCCTCGTCGACGTGGATACCCGCGCCGGTCGCGTCGGCCACCTCGCAGTCCTCGAAGGTGCCACGAGACCGGCCGGTGACGCGCACCCCGGCCCCGCCGGTCTTGGCCGTGCGGCAGCGGCGCAGCAGGGGATCGGCGCCGTCGGCGACGGTGATCCCGTCGCCGGTGGTGTTGGTGATGCGGCATTCTTCGAGCACGGGGGAGGAATGGGTGCTGACGTAGACGCCGCTCGTGCTGTCGCGGACGGTGGTGTCGAGCACCTTCGTCGCGCTGTCCTCTTCGAGCGCGATCCCCGGCCTGTCGGTGGCGGAGATGTCGCAGTGCTGGATGGTGCCCTGCGCCTGTCCGTTGGCGCAGACGCCGTTGCCCTTGGCGTGCCTCAGGGTGCAGTCGCGGACCGTCGGGTTGCCGCGTTCGGCGATCACCACGGCGGAGGTCTGCACGTGTTCGACGACGCAGTCCTCGATCGTGCTGGGCGCGGGCGAGGTGACCACGATCCCCGCGCCGCCGGGATTGGTGACCCGGCAGCCGCGCATCGCCAGCGAGCCCGAATTGCGGGCCAGCACCGCGGTCCAGGCGGCGCCGATGATCTCGCAGTCCTCCACCGCGGCCTGGCCGCGCGCGACGTCGACCGTGGGCAGTTCTTCATGCTGGCCGCGCAGCACCAGCCCGGTGAGTTTCACCGCTTCGGCGGCGAGCTGCACCGCGCTGCCGTTGCGCGCCACGATCTCCACACTGCCGCGCACGTCGCTCGCGGCGATGGTGACCACCTTCGTGACCACCAGCGATTCGTCGTAGCGGCCGGGAAGCACGGAGATCACCGTGCCGTTGCGCGCGTCCTGCAGCGCTGCCGAAATGGTGCGATACCCCTGATCGCGGTCCACTGTGAGCACGTGCCGTGACACGAGCGCTCCCCTCGTCGTTCTGCGGGCTCCACCGGTGACAACGCGGTGGAGGTCCGGCACGGTTCACTCGGCGGGGAAACTGCCGGTCCTTCTTCGTGTTCGGCCGCGGCCGCGCGTGCTGGACTGGGACGATGAGGCGACACCTGACCGTGGCGTGCGCGACGCTCACCCTGCTGGCGAACGGTGGCCTCGCGGCCGCGCAGGACACGGAGCTCCCGCAGATCCCGCAGACGCTGCGGGCCGGGCAGCCGTGCACCGCCCCGTCGGGCAAGAAGATCCCGTCGGCGCCGTGGCAGCTCCCGTATCTCGGCGCGGACCGTCTGTGGTCGCTCTCCACCGGTGCGGGCGTGACCGTGGCCGTGGTGGACACCGGCGTCGACACATCGGTGCTGCCCGCCGACGCGGCCGGTGAGGCCGGGACGGACTGCGTCGGGCACGGCACCGTCGTCGCGAGCCTGATCGCCGCGCCCTCGTCGTCCGGGATGTCCGGGCTCGCGCCCGGCGCGCGGGTGCTGGCGCTGCGGGGTACGGACAAGTTCGGTGTCGCGACCGCGTCGAGCATCGCCACCGCCCTCGACGCGGCCGTCTCCGCGGGGGTGCGGATCATCTGCGTCGCCGCGGCCGTCACGGAGGCGGACCCTGGTCTGCGCCAAGCCGTCGACCGGGCGATCGCCGCGGGCGCGCTGGTCGTCGCGGCGGCCGGACGGGACCTCACCACGGCACGCGACGTCCCTCCGGGCCCGTACTACCCCGCGGCGTTCCCCGGAGTGCTCGCGGTGACCGCCCTCGGCCCGGACGGGAAGGTCACGCCGGTCCCGGGAGCCCTTGCCGCACCGGGAAACCTGGTGGTGGGCAAGGGACCCGGCGGTGGCCAGGTCGTCGGCGCGGGCCCCGCGTTCGCCGCCGCGCACGTGGCCGCCGCGGCGGCGCTGATCCGGTCCTACCGGGGAGAAGTGACGGCTGCCGACCTCGCCCGGCGGCTGCGCGACACCGCCTCGCCGCAAGCCGGTGGCCCCGTGCTCGACCCGCTCGCCGCCCTGACGTCGGCTGGGACGACCGACGGGGCCGCGACCGTGCATCGTGAGCCGGTCGCCGTGCTGCCGCTGCCCGACGTCGAGCCGGTCCGGCAGAGCGCTTTCGCTGTGGTGGGCGGGGTTTTGGTGGCGGTGTGCCTGCTGGGGGCGGCGGCCGTGGTGGTGCCGCGGGGGCGGCGGCGCGGGTGGCGAGCCGGCCGGTAGCGGCGACATCGACCTCGAAGCAGTAGCGCGAGAACCGGGCGCGCGATCTTGCGCGTGAAGGCCCCCTTCCCTCGGCTCAGCCGAGGGAAGGGGGCCTTCACGCGCCACCAGGGATCACTGCCGGGCCAGGTGCGCGCCTTTCCTGCCCCCAATGCCACATTGGGGGCACCGACCGCGAAGCAGCCGTGCGAAGCAGCCGGACAGAGCGCTCGAGAAAGGGGCGGAGCCCCGGGGCAGGACCGGTCCCGGGGCTCCGCGTCGGCGGCTGGGGTAGCCGCCGGGGTGGCCCTCCGCCGCCACCGGGGGTCGCGGCGGGGGAGGGCGAGCCGGTCATTTCGCGACGAGCTCCGATTCGTGCGCGGAAAGCGCGGTCTGCACCACGGTCGTCCCGCGCCGCGTGACGTATTGCGCCCGTCCCGGAGTCAGCACGCGCGGCCGGACTTCGCCGAACACCATGCCTTCCGACAGCGGGCACGACAGCAGCATCACCGGGGTGTTGACCTCGGTGAGCCGCCGCAGCAGCGGATCGTTGGCGCCGCGGCCGATGCCGTTGGCGCCCCGGGCCACGATCAGGTGCAGGCCGAGCGCGTTCCCTTGCGCCAGCGGGTCGAACAGTTGCTGGAACAGCGCGTTCGACGACGACGCGACCATGTCGTAGTCGTCGATCACCACGAACACCTGCGGTCCGGTCCACCAGTCGCGCAGCCGCAGGCGGGCCGGGGTGATGTCCGGGCCCGGGATCCGGGTCTGCACCGCGCGGGCGACGCCGTCGATCATTTCCCGCACCGAGTCGCCGGACACCGCGTAGCCCAGTTTGTACTCCTGGGGCACCGCGTCGTACAGGCCGCGGCGGTAGTCCACGGTGATGATCCGCGCCTCCTGCGGGCCGTATCGCCGGGTGATGCCGTCGATCACCAGCCGCAGCAGGTTCGTCTTCCCGGATTCCACGTCCCCGACGACCATCAGGTGCGGGTTGTCCTCGAAGTCGTGCCACAGCGGTTCGAGACGCTGGTCGTCGAGGCCGAGGGCGAGCCGCACGTCCGCGTCCGGCTCGGGCAGTTCGGCCCGGTCCAGGACCACCGGCAGCATCCGGACGCCGGGAGCGGACGGGCCCGGCCACGCCGCCGCGATCCGGCTCACCAGGGTCTCGACGTGCTCGGAGACGTCGCCCGCCACCCCGTCGATCGACGGCAGGGCGGTGAGGAAGTGCAGTTCCTTGTCGGTGAGGCCGCGGCCGGGGATCTTCGGGACGGTCGCCGCGGCGCGCATGTTGATCACCGAGTCGACCGGGTCGCCGAGCCGCAGTTCGAGCTGGGTGCCGACCAGGTCCCGGACGGCGCTGATGATCTCGCTCCACCGGCTCGACGCCAGCATCAGGTGGATGCCGTAGTTGAGGCCGCGCGAGGCCAGTTCGACGAACGTCGGCAGCAGGTCCATGAAGTCCTGCCGGATGGTGGACCAGCCGTCCACCACCAGGAACACGTCCCCGTGGCGTTCCCCGGCGAACTCGCCCGCCGCCCGTTTGCGCCGGTAGGTGGTCATCGAGTCGACGTCGTGGTCGGTGAAGAACCGCTCCCGGCGCGTCAGCAGCGCGGTGACCTCGCCGATGGTGCGGTGGATGCGTTCGACGTCCAGCCGCCCGGTCACCCCGCCGACGTGCGGCAGTTTCCGCAGGCTCGACAGCGTTCCTCCGCCGAAGTCGAGGCAGTAGAACTGGACCTCGGCGGGGGTGTGCGTCAGCGCGAGCGAGGTGATCAGGGTCCGCAGGGCCGTGCTCTTGCCGCTCTGCGGACCGCCGACGATGGCGACGTGGCCGTCACTGCCGGCCAGATCGACCAGCAGCGGATCCCTCGTCTGCTCGAACGGCCGGTCCACCAGGCCGATCGGCACGGTCAGCGCGCCGCGGCCGGACCAGGCTTCCGCGCTGAGGCCGCGTTCGGCGGTCTCCACCAGCGACGGCAGCAGTTCGTCCAGCGAGCCGGGCGCGTCCAGCGGCGGCAGCCAGACCTGGTGTGCCGGGGGACCGCTGTCGCGGAGCCTGTCGACGGCCAGTTCCAGCAGGCTTTGCACCGCGCCTTCCGGCTCGGCTTCGGGCACCGGGACCGGTTCGGGCTCGGGGTCGCGGCGGGCGGTGAACTTCGACGTGAACGGCACGATCTGCTGGGCCACCACGGCTTGTTCCACGTTCCGGCGCACCACCCGGTGCGGACCGGAGACGTAGGCCGCCTTGAACCGGTCCAGCGCCGCGGTGCCGCTCTTGAGGAAGCCGTTGCCCGGATCGGACGGCAGCTGGTACGCGTCCGGCACGCCCAGCACGCCCCGGCTCTCCATCGCGGAGAACGTCCGCAGGCCGATCCGGTAGGACAGATGCGATTCCAGCTGGTGGATCCGGCTTTCGTCGAGTCGCTGGGAGGCGAGCAGCAGATGCACGCCCAGCGACCGGCCGAGCCTGCCGATCATGATGAACAGGTCCATGAAATCGCGGTGCGCCGAGAGCAGCTCGCTGAATTCGTCCACCACCAGGAAAAGCGTGGGCAGCGGATCGAGCGGGGTCCCGTTGGCCCGCGCGCGTTCGTAGTCCAGCGCGGAGCTGTAGTTGCCCGCCTTGCGCAGGAGTTCCTGCCGCCGCACCAGTTCGCCGTTGAGCGCCTCGCGCATCCGGCCGACCAGCGCGGCCTCGTCGGCGAGGTTGGTGATCACCGCGGAGGTGTGCGGCAGGCCGTCCAGGCCGAGGAAGGTCGCGCCACCCTTGAAGTCCACCAGGACGAAGTTCAGGATCTCCGAGGAATGCGTGAGGGCGAGGGCCAGCACCAGGGTCCGCAGCAGCTCCGACTTCCCGGACCCGGTCGCGCCGATCAGCATGCCGTGCGGGCCCATGCCCGACTGGGCGGATTCCTTGATGTCGAGATCGACGGGCGCGCCGGTCGGGCCGACGCCCAGCGGTACGCGGAGCCTGCCACCGGGCCGTTTCGCGGCCCACCCCGCGGCGACGTCGTAGGTCTGGATGTCGGCGATGCCCAGCATGGCGGTCAGGTCGAAGTTGGCGGTCATCGGTTCGGCCGACCGCTGCCGCGCGCCGACCCGGTACGGCGCCAGCCGCATCGCCAGCGCCGTCGCGGTGTTGAGGCCGATCCCGTCCGGCCGTCCGAGATCGCCCGCGACCTCCTTGTTGTGCTGGTCCACCGTGATCAGCTTGAGCATCCCGCCTTCGAGCCGGAGCCGCAGCGTCTGCTGATCGTCCTTTTCGGACAGTGCGGACGAGAGGTCGACGAGCGTCGTGTTGCGGTAGCCGTCACCGGCCAGCCTCGACGTGGGTGGCACGGTGGCGCCGTCCACGAACAGCATCACGCACGGTTCGTGGCCGTCCGGCAGCGCGTCGGGATCGAACCCCGGCCTGGTCGCGAACTCGTCGCTGAGCGCGTTTTCCAGCTCCGCGGTCGATTCCAGCACGAGCCGGGCCTCGCCCGCGCCGTCGGTCTCGCTGGGGTGGAGGTTGTGCGGCAGCCATTTCACCCATTCCCACGCCGCCCGCCGTTCCGGCGAGGTGAGCACGACGATCCGCAGTTCGGCGGGGGAGTGGAAGACGGCGAGGTGGGCGATCATCGACCGCGCCAGCGCCCGGACCGGTTCGGGGTCTTCGCCTTCCGCCCGCACGAGGATCCGCGCGAACGACGGCAGGAACACGGCGACCGGCTGGCCGTCCACGGTGCCGTAGGCGTGGATGAACCGGCGCAGCGCGTGCGCCGAAAGCGGCTCCAGATCGTCGACGGGCTTGGTGGACAACGGGTTCAGCCGCCAGGCGAGGCGCTGCGGGCCCCGCGCGATCCGGATCTCCCCGAAGTCCTCGTCCTGCGCGTCGCGTTCCCACATCCGCGACGTGCCGGGCAGCGACCACAGCGACGTCGGATCGGGGTGGCGCCAGGCGAGGGCTTCCCGCTGGCTCGCGACCACTTCACGGACCTTGCGCCGGGACTGCGCCAGGTAGCGGAGGTAGTCGCGCCGGGCGTCGTTGAGTTTCTGTTTGCGTTCGCCCGCGCTGCGGCCGAGCTGGCCGACCAGCATGGCCATCGACGACACCGTCATCAGCCCGGCGGCCAGATAGCTGAACGCGCCGTTCTCGCCCGGCCGGACGAACAGCAGCACGGTCGCCGTCGACGACAGCGCCATCGGCAGGTACATCATGACCGCGCCGGCGCTGCGCTGGACTTCTGGCAGCGTCGGCGGTTCCTGGATGCTCAGCTCGCCCTCGGGCATTTCCGGTCCTGGCCGTCGCGGCCCCTTGCGGAATGTGATTACACTCAAGCCCGGATTCCTTCCCTCTCGGACGCGCTGTGGTGGCGGCTCCACAAGAGGTGACGAAATCCGACCACGCGACGGTTCACTCGTGATCCGCGCGTCGGTCGCCGAAACGAAGGCGTATGTCATGGCGACCACTTCAGGGCTGTGCAAACTCCGGGTCCGTGCCCCGTCCGCCTGCTTCGAGCTGGCGGTTCCGGTGGACATCCCCCTGATCGACCTGATGCCGACGATCCTCGGTCACGCGGGCAGCGAGCTGGCGGAGGAGGGGGTGGACCACGACGGCTGGACGCTGCAGCGACTCGGTGATCCACCGCTGGACCAGGAATCCACCGTCGACTCGCTGAACCTGCGCGACGGCGAGACCGTGCATCTGCGGCCCCGCCGCGAGCAACTCCCGACCGTCCACTTCGACGACATCATCGACGGACTGTCCACCGAGGCCCGCGACCGCCCCGATTCGTGGAGCCCGCGGGCGACGCGCTGGACGATGCTCGGCTGCGTCCTGGCGTTCGTCGCGTTCGCGTTCGGACTGCTGGTGTCGGCCCCGGCGTCGTGGCCGACGCTGGTGGCGGCCGGTGCCGCGGCGGTCTTCCTGCTGGTCTGCTCGGCCACCGCGGCCCGTGCGCTCGGCGACTCGACGGCGGCGCTCGCGCTGGCACTGGCCGCGGTCCCGTTCGTCGGGCTCGCGGGCTCGATCGTCCCCAGTGGACCGGAGGGGACGGTGCTCGCCGGCGCGCGGCTGCTCGCGGCCTGTGTGGCGGGCGCGGGAGCGGCCGCGCTCGGGCTCGCCGCGGTGGCGGGCGCCGCACCGGTGTTCATCTCTGTCGCCACACTCGGGCTGCTGTGCGCCTCCGGTGGCCTGGTGCTGATGCTCGGCGGCGCGAGTGCCGCCGCGTCGGCGACGATCATCGCGGTGGTCGCCGTGCTGCTCGGCGCGTTCGTGCCGCGGCTCGCCTTCCGGCTGGCCGGGCTGCGGCTGCCGGGGCTGCCCACCAGCGCCCGCGAACTGCAGGAGGAACTCGAACCGCACGCCGGTGACGAGGTCGTCGGCAAGGGCAGGATCGCGGACTCGTTCGTGACCGCCCTGTTCACCGCGATCGGGGTCTCCTGCGTCGTCGCGATCGAATTCGTGGTGCGGGACGGCTCGTGGCAGGCCACCACGTTCACCGCCGTGCTCAGCACCCTGCTGCTGGTGCACGGCCGCGCGCTGGGCAGTGTGTGGCAGCGCCTCTCGGTGATCGTCCCCGGGGTCTACGGCGTGCTGCGGCTGCTGCTCGCCACGCAGCTGGACGCGGCGACCCCGCTGCCGATGGTGGCGGGCGTGTTCCTGCTGGCGGCCGTGCTGATCGTGGCGAGGTGGACGCTGCCCGGCCGGAGGCTGCTGCCGCAGTGGGGCAGGCTCGCGGACCTCGCGGAAACCCTCGCGGCGGTCTCGTTGCTGCCGCTGGCCTTGTGGCTGCTCGGGGTCTTCGCCTTCATGCGCGGTCTCGGGGGCTGATCGTGAACTCGAAGACCGATCAGGTCCAGGCGCACAAGTTCATGCAGGGCAGGCTCTCGTCGGCTCTGCTGCGGGTCGATCCGGACGCGCCGGAGAGCCCGCTCCAGCGGACGTACCGGGGCAGTGTCATCGGCGTGCTGATCGCCGTCCTCGCCTGCCTCGGCATGCTGGTGTTCGGCCTCGTCTCACCGGGCGGCAACAAGTCGTGGCGCGTGGAAGGCGCGCTGGTCGTCGCGGACTCGTCCGGGGCACGTTTCCTCTACGCGGGCGGCAAACTTCTGCCGGTCCTCAACTACGCCTCGGCCAAACTGGTCGCGGGCAGGCAACTCGTCGTGAAGCACGTCGCCGAGGCGTCGCTGAAGGACGTGCCCCGCGGTGATCCGCTGGGCATCATCGGCGCGCCCGACTCGCTGCCGTCACTCGCGGCCGACCCGTGGGAGGTGTGCGCCGCGGCGGGCCGCGACCAGTCCGGGCCCGCCACCTTGCGGGTGGGCGGGGGCACCGCGAACCCCCTCGGTGACGACGCCGCTGTCGTGGTCGTCACCGAAGACGGGGCGAACTTCCTGCTGTGGCGCGGCAAACGTCATCGCGTGACGACGGCGCGGGGAGCGCTCGACGCGCTGGACGGCGTCCTGCAGCCGGTGAAGGCGTCTTCGGCGCTGCTCGACGCGCTGCCCGCCGGGCCGGACTTCGGGCCGCCCGCGATCGACGGGCTCGGTACCGAGGTGCCCGGCCTCGGCGCGGTCGGCAGGCTGTACACGGTGGCGGGCGAGCCGGCCCAGCCCTACGTGCTCACGCGGCCGGGGCTCCGGCCGATCTCGGAACTCGACGCGCGGCTGCTGACGGTCGACCCGGAGGTCCGCCGTCTCGCCTACGGTGGCGGGGAGGTCGCGGTGGCGTCGCTGCCCGGCAGGGTGGTCAGCGAGCATCTGTCCCCGTCCGAACCACCGCCACCGCTGAAACCGCCGAAGGCGACCACCCTCCACAGTGGACAAGCCCTGTGCGCGCTCGTCACCCCGGACGGCGACTCGCCGCGCACGCAGGTCGCGGTCGCCGACCGGCTCTCCGGTGCCGGGCAGCCGCCGTTCAGCCAGCCCGGTGTCGCCGCGCCTTGTGTGCGGGTCGACCGGATAGCGGTGCGGCCCGGTTCCGGCGCGCTCGTGAAGGCGACGGCCGCGTCGGGGAGGCCCGGTGACGCGCTGTTCCTCGTGACCGACACCGGTGTGAAGTATCCCGTGCCTCCCGAAGGAGCCAAGGCGCTCGCCCTCGAACCCGCCGGTGCCAAGGGCTTGCCGACGACCCTGCTGAACCTGCTGCCGACCGGGGCCGCGCTGGACCCGTCGGTGCTGCGTGACGGGGGTGCGGTCCTGCCCGCGGCCACCGCCTGCGGTTCTTGACCAGAGGAACCCGCGACGCGACTTCTGCCGGTGGTTCCGCATGGTCTCCCGCGCCCGGTGTTGGTGAGCTTGTCCTGGAGCGTCAGCGACACCACGGGAAGGACGACAACCGATGAGCATGCCGCATTTCCAAAAGACCGACTCGGGCATGAAGGGTGGCCTCACGGCCATCGAGGAATGCGAAAGCGAGTGCAAGAGGATCCACGGAGGCGTGACGGGTGTCCGGGCCGACTTGAAGAACGACTGGCAGGGCGCGGCGTCCCAGACCTTCCTCACCCAGCTCGAGGGGTGGGAAGCGGATTACGTCCAGGTTCTCGCGCTGCTCACGGAGATCAAGGAAATGGTCAACGCGAGCGACCAGCAGATGAACACCGCCGAGGACGAGATCAACCTGTACGCGTTGTCGTCGTTCGGCGGCGAAAGCGACCGCGTCCTCAAAGAACTGTCCTGACCGGCGTAATCCCCCGTACCGAGAGGAAACGATCATGACCACCCCTTACGACGGTTTCGCGGTCAGCGGCAACCTTCCGCACCTTGCCGAGCGGATGGTCGGGCTGAGCAAGGCGATCGACAACGCGCTGATCGATCTGGAGAAGTCCATCAAGCCGATGACCGACACCTGGCTCGGTCAGGGTGCGACGTCCTACACGGAACTGCAGCGCAAGTGGCACGCCACGACCAGCGCCATGGAAGGCCGTTTCAAGAAGGGCCACCAGACGCTGGCGATGTCCTTCGAGAACTACACGCGCACCGACCAGAACATCGGGGCGAAGTTCCAGGGAATCTAGGTTCCGGCCGGTCGCGGGGAAAGGAGTAGGGCGTGGCGGACAAGCCGGACAGTGGCGACATCAAGATCACCCCGAGTTTTCTGAAGGACTTCCAGGACAAGGTCCTGCAGAAGATGGTCGACGATCTGGTGAAGGATCCGAACGTCGCGGAGCTGGCCCAGACCTTGACCAGCGGCCCCGGGAAACGGCGGCTGCTGGCGGGTTCCGAGACGTGGGAGCCCGCCAGGCTGCTGATCGAGAAGTACGAAGCCCCCACCGGGACGGCGCCGACGTTGTACAACCAGGTCGAGGCGATCCGGAAGCAGCTGATCACGTTGAACGAGAACATCTCGTACGTGGTGGCCATCGCGGAGAAGGGCGAGGACGAGAACCTCAAACTGTCGACCGAGCTGAACATGAGCCAGCTCGGCGAGATCTTCACGACCACTCCCGCCCCGCCGCCCGCGGGGAGCTGAGCCGCGATGACTTCCGGACTTCCAGGAGGAACGAAGACGCCGTGGGAGGACGTCCTCAACAACTTCACCGGCACCAGCCCGTCGGGTGAGCTCAAGAAGATGCCCCTTCGCGAGACCATCATGGGCGTGCAGTGGCTCAAGTGGGATGTCTGGTCGTCCACCCGGCACTACCACGGCTATCGGCCGAGCGGCTGGGACTACACCGTCAACAGCTACTCGAGCACGAGAGAGTTCTGGGCGGTGGCCAGCGCGAATTACGAGGCTTTCGGGCCGGTGATGACCGCCTACTACGGCGGTCTGAACGACATCCTCGACTCCATGAACGGCTACTACAACACCAATCCGGTGGCGCAGCCGTCGACGTTCACCAAGGCCTTCAATGCCTTGAGCGGCACGAAGACCCTGCTCAGCGGGATGTCCACCGGGTTGGGCGGCTGGCGGGACAAGGTCGGGAAGAAGGGCGACGACTTCCAGGGAACCGGCGCAGGAGCGTTCCGCGAAGTCCTGGACGGCGTGATCTTCCGGTGCGACAACCTCGTGAGCCAGCTGGGAACGCGTCCTGACCAGCTGAAGACGAAAAGCCCGGAGGACAATCCCGAGACCAAGGGTGCGAACGAAGCCTCCGCCGGCCTTCGCTGGGCTTTCGACAAGCTCCACGAGGGTTATGGCAAGTGGATGTCGGACGCTCCGGTTTCCTGTAACACCGCCAAGTTCGGGACATTCGACGTGAAGGGCAGCCAGCTGGCCTGGCCGGGTGGCTGTCTGACGGCGATCTGGAACTGTGACGCCTTCACCGCTGATCTGAAGCGGAACAGGACCACCGACAGTTATTGGGGTTTCGAAGACCGCTACCCGAAGAGCGACATCATCGGCGCGGACGCCAGGAGCCCCGAATTCTGGAACGCGCTCATCGACGCGGCGAAGGCCCTGTGGACCGACCACATGACGGCCACGCTGGACGTCGCCGCCCAGGCGGTGCTGAAGGACCTTCCCCCGAACTACAGCGAACTGGCGCTTCTCCTGCCCCAGATCAGGGAACCGAGGCGGCTCAACCTCCACAAGCCGCCATCGACCGCCCCGCCGCCTCCGCCGGGGTCGCAGACCCCACCCCCGCCCCCGCCTCCCGGATCGAAGGACGGGCCGCCGAAGCCGCCGCCCGGGTCCAAGGACGGGCCACCGAAGGTGCCGGATCCCACCAAGGACGACAAGGGGAACAAGGACACCAAGGGACCCAAGGCGCCGGCCCCGCCGCCACCGACCGACAAGAACAACCCGACGTTCCCGAACAATCCGAACAAGCCACCACCCGTCGGCCCGAAACCGGACGACAACCTGAAGGTGCCGACGGGTTCGACGATCGGGCCGGACGGCGTCGTCCTCGGCCCGGACAAGAAGCCGCTGCTCGACCCGTTCGGACGGCAGATCGTCGTGCCGCCGGGTTCCCGGATCGGCCCGAACGGCGACATCCTCGGCCCGAAAGGCGACAAGCTCACCGAGAAGGACCGGCTGGCGAGGCCTGACCCGGTCAAGAAGGACGGCCCCGCCCAGAACGAGCTCGACCAGTACTTGAAGTCGTTACGCGGCAGCAACGCCCCGTCGATGCCGACGTTGCTGTCGGGGGCGCCTTCGTCGGTCTCGATGTCGTCCGGCGGGCCGCTGGGTGTCCACAGTGGATCTTCGGGCTCGGTGCCGCACGGGGGGTCGATCGGCTCGAACGGCGACGGCAAGTCCGCGCCCACCGTGTCGCCGCCCGAGAAACCGGTGACGACCGAGGGCGGTCCGTCGCTGATCAAGGACCAGCAAGGCACCGGCGCGCCACAGAACGGGATGGGCGGCGTGCCGTTCTATCCGCCCACCGCCGGCGGTGGCGGGGCCGGGGCGGGCGCGGACCAGAACAAGGGCGAACGCGACCGGACGACCTGGCTCGCCGAGGACGAGGAGACCTGGGGCACCGACCCGAAGCTCCCGCCGTCGGTGCTCGGTGCCCGCAGACGCGGCAGGCGGCTCGCGGGACGCGGGACCGGCGGCCCGAACAACTACGGACAGGGAGGAAACGATGGCCGACTGGCTGGAGGATCAACTTCACCAGGCTATGGCCACGCTGAAGGATCAGCGTGACCGGATCGAGTCGGCGAAGGCCGAACTCGCGTCGCGGACGACTTCCGCGACCTCCGCGGATCACCTGGTCACCGTGACCGTGGACGCGCAGAACACCGTGGTGGGCATGAAGTTCCACACCACCAGGTACCGCTCCATGGCGCCCGAGCAACTGGCCAGGACCCTGGTCGACGTCCTCAGCCGCGCCCGGCGGGAGATGGAGGACACGGTGGTCGAGGTCTTCGGCCCGCTCATGGACCAGCGTGACGACCTCCGCGCGGCGATGACGGGCAACACCGAGGTCGACAAGGCGTTCGCGGGGCTCTGGAACGAGGCGCCGTCGGACGTCTTCGGCGGGCGAAGGGACTGATCCGGTGATCCTGGGCGGTCCGGACTCGCGGACGTGGGTGTGGGAGCAGGCGCTCAACATCTTCTCCTCGGAACCCAACTTTCCCGTCGTACCCTCGCGTGAGGACATCATCAAGAAGACCTGGCTGTCCTGGGGCACCCACACGCATATCCGCGGCCCGAGCAACAAGGTGCCGACGAACCTGATCCACGCCGAGATCATGACGGCGTACACGTCGTACTACGCCACCGCCGACGCCACCCCGGAAATGACCGAACTGGCGGCGACGTACTCGGCGAACATCGACAAGATCGTGGACTCCTTGCGCGACGATTCGAACGACATCGGCAAGCGGTCCACCTTCGAACGGGCGGCGAACACGCTCGGCGGGACGGCGAACCTGCTGTTCGAGCAGCTGTATCCGTTGCAGACCTGGCGGGACAAGACCGGGCATCGCGGTGACGACTTCCAGGGCACCGGGGCGGAAGCGTTCTGGACGGTGCTGGACAAGCTCACCCACCGCTGCGTCAACCTGATCGAGCAACTGAGCCGGGAACGCGCGTCCTGGGTCGCGCTGCGGGACGCGAAGCAACTGATGGAACATTTCGCCGGATATCTCAACGACGGGCGCGAAATGTGGGAGGGGGACAACTCCTTCACCTACGACACCGGTCTGGGTTTCCCGGTCACGGCGACCGGACGGGACCTGTCCACCCCGGTCGGGGTGATCCGCGCGATCTGGCAGGCACCCGCGCTGGTCAAGGACATCAACAGCCACGAGGCGTACAGCTATTACGCGGACGCGGTGGGGGACAACACGCCGGCGAGCACGATCCTCGGCGGCAAGTTCAGCGAGACCGGGCCGCGGGAGAAGCTGGAGCTGGCGGCGAAGAGGGTCTGGGGCGAGCATCTCGTCCTGGCGGACAGCTGGGGCGCCAGCGCGGTCGGCCTGCTGGAGGCGACGTACTGGACGGCGAGGCAATACCTGCCGGAGATCCGGACACCGGTCTACCTGAACCTTTCCGGCGGTTCCGGCGGTGGCGGTGGCACCGGCGACGGTGGCCCGGGTGACAGCGGGCCCGGCCCCGGCGGGGGAGACGGCCCGGCCAAGGACGAAGGGCCGGTCGTCACCGAGAAGTCCACGGCACCGCCGCCGCCTCCGCCGCCGTTCATCAAGACCGGTCCTCCGCCGCCTCCCGTTCCCGGCGAGCCGAACCCGTTCCTGAAGGTGCCGACCGGTTCGTACGTCGGTCCGGACGGCGTCGTCATCGGCCCCGACGGCAAACCCGTGCCGGGCCCCGACGGCAGGCCGATCATCGTCCCGCCGGGCTCGCGGGTGAGCGGCAACGGCGAGATCATCGGCCCCAGGGGTTCCGGGAATCTCGAACAGAAAGACAGGCTGCGCAAGCCTTATCCGCCGCCGGAGGGCGTCCGGAAGACCTACAACGGTGAGTCGGCGCTGGAACGGCACCTCAAGTCGTTGCGGCGCACACCTCCTCCGCAGCTGCCGCCGCTGCGCGCGCCGGACTCCCTGCCGATCACGATGTCGAGGTACGACCCGCAGTCGAACTTCCACAGTGGACCCGGGTCGCTCGGCGGTGGCCGGATCGGTGTTTCGCCGGAAGTGCCTTCGCCAGGCGGGAAAACGGTGACTCCGCCCGCCACGGGGCAAGGGCCGCTCGGTGGTCCCAAGGGCACTTCGGGCAACGGCGTGCCGTTCTACCCGCCGACGGCCGGTGGCCCCGGCGGTGCGGGTCAAGGAAAAGGCGAACGCGACCGGACGACCTGGCTCGCCGAGGACGAGGAAACCTGGGGCACCGATCCGACGGTCGCCCCCGGCGTCCTGGGCAGACGACGACGCCGGTCGCGGGCGGGCGTCCAGCAGAGCACGAACCCGGAACGCGACTACACGTTCGGGCTCGGCCAGAAACCCGCTGCCGGTCACGGCACGGGCACCACCACCGGATGAGGACGGGAGACCATGGCGAACTTCAGCGCGGACCCGAGGGCCATGGAGGTCATCGCCGAGGGATACAGCTCGATCGCGGCCAAGATGTACCAGATCTGCGAACTCGGCCAGGACCGTGTCGATCTGCTGCTCGAAGCCTGCGGCGACGACGAGATGGGTGAGGAGATCAAAGGCAATCTCCACGCCCCGGCGGCGAAGATCGAGGGCGCCTTCACCTCGATCAGCACGGTCGTCGAGAACCAGACCAACGTGACCAAGGGCATGGCCGCCCAGCTCGCCGCGGCCGAGAGCGCGAACATCGTGAACGTCCACAAAGGTCTCAAGCGTTAGCGAACGAGCAAGGAAGCGGGAACACCATGCCCACGGAGGCAGAGCAGTCCACGGGTGTCGCGGTCGCCGCGGCGGAACCGGCACCCGCCGTCACGGAAGCGAAGGCGGACAACAAAACCACGTCGTCCGCCACCGAGACCGTCGCCGCGGGCGCGGTCCCCCCGGTCGTCGACGCGAGCACCGCGACCGAAGGATCGGCGCCGGGCCGGATGCCCAAACCGGTGATCGTCGCGGCGGCTGTCGCCGGTGTCGTGCTGGTCGCCCTGCCGATGGCCTTCGGCGGGCTGCTGGGCGACGACAACCCCGGTGACGGAACGAAAGACGCCGGGTACGCGCAGGATCTCCCGCCGGGCGGCGGATTCGTGCCGGGTGTCGCGGCCCCGCCCGCGGACAATTCCGGTGGCCTGCCCGGGATCCAGCCGGGTGCCCAGCCCGGTCAAGCACTCCCCGGTCAGACGGCCGACGGCGTCCCCGCCGGCCAAGCGGGCGCGCCCGCCCAAGCGGGAACCCCGGGCGGCCCCGCCGCTCCCGGTGCCCCGGCCGCGGGTGGCGGTCCGGGACCGGCGCAGCAGCAGCCCCAGCGCCAAGGCCCGCCCGCCCCGCCCGCGGCGGCCAAGACGGTGTCCTACGAGGGCACGGCGGGCAAGGGATGCGGTGGGGGCACCGGTTTCACCGGCGTCGGGGCGTACAGCGACGGCAAGGCGGGCTGGGTGAACCACGGGAACGGCGGCTGCGGCACGTCGTTCGCGTCCATCCCCATGTCCGGCGACGCGAACAAAGACGACCCCAGCGCGTACGGGCTGTGGACGTTCAACACCGGCCCTGTGACCACTGGAACCTGCACGGTCTCGGTGTTCATCCCGAACGGCGACCTCACCGCCGTCGGCGGCAGCCCGTCGGTTTACCGCGTCTACGACCGGTTCGCGGTGGAGAAGGGCACTCCGGTCGGGACGTTCCAGGTCGACCAGATCGCGAACCGCGGCCGGTGGGTGAGCGTCGGCACCTTCCGGATCAACGGCGCGAAGCTGGCCGTCCAGCTGCTGAACCGGGGGCGGGACTGGTCGGGCTCGAACAAGACCTACGCGCACCACGCGGCGGCGACGGTGAAGGCCAAGTGCCAGGCGTGACCCACCTTTCGTAAGTGTCCCCCATGCGACATTGGAGACGCTCAGCGTCTCCAATGTCGCATGGGGGACACCTGTCACCCCGTACCGACAAAGGCCGAAGGGGGCCTTCACGGACTTGGCCTCACCGCGAGAGGCGCGGAGTGAACCGTCTGCCTGGCGGCGTGCGTTGTCTCCGGTGAAACCGTTCGGAGGTAAGCGTGCCCATCAAGGTCGACCGCAGCGACTTCGGCGATGTGCCGGAGTGGGCGCGCACCCTCCTCGAGGTACTCGGCGTCTCGTGGCCCGCCGCCAACCAGCACAAGTTCCGGCGGGTGGCCCAGGAGTACGACCTGGTGACCGAACAGCTCGCCAAGCTGCCGGACGACATCGCCAAGGTCAAACGCGGCATCGACCAGAAGCTGTCGATGCCCCAAGCGGGCGAGTCGTTCGACAAGAGCATGAAGCCGCTCACCGGCGGGACGCCGAACCTGCTGGGCGAGCTGGCTGAGGGCACGAAGGGGATCGCCGACGGCTGCCGCAAGGTCGCGTTGGACGTCGAGTACACGAAGTTCTCCGCGATCGGCCAGCTTTTCCTGCTCGCCTACGAGATCGCGATGGAGTACGCCCTCGCCTCCGTCACCGCCGGCGCGTCGCTCGCGAACCTCACCTGGCACTACGCCCTCACCCGCGGGTATCTGCTCGTGTTGTTCAAGATGCTCGTGCGGGCGATCGTGTTCGAGATGTTCATCGGGATCACCGGCGGGCTGATCATCGACGCCGCCGTGCAGCGCCTCCAGCGTGAGCGCACCGAATGGGACCACGAAACCACCAAGCAGACGGTGATCTCGGGCGCGATCGGTGGGCTGCTCGGCGGCGCCGTCGGTGAGCTCGGGGAGAAGCTGGGCCGCAAGATCGGCAGCCTGCTCGGCAAGGACTTCGGCAAGATCGCCACCGACGATCTGCTGAAGCTGGTCAAGGACATCAAGCTGCCGGGCGGGGACGAGCTCGCCGACAACTGGTTGCGTGACATCGGCCGTACCCTGACCGATCGGGCCGGTAGACAGCTCAGCGATCCGGCGAGCGCGTTCACGAAGCGGGCGATCGACGGTTTCGGCGACGAGGTGGCCGACAGGTTCGGCACCGCGTTCGGCAAGACCCTCGGCGACGACGCGGCCCGGCAGCTCGGCCGGGACTACGCACGCACGTTCGTGGACAACTGGAGCAAACACGGCCTGGACGGCACCGGTGCGTTCAACGACAGTTTGCGCCGGGTGCTCGACCCGCACGGCGACAAGCTCGGCAAGGACGCCGTCGGCCTGCTCACCGACCACGTGCCGGACGTGCTGTCCCGCAACGTGAGTGACCGTCTCGGCGGCAACCTCGCGGCCAGGGCCGCCGAATTCAGCACCGTTTTCCTGTTCGAAGGCGTTTCCGGCGTGATGAGCCAGGCGACGATGGCCGCCCTCAACGGCGAGTCCGTGTCGGCGGCGGAATACGGAATGGGCTTCGCGGGCGGAGTGGTCGGCGGCGCCGTGAGCCACAAGCTCGAAGGGATCGGCGAACGGGGGCTCGACGCGGCGATCACCTCGATGAAGGAGAAGTTCGGGTCGCTCGGCGACCTTTCGGCGAACACGACGCTCGACACCAAGGCCGGGACGGATCCGGTGGCGGTGACCGCGCCCGCCACGACTTCACCGACTTCACCAACTACGACCACCGCGAGTACACCGTCCACTTCGGACACACGAACCATGAACGAAACCAAAACGGCGCCGGAGGTGAAGTCCACTTCGGACACCAAGACCACCAAACCGGCGTCGGACGTCAAGACGAGTTCGCCCGGCAAGACGACGGCCGAGGTCAAGCAGCCGGAACCGAAGGCTGTCCGTACCTCTTCCGAAGCCACGACACCGACGGACGAAGAGCGTCCGCGTACCCGCCCCGCTCCCTTGCGCACCGCTTCCGCCGAAAGCTCCGCCGCACCCGTCCAGACCGAAGTCACCACAACGACCACCACCGAACCCGCGACGACCGAGCCCCAAACCGTCGAGACCCAGATCGTCGAGCCCCAGACGACCGAGACCACCGAGACCCAGGCCGAAATCGAGCCCGAACCCGAACCCGAGCCCGTGGTCACCGAAGCCCCGCAGGATGAACAGGCGCTCGCGCTCGCCGACCTGCCACCGTTCCTCGCCGACGGCCAGGCACTCGGTTCCGTCCCGGTGCTCGCCGTCGAAGGCGTCCAGGACCTGCGAGACGAACTCGGCAGGCTGCTTCCCGGAGTCACCCCGGCGCGGCTCGACGCGATCGGCAACGCTGTCCGCGACGATTTCGAATCCGCCTTGAGCGGCCTGCATTTCCCGCTTCGCACGGCGGAAGGCTGGCGCGAGGTCCGGATCCAGGCCGCCTTCCGCGGCGACGTGGTGAGCGAGCCGCGGGAGAAGACCAAGGCGGATCTCACCGTCCAGGCCGGTGTCACGAACTCGGAGAACTCGACCGTCTCACATGCCGGTGACGTCGGGATGGCCGCCACGGTGCAGGCGCCGGTCGGTCCGTACGCCACCGTGGGCGGCAAGGCGGCGCTGGCGGCGCCCACCGTGGCGCAGACCGTCACCGTGTCCACCGCGGACCAGCGCGCGATCCGTTCCGGCGAAGGTTCCCGTCGCGTGGTCAGGGGCGTGGAGTTCACGATCAGCGTCCACGACCAGGCCGGTGCCGAGGTCGGCACCCGCCCGACGCCGGTTCCGGGCAGCGTCACGCTGCGCCTGCCGGAAGACCTGAGGCGGATCACCCCGCAGACCGCGCAAGCAGCGGCGAACCTGGAGCCCACCGTCGGGCGCGGACTGCAGAACCCGGTGCCCGAGGCCGTCACCGGACTCGACGGCCTGTTCACCGGCGCCACCGGTCTGCTGCACGGTTCCGTGACCGCGCTGGGCGCTTCCGGACGGGACACGGTGCGCGCGTTCCTCGGCACCGCGAGCGTCAGGGAGAATTTCGGCGCCATGCTGGAAGGCTGGGTGAACTCGCCCGCCCTCCTCAGCGCCGACGGCGGCAAGGTCGGCGCGGTGCGGATGAAGGCCGTACTGACCAGCGCCGAACTCGTCGGCCCGACGAGCGGCACCCAGCTGCGGTTGCACGAGTCGGTGACCACCGGCTCGGCCGTTTCGGCCGCCACCAAACGCGGTTTCGACGTCGCGGGTGCGGCAGGCGGTGGTGGCAGCATCGCCGGAGTGCGCCTCGCGGCCGGGCTCGGCGGTGGTTTCACCTCGCGAGCGGGGGACACCACCGCGTCCGGCCGGTCGTCGACGGCGAAGTCGGGCGTCCAGCTCAAGGGTGACATCGGTCTTTACCGGTTCCAGGCCGAAATCGTGGTGCAGACCCTGGACGGCCGGGAAGCGCCACCCGTCACGGCGACGGTCTACGCCAGGGTCGGGATGGCGGAGGCGGCCGCGCAGGGACTCCCGGTGCCGCCGGGCACCGGGACCGGGATCACCCCGCCTGCCAAGCGGAAGTTCCAGCCCGCGCACCTCGCCGCGGGACTCGCGGCGGGCAACGTACGGGTGGGCCGGTTCGAAGGCGCAGACGGCGTGCTCGCCGAGGTTCGCGCCAGGCTCGGCGAAGTCTCCCGGTACGCGGATCTCCTGCCGGGCTGGGCCGGGCACAAGGCGAACGCGGCGCGGACGCTGGAGATGCTCGCCAACGAACATCGGCTGCAGGCCGCGCTTTCGCCGCTGGCGTTGCGCAACCGGATGGACGCGCTGCTGGGAGCCGGTGTCTCGGTGACCCTCAAGCGGCAGGGCAATTTCCGGCAGGACCACGTCACGGTCACCGTCCGGCTGGAACAGAAGTCGGCCGAGCATCGCGGGCAGGCCACGGAACGCGTGGTCCGCAACGCCACGACGACCAGCCCGGCGCTCGGCGCGTCGTCCTCGTCCACCCAGGGCTGGTCGGTCGGCCCGGAGGTCAAGGTGACCGTCGGCGCCGGGACCGGTGCCGCCACGCTGGGCATCGTGCCGACGGCGTCGGCGAAGTACGGCCGCTCCACCACCACCAAGACCGGCGGAGGGCCGACGGTCGACGCGACCTCCCTGAACATCGGCAGCCCCGACTCGCAGGTCTTCGAGCACACGGGCCGGTTCGTCGTGTCCATCACCGGGTATTCCCGTGCCCGCGCGGTGGTCCGGCAGACGCTCCCCGGGCTGCCGGGGACGCAGGCACCCCAGGTCCGGCCGATCTACACGACCTCCGACGAGTCCGACGAAGGCCCGTACCGGCTTCCGGCGACGTACACGCTGCTGACGGCGGACAGTGTCACGCTGACGGCCGATCCCGCGCGGTTCGCCCCCGGCCCGCCGCGGGTGCGCGCGTTCGACCCGCCGACGTCGATCATCGGGCACCTCCAGGCCCTCGCGCCGCCGCACGTCGGCGAGTGGGTCGGCGTCGAGGCCATCGTGCACACCGGCCGCGTCAGCGAAGCGGCCATGGCGGCCTTGGTCGAAGCGTCGGACGGCGACCGCGCGCTCACCCTTCCCGGCAGTGACGCGTGGGCCGGCGTCCAGGCGATGTTGAGCACCGAGAACATCAAGGCGGCCCTGCGCTCGTTCACCCGCGGGGTGTTGAGCACCGAACTCGTCTATCCCCGGCGCGTGGCCGACAGGGTGGGCAGGCTCGGTGTCGTCGCCCGGTTGAGCAACCCCGTTTTCGTCCGGGTGGCCGACGACGCGGGCGCGGAACGCTCGACCGCGGGCGGATTCCGGTTCGAGAGCGGCAAGAGCGAGAGCAGCGGGTGGACGGTCACCGCCGGGGCCACGGTCACCGGCGCGGCGAACGACGATCCCGCGAGTTCCGGTACCGGTGGGGTGTCCGGGAAACCGTGGGCGAAGACGACCACCAAGGCCGACGGCCTCGACATTTCCGCGAGCGTGGACCGCAACGTCACCACGGCGGCCGGAACGCCGAGGGTGCTGGCACGGTTCGACATCGCCTTCACGGTGCTCGCCGAGTCGCGGCAGCAGACCACCGTGGTGCGCCCCGAATCCCGCGGTGCCGCCCGTTTCGTCGATCTTCCCGGCGCCGCCTACGTCTGGCTCACCGAGGAGCAGGCCCGCGAATACCGTCTCCTGCCCGAGGCGCCGGCGACACGGCAGCGGATCGAGCGGGTGCCCCGGCCTGCGACGCTGCCGCTGCGGCGGCCTGGTGCACTGGGGCTGGGCGCGATCGAGCGGCTGCCTGATCTGTCCGACCTGGCCCCGGCGCTGACCAAGCGGCTTTCCCGGCTCGGCGTGCCGTTGCTGCCCGGCTCGTTCCTGGACGACGCGATGAACAACTGGTCGCGGCTGACCGACCTCCTCTCCCCGGACGGCGTGCAAGCGCTGGTGGACAGCGCCCTCGACGGCGGCATCCCCCTCCAGGCGCATCTGCCGAAACTGTTCACCGACCGCGGCTATCAGGTCCTGCTGACCGCGAACGTCGTGGGCGAACCGAAGTTCCGCGAGGTCGTCAACGACGGCCGGACCATCGAGCACAGCACCGCGCGCGCGATCAAGGAAACCCGCACGGACGGCAAAGCCGGCTCGTGGGCGGTCGCGCTGCGGTTGGGCGGGCAGGAGAAGTTCTCCGGTGGAGCGACGGTGACTTCGGTCGGCGGCGCCGTCACCGGAGGCGTCGGCGTCACCAAGACGACCAGCACGAACGAGGTCACCGGCAAGCAGGAAACCCACCTGCGGACCGGAACCGGGCCCGCCGCGCGGTTCGACGTCCCGATCGAGTTCACGCTCGAGGTCCGGCACGACGGCCGGTCCGTCGCCTTCGTGAGCACCGGGGAACGGAACCTCGGCATCCGGCTGCTGGCCGACAACCTGACGCCGGGCGCGGACACCGTCGAGAAGTCGGGCCCCGCCAGGCTTTCGCGACGGGACGCGTTCCCTGGCGAGTTGCAGGCCTGGCGTCAGGGCGGGGTGGCGAAACTGCCGGAAGCGGCGTCGGTGGAATCCGTGCGCGCCGCCGCGCGGCTGCGCGAGGTCGTGCGGGACACGCTCACCCTCGCCGGTGCGGACAGCGGGATCACCGGTTACGGCACCGGCACGGTCAACGCGCTGTGGTCCACGCTGAGCCCTCAAGTGCTGCAAGCGTTCCTGCCCTCGATGACGAAGGAAAGCCTTCCCGTGCTGGCCCTCCGTGAGGCGGCGGTGCTGCGGGGCAAACGCGCGGACGTCGAAGTGCACGCCCGCCTCACCACACCCCGCCTGGTCGCGCTGAGCGACGGCGTCAACCTGGAGAACCCGAAGAACGCGACGGTGACACGGACCGCGGAACGCAAGACGGCCGAGGTCGGCGAAGTGACCATCGGCGGGCCTTCGGTCGCGCCGGTCAAGGACTCGGCCAACATCGGGGGCCTGATCACCGGCGTCGAGGGCCGCTGGGCCGACGAGCCCGCCGCCGCCACGACCGGCGGGACGGCCGTGTCCGCCGCCGCGAACCTCAAACCGGCCGGGCGGACCGCGCTGGTGCGGTTCGACGTGGACTACCGGGTCGTGGTCAAGGTCGGCGGCCGCACCGAGGTCGTCGATCTTTCGCTGCCCGCCTCGGCGGACGTGCGGATGCCGGTCGGCGATCTGACGGAGTTCACCGGCCAGAAGCTTTCCCGCACGCTGAAAGCACGGCAGGGAAGGGTCGCCAGGACGGCGAAGTCGTGGCGGGAGGCCGAGACCGGAGCGGAGCGTCACCGTCTCCAGGCTCAAGCCCTGGTGCGGGAACTGGGTGTCGGCATCGACTGGCGGGCCACGGTCGCCGCGGCACGGGCGGAGCGTCCCGGCACCCTCGCGGAACGGCACCACAGGTACGCGCGCTCGACCGAACAAACCTTGCGGGACGCCGAAAACGTCGCCGAGGCCGCGCGGACCCGGTTCGACCAGCTGACGAACACCACGGACACGCTGCAAGCCGAACTGGAGGCCATGGCGGCCGAGAACGACGACCCCGAGCAGCAGACGGCGGTGGTCGAAGCGTGGGAAACCGTGGTGGAGGCCCGGGTCCAGCGTGACACCGCGGCCGAAGAGGTGGCCAGGACCCAAGCGCTGGTGCAGGCCGCGTGGCTGGACTTCGCCGAGTCCAAACAGGACGCTTGGTGGCTGGCGAAAGACGCGCTGGACCACGAATTCACCCGGCTGGCGGCGCAGCCGAAATCGTCTGAAGACGAGGCATGGCGGCACAGCCGGGCCACCGACGCGCCGTGGTTCACGGTGACGGATCCGCTCGACCCGGAGCAGTGGGAGCCGATGCGGGCGAAGACGCCGAGGCGGGCTGTGGCCACCGAGACCGCCGACGTGCTCACCACGCTGCTCACCGGGAAGGACAAGCGCTACGACGGCGTGATCCGGTACGGCGTCAGCAGGTTCAAGGTCGGCGACCGCCAGGTCACCGAGTTCACCGTGCCGATCAACCTCGTGCCCGGCCCCGGCGTCACCGACGAGCAGCTCACGCGGTTGCGCGAACGGGCGCGGACGGGCATCGAAACCCTGATCAACAAACGGCACGGCCTGCCGAACGGCGACCAGTTGCACGTCCGCGTCGAGTTCACCGATGACAGGCTGCCCAGTGCGAACGGCGAACCCCGGTACCGCGCGTACGACGTGGTCGCCCGCGACGACGAGCGCACCACCCAGACCACCTGGCGGCCGGACGCCACCCAGGAAGAGCTGGCCCACGAACTGCTCCACTACCTCGGCGCGCCCGACGAGGAGCACGATCCGGACCGCGTGTTCCTGAGCAAGGAAGACGACGGCACGTCCGGCGTCGTCACCGGCGACGGCGGCATCATGGGCGCGGGCGTGGTCGCACCGGGGAAGGCGCCGAAGCTGCTGCCGCGACACGCCTGGCAGATCCAGCACGTGCTGGAAAGCCAGCTCGGGGTGGAAAGCCGGGTCGACGACCCCGGCCAGGACGACCTTCCGGGAGCGCCGCGGTCCCCGCTCACCGACCTCCAGCGGACGATCCTGACCCGGGACCGGCGCGAGGTCTTCACGGTCGGCGGCGACACGCTGCAGGCGAACCTGATCGAGGCGATCGCCAGGACCCTGGCGCCCGATGCGCCTTCGCGCCAGGCGGAACTGCGGGAGCTGGGTGCCTCGCTGCGGCACGCGACCCCGAAGGAGGTCGCGCGGGCGCTGAACGTCCGGTTGCGGCTGCTGACCGAACGCGGAACGACCGTCTTCCTCGGCCCCGCCCACGGCGAGCCGGTGCGCGTGGTCCTTTCGTCCTCGGCCGACTTCCTGGCCACCCGCCGCATCCCGGCGGAGGCCGAGACGAGGACGCCGACGAGGCAGGCTCCGGTGAACCACACGTTCGGCGAGTCGGACGGCGGCGGCCAGGCCGAAACCACCGGCCTCGGTGACGAGGACGTCGAGCCCGCGTTGCCCGGCACGGACGAGTACGCGGCGCGCTACGAGACCGTCTTCGCCGGATTGCCGAACCTGGTGACCGCCGACACCGGACTCGGCGGGCTGTCGCGGATCGCCGCGGGCGGACGGCTCGAGAATCACATCGACGCCGTCCTCGGCTCGGACGAGATTTCCGGCTTGCTGGGCCGGATCGACGCGGGCCTGACCGATCCGGACGTCCGCGCGCGGGTGCGGTCGCTGGTCAACGACGCCGTGCTGGTGACGTCGCTGATGCCGTCGCGGGAGCGGGACGTCCGGGACAATTCCCGGCTCGGCCTGGGAACCGTGCGCGATCGCCGGGTCGTGCAGCCGCTGTCGATCGACAGGCTGCGGCAGGTGCTCGGCGACCTCGCGGTGAACCTGGAGGCAGGCCGCGACCCGTTCACCGTCGAAGGATCGACGGTGCGGGGGATCGACTACCGGCCCGAGGAGGAACTGCCGTCCCGTCTGGCCCGGCTGGGACTCACCAACGTCGCACCGGAGTCACGGGCCACACTGCGGGACAGCCCGCTCTTCGAGGCGCTGCTGGCCGATCCCGCCGCGATGACCGAGGCGCTGTTCGCCACCACCGGTCACGACGAGCAGCACTTCATGAACACCTGCGAAGCGGCGGCCACGAACACCGACCTCCGGAGCACGGTCCCGACCATCGCGGGCCTGATCCTGGTGGGCCGTGGCGTCGCCGACGCGGTCCGGGAGCAGTTGCGCACGGTCCCGAGGGATCAGCTGGACAAGAAGGACCGGCCGTTCGGCAGAACCATCGGCGACCTGGCGGCGAAGCGGATCGCCGATGCCGAGAACCGGTTCGACGCCCTTGAGCGACAGGCGCTCCGGCTCGCGACTGCGGACGCCTCCGATCCCGACGTCCGCAAGGAATGGGCCCGGCTCACCACGCAATGGGGCCGGACCCTGCAGAAGCTCGCCGGGGTGGTCCGGCTCGACCGGCGCGACGGTTCTTCCGTGCCCATCCTGACGAAGAAGATCATTCCCGGCGCGTGGGCACTGAGTGCTCCGCTCCTGCTGCCGCTCGCCGTGGATCAGCCGATGCGGCGCGCGACCGGACTCGACGACAACCCGTTCCGTGCCGCCGTCTCCCGGCATCTCGCGCTCGCTCCCCGCGAGCGTTACGAAGGCCAGCTGCGAAACGAGCCGGAGGTGTCGTTTTCGTCGCGGCTCGGGGATCCCGATTCGTTCTGGCAGTGGCTCCGGTCCGGTACCGGCGTCCGGGTCGGCACGGAGTCCCATCAGATGTTCCTCAAGGCGGCCGAGGTCGGCGGCGAGCGGATGTTCGTCCTCGGTGATCCGAAGAAGTCCCAGTACGACTACCTGTCGGTCGACGGGTTCGTACGCTGGGCCAGGCGCAACGACCTCGTGGTCGGCCGTGACGTACTGCAGGATCGCGCCGTCGTGGTGCCTTCGCAGCCGGATGCGGTGCAGGCCGAGCCGCTCGCTCCGGAGACCCCCGAGGCGCCCGAGCCCGAACCCGCGGACAGGCTGGCCGCCGACGTGCTGGCCGAAGCGGAGCGACAAGGCTCCGGCATCTGGCTCACCGACCCGTCGGCCACCGCGACCGCGACCGAGGCGCAGCGGACCGCGTTCCGCACCCTCCGCGAGGATCCGCGGTTCTTCACCGTGGTCGCGCACGTCGGCCCCGAGGGTGTCCCGGAGTTCGGCGGGCGGCCGATCACCCCGGAGGTGATGACCGCTCTGCTGGCGCGGCTCGCCGAGGACGGAACGTGGACCGACGGCAGGACCCTGCGGTTCGTCGCCTGTGGACTCGGTTCGCCGGACATCCAGGGCTACGTGTCCACCGTGTTGCACGGACTCGCCGAAGAGGGCATCGAGACCGACGCCCTCGCGGGCGACACGGCGGTCTGGTCCACGCCCGATCAGGAAACCGTGACCGGGCCGGGCGAAGTGGTGGTGGCGAGCAGGATCGGCTTCCGCGCGGACGGCAGCCCGGTGGTCACCGGCGACGGTCACTGGCTGCGTTTCCGGTTCGCCGGGAACGCCGAAATCGAGGTGACGGAGCACGGCGCGTACCTGGTCGCCGGCGACGACGACCCGCCCGTCTTCCGGCAGGCGCCAGGAGGTTTCGACGTCGTGCCGTCTGACGGCGGCGACCTGATCGAGAGGTCCATCCCGGGCTCCATGCCGTTCGGGGACGAAGACGACGACGGGGCCGGAGCCGGGAACCCGGAGACCGTGTTGTCGAACCTGGCCGAGTTCTCGGAGGTGGTCGCCGCCCAGCCGGTCCCGCCGCTGGTGGAAGTGCGCGGGCGGGCGGACGATCCGCGGGTCTCGACGATCGCCCAGGAATTGCGGTCCACCCTGCCCGAAGACACCCCGCTGACGACGATCGCCTCCGACACGGAACAGGACGTCCTCGTCTCCACGGTCGTCCCGCGCGAGGGAACCGGCCCGGTGAAGTTCGAGATCCATTTCGACCAGGGCGGAAAGCACTTTCCCGTGTCGGGACGCTCCACTTTGGACGAAGCGGCGAATCTCGTGGTGTCGGCGGTCCACAACGGCCGTCCCACCGTGAGCGTCGTCGGATACGGCAACGGCGGTTTCCTGGACAAGGCCAGGGCGACGAGGACGGGGCAGGAACGCGCCGAAACGGTCGAGAAGGAACTGCGCGCCGCTGTCGGCGGCAAGATGCCGGTTGACTCGCCGATTCCCGCGTCGGACATCGACATCGTCCCGATGTCACGAGGGCGTGATCTCGGCGACGAGCCGTTACCGAAGAACCTCACCCAGAAGCAGGCTCGCCGTCGCGCGGTGATCTCCGTCGATCTCCACCCCGCCGCGGCCGTGCCGCCGAGGCCGTCGCCCGGAAGCCGGAACCCGTCCGGGATGTCTTCGAAGTCGGCGGTCACCGTCAACTCCGTCGTGATCAACGACCCGTATCCGGGCATGATGCTGTCTCGCGACGTCGTGTCCGGGGAGCAGCGCCGGGTACTGGGCATCCACGGTATGGAAACGATCCTGGTCGAGGAAGACGCTCCGCATGACGCCTTCCGTGAAGCGATCGCGGCCAGCCTGTCGGAAAGGGCGCCACTCGAGTACGAGCGCATCACCCGCAAGCTGAAGGACTTCGCGGAAGAGCACCCCGAAGACACCGATTTCGACCGGATCGCCGACCACGCCGGGGTCCACGTGCACGTTCTCGCCCCGGACGGCACGTGGACGAGCCACGGTGAGAACAACGGACGGATCGTGCACATCCTGCGAGCGGACATCGACGGCGAGGAGGCTTACCTCGGCACCAGGGAGAACGTCCACATCGGACGGCCGTACGTGAGCTACCCCGGCTCCTCGGTGCTCGTGACCGGCGACGAGCGCAAGGTCGTGCATCGCGGCGAATTCGAGGTCGAGACCGTCAAGGGAGAGCATCACGTCCGCCTCTACACGGCGGTTCTGGCGCCCGCCAAGAAGGGAACGGAGTTCAAGGACGTCCACCAGGACGCGAAAGGCAAGGTCGAGCCTTTCAGCGGTCAGGGTCGCGAGGGCGACAAGGAGGTCTTCTGGGTCGGTGGCGGACGCCCCCTCCGAGCGGTGCAATGGATCTCCAAGTACGAGACGGACGCCCATCGCGTGCCCGGCGTGCCGTCGGCTCTGCGGTCGTTCCTGGTCCCGCTCGACACCTTCTTGGAAGCCAGCCGTCAGGCCACCGTCGAGTCGAAGTCCGACGGCAACAAACTCTCGATGAACGTCGACCAGAACGGTGACACCAACCAGTTCGGGTTGCGCGGTGGCGACTTCGCCCGGTTGAAGGAGCTGGCGCTCGACGGCTCACTCATCACCTATACGCACGGCGCGTCCGAGAAATCGATGCCGGAGGTCGCCGGCCGCCAGGAGGACATCGCCGATCTGTATTCCCGGCTCGGTCTCCGCCCGGACTTCCGGTCCGACCGGCTGGGCCGGAAGAACGACCCGTGGTTCACCTGGTCGGCGGACGGCCGCAAGTACTTCCGCAACGATCCGGTCGCCTTGCGGAGCTTGGCGAGGACGCTCGGCAATCACTACCACACGAGGAACAAGTCACCCGAGGTCTTCTTCGGCCCGGCGGCCGACGCCATCCCGGGGACCGAAGCCGACAAGACCGCGGACAACGCGACCCGCCGCGAGGAGGAGATGAACGCCTTCCTCAACACCGAAGGTCCCGGCAAAGCGGCCGTCGATCAGCTGAAGTCGAAGATCGGCGAAGCGATCGACGCCGCCGTCACACGGCACGCCCCCGACGGTGTGCCGGTGGGCCCGGCGGAGTTCAAGGAAACCGTCCTGAACCAGGTCAAGGCCACCTTGCAGGTGCCACAGTACGTTCTGGTCGAGGCGATGCAAGCCGTGGTGGGAGACACCGTGCGACCCGGAAACCTGGAGAAGATCCGTGACGCGCTGCTCGACCATCCGGAAATACCGGTGCGGGCGGCCGGGATCGTGACCAAGGCCGTGGAAGAAACCCTCGAAGTCCATCTCGGACAGAAGGCGATCCGCGAAGAGTTCACTCAAGTGGTCCTCGGCGCCGTCCACGAGTCCGTGCACACCCAGTTCGTGCGGATGGCGTCCGGCTGGGGCGAGCAACTGGACGCGGTGGCACCGGCGAAGCGCGGGTATCTCAGCGGTGCCCGCGGTGAGGCGTTCACCAAGAGCGTCGTCGACAGACTCGGCGTCGCCCTCAGAACGCAGTTCGCGGCCCCGGAACTGCGGATCTCCCGGGAGGCCTTCGCGGCACAGCTCAAAGAGCACGTCGTGCCCAAGGCCATCCGCCCGGTCACCAAGAACAAGCTGGTCGGTCTCGAGCCCAAAGCACTGAAGGAGCTCTTCGAGGCCAAACTGGGGGAGGTCGCGACCGAACTGACCAAGGAGATGAAGGGCAAGAACGCCGGCAGACTCGCCGGTTCGGCGTCCAGGGCCGCCGTCTCGGCCTCGGTCACCCCGGTGGTGCGAACGCTGGAACTGGACGAGAAAACGTTCGACATGGTGAGCGAAGAACAAGCCGACGAGTTCATGGACCTGCTTCCGGAATACGCGACGCAGGCGGAGATCGGTTCCCTCATCGCCACCGACGAACGCCGGATCAAGGTCGACTTCAACACCCGTCAAACGCGGCTCGAAAACGGCCGGATCCAAGGTGATCCGTTCTCGAACGACTACGGCCACTGGCTGGAGCGGCAGGACGACGGCTTCACCCAAAAACACGATCGAGACGTGTTCGCCGCACACCAGCGGATCGGCGGTGAGCTCGCCGTGGCGATCGACACCGAACTGAGAAGGCCGGACGACCGCTCCGCCAAGAGGATCCTCGACCTGCTTATCAGGGAGGTGGATGCGGGAGTCACCGACCCGTTCGCCAAGCTGTCGCGCAAATTCGCCGAGACGGTCAAGGCGGGCGCCGGTCCCGCCCGCGCCGACGGCGAAGACACCCCGAACAGCTTCGGTGAGCACGCGCAGATGGTGATCAACCAGTACCTCAAGATCACCAGTGGCCATCACGACGGCGCCCGCTTCGTGCCGAGGAGCGCGATCGTCAAGGCGATCCTGTTCCACGACATGGAAAAGGTGAACTCCAAGAACCTGTACGGCGACGCGCAGGTCCGGCACGACAAGGAGCCGGAGCACCGAGGCGCCATCGAACAGATGCGCCGCCACGAGGGCCTCTGGACCGACGAACGCGAATTCGCCCTGGCCTGCCGGTTCGTCGACTCCGATCCGTTCGGCTACTACTTCCGCGACATCGGCGCCGAGAAGAAGGGCAAAGAGAAGAAGGGAAAGGAGAAGAAGGACGGGGGCAAGGCCGGCGAGGACAAGACGGCCATGGACAAGCACGCCGTGTACCGCTTCGTGCGGGATCTCGCGCACTGGGCGAAGCGGCCCGACGGCACGGCCCCGGACGCCCGCGACGTCCGGGAGCTGTTCCGCGAGTTCCACCAGTACTACCAGGCGGACTTCTCGTCCTACAGCGCTCAGGCGAAGTTCGTCCACGACCGTGAAAACAAAGTGTGGAACGGCTACGACAAGCTGATCGGCATGGAGGTCGTGGACGAAGCGCACGTGCTGGTGCCCGAGGAGCACCGGCTGGCGTACTCCAGCGCCGACCGTGGGAACGGCAAGCTCCCGTACGAAACGAAGTACCGGGAACTGGCGGACCTGTTCGACGAGGCCGTCGCCGTCGAGGACGCATCGCGCCCCCGGCCCCGGCCGGACACCACGCCGGACGAGGAGTCCGGTAGGGAGTTCAGCTCCGACGACGTGTTCGGCGCGCTGGTCCCGTCGGGCCACTGACCCGCGGCCGGGAACTGCCGGAAGGTTCTGCCGCTCCTCCTGCATGGTGCCCGGCGCCCCGATCCGGTGTGCTGATGAGGTCGAGTTCGCACCCACGGTAGGAGAAGCCGGTGACCACAACGGAGGAGTTCACCCTGGCCAGGGTGTTCGACCTGGTCGATCCCGAGTCCGGCCCCGCCTTCGCGCCCGGCCACCCGCGTGTCGACGACGAGGACGAACGCCGCGCCCTGGTCGAGTACCTGGTGGCCGGTACCCCGGTCCTGGCCACGCCGATGGTGATGGACGACGTCGTCGACCCGGCCCGGACGGCGGTCGTGCCGGCGAACTTCCTGACCGACGGCGAATGGATCTGGACCGACACCGTCACCTACTACCTGGAGCACCACGGCCTGGCACCCGATCCGGGGTTGCTGAGCCGGATCCGGGCGCGGGGGAGGGGGGCGGACCGGGTGCCGCCGGAGGTCGTGCGGCGTGCCGCCGGGTTCGTGCTCGAACCGCCGTCGCCCGGGCGCCGTCCGGTGTGGAGCCAGGGCTGAGCCCCGATCTTCCTTCCGGTCCTTCTGCCGGTCGTTCTTCAGAACCGCTCAACCAGAGGAGTCGACGTGTCGCTACGAATCCACGGTCTCACCGGTCGCCCCGCCAGCGCGGACGAGGACATGGTGGCCGTTTACGTGTCCCGTGACGAAATCCGCGGCATGGACGCGAGTGAGCTCGGCGTCCGGATCGCCGCGGCCGCCGGTCGTCCGGAGTGGACCACCATCGCCGAATTCGAACCCGCGCCCCGTTACACCATCCAGGACGTGCTGCTCGGGAACATCACCTGGGAGGAACTGACCCGTTCGTCGGCCTGACCGGGCGCGGTCACGACGCGTTGGGATGCCCGGCGAGCCTTTCGCGCAGTTTGGCGGCTTCGGAGCGGCCCAGACTGTCGCAAAGGGACAGTGCGTGTGCCCGCGAGTCGCGGGCGGACGCCGGGTCGCCCACTTCCTCGGAGAGGGCCGTCAGATCGCACAGAGTGTCCACTTGGGACTGTGGTTGCCCGACGCGCTCGAACAGCGAAAGGGCCTCGGTCAGCCTGTCGCGCGCGGTCGCGTGCTCTCCCTGCCGGTGCAGAAGCCTGCCGCTGGCCTGGAGCGCGCGTGCCTTGCCCATGATCGCGCCGTGGCTGCGGAACAGCTCGAGTGCTTCTTCGCATTGGCCGAGCGCCGTGCCGAAAGCGTTGAGCGCGGCCAGGTTCTTCGCCGAGCGCAACAAAAGATACGAGTAATTGGTGTCGTCGACGGGCGTGCGGGGGCTTTCTTGAGGCTGCCTGAAGTAGCGGACACAGAGGTCGAATTCCGTGGCCGCTTCGTCGAAGTCCCCGCTCGCGTGCCGGTACGTGGCCCGCATCGACCGCGCCACGTGCAGCCCGAGCGGGTAATCGGCCTCGGCGAACAACGTGATCGCTTCGTCGAACGGCCCCCGCGACTCCGGCGGACTGCCGCCTTGAAGCCGTGCGTTCGCCAGATAGACCCGCGCCCAGCCCTGTTCACGCAGGTCGCCCGCGTCCACCGCGGCTTCCCACGCGAGCTGGGCCATCCGGACAGCGTCGTTCGTGTGCCCCATGAGGGTGGACAGCACCCAGGCCAGATAGTTGCGCTGCACGGCTTCGTCGCGTTTGCTGCCGATCGCGAGCGCCGATTTCAGGGCGAGGCCGAACACCTCGTGCCAGGTGGCGGCGTTGCCGCCGATCTCCGAGTACCAGTGCATGGACTCGGCCAGTTCGAGAACCTGCCGGTGTTCACCGCGCGCGGCGACGCTCCTCAGGGCGGCGGACCAGTTCTTCGTTTCGACCTCGAGCCAGCGGCCCGCGCCGGCGTGGCCGTCGAACGACGAGGTCGACACCGCGGGCGCGTTCATCTCGTCGGACGGCTGGAAGTAGCGGCCCGCGGCCGTCGCCGTCCGCACCAGCCAGCGGTTGAGCCGGTCCTCGGCCTCCTGCACCGCTTCGGGGGACTCTTCCCGGGTGAGCCGTTCCGTCGCGAAGACCCTGAGGAGGTCGTGGAACTGGTATCGGCCGTCGTGGAACGACGTCTGCAGCAGACTGGCGTCGGCCAGCTCCTCCAGGAAGATCGCCGCCTCGTCCTCGTCCGGCGCGTCGACGAGTTCCTTCGCCGCACCCACCGAGAAGTCGGCGGCAGGGACGAGGGAGACCCGGCGGAAGACCTTGGCCGCGGTCGGGGTGAGCTGGCGGTAGGACAGTTCGAACACGCTGCGGACGTCGAGGTCGCCCGCGGTGAGCGTGGTCAGCCGCCTGCCCCGGTCCCGCAGCTGGTCGACGAGCCGGGAAAGCGGCCACACCGGCCGGCTCGCGAGCCGGTTGCCCGCGATGCGGAGTGCGAGCGGCAGTCGTCCGCACAGTTCGACCAGTTCGATCGCCGCCGCGCTTTCCCGCGCCACCCGTGCCTGCCCGATGATGCTGGTCAGTAGCGCGACGGCGTCTTCTCGCTCCAGTACGGCGAGCGGGATCCGGCTGGTCCCTTCGAGGCCGACGAGCATCTGGCGGCTGGTGATCAGCGTGAGACAGCGCCGCCCGCCGACCAGCAGCGGACGGACCTGCGCTTCGTCGGCCGCGTCGTCGAGGACGATCAGGGCGGCGCGTTCCTTCAGTAACGCGCGGCACAGGCTCACCCGGTGGTCGAGCTCGGCCGGGATCTGGACCGCGTCGACGCCCAGTGACCGCAGCGCCAGATGCAGGACGTCCGCCGGTTCGCCCGGCTCGGACGACATCCCGCGCAGCTTCAGGAAGAGCAGGCCGTCGGGGAAATGCCCGGCGAGGTCGTTGGCCGTCCGCACCGCGAGGCTCGTCTTGCCGGTGCCGGGAGGCCCGCTCAGCACCGCCACGTGCCCGGATCGCCGTTTGCCGCCGTCCAGCTCGCCGGCGAGCGCGCGCAGGGCACCGAGATCGTGCTCGCGTCCGGTCAGATCGTCGAGGTCGGGCGGCAGCACACCGGCCGAGGGAGGACCGTAGAGCGGAGCGGGTGCCACGTCGGGCGCCGGCACCGCCGCCCGGGCCCGGCCCTGCTTCGCGACCTTCTGCAGGTGGGTCAGCTCGTCGTCGGTCAGGGCCAACGGGGCCGCGAGAGCTTCTATCGTGCGACGTTGGGGGCTTTTGGCGACGCCGCGCTCCATGTCGCTGATCGCCCGGACGCTGACGCCGGAGCCTTCCGCGAGCTCCTCCTGGGTGAGTCCGGCACGAACGCGGTAGTGGTGCAGGAGTGCCTTGAAGGTGGTGGAACCGTTGCCCAAGGCCGCGTTCGTCATGCCGGAATTATCCATGCGGACGGTGTCCGCTCAAGGACGGCCCGCAGTGATCCCGGACGCTCGAAAAGGTGCGTTAACCCCTTTGGACGATCAAGTTTCGGAGGGGTGAAGAGCGGTTGGCCGAAGCACTGAGCCGCCCTTCACGAGCGGGTCGTCCCGTCCACCGCGCTGACCGGCGCGCCGCCGTTCGTCACCGCCAGGACCGTGTCACCGCAGCGCACGAGGTCGCCGGGGGCGAGCGGGACGGGGCCGGCGATCCGCTCGCCGTTGTGGAAGGTTCCGTTGCGGGAACCGAGATCCTTGAGGACGGTCCCGCCCGCGCCGACGGTGATCTCGGCGTGCTCGCGCGATACGGCCCCGTCGTGGCGCAGCGCCACGTCGGCACCCGCGTCCCGTCCGATGACCAGGCGTCCCGGCGCGGGCAGTTCACGCAGTCGTGCCCGCCCGGCGCCGTCGACCCAGGTCAAGGCCGGTTGCCCGGATCCGGCGGCGCCGGGGGCGGCGACCCGCAGCAGGGTCGCCGTTCCGGCGTGGGCGAGGACCGCCCGTTCCAGTTCCCGCAACGCGGGTCCCGGATCGACGCCCGCTTCCTCGGCCAGCACCCGCCGTGCCTGCCGGAAACGTTCCAGCGCCTCCGTCTGGCGTCCTTCCCGGTAGAGCGCGACCATGAGCTGGCCCCAGAACCGTTCCCGCAGCGGATGGTTCTCGACCAGTTCCTCCAGTTCGCGCACCAGTCCGGGGACGTCGCCCGCGCGCAGGTCCGCGGCGATCCGTGCCTCCAACGCCTCCCAGCGCATTTCCGCGTAGAGAGCGCGCGCGGGGTCGAGAGCGGTGTGGTCGGGCAGGTCGGCGCAGAACGGGCCCCGCCACAGTTCGAGGGCCCGCCGGTAGCCGGCCGCGGCGCCCCCGGTGTCGCGTGCCCGTTCGGCGGCCCTCGCCCGGCCTATCCGGTCCTCCGCCTCGCGGATGTCGGCGCGGACGCCGAGAAGCCGGTAGCCCGCCGTCCCGTGCTGCAGCGATTCCCCGTGCGGGCCGAGGGTTTGCCTCAGGTTGTGCACGTGGACCTGGACGGTGCCGCGGGACGCGGGCCTGCCGGTGTCGGAGTAGATCGCCTCCGCCAGTTTGGCCGCGTTCACCGGCGCCCCGCCGGAGGCGGCCAGCACGGCGAGCACCGCGCGAGGCCGCACGCCACCTGGGGTGACGGGCACGCCGTCGACGGCCAGCTCCACCGGCCCCAGCAACCGCACCTCCACCGTCACGGGGCGATCATCCCAGGTTCCTCCGGTTGCTTGAAGCGAGCTTGAAGCGGGATGGGCTTAACTGACCGTCATGACCACATTGACCGCACTCGAGGACGTGGTGGACCGGCACGGGCGCGACGCGCTGTCCGATCCGATCGTGCTCACCGGTGCTCTGCGCAGTCTTCCCGACCCGCCTCCCGACGCCGAGATCAGCGCGCTCGCCGCGGCGGCCGGCGCGGGCGCGGCCGAACGGATGCGCGCCGTCCTCGAAGGCGGTGGCAGCCCGGCCGAAGCCCTCCAGGCGGCGACGGCCGCTTGTGGCGCCGGTGCGGAATGGGCGTGCGGGCAACTCGGCGCGGCACTCGGCTATCTCCCCAGGGACACCGCGGCCGACGAGCCGACCACCGCGTTGACCACCGTGCTGTCCGGGGAGAAGCCGAAGCGCGGCAAGCGGATCGCCGTGATCGCGGGTGCCGTCGTCGTGGTGGCCGCGCTCGCCGCGACAGGAGTGACGTTCGCGCTCAGCGGTGGCGACGAGCCGCGCGCCGCGGACGCGCCACCGTCCACCCAGCCGTCTTCGTCCGCGCCCTCCGCGGGACCGCTGGGGTCGGCGCCGCAGGCGGAACCGTCCCCGGCGCCGGTTCCCGAGGAAGCGATCGCCGCCTTCGAGGATCCCGATTTGCTCGCCGCAGCGAAGCCGTACCTCGACCGCCCCGACGTCCGCTGCAAACGAGCCGAATCCATCGTGAGTGTCCGCGAAACCGTCAACTGCGACCTGGGCTCCGGGATCATCGCCAGCTTCCGCGTGCTGTTCTTCCCGAAGCAGCTCACCTCGCTGCGCAAGGTGCTGCAGACCGACAACGACGGCGCCCGGCCCGGTTCGATCCGGACGCTGCGCTGGGAGCACGTGCCGGGGCGGCCGGGAATCCGCGCCGGTATCCCGGTCGGCACCCCGCGAACCGGCGACGGCACGCGGATCCGTTTCCTGGAGCCGGAAAACGGCTACGCCCGGCTCTACTTCGACGAGGACTCCACCGGGGTCGCCGTCTACATGCAGGCGGGCACCGACGATCAGCAGGTGCTCCGCAAGTTCTGGGCGGACCCGGACGCGTGATGGACGACCGTGATCCCCGGCTCGCCGAAGTCGCACGCCGCTTCGGACGCCACGCGCTGACCGATCCGGTGGCGCTCCGCTCCGCGCTGGCGCAGTCCGGAAACGCCTTCAGCCCAGCCGAAATCGACGCTCTCGTAGCCGCGCTGGAAGCTTCGGGGACGTTGGAAGCGGCTCTGCCTCACGATCCCGAACCGACGGGGCCGCCGCTGAACCCGACGCTCGCGGAGAACCGCCTCACCTGGGAAGGCCGTCAGAACGGCCCGACCCGGCAGATGCCTTCGCGCGGGCGAAGGTGGTGGCTCGTCGGCGGGGCGGTCCTGCTGGTGGCCGCGATCGCGGCCGGAGTGGTGCTCTTCTCGCGGGGCAAGGAGGAGACCGCGGCACCGCCGCCGGACCGGTACGCGCTCGACCAGGTCGCCGGCCGGTACCGGGCACTCGGTGCCCGGTTGCTCGACGGCGCGGTCCGCTGCGCGCAGCAGCCCGCGAAGCCCGGCGAGACGGAGAGAGTCGGCTGCGACGCCGGGTTGTACGCGCTCACCCTGGTCACCTACGACGTGCCGGGCAGGCTCACCGAGTCACGGAAACTCGCGGACGCCGCCGGCGCGCTGCGCTCGGCGAGCAGCGCCGGCTCGGGCGCGGCGTTCGCGATGCGGGAACTGGCCTCCGGTGAATCGACGATCTACTGGGACGTCGACAGCCCTCGCGCGGTCAGCGCGACGTTGACCGCGCGCAAGACGGGGCTCCCGGCCTTGGCGGAGTTCTACGACGCGCGCCAGTTCGGAGTGCTGAAACGTCCCGAGGTCCCCGGGGCCGCGTTCTCCTCCGGAAAGCTGTGGGAGCTCGCGCAGGCGCACGTCCTCAACGAGCGGTCGGCGGACTGCAAGGCGGTGCCCGCCACCACCGGCACGGCCGAGACGGTCAAGTGCCCGCTGGCCGACGGCGCGATGCTGGTGTTCAGCACCGCGTCCGATCACCAGGCGCTGATCGACCTGCGCGCGGAGAACTCGGCCAACGGCGGGGTGGTGCCCGGCACCCTCGAGGTGAGTACCTGGAACCGGCTCGGCGGCCCGGTCATCGGTCAGTTCATCCGGTTCGTCACGGCGGACGACCGCAGCCCGGCCCTCTATTTCGACGACGACGCGAAACTGGCCTACGGCTATTACTTCGGCGCACCGGGTTCTTCTCCGGAGGCGCTGCTGGAGCGCTGGCAGCGCGGCTCGCGGTGACTCAGCCGAAGCGGAGCGCCGCGAAGAAGTCCTCGACGGCACGCAGATCGGCGGGGTAGGGCGTGCCGACCCGGCCGTCGAGCACCGAGACGGTCGCGTGCTCGTCGTCGGTCCAGGCGTACCGGGTGGTCGTGCCGAGCACCGTGCACACGAGCGTGCCTTGGTGCCCGTCACGCGACCAGGACTGCTTGGCGGGCAGGTCGCCGGGACATTTTCCGGCGGTGAGCCCGGCCGGATCCGTTCCCGCGCCGGTGCGCAGGTAGGCGGTGGCCGCGTCGGCGTCGTCCAGCGCGGCGATCCGGAGCTCGCCGGTCTCGCCGCCGGTCGGGCAGACGACCTGCGCACGGACACCCTCGTCGGCCGCCTGCACCGGCGCGCACGTGAGCCCGGTGGGGGTGCTGCGGCTGACGCGGTCGGCGGCGGGCACTCCCGACGGCACCAGGAAGATCGCCGCGAGGACGATCGCGACCACCAGCGCGGCACCGGCTACCAGGCCCGCGACCAAACCGGTCCGAGGGCGGCGGGACGGCTCGACGGCGACGGCCGCCGCCGGTGCGTCGGCGCGGATCGCGCGGATGCGGTCGCGTACCTCGCGCACGGTCGGGCGGTCACGAGGATTCTTGGCCAGCAACGACTTCAGCAGATCGTTGACCGTCACGGTGCGCGGATCGTCAACCGTGAGCTGGGGGATCGGCGCCCTGTCGTGCGCGACGATCACCTCGGCCTGACCGCCGCGATAGGGGAGTTCGCCGGTCAAGGCCACCCACAGCAGGCAACCCACCGCGTAGACGTCCGAAGCGGCGGTGGCGGGCTCGCCGCGAAGGCGTTCGGGCGCCATGTAACCGACGGTGCCGATCACCCCGCTGGTCTCGGCGCCTTGGTCGATTTCGGCGGACCGCGCGATGCCGAAGTCGCACAGATAGGCGAAGTCCTCATCGTGGTGCGCGGCTCGGGGCCGCAGCAGGACGTTGCCGGATTTGACGTCACGGTGCACGACGCCGATGGCGTGCGCGTCGCCGAGCGCGGAGACCACCTGGTCCACCACCGCCAGCGCCCGGTCCGGGTTCATCGGTCCGGCTTCGAGCACCTTGGCCAGATCGGGCCCGTCGACCAACTGCATCGCCAGGTACAGGCAGCCGTCCACCTCGCCGTGGTCGTAGATCGCCACGACGTGCGGCGAGTCGAGCCGGGCCAGCGCCGCCGCCTCGCGGCCGAAACGCTCGCGATAGACCGGGTCCTCGGCGTAGTGGGGAGGCAGGACCTTCAACGCCACCGGCCGCCGCATGCGATGCTGCCACGCGCGATAGACCACGCCCATCCCGCCGCGGCCGATGATCCCGTCGATCCGGAATCCGCCGAAGTCTTCACCGACCCGCGGCGTCATAAGGTTCCCCCAGTCACGCGAGCCACTCTAACCCGCGGCGAGGTGCCGATCGTGCACCCGGCGCCAGACCAGCAGGGACAGCACCGCGCCGCACAGGCAGAGGAACATGTCCCACTGCGTGTCCCAGACATCTCCTTGGGTGGCGAGGAAATCGTCCGCGCCGGACCCGGCGATGAGCGCGCTGAACCATTCCACGAACTCGAAACCGGCGGCGATCGCCAGGCAGACGCACACCGTCAGGAAGGCGACCCAGCCGCCAGGCCGCAGCGGCGTCCGGCGCAGGAGCACTTCGCGGACGGCGATCGCGGGAACGAACCCTTGAATGACGTGGGCGAACCGGTCGTAGTTGTTCCGCTGGGTGCCCAGCAGTTGCTGGGCCCATTCCCCGGCGGGCGTTTCCGCGTAGGTGTACTGCCCGCCGTAACACAGCACGATCGCGTGCAGCACCAGCAGCCAGCAGAGCAACCGGGTCAGGGGGAAGCGTTTGCGCAGTGCCAGAACCAGCGGCAGCCCGATCAGCACCCAGACGACTTCCAGCAGCCAGGTGCCGGGCGACCTGGCCTGGACCCCGGTCGCCACCAGGACGGCGAGCACCACGCCGGCCAGCAGGATCCCTTCGGTCCGGCCGACTCCGCGCACCATGGGAAAACCCTACAGCGGGGTGAGCCCTGCCGCCGGTTCGTCAGCCTCGTGGGGAGGATTCCGGACGTTCAACGTCCGGAATCCTCCCCACTCACACACGTCACCGGCACGAGCCTCAGGGAAAACCGAGACAAAACCGGGCTCCAATGGGTAAGCAAACACCGATCCGCCCTAACCGTCCTTACCACTCACGAGACCCACGGCGCTGTTCCTGATCCCTGTTCCCAATGTCGCATTTGAGTCGCTCAGCGACTCAAATGCGACATTGGGAACAGGGATCGCTGAGAGACCACGCGACTCGCCACTCACGATCCGCCCGCTGGCCACTCGACATGGCTGGCGCGCACGGGTCCACACACCCCTCGCGTTCCCGGACCGGTCACGCGGGGGTGTGTGGTCTGACATTCCAAAATCGACACAGTCGGTGTCCGGGTTCAGGCCGGTGGGACCAGTCGCCGTACAGTGCCGTCGAATCCGGTGCTGTACAGGCTTTCCGGGTCCCAGCCCGGTCCCGCCCCGAATCGCACGGACGAGCCGAGGTGGACGCCCGTGGCGATCGCGCAGGTCGCGCCGGAGTCCGGGTCGACGCGGTACACGATGCCGTGCTCGCCCGCGGTGTAGAGCCGGCCGTCGGTGCCGAGGGCCAGGTCGTCGATGATGTTCAGCGGCCACGGCGCCTGAAGCCGGATCTTCTTCGCGGGCGCGGACGGGTTCGCGAGGTCGATCGCGGCGATCTGGAAGTCCGGGCCGCCGGTGTTGGCCACGTACAGGGTGCGCCCGTCGTTGCCGACGACCATCCCGTTGGGACCGAGCAGCTCGGGTCCGTACCGTTCCGGCGCCGACGGATTCTCCTTGCGTACCAGCCAGAGTCCGCGCTTCGGGCCGATCAGGGTGCTGATCACGGCGTCGCCGTTCGGCAGCACCGTGCCGCCGTCGGGCATCGTGAGGCCGGTGGCCCAGGTCCGCCGCGACCCGGTGTCGAGGTCGAAGATGTCGATGGTGCCGGTCTTCAGGCCGAGTGTCCCGTCGAGCGTCTTGTGCCCGGTGTTGACGTACAACTCGTTGCCGCGCACCGTGAGCGCGCCCGGACCGGACACCGGCAGCAGGGTGCTCACCGCGCCGTCCGGGGTCACGCGTTCGACGGATCCGTTGCCCGCGAACAGGGTCTTCGAGACGAGCAGCCCGCCTCGTCCGTCGAAGGCGAGGTTTTCCAGCGGGAGGCCGAGTCCGGTCGCGACGGTGCGCACCTGCCACGGCGCGCAGCCCGGTGCGGCCGCCGCTGTCGCGGCCGGGGCGGTGAAGGCCGCCGCCATCACGATCGTCGTGGCGATGACACCGCGAACGCGTCCGGTCATAGAGGCCTCCCCATCACTGAACTAGTACAGGTGTATCAATTATGGGGAGCGTGTCAATCGGCGAGCGGGACGCTGGTCTGCCGTCGCAGGTCGTCGGCGTCCATGGCGAAGGCGAGAAAGAGGCCTTGCAGCGAGCGTTTCGTGAGCTCGACGTCCTCTTCGACCGGCTGTGGGCTGGCCAGCCGGTGCAGTGCCAGGCCGTCCAGCAGGGCCATGAAGGCCTTGGCCGCGCGCCGGGAATCGGCGATGCCGAGGGAGGCGAGCAGGGGGGCGGCGGACGCTTCGAAAGCACCCATCGCCTCGTCGACCACGGCCCGCATGGCCGGGTTCCTGGCGGCTTCCATGTACAGCTCGTACTGGGCGACGGTCACGCCGAACTTACCCGCCACCAGTGCCTGGGTGAGCCGTTCGCCGACTTCCAGCACGGACTCCGCGTCACGCAGGACGTCGGTGAGCAGTTCGCGCACGACCTCGATCCGCTCGTGGATGTGGAACCGCAGGGCCTCGGCGATGAGTTCCTCGCTGGTCGCGAAGTAGTAGCCCGCCGCGGCCTGCGGCAGCCCGGCGCTGGCGGAGACCGCGCGATGGGTGACCGCCTTGACGCCGCTGTCGCAGATCAGCCGCATCGCGGCCCGGAGCAGCAGTTCCCGGCGCTCCCGGCTCCGTGCCTGCTGTTTGCCGCGACTACCGGTCATTGACTTCCCCTTCGGTCGAACCGATACTAACGTCTCACTCTTAATTGATACGTTTGTATTAATCTTAGGAGAGCGGATGAGCGTCGGCGCGGCCGAACTGCGGGAGATCTCCAGCCTGTGCCAGGTTTTCCAGCGCACGGTCGCGGAGTCCGGCGACGTCGTCGCGCTGCGGACGCCGGACGACGCGGTGTCGCTGACCTGGCGGCAGTACGGCACGCGAGTGCGGCGGCTGGCCGAGGGGCTGCACTCGCTCGGCGTCCGGCGCGGGGACACCGTGGCGCTGATGCTGACCAACCGGCCCGAGTTCCATCTCGTCGACGTGGCGGCGATCCATCTGGGCGCGATCCCGTTCTCGATCTACAACACCAGTTCCACCGAACAGATCGAGTACCTGTTCGCGAACGCGGGCAACCGCGTCGTGGTCTGCGAGGAGCAGTTCCTCCCGCGCGTGCGGAACGTGGACCGCGTCGTCTGCGTGGACGGCGCCCCCGAGGGCACGATTTCCTTGGCGGAGCTGGAAAACGGCGAGTCGTCGGAGTTCGACTTCGATGCCGCGTGGCAAGCCGTCGGGCCCGACGACGTGCTGACGCTGATCTACACCTCCGGCACCACCGGGCCGCCGAAGGGTGTCGAACTCACGCATCGCAACCTCACCTACAGCATGGGCGCGGCACTGGAGTCGCCCGACATCGCCGACGCCGTCCACAAGGGACGCGTGCTCTCGTTCCTGCCCGACGCGCATCTGGCCAACCGGTACTTCGCGCACTACTTCCCGATCGTCTCCGCGGCGACGGTCACCTGTGTCGCGGACCCCAAGGCCGTGGTGGCCACGCTGCCCGCCGTCCGGCCGACGGTGTTCCTCGGCGTGCCCATGCTCTGGTACAAGATCAAGGCGGGGATCGAGCAGGCCCTCGCGGCGCAAACCGGCCTCCGGCGGACGATCGCGGGCTGGGCGCTCGCCGTCGGACTGTCCACAGTGAACGGTCCGGATCGGCACTCGCCCTGGCGGCACCGGCTGGCGCGACGGCTCGTCCTCGACCGGGTGCTCGCCAGGGTGGGACTGGACGCCTGCGTGATCCCGATCAGCGGCGCCGCCCCGATCGCGGTGGACACGCTGGACTTCCTGATGGCCGTCGGGCTGCCGATCTGCGAGGGCTGGGCGATGTCGGAGACCTCGGTCCACGGCACGATCAACCCGCGGCACGCCATCCGTCCGGGCACGGTCGGTCAGGCCCAGTACGGCGCGGAACTGCGGCTCGCCGACGACGGGGAGCTGCTGATGCGCAGTCCCGCGCTGATGCGCGGCTACCGGAACGACCCCGAGCGGACCGCCGAGGCGATCGACGCCGACGGCTGGCTGCACACCGGCGACATCGCCACCATCGACGCGGACGGCTACGTGTCCATCGTGGATCGCAAGAAGGAACTGATCATCAACGCGGCGGGCAAGAACATGTCGCCGTCCAACATCGAGAACATGCTGAAATCGGCGGGCGCGCTGATCGGCTCGGCCGTCGCGATCGGCGACCGGCGGCCTTGTGTGGTCGCCCTGATCACTCTCGACCCGGACGCGGCCGCGGCGTTCGCCGAGCGTCACGGGCTTCCGGCCGAGCCCGCCGCCCTCGCCGGGAACGCGGTCCTCCGTCGGGAGGTCGCCGCCGTGGTCGAACAGGCCAACGGCAGGCTTTCGCGCGTCGAACAGATCAAGGACTTCACCATCCTGCCGGTCTGCTGGGAGCCGGGCGGTGTCGAACTGACTCCGACGATGAAGCTCAAGCGGGCCGCCATCGCGAAGACCTATGCCGCCGAGATCGACGCGCTGTACGGGGGCGCCGCGCGGTAGACGGTGTCGACCGCCACAGTATTTCGCTAACCTAGTTAGTGACTTATCTAGTAAGCTTCCCGGCATGACGTCAGCAGACTCGTGGCAGGTCGACTCCCCAGGCGTGGGCAACTCCGTGATGGAGCGCCTGCAAGAGGTCGGGACGCTCACGCGGGTGATCGAGAAGCGCCTGAGCGGGGCACTGGGGATCAACTCCACCGACCTGTCGGCGATGGAGCACCTCACCAGCGAGGGGCCGCTGACCGCGAAGGAACTCGCGGATCGGCTGCGGGTCTCGACGGCGGCGAGCACCCATATCGTCGACAGACTCGAGAAGGCCGGGCACATCCTCCGCAAGCCACACGCCACCGACCGGCGCAAGGTGCTGGTCGAGCCGGTGCAGGAGTCGATGGCCAGGATCTTCGAGCTGCTTCATCCGCTGCTCAGTGGCCTGGAAGAGCTCGTCGAGGCACTGAGCCCCGGAGACCGTGACGTCGTCGAGAACTTCCTGACCGGTGTCGTGCGGCTCTACACCGGCACCGCGGATTCCCTGCCGGAAAGCTGACCTTCCCCGCCCAAGACCGGAGCGCCCGTGCGCCCCGGCGTACGAACGCGCCCAGGATTCGGAGTGAACGAACCATGTCGGTACCCGAAGAAAAGACGTCTCCACGAGCGGTCTGGTGGCTGCTGGCCACGGTGCTCGTCGTCGAATTGATGGACCTGCTCGACTCGACGATCGTCAACGTGGCCGGCCCGTCGCTGGAACGATCGCTGGGCATGAGCCCGGTCGGCCTGCAGTGGGTGATCGGCGGGTACGCCCTCACTCTCGGTGCGGGCCTCGTGCTGGGCGGGCGGCTCGGCGACCGCTACGGCCGCCGCCCGATGTTCCTGTTCGGGCTCGTGGCCTTCACCCTCGCGTCCCTGCTGTGCGCGATCGCGCCGAGTGCCGGTCTGCTGATCACCTTCCGCCTGGTCCAGGGCGTGGCGGGGGCGATGATGCTGCCGCAGGGACTCGGCATCCTCCGGGACAACCTCGCCCCTCGCGACCTCACCAAGGCGCTCGCCGTCTTCGGGCCGGTGCTGGGGCTCGGCGGCGTGCTGGGGCCGGTGCTGGGCGGCGCGCTGGTCGACTGGGATCTGTTCGGCCTCGGCTGGCGGCTGGTGTTCCTGGTCAACGTTCCGGTCGGGCTCGTCGCGCTGGTCCTGGCCCGGCGGCTCGTTCCCCGAGGTACCGGAACGCCGGGGCTGCGCGTGGACATCGCCGGAGCCGTGCTCGTCGCGGCCGCCTCGGCGCTGCTGGTCCTCCCGCTCAACGAGGGACAGGCGGCGGGATGGCCACTGTGGACCTGGCTCTCGCTGACGGCCGCGGCGCTCGGCTACGTGGTTTTCGCGTTGTGGCAGCGCCGGATCGCCCGTTTCGGCCGGGCTCCGCTGGTCACCCCCGCCCTGTTCGGCAAGCCCGCCTTCACCGTCGGGCTGGCCGCGGTCGCGCTGTTCTTCGGCGGGATGATCGGCACCCAGCTGGTGCTGACGTTCTTCCTCCAGATCGGCCAGGGCTTCACCGCGGGACAGGCCGGGCTGGGCAACCTCCCGGTCGCGCTCGGCACCGCCGTCGGCGGCGGCATCAGCGGGGGACTGCTCGCCGCCAAACTCGGCAGGACCGTCCTGCAGACGGGAGCCGTCGTCCAGCTCGCCGGTGTCGCGTGGCTGTGGATCTCCTTGTCCGGCACCGGTGAGTTCACGATCTGGCGGATCGTGCCCGGTGGCGTCGTCGCGGGGATCGGCGCGGGCATCGTGATCGCGGCGGTGTTCAACACCGTGCTCGGCGCCGTCGCCGACGACGAGGTCGGTTCCGCGTCCGGAGTGCTCACCGCCGTCCAGGCGATCGGGGGCTCGGTCGGGGTCGCGGTGTTCAGCACGGTGTTCTTCGCCGACATCACCCATCCCACCGAGGGGTTCCGCGACGCGCTGGTGGTCCAGACGGTGGTCATCGGGCTGTTCCTGCTGATCTCCCCGCTGTTCCCGCGCCGGGCCCGGCCCGAGGAAACCGAGGCCGTCGTCGTGGCGCAGGCCGGTGCGCGATGAGGAACGTCCTGATCTCCGGCGCGGGCATCGCCGGACCCGCGCTCGCGTTCTGGCTACGGCGGCACGGCATGAACCCGACCGTGGTCGAACGCGCGCCGGAGCCACGTCTCGGCGGGCAGACCGTCGATCTGCGTGGCGCGGGCCGCACCGTCGTCGAACGCATGGGTCTCGAACAGGCCGCTCGCGATCGCATCACCCACGAGAAGGGACTGCGGTTCATCGACCGTCGCGGCCGCGTCCGGGCGTCGTTCGGCACGGATTCCCTCGACGGCGACGGGTTCGTCACGGAACTGGAACTCCTGCGCGGTGAACTCGCCGACCTGCTCCACCGCAGCACCCGCGACGACGCCGAGTACATCTTCGGCGACGAGATCACCGGCCTGACCGAAACCGGCGACGGCGTGGAGGCCACCTTCCGCAGCGGTATCGAACGGCGTTTCGACCTCGTCGTCCTCGCCGACGGCCTGCGGTCGCGGACCCGCGATCTCGTTTTCGCCGACCTCGCCCGCATCCGGTCGTTCGGTCTTTACACGGCCTACTTCACCGTCCCGCGCGAGGAATCCGACGGCCGGTGGGCCCGCTGGTACAACGCCCCCGGCCGACGGGTAGTCCTCCTGCGCCCCGACAACCAGGGCACCACGCGTGCCTCACTGTCGTTCCTGCTCCCGCGTCCTGGCCTCGAACGGCTGGATCTCCCCGCACAGCACGAATTCCTGCGCCGTCACTACGCCGGCGTCGGCTGGGAGGCCCCGCGCGTACTCGACGAGCTGGGCGGCTCACCCGACTACTTCTTCGAATCGGTCGGCCAACTGCGCCTGGAACAGTGGTCACGCGGCCGGATCGCCGTCGTCGGGGACGCCGCCTATTGCGCGTCGCCGCTCAGCGGCATGGGCACCAGCCTCGCCCTCGTCGGCGCGTACGTGCTCGCCGGAGAACTCGGCCGTCACGCCGGACACGGTGACGCCTTCCGTTCCTACGAGACGATCATGCGTCCTTACGTGGCGCAGGCGCAGAAGGTCCCGTGGATCGCGCCGCGGCTGGCAGCTCCGAAGAGTCGCGCCGGTATCAGCCTGCTTCACGCTCTCGCAGGTCTCGCGGCGGGTCCGAGGGCCGGTCGTGTCGCTGCTCGCTTCACCAACCCGCCCTCGGACGCCATCGATCTTCCCGTTTACGTCAGTTGAGTTTGCGCATGTCGGCGGGCAGGCCGCCGCCGGCGTAGACGTCCTCGGCGAGCTTCGCCAGCGCGGTGAGCGCGACGTTCTGGGCGAACGGCCCGTAGGACACCCGGGAGACGCCGAGTTCTTGTGCGGTGGCCAACGAGATCGAGCCCGGGACGCCGATCAGGTTCACCTTGCGGTCGCCCAGCGCCTCGACCAGCCTGGAGACCTGAGTCTCGTCGAGCTTGCCGGGTACGAAGACGTTCGACGCGCCCGCGTCCAGGTACGCGCGGCCCCGGGCGATCGCGTCGGCCAGCACCTCTTCGGGGTCACGGTCGCCCGCCCTGAGGAAGGCGTCGGTGCGGGCGTTGAGCACGAAGTCGACACCGGCGGACTGAGCGGCGGCGACCGCGGCCTCGACGGCCTTGACGGACTCGTCCAGCGGCTTCATCTGGTCTTCGAGGTTGCAGCCGACCGCGCCGACCTCGATCGCCCGGGCGACCGTGCCGCCCGGGTCGCCGTAGCCCGCTTCCAGGTCCGCGGTGACCGGCAGATCGCCCGCGGTCCGGACGATCAGGGCGACCTCGGCGATCATCTCGTCGCGGGGGATCACCTCGCCGTCGGGGTAACCGCGGGCGGCGGCGATGCCGTGACTCGGGGTGGCGAGCGCTTGCGTGCCGGGTGTTTCGGCGACGACCTTCGCGGTGATCGCGTCCCAGACGTTGACGACGAGCAGCAGTTCGGGGGCGGCGTGCAGCTCCTGCAGCCGGGTGGCCTTCTCGGCGATGGAAACCATGCCTTCAATCTAGAGGTTGCGGAGGGGTGGGCGGGGGATGCGGCGGCAGGCGGTCGGTACAGGTGGTCGTGAGTGGCGATTCGGGTTATTGAGGAGGAGGGCAAAGGTGGAGTGTTCGGGCGGGTTGGGCGTTCGCGCGTGATCGGGTGGCGATCGCGTGTGATTGGAGCCGGATCTCGCGTGATTGGGCGACGTTCGCGGAGTTCGGCTTCTGATCACGTGAGATCCGGCTTCAATCACGCGAGTCACGCCCTCGATCACCTTGGGTGCGGACACGACGCCACCTTTGCGTTACCCCTCAATAACCCGAATCGCCACTCACGACCACCCGCCGCGTGGAGGCTCGCTCGCCGATGCGCCGGTATCGGGTGTCGCGAAAGCCACTTTCGGGACATCAGGTGTCCCGAAAGTGGCTTTCGCGACATCAGCGCTTCGTCCCGACTCGCCTGTCGTAGGTACCCAGAACGCTGTCGGGGCCGATGCGAAAGCCACGTTCGCAAACTTCAACGTTGCGAACGTGGCTTTCGCATCGGCGCCTTCCGTGCTGGCAGGTACCTGAGACGCGCCGGGTTCTCTGTGACAGGTAAGGCAAAGGTGGTGTGCCTGGGCACGTTGGTCGTGAGTGACGATTCGGGTTCTATTTGAGCCGAAGGGTAAACGTGGCGTGTCGGATGGCGTGTCCGTGAAGGCCTCCTTGAGGGACCCTGGGTCCCTCAAGGAGGCCTTCACGGACTTGGGAGCCGGGCAGTGGTGTCACAGTGGTACCAGTGTCACCAGGGATCACATCGGCGGGTAGTGAAGGAGGCCTTCACGGACAGCCGAGCGCGTACACGACAGAGCAACCCCGCGCCACCTTTGCCTTACCCTCAATAGAACCCGAATCGCCACTCACGACCACCCCGACCCGCGCCTCACCGCGCGCGGCACTCAAGAAGCCGCGGTGAGCGCCCCCAGCCCGCTGGCTTGGGTCCGCCAGTCGGCCTGGTTCGGCGTCCCGCCCGCCCAGCGCTGCCCGATCCGGTTCAGCGGGTCGCGATCGGACACCCAGAGCGAGTCGGCCTGCCGTCGCGCGAAGTCCCGGTAGGCCGTGGAGTTCGTCGCGTTCGCCAAATCGGCGAGGAAGCGCATGAAGATACCCTTGAACTGCTTTTGGTTGTCGTCACAGGAGTTCTGGCCGACGTCGCAGGATTCGGTGAGCACGCCGTTCCTGGTCAGCACCGGGCCGGTCACCGCGGCGTCGGCCAGCCGCCGGGCGGCGTCGAGCCAGCGGGTTTCGCCGGTGGCACGCCAGACCTCGACGAGACCGCCGATGCCGAGGCCCTGGTTGTACGTCCAGACCGTCTGGCCGTTGTTGCGGCAGTCGCGGGTCAGGCCGTCGTTGACCAGTCCGGCCGCGTTGATCATCCCGCTGGCCAGGTACCAGTCCGCGGCGGTCCGGGATCGTTGCAGCCAAAGCGAATCACCCGGCGTCCGGCGGTGCACGGAAGCCGCGAGCCGCAGGTACAGACCACTGGTGACGGCGTTCTTGTAGGTCCGTTCCCGGTCCCACCAGACACCGCCGCCGCAGGATCCCGTGTCCCAGTACTGGTGCACGTAGGCGGCGATCCTGGTCGCCATGGCGAGGTAACGGGGATCGCCGGTGTGGTCGTAGGCGGCCACCCACGCCAAGCCCCACCAGGCGCTGTCGTCGATGGCACGGCTCTCGAAATTCCCTTCGATGGCGTCGGAACTGCGCTCACCGGCGGGGAAAACGCCGCGGTTCCGCTCGAAGGTGCGCGCGATGACCCAGTCGTGGCGGCGATCCCCGTGGTCGATGACCGCCGTCAGCGTCGCCGCCGAATTCCACCAGCTGCTCGGCCACCAGCCCGGATACGGATCGTAGGAGTACAAGAGCGCGTCGGCCGCCGCCTGCGCGCGCGACGGCGCCGGGCGCGCCCACGCCGTACAGGATCCTTCCTGGTGCCCGGCTTCCCTGCCGCACGCGCGGACGGCGCCGCCGTAGTGACGGCCACGGGGATCGCGGGTCGCGAACAACGCCGTCCCGCCGGTACTCGCGCCCGCGGTGACCGACGTCCGGCCGAGAGACGAACCTCCCGCCCAGCCAGCCCCCGCGTCCCAGGAGCGATCCAGCCAGATCTCGTCGCCCCGCGCACCGGATTCGATGGTGCCCCAAGCCATCGCGTTCCGGTCGACGTGCAGGCGGATCGTGCGCCCGGACAACATCGTCGGAGGAACCGGCTGGGTGTCGCCGTTCGCCTGGGTCGTGCCGTCGCAGACGACATCGCAGACCTTCGGGTGAATCCATTCCGTACAGGTGACACCGGCGGCGTCGCCGCACGCGCGGATCAGGCCGCGCCGGTGCTTGCCGGGGTCGGTCACGTTGTACATCAAGGTTCTCGTGCCGGTCCACGAGCCGGGGATGCTCGCCTTGCCCAGCAATCCTTCCCAGGACGCGCCCCCGTCCCAAGACCGGTCGAGCCAGACCGAGTCGCCCGTCGTGCCGCGATCGATGCTGCCCCAGGCCATCCCGTCGGCATCGGAGACGTGCAGCCGAATCTGGCGCCCGTTGAGCAGTTTGTCCGGAACCGGGAACGTGTCTTGCTGTGCGTGAGAAGGGTCCAGCGTGTCGCAGGAGAGCACGCAGACCGTCGCCGCGGAAGTGACCGGTTCCGCCGCCGGTACGGGAATCGCTGTCAGGATCAGGGAAAGCGCGAGATGGAGCAGCGGTGACATCGTTGTCCGCCCTCGGGATCGGCCAAGCACCGGATCTGGGATGGCTTTCATGATCCGCGTTTGATCACCGGCCGGTCAACGGGAACCACCGGTCAGGTCTCAGGACAGAATTCCTGTTACGCGCCGAGGCCGGGACACGATGTCTAGGGATGTCACTTCGAGTGGAGGTCCCGTGGAGCTGACGATCAACGCCGCAGGCGACGAACAAGCGCTGAAAGAGTTCTACGACTGGCTTCGCGCCGACGCCGACGTGCTCCGATCCGCGACGATCAGCACCGCGGAGTCGCCGGACTTGGGTCACCTGGGGGCCTTCGAGGCCATCTTCATGTCCATCGGCTCCTTGACCGGGCTGGCCAACCTCGGCATCGCGTGGGGCAATTTTCTCCACTCCCGCAAGGACACACCCCCGTTCACCATCACGATCGAAGGTGAACCGACCGGCGAACAACGTGCCATGCTCCGGAACCTGGATCTCCCGCTGGCCCGTCCGGAGGACGTCGAGTGACCGTGTCGCCGTCCACTGTGGATGGCCGTCGAGGCGTGTCACCGGATCAGGGGATGGAGGCTTCTCGATCGGGTAGCCGAGCGCTGCCTACTGTCGGTTCGCCAGTGAACCGACAGTCCCGGAGGTCCGTCCCGTGCCGGAGAGGCCCGACACCGCGGTCACGCTGACCCACCAGGCGGCCAGGCTCGCCGAATCGGATCCCGCGCGGGCCCGTGAACTGCTGGGCGCCGCGCTCGCGACGGACTACGACTACGAACCCGCGTGGCGCTGGCTCGCCGACCTGGTCACCGACCACGGCGAACGGAAGTTCTGCCTCGACAGGGCGTACGCGATCAAGGTCGACCCGGCGACCGCCCGTGCCCGCAAGGCGCTGGCCGCCGTGCCGTCCACGCCGCCCGCCGAGATCGCCGACCTGATCGACCCGTCGCCGCCCGCCGCACCCGCGCCCGGCCGTCGCCGAACCGCGCGGTGGGTCGCGATGGGCGCGGCCGCGGTCGTCCTGCTCTCGGTGCTCGGGGTGTGGTCGGCGGCGGGGGACGATCGCGGCGAGCCCGTCCAGATCGCGCTGGTGGCGGGGATGACCGGACCCAACGCGGTGGCCGCGTCGCATATGGAGCGCGCGGTGCGCATGCATCTCGACACCGTGAACGCCGCGGGTGGTGTCGACGGGCATCCGGTGGAACTGCTCGTTCACGACGACGAAGACACCGTGGACAAGGCGGTCGACATCGCGCGGCGGATCGTCCGCGAGAACAAGGCGATGTTCGTCATCGGGCACGCCGGCAGCGACACCGCGCTCGCGGCGGCGCCGATCTACCAGCGGGCCAGGATCCCGGCCATCACCCCGTCCGCGGGCGCGTCGCGGATCACCGACGGCAGCGACTGGTACTTCCGCAGCATGTTCGGGAACCGGACCCAGAGCGACTTCCTCTCCGTCTACATCTCGCGTGTCCTGGGCTCGGCCACCGCGGCCGTCGTCCACGAGGAGGACGAGGACGGCCGATCCGGCAGGGAGACGTTCCTGGAGTCGTTCGGCGAGTTCGGCCGGGTGACCGCCGATCTGCCGATCGCGCGGCGGCCGGAATCGCACGCGGCGTCGGTCCAGGCCGCGGTCGCCGAGCTGAGGACCCACGATCCGGGTGAGCCGATCCTGCTCGCCGTGAAGGAAAAGAGCGGCCTCGAGCTGATCGAAGGGCTGCGTTCCGCCGGCGTCACCGCGCCCATCGTCGGGGTCTCGTCGCTGAGTTCTCGGGCCTTTCACGCTTCTCTGGTCGAAGCGGAACGGAAGCTCGGCCGTCCGGGTTCGCTCACCGGGAACCTGTTCATGGGGACGCCGATGGCCCACGACTCGCTGTCGGGCACCGCCCAGGTCTGGGCCGACGCCTACGAACGGCGATACGGGGAACGCCCGCAATGGCAGGCCGCGACGGCCAGGCAGGCCGTCAACGTCGGCCTGCACGCGATGCGGACCGGTGGTCTCGACTTCGACGAGGACCACCGCGAGCGGGACCGCGGGCGCGTGCGCGACACGATGGCGTCGTTGAAGGACAAGAAGAACTCCTTCCCGGCCCTGCTGGGACCGCTGTATTTCACGGCGAGCGGGTCGGCGCAGATGGCGGTGTCCATCGTGACCAGCGACGGGGCCCGGTTCGTCTCGGCGCCGACGCAGTTCACGATCCACGAGCCGATGACCGAGGAAGCTTTGAAGGCCGACGTGGCGGAGGGGAACGTCATCGCGGTCAAGAACCGGTATTTGAGCCGCCGTCAGGTGGTGGCCACCGGGATCAACTTCAACGAGATCCGCGAGCTGGACACCGCGGCGGGCACCTACTTCGTCGACTTCTTCGTCTGGTTGAAGTACACCGGAAGTCATGGCGCGGCCGACGTGCAGTTCGTCAACGCGGTTCGCCCCGATCTGGCGTTAGGGGCGCCTTTGCGCGACGTCACCGAGAACGGGCGAACCTATCGCCTCTACCGGGTCGCGGACCGGTTCAAGAGCAGCCTGGAGTTCCGCGACTTCCCGTTCGACCGCCAGCGGCTCACCGTCCTGCTGCAGAACCGGACCCAGACCGCCGACCAGGTGTCGTACGTGACCGACAAGGAGATCCTCGACCAGGATCCCCGGGTCTACCTGCGCAGCGGCGCCGACGCGACCGCCGACATCAACCAGGTCCCGAACTGGGTCGCCTCGTCGGTCCGGTTCTACCGGCAGACCGTCGGCAGCAGCGACGCGCTGGGCGACGGCCAGGCCACGGGAGCCGCGGCGGGCATCCACTACAGCCAGTACGCGGGCGAGATCGAACTCAAGCGGGACACCCTGCCGTTCCTGATCAAGAACCTGCTGCCGCTGGTCTTGCTGATCAGCGTCACTTTCCTGTGTCTGTTCTTCAAACCGGCCGACGACCGGGCGGCCGTGTCGATGGGCGTCACCGCGATCCTGAGCACCGCGGTCCTGCTCAACAACGTGACCTCGCAGCTTCCCTCGGTCAGCTACATCGTGGCGCTGGAATGGGGTTATTACTCGTTCATCCTGCTCGCCGGGATCTGCGTCGGGATCACCATGCTGCGCAAACGCCTCGCCACGACGAAACGCGACAACGCCGAGCAGGCCCTGAGCCGGGCCGCCCGCATCGGCTACCCCGTCTACCTCCTGGCGGTCGTGCTCTGTTTCGCGGTCGCTTACGGGTGAGGTCGTCCGCCGTCGTTCACGCGCCGCTTCCCAGCCACCGCAACGTCTCCAGCGCGACGGCCACCGCCACCGCGTTCTCCGCCAACGGTCGTGGAAGCAGCTCGTCGGCCCGCGCCAACCGTCGCACGACGGTGTTCCGGTGGGTGTAGAGCCGCTCCGCGGTCCGCGTCGTGTTGCCCAGTTCGTGGACGTAAGCCCGGACGGTCTCCCGGGTTTCGGCGTCGGCGTGCCGGAGTTCGCCGAGGGTGTCGGCGACGAATTCGCTCGCCTGCGCGGGATCGCCGGTGAGCAGGGCGAGCAGCTGGATGTCCTGGTAGTGCGCGATCTGCTGCGGTGAGGTGAGCCGGGCGAGCATCCGCTGGGTGGCGGCGGCGTCCAGATGACTGCGGCGGAAGCCGTCGATGCCGCTGCCGGGGCGTCCCAAGGCGACCCGGACGTCGGGGTGCGGCGCGAGCTCTTCGGCGAGCCGGTCCGCTCGCGGCGGGGTCCGGCCGGGCAGCCAGACCCACAGGGCGGCGGCGCTGGCGACGACGGTCAGCCGGTGCGAAGCGTCGCTGGCCCGCATGAGCGTTTCGGCGGCGGTTTCGAGCTGCTGGGACGACGGCGTGACCGAGCCGCTCCAGACGATCGCGGCCGTATGCGGGCCGGCGAGCGGGTAGCCCAGTTGCGCCTCGGCCCGCGAACGGCTGATGGGGGCACCTTCCAGCAGCAGGGTGACCGTGGCCCGCCGTTCGGCGTGGGCGCCGCGGGTCAGTTCCGTGCGTTCGGCGGCCATCCGTTCGGACACCGCGGCGACGGTGTCCTCGATGAACGTGGTGATGGACAGCGACGAGACGTTCAGCAGTTCGCGCAGCAGGACGGGGTCCGACGTGAGGTCGAAGCAGATCTCGATCCACCGGCGCCAGGCCACCCCCTGCGCCCGCCGGTAGGCGTCGAGACCGCCGGAATCGAAGCCTCGCCGCACCATGTCGCGGGCGCCGTCGAGCACTTCCTGGTTCAGGTTGGCCGAGACCCGCCTGCCGGGGTGCTGCACATTGGCGGCCGCCCAGTGCAGCAGATTCGCCAGATTCGCGCGCTTCGTCCCTTCGGTCAGGACGGGGTCCTCGGCGACCGCGCGCATGCTGTCGCCGCCGAGGGAGGCTTCGTGCAGCTCCTCGATCCATTCGGCGCGCGGATGCAGGACGATCTCCGCGCCACGGCGGAAGAGATCGCGTGCTTCAGGGGACAGAGCCGGCCATCGCGCTGCGGCACTTTGCACCATGGGTCCATGATGATGGTGCAGATAGTGCTAGCGCAATTCCCCGGCCGACCCGCATGGTGAGGGGAACCGAGACGAGGCTGGAGTACCGCATGACGACGAGCACACCCGTCGAGCACCTCGACGTGGTCATCATCGGTGCCGGGATTTCCGGGATCGGGGCCGCGCGCTACCTCAAGACCGAGCATCCGGGCAAGAAGTTCGCCATCCTGGAGGCCCGCGGCGCGTCCGGCGGCACCTGGGACCTGTTCCGCTACCCGGGCATCCGGTCGGACTCCGACCTCCACACCTTCGGCTACGAGTTCAAGCCGTGGCGGGACAAGCAGTCCATCGCCGACGCGCCCCGGATCCTGTCGTACCTGCGCGAGACGGTCACCGAAAACGGTCTCGAGCCCAGCATCCGCTACCACCACAAGCTGCTCTCGGCCGCCTGGTCGAGCGACGAGGCGCGGTGGCTGCTCGAGATCGAGCGGACCGACACCGGCGAGCGCACCCGGCTGAGCGCGGGCTGGATGTTCAACGCGGGCGGCTACTACCGCTACGACGAGGGCTTCACCCCGCACTTCGAAGGCCGGGACCGCTTCACCGGCACGATCGTGCACCCGCAGCACTGGCCGGAGGACCTCGACTACGCGGGCAAGCGCGTCCTCGTGATCGGCAGCGGCGCCACCGCGGTCACCCTGATCCCGGCGATGGCGCCGACGGCGGCGCATGTGACGATGCTGCAGCGCACCCCCACCTACGTCATGCCGGTGCCGCGCGAGGACAAGATCGCCAACGGCCTGCGCAAGATCCTCGGCGACGAGCGGGCGTACGCGCTCACCCGCCGCAAGAACATCCGCAAAGGCCTCGCGGTCTGGCAGTTCTGCCAGAAGTTCCCCAAACTCGCCCGCTCGCTCATCCGCTACGTCAACAAGAAGCAGCTTCCGAAGGGCTATCCGGTCGACGAGCACTTCAACCCGCCGTACGACCCGTGGGACCAGCGGCTGTGCGCGGTGCCCGGTGGCGACCTGTTCGCCGCCATCCGCAAGGGCAAGGCCGACGTCGTCACCGACAAGATCGCGACCTTCACCGAAAAGGGAGTCCTGCTCGAATCCGGGCGTGAGCTGGAGGCGGACGTCGTCATCACCGCCACCGGCCTGAACCTCCAGGTGTTCGGCGGAGCCACCCTCAGCGTCGACGGCAAACCGGTGATCCTGCCGGAAACCGTCGCGTACAAGGGAATGATGCTTTCGGACGTGCCGAACGCCGCGTTCGCGATCGGCTACACGAACTCCTCGTGGACGCTCAAGATCGGCCTGCTGTGCGAGCATTTCTGCCGCCTGCTGGCGCATATGGACACCCACGGCTACGACGTCTGCCGTCCCGTCCTCGCCGACCCGGACATGCCCACGAAGCCGTTCCTGGACTTCGCCGCCGGGTACGTGCAGCGTGCGCTCGGCCAGCTGCCGCGTCAGGGTGATCGCATGCCGTGGCTGACCTCGATGAGCTACCACTCGGACATCAAGCTGCTGCGCGGGGACGACATCACCGACCCCGAACTGCACTTCTCCCACGCGAAGGTCCGGGAGGCGGTGGGCTCGTGACCGACAGCTTCGCCGACCTGCCCGACGGCCCGCGGATCTGCTACCGCGAGGACGGGCCCGCCGACGGTGTCCCGCTGGTGCTGATCGCCGGGCTCGGCCTGGACCTCACGTCGTGGCCGCGGCCGATGATCGAGGGGTTCACCGGCCGCGGCTTCCGCGTCATCCGGTTCGACAACCGGGACGCGGGCCGCTCGGATCGCATCAAGGCGCCGAATCCCGGCAAGCTGCGGCAACTGCTGGCCCGGCCCCTGCCGGACGCGTACGACCTGGGGGACATGGCGGCGGACACCGTCGGCCTGCTGGACCACCTCGGCGTCGAACAAGCGCATCTGGTCGGCATGTCGATGGGCGGCATGATCGCCCAGACCGTCGCCGCCGGGAATCCCGGCCGGGTCCTGTCGCTGACGTCGATCTTCTCCACCACCGGACATCGCCGGGTCGGGCAACCGGCGCGGTCGACGTTGCTGCGCATGGCGAGGCGTCCCGCGCGGACGGTCGAGGAATCGGTGGTCGGCCACCTGGCGATGATGGGTCACCTCGGCTCGGCCGAGTTCCCGCTGGACAAGGACGTCGAAACGGCCTGGGCCACCGGCCTGTGGGAACGGGCCGGAGGCAGGCGGGCCCGCAGCGGCATCGCCCGCCAGATCGGCGCGATCCAGGCCAGCGGCGACCGGACGGCCGAACTCGGCCGCGTCACCTGTCCGACGATCGTGGTCCACGGGAGCACCGATCGCATGGTCCACCACAGCGGTGGACGGGCGACCGCGAAGGCCGTGAAGGGTGCCCGCTACGTCGAAATCCCCGGAATGGGCCATCACATCGCCCCCGGCCTCGTGGACAGGCTCGTCGAACTCACCGCCGAACTGGCCCTCGACCCGGCAGGAGAATCCCGATGAGCAGCGTTCGCGGCAAGGTCGCCGTCGTCACCGGAGCCGGTTCCGGCATCGGCCGTCAGCTCGCGCTGGAACTCGCGCGGCGCGGCGCCCGGCTCGCGGTGTCCGATGTGGACGAAACGGGGCTGGCCGAGACGGTCGCCGAGGTCAAGGCCCTCGGCGCGGAAGTGCAGGGCGCCACGCTGGATGTCAGCGACCGAGCGGCCGTCCAAGAGTACGCGATCACGGTCGCGGGGCAGTTCGGTGTGGTGCACCAGATCTACAACAACGCGGGGGTCGCCGGTGGCGGGCAGACCGTCCTCGACGCCGAGTGGGAGCTCTACGACCGCACGCTCGCGGTCAACCTCTTCGGCGTCATCAACGGCACCAAGGCCTTCCTGCCGCACCTGATCGACTCCGGCGACGGCCAGGTCGTCAACGTCTCCAGCCTCAACGGGTTCATGGCCCAGCCGACCCTCAGTGCCTACTGTGCCAGCAAGTTCGGTGTCCGCGGCTTCACCGAGGCCCTGCGCACCGAGATGATCGCGGGCAGGCATCCGGTGCGCGTGACGGTCGTCCACCCGGGCGGGGTCAAGACCGGCATCGCCTCGTCGGCGTTGAAGGAAGCTCAGGCCCGCGGCATCGAGCCCACCGCCGAGCAGGTCGAACGCGTCCGGCTGTACAACGAAAAGCTGCTGAAGATGCCGGCCGATCAGGCCGCCCGCATCATCGTCGACGGGGTCGAGGCCGGGAAACCGCGCGTGCTCGTCGGAAACGACGCGAAACTGGTCGACAGGCTCGTCCGGCTGCTCCCGCGTCTCTACCCGAAGCTGATCGTCGACTTCGAACGGCGGCGTTTCACCCGCAAGTGATCAGGCGTCGACGCTCCGGTGCCCGAACAAGCCGAGCAGCCAGGTGTAGCGGACGGCTTCGCGCGCCTGGCCGTAGGCGTCTTCGGTGCCGTTCCAGATGGCCTGCGTGATCAGCTCGATCGTGGCGGCGACGACCGTCCGCGCGGTGAACGGCGGCGGCGGCGGCAGCGCGGGATCGGTGGCACGCAGCCATTTCGCCGTCCGGTCGAAGACGTCTTCCCCGGCGCGCAAGGTGTTCTCCCGCGCTTCGAGCCCCGCGTCGCCGAGCGCATAGATCTCCAGCAGGACTGCGCGGACGGCCGTGGGCCGGCGGTGCACGTAGTCGACGAGGAAGTCGCAGCAGGCGGCGACGGCGTCCAGCGGGGTCGCGGCCTCGGCCCCCGCGGCGACGCCTTGCGCGATGAACTCGGTGGTGATCTCGCGATAAGCGGCGAGGAACGCGTCCTGCTTGTCGGCGAACTGCTGGTAGAACGAGGTCCGTGACACGCCCGCCGTGGCGGTGATGTGGCCGACGGTGGTGCCGACGTAGCCGCGCGTGCCGGTGTTCTCGAGTACCGCGTCGATCAGCCGGGCCCGCTGGGTTCCGGCGACCTCGTCACGGCTGAGGTTGTGCGGCCCCTTCGGCAGCTTGCGGTGCTCGGTCACGTGCAGCACCGTACCGGTCCAGACAACCGTGAAGGCCTCCTTCCCTACTGTCACAGTAGGGAAGGAGGCCTTCACGGCCGGACCGTCGTTCTAGCTGACCGGCACCTCCGGGGCCAGCGAGTTGCCGGGTGCGATCTTTCCGCAGGTGGACGGCGCGGGCTTGCCCGCGAACCGGTCGTTGAGCCAGCCGATGGCCTGCGGCGCCCAGGCGACCGCCGCCCCGACGTGGCTCAGCGTGTTGTACTGGTCGTACTTGATCGACTTGTTGCCGGTGTCGCAGTACTGCCGGGCGAGCGCGCGCACGTCGCCGGCGACCATCACCCCGTCACCGGTCCCGATCCCCGGCGGGTTGCCGAAAGTGCCTTCCACGACGCCGTTGTTGCCCTGCGCGATGTAGCCGGGCACGGTGGGCGTCGGCGCGGAGCCGAGGTTGATCTTGTTCACGGCCTCGACGTACGGCAGCACCTTGTTCGGGTTGGTGTACTCGGGCTTGACGAACTTCTCCCAGGTCAGCCCGGGATAGCGGCCGAGCGCGTCGGCGATCGACGCGTTTTCCATGTCCTTGAGCACCTTGAGGCCGTAAGAATTCGCGTACGGCTTGAGGTCGATCCCGAAGGATCGCGAGACCCCGATGAGAGCCATCGGAATGACGCCGGTCCAGGCGATGCTTCCGTTGACGTACTTGAGATTGTGCGACGGTTTGACGAGCACTCCGCCTTCGGTGAATCCGACCAGATTCTTGTTGACCTCGGGCGCGTAAGTCGGCGCGAGCGCGGCGGCCCAGCCGGTCGCGATGGCACCACCCGAATAGCCGATGAGACCGAACTTGGTCTTGTCGTTCATTCCCGTTTCCGGCGCCCGCGTCGCGGCGCGGACCGAATCCAGGGTGTTCGTTCCGTATTCCGGACCGGCCGCGAAGTTCGCCTTCTGGCCCTCGGTGTCGGGAATGACGACGTTGTAGCCCAGCAGCAGCGCGGGCGCGACGAACAGTGCCTCCGCGTTGGCGATCAGTCCGCCGAACGAGACGTCACCGGCGATCGCCCTCGACGGGCCGTGCTCGGGGTTGAGCGAGTCGTAGAACGATTGGTACGAAACGGCTTTGGTGTTGTCACCGGTGAGGCTGCGCACCACCGAAGTGACGTTGGCGGACGGTTTCCCCAGCGCGTCGGTGGTCCGGTAGAGCAACTGGGTGACCTTGAGCGGCGTGGAAATGCCGATCACGTGGTAATTCAGCGTCCGGGTCTTCAAGACTGTTCCGGGGCTGTACGACGACAGCGGTTCGCTGCCGCTGTAGCTGTAGAACGGATCGGTCGCGGGGGCGGCGGAGGCTGCGGGCGCGGCGGCGAAAGAGACGACGAGAGCGATCGCGACGGCCAGCAGGCGGGCGGGCTTTCGGGTCATGACTCCCCTTTGAATCATGAAGTGGATCACGTTTTCGGATGCGCTGAAGCTACCAGTGGGTAACCTGTGATGTACAGAGGCGTACATGATTTTTTCGCGCTTTTTATGCGGCGCCGCGCATGAATACTGCCTGTCTTGCAAGGGGACTCAGAGTGATCGAAGCAGCGTCGCCGCGTCCGGCGTGCGGGGGAATTACCCGACAGAAACTGGATTTCCTGGCTCGCAAGGGCGACTGTTGTGAGAGGTAGCCGTACCACGAGCGGGGTGGTGGCCTTGAGATGACGGACCCGGGCGATTCCGAAGCCTGTGGAGGGGATCCAGAACTCGAGGTCGACGCCGATTTGGTGCGGGCGTACGAAAGTGGCGCCACTATCACGGAACTCGCCGCCCGTTTCGGGATGACCTACTACGGAACGCGCACTGCTCTTCTCGCGGCCGGGGTGACGTTGAGGCAGGCGGGGCCGACTGGCGCGTCGGCCCCGCCTGGCCTGGTCGAGGCTTATCTGGCGGGGGTGAGCATTCAAGATCTGGCGACAAGATTCGAGTTGAGCTTCGGTGTCGCCAGGCGAATGCTGCTGCAGAATGGAGTGAGGCTCAGGCCCCAAGGTGGCGTCCCGAGGAGGGACGCCACCGGTGGTTCGACGTGATTCCCCGGGCTGCGTCCGCGGCAGCCCATCCGGCTGATCAGTAAGGGCGCCACCAGTCGCCGATCGTCGCCACGGAAACCACGGCGAACATCGTGAACATGATGAACGACTTTGAGTGCAGCAGCTTTTTCAACGTGCTCCTCAGGCATTGGGTGGGTGCATCCCAGGGTCAATAAACCCTGATGGACGATGCGCTGAGGACGATAGGGGGATGGCGGTCAGCCGTCAACGCTCTCGTTGCGATCTGGCACCATGTTGCCGTGCTCGTAACGTCCGGAGCAGCAAAAATCCGCTCCGCAAGCAAGTGCGGGAGCGCAAATTTCACTACTTAGAGTGAAAGTGCCCGGCGCGTCGGGGTGGTGGAAGCATGGCTACTGTGTCCTCGTTCCCGGTCCGTGTCCTCGGGATCTCGGGTGCGCGGTCGGCGAGTTCGGCGATCAAAGGTTCGAGTTCGGCCGCCTTGGTGAGCCGCCCTCGGTCTCGGTAGAGCCCAGCGGCTTCTTCGAAAACCTCTCGTGCTCCGGAGAAGTTGCCGTGTTCGGCGAGCACACGACCGAGTGCGACTCTGGCGCGGGCCAAGCCCGTTGCGTGATGACTGCGAAGTGCGAGCCCGGTCGCAAAATCAGCGTAACGGAGCGCATCGCCGTCCCTGAGCCGCGCGTGCGCGAGTTCTGACAGGACGGTGTACAGCTTCATTGTTGCAGGGAGATGGGGTTCGCCGGCCAGTGTCAGCGCCCTGCCGCACTGAAGTTCGGCCTCGTCGAATCGGCCTGCCCGTGTCAGCACAGTCGCCATCGCCGAGTGCACGGCCAGTTGCCCTGAGGCGTCCCCTGTTTCCTGTTTGACCTGTAGAGCGCGGCGGTAGTGTTCCAGCGCTTCATCATGCTCACCGGCCGCCGCCAGCGCGTCGCCCAGCCGGTACTCGGTGACTCCGAGGTGGCCGGGATGCCGCACCATCCGAGCCAAGACCAGGCATTCGCGATACCTGGCGACGGCTTCGGCCGTCCGGCCTGCGTGATGGTGTTGCCGCGCCCGGTTGAGCATGATGGTGAGCCTGCCGAATTCGTAGCCCTGGTCCTGGACGAGGTCGTACGCGCTCGTGAGGTAGAGGTCCGCTTCACGGTCGTTTCCGATGATCATGTGGATCTGCCCGAGGTCGTTCAGGGTGGCGGCCTCGGCGACCCGATCGCCCGCCGCCGCCGCCGATCGCGCGGCGATCGCCAGGCCGTTCACGATGTCGTCGTAGAACCCATACTGGTCGTAAATGTCGGTGGTGGCGTGGGGGATGCGCCAGGCGTACTCATGCAGTTCGTGCCGGTGAGCTTCTTCGACGAGCGCGTTGAGATTGGTTCTCTCCCGGAGACACCACTGACGACCAGCGGCAGGCGAGTCGAAATCCAACGGCGTCACGCCGGGTTCGACCGGGATCATCGGCGGTCGCGGTTTGTGTGGGTGCACCGTCGCGTGCGCGTTGAAGGCCGTGTGCAGGTAGAACGACAACAGCCGCCTTCGGGGCCCGTCACCGTCGCTCTCGCGGTCCGCGAGGGTCGCCGCGTACCGGTGCAGGATGTCGTGCATGCGGAAGCGGTCGAGGTCACCGGGGTGCTGGACCAGGTGCGCGGCGAAGAGCGCGTCGAGGGATCTTCGCGCGGCGGAGACGCTGATCGCACCGGCGGCGGCGAGTGCCGCCGGGCTCATCTCCGTACCGGGATGTAGGCCGAGCAGTCGGAACATGCGTTGTTCGGCCTCTTCCAGAGCGTTGTAGGACCACGAGTACGCGGACTGGAGATGGATTCCGGAGCCGTCCCCGTCGTCGCCGATCGTCAGGAGGGTGTCCGCGTCCTTCAACTGCTCGGCGAGCGTGCGCAGGCGCAACCCGCCGCGGCTCGCCGCGCGATCGGCCACGATGCTCAAGACGAGCGGCATGCACTCGCACAAGCGTGCGAGAGTTTCGAGGACTTCGGGTTCATCCTGCCCGCGATTACGCATGCGATGCGCCAGCAGTTCGCACGATTCGGCGGGTGACAACGGATCGAGCGCGACCGCCGGGACGTTGTGCAGGGCCGTCAGCGGAGTCATGCGCCGCCGCGAGGTGAGGATCACCGTGCACGGGGCCAGCACGTCCAGCAGCGGCTGGACGTGGGCGAAGTTCTCCACGTTGTCCAGCACGACGAGCACCGGGCGCTGGGAAAGGAGAGCGGCCAGTTTCGCCATCCTCCCGGCAGGGCTGACGATCCGGTCGACGCGGAAATCGAGCGCGGAAAGCAGGACGTCGACGACGTCGGTGGCCTCGAGGCGTGGAGTCCGGCTGAATCCGTGCAGATCGATCATGATCACGCCATGGGTGAACCTCCCGGCTGTGCGGTGAGCCCAGTGGCCGATGGTCGTCGTCTTGCCGACACCGGGCGGGCCGGTCACGCACACGATCGTCGCCAGGGGAGTGCCGGTCGCGCCGATGGTCAAGGAGTCGAGTCTCGCCAGGACGTTCTCGCGGCCCACGAAACGATCGATGTCGCGGGGTAACCGTCGCAGTGGGACGACGCTTTCCTGGACTTGCTTCGGCTTTCTGTCTGCGATCCCGGTGCCGAGCTGAATGGATTTCGAAGTTCGCTCCGTGAGTTCTCGCTGGAATTCACGGAGTTCGTCGGCAGCCTGCCCGTCCCCCTCGGCGCGGAAAGCTTGATACTTTCTCAGATAGAAGGCCGTTGTTTCACCTCCGCGACCCGCTGAGATCAGTGCCCTCAAGCGGATTTTGGCGAAGTTCAGTTCGTCCGGATGGTCGCGATCGAGTTCGTCCAGCCGCTGCAAAGCGGCGAGCGATTGTCCGGTGGCGATCAGTTCGTCGAGCAGGAAAGTGTTCGCGGGTATCCAATCCGATTGGATGAACGATGTGCGCCAGTCTTCCGCCAAGCGGGTCGTGAGATCGGCCAGTGGCTGCTCCCGCCAGAGTCCTATCGCCATCGCGGCGGCCTCGCACGCGCGCAGGTGTTCATCACTGTCGCCGAAAGCCCTGGCGTCCTTCATGGTCTTACGGAAGGCGACGTAGTCGATCAGCGAAGGGTCGACTTCGAGGGTGTAACGGCCGTTCGCGGTGACCAGTGCCGCGGGTGCGTGTGTCTCCCGGAAAAGCTGGCGGAGCCGAGTGATATATTGGTACATCGTAGCCCGCGGGTCGCGTGGCCGTTGTTCCTGTTCGTCCCAAACCCATTCGACTACGTTTTCGATGGAAAGGCGTCTTCCGGGACGTGTCAGCAGTGCCGCGAGGATGCCCTCTTCGCGGCGCCGTCCCCAATTCACGGTCAAATTCCCGTGCATGCGCACTGTAGTCTGCCCGAGAACTCCAAAGGCAACTTCCATGGCAGGCCCCTTCCCATCGGCAGTGTCGCTGCCGCCCCTCGCCTCGCTCACCAGTTTCACATTCTTTTGTGTTCAGAACCAGCGTGACCAGTGTCGACCGGAGAAGAAGTGATCCTTTGTCAGGAACGTCAACCACGGTACGAAAGGACCGTGTCAGATGGACAGGCCACTCTCGTGCCCACATTCGGCGGACGAGAGGGGACCACTCATGAGCGGGGAGATGTGGATCAGGGGACCGGTGGGGCCCGGAGCGGAGGCCCGGGTGACCCGGGCCGGGTGCCGGACGGCGCTCGTCGTCGTCCCGACGATGACCGCGGGCACCCGGCTGCTGGACATCGTGCCGCTGCTCGAATCGGATCATCGGGTCCAGGTGCTGTTCACCGTTCCGCACACCACGGACCACTGGCCGGGCGTGGAGGAGTTCGTCCGGGCGCAGCACGGTCTCCTGCTGCCGTGGGAGCAAGCGGTCCAGCACACGTTCGACCTCGTCCTGGCGGCCAGCCATCGCCATCTCGAACAACTCCGGGGCCCGATCCTGCTGATCGGGCACGGTGCGGGGACGATGAAGTCGCATCTGTACAGCCGGAAGGCGGAGGCACCGGCGCTTCCGGCCACCGGCCTCGACCGTGAACTCCTGACCTATCGCGGCCGGATCCTTCCTTCGGCCCTCGCCTTGGCCACCGAAGAGGAGCGGACGGCGCTCGGGACCCTGTGCCCGGAAGCGCTGCCGGTCTCGGTCGTGGCCGGCGACATCTGCCTGGACCGGATGGCCGACGGTGACCCGTTTCGCGAGCACTACCGGCAGGCGCTGGGGGTGAACCCTCGGCAGCGGCTGGTGACGATCAGTTCGACGTGGTCGACCGACTCGATCTTCGGCAGGGTCCCGAGTCTCTGCCGCGCGGTCCTCGACGCCCTCCCGCCGTCACGGTATTCGGTCGCGGCGGTGCTGCATCCCAACGTGTGGACCGTACACGGGCGCAGGCAAGTGACGGCATGGCTGTCCGATTGCGTCGACGCGGGCCTGCGGCTCATCCCGCCGGATCGCGGTTGGCAGGCGACCATGATCGCGTCGGACTGGGTGATCGGGGATCACGGGTCGACCACCGCGTACGCCGCCGCGATCGGCCGCCCGGTCACGATGGCAGACGGACCGGGTGACCGGTTGCGCCCCGGAAGCATCGCCGACCTCGTCCGGCAGAACGCTCCGCTCCTGGAGTCGGGACCACTGCCCGCCCAGGAAGCCGAAGCGATCCGGCGCCGGGAACACCTTTCCCGGGTCGCCGCCGACGCGATCAGTTCCATGCCGGGCCAGGCGGCGGCGATCCTGCGTTCGGCGATGTACCGGCTCTTGGGGATACCGGAACCGGACTGCGCGCCGTCGGTCCCGATGCTGCCCGCACCTTTCCCGATCGAGGTTTGACGACATGGACATCGTGTACGCTGTCCAGTCCCCCGCAGCGGGGGTGGCCCGGATCCACCTGACGATCGACGGCTTGGAAGGCGACGTCCTCGTTGTCGCGGTCGACACCGTTCCGCGGGCCTGGGCAGTGGCGGGAGACGTGCTGCTCCGAGAAGACAGCCGGACGGCGGGCCAGGCACGGATCGCCGCCGAGATCGCGTTGAGCCGTCATCCCGGCGCGACCGCCGTGATCGCGGCCCACCCGCACGGTTATGTCATCTCCACCCGCACGGGGACGTCGATGGTGGCGGCGAAGCCACGCGGGCGCGAAGGGGACGACTGGAGTTCACGCTTGAGAGCCGTCTGCGGACTCTCCTGCGCGGGGATCACCCGATTCGGTGTAGAGAGCCTGAGCTTCGGCGAGATGGCCGGTGCCTTCCTCCTCACGGCCGCAGCGCAGTTCGATCCGGCCGAGGGCGGTGAGGAGCTCGGCGGTGTAGAAGGGGGAATCGAGCGCTCGCACCATGCGCAGTGAGTCGGTCAGCCTGGCGATCGCGTCTTCGGCACGGCCTTCCGCGGCCTGGATGCCCGCCAGCGCCATGACCGAGCGAGCGTGCTGGGCGGGATCACCGAGTTCGGCCATCACCGTCGCCGCGGCGGCCAGTTCGATCATGGCTTCGCTGTACCGGCCGAGCTTCGCGAGCACCTCGCCCTGGCGACGGCGGCACAACGCCACACCACGGGGGATCCCCAGCCGCTCCTGCAGATCGGCGGCCTGGCGGTAGAAGTCCAGGGCGCCTTCGAGATCCCCCTGCCCTCGGGCGGATCTGCCGAGCTGGGAGAGCGCCGTCGCCTGTGTCGGGCCATGGTTCTCCTGTTGTCCCAAGCGAAGCGCGACGATGTTCTCCTCGGCGGCCTTGTCGTACCAGCCGAGTTTGGCGTAAGCGAAGCCGAGCTGGGACCTCAACCGTGCTTCCACCAAGGGCAGGTTCGCGCGGGTCGCGGCCAAGACGCCCTGCTCGTTCATTGCGATCCACGGCAGGTAGTCCCGATGATGCAGGAAGAAACCCCAAGACGCTTCGCAGAACTGCCACACGATGTCGTCCCACTCGTGGTCCGCGGCCGAGGTGAACACGGCCCGGATCACGGACAGGTGGTCGCGCCACCAGGCGAGGCCCTCGGCACGTTCGGCGAAGTCCTTGGAGCGTCTTTCGCGGGTGGCGTACCGGGCTCGATGCGGGTGGATCACCTCATCTGCGGCCAGGACCCGGTCGAGGTACCACCCGGCGAACGCGTGGGCCAGCCTGTCCCGCTCGTCCCCCGGCAGCGCCGCGGCGGCCCGTGTGCGCGCGTCGCTGCGTAACACCATGTGCTGGACGAATCGGTCTTCGCCCGCCTCGGTCAGGAGGTTCGCTTCGATCAACTCGTCGACGTCGTCCTCGATGGCACTGACCGGGCGGCCCAGAGCTGCGGCCAAGGGTTCGGAGGACAGGAATGGCCCGGGATGCACCCCGCACGCCAGATAGACCCGTGCCGCGCTCTGCGGCAGCCCTTCGTAGACGACTTCGAAGATCGCGTTCAACGAGAGCGTCTTGTCGGCGGAACCGCCACCTTCGGACGTCCAGCGTCCGTAGGCCGCGGCTTCACGAGCGAGGGTTCGTTGCGGCCGGGTTCTCAACCGCGCCGCCGCCACCGACAGCGCGAGGGGGATGCCTCCGCACGAGGACACGATCTCCGAAGCGGCGGGCGGGTCCGAACGAATGCGTTCAGTACCTGTGTACCGCTCGAACAACGCCTGCGCCTGGGCTTGGGTGAGGGGTGGCAGATCGACGAAATGCGCCCCGTCGATACCGAGATCGGTGAGCCGCCACCGGCTGGTGACGAAGACGACCGCCGCCTGCCCGGCGGGCAGGAGCGGGCGGACCTGGGCGACGGAAGCGGCGTCGTCGAGAAGGACGGCCATCCGTCGCGCCGCGGTGGCCGTGCGGAAGGCCGCGGCCCGCTGGTCGAGGCTTGTCGGGATCTCGTCGGGTGAGCTGCCCAGTGCCGTCAGGAATCCGTGCAGGACCTCACCGGGATCCTCCGGCGGTTGCTCGCGTGCGCCGCCCAGGTCGCTGTACAGGATGCCTTGCGGAAACTCGTCCGCATTGTCGTAGAGCCAATCCAGCGCGAGCGAGGTCTTGCCGACGCCGCCCACCCCGCTCACCACCAGTAGCCTGCGTCCGGTGCCTTCGGTCCAGAACCGGTCGAGATCGGCGCTGAACCGTTCCCGTTCTTGGAACACCGAGGGTGCCGCGGGGATCTGCCAAGGCCGATCCGCGGGAGCACCGAGGCCGGCCGGGGCGGTCATGATCTGCCCCCACCGCTCTTCCCGCCGGCTTCAGGCTGGTGCGAGTGCCGTCCCAGGTCGTCCATGCGGTGCCCCCCCGTTATGGTTTCCAATGATCCGGTGTCTTCGATAATAAAGCGATTGCGGTCGAGGAATTCTGCGGAAATTATCACACGAAAAGACAAATCTTCTGCACGTGCGTCTGCACGGGCGTTTCGCCTCGTCCTGCCGGGAAGGGGGCAATGGTCCACAGTGGACGGATGATTTCTCGCCGTGATATCAGGTCCTGTGGTCCGTGAGTTTCATGCCGGTGAGTACTTTCTGCTCGGCAGCGGCTCCCGGCTCCGGCAGCGAGCGGGTGGTGATCCAGCACAAAAGCGGCAAGGCGATCAACGGCGTCAAGGCCGTCCGCAAGGACGTGTGATCCGCGATGGCGCCGATGACGGGACTAGCGAGGCCGCCGATGCTGACCGTCAGCCCGAGGGTGACACCGCTGGCGGTGCCGACGCGGGTGGGCAGGTAGTCCTGGGAGAGCGTGATCTGCAGTGAGAACGGGATGTACAGGCCCACGGCGGTTAGCAGGACGAACGGCAAGAACGCCGGACCGGGCGCGACACGACCCCGGCGACAGCACCGATGGTGACCAGGTACGACCGGCGCACCACGGTGACGCGGTCCCGGCGTCCGGCCAGCCTGCTGCCCAGCAGCGTGCCCGCGGCACCGCCGAGATAGAGCAGGAACAGTGCGGCGCTGCCCGTCGCGGTACCGCCGCCGACTCGCTGCTGGGCATAGAGCGAGACGAAGGTGCTCAGCCCGACGAACACGATCGACCGGAAGACGACGGCCACCGATAGCCTCGCGAACGACCTCCAGTCGTCGACACCCGCGACGTCTGCTGACGAGCCGTTGATGTGGGCAGTCCTGGTCAGCGCGCGCAGCACGGGCAGGCAGAGCGCTGAGCCGGCCAGTGCGGGCACGACGAGCAGCGGCGACATCCGGAGACCGCCGAAGGTCATCACCGCGGCGATGAGCACGGGAGCGGCCGCGAAGCCGATGTTGCCGCCGAGGGAGAACCAGCCTATGGCCGTATGCCTGCCGCCTCCAGCGATTCTCGCGAGCCGGGCGGCCTCGGGATGGTAGGCCGCCACACCGATCCCCGACACGGCGACGAAAGCGAGCGTGAGCGCATAGGAGTCGACGAGTCCACCGAGGCCGATGCCGAGCCCGCCGAGGAGCGTGGCCGACGGCAGCAGCCACGGCATCGCCCACCGGTCGGTCAGCGCGCCGAACAACGGCTGCGCCACCGACGACAGCAGCGAAGCGCGGCCACCGAACCCTGGTACACGTCCACACACGCGTGCCCTGCCGACAACAGGATGATCGCTTTGTTCCTTGACACCCCGTCATGCTCTTCGCGGCCAGGGATGTCGCGCTTCCGATAAAATGACAAACAATGACGGAAATCCGCCACCTGCCCGCGCCGCCGGCCCAGATCCGGTCCCTGGCCTCCGGCACGACGATCGACGCGCACCGCCACGTCGATCACCAAGTCGTCTACGCGGCCCGCGGTGTCCTGGCCATCACCACCGGCAGAGGCTCCTGGGTCGCGCCCGCCACCCGGGCCATCTGGGTGCCCGCGGGGACCGTGCACGCCCATCAAGCGCACGGCGACCTCGAACTCCGCTTGGTCGGGTTGCCCGCCGCCGTCAACCCGCTGCGGCTGAACGCGCCGAGCGTGCTGGCGGTCGGCCCCCTCCTGCGTGAACTGATCCGCGCCTACACCGATCCGCCCCACGACGACACCCCGGAACGCCGGCGGCTGCGCGGTGTCCTGCTCGATCAGCTGCGCGTCTCGCCGCAGCAGTCTCTGCACCTGCCGACGCCGGAAGATCCGCGGCTGCGCGCCCTGTGCGAGATCCTGAGCACCGATCCGGCCGACAGTCGGACGCTGGCCGCCCTCGGTGCCCGGGTCGGGGCGAGTGACCGCACCCTGGCCCGGCTCTTCAAGGCCGACCTCGGCATGACGTTCCCGCAATGGCGCACGCAGCTGCGGCTCTGTCGCGCGCTGGTCCTCCTGGCCGAGAACACCCCGGTGACCGCGGTGGCGCATGCCTGCGGCTGGTCGTCCACCAGCGCGTTCATCGACGTCTTCCGGCGCGCCTTCGGGCATACGCCGGGCACGCACTACGACCGGTGACCGAAAGGCCTCGTGAGTGGTAGGGGCGGTTCTAACCGTCCTTACCACTCACGAGACCCTCCGCCTTCGGTAACGAAAAAGCGGGGCCGGTCCACAATGGACCGGCCCCGCTTCGGGTTCGTTTCTTACGCCTGGCTACGGCGACGACGGACCAGCAGCACCATCAGCACACCCGCGCCGAGGAGCGAGCCGCCGATGACCAGCGGCAGGGTCGCGGAAGCACCGGTGTTCGCCAGCTCGTCACCGCCACCCGACTCGGCACCACCGGGAGTGGTGGGGGCCGGGGTCTCGGTGGCGGGCGCGCCGCCCTGCTTCCAGCTCGCGGTGGCGTTCGCGGTGACCGAGGTCTTCTCGGAGTCCGCGACGATCAGCGACTGGGCGGGGACCTTGGCGTAGTTCTCGCCCACGAACAGGCGGCCGGTGTCGAGGTGGCCGCTGACCTTCAGCGAGAACGAGCCGTTGCCGTCCTTGGCGTCCTTGGGGACGTCGATGAAGACCTTGGTGCCGTCCTTGATGGCGGCGGCCTTGATCTCCTTGCCGTCGGCGTCGACGACCTTCGCACCCTCGGGCAGCTTGCTGGTCAGCTCGGTGATGTCACCGGTGGTGGCGACGCTGAACGGGCCGATCTTGCTGCCGGTCGCACCGGAGGCCTTGGCCGGGCCGATGTCGAGGGTCGGCTTCGGCTGCGCGCTGATGCCGACGTTGTCCTTGCCGGTGAGGTAGTCGTAGAGGGCGAGCACGTCGGCCGACGACTTGGCGTCCGCGTCCATCAGCGGCTTGTCGCGGTCGAAGTCCTTGCCGTCGCTGAAGTGCCAGACGGCCGCCTGAGTGGCGGTGACGGCCTCGCCGGTGGACAGACCATCGTTGAACTTGACCGACTTCTTGCCGAGCGTGCCCTCGATGGCCTTCACGCCGACCGACGGGTAGCCGTGGTGCAGCACCCAGTTGATCTTCGCGTTGTTCTTGTTGAACGGCGACGAGGCATCCGGGTACTTGTTCCACGGGCGCTCGATCATGTCCTGGTCGGTGCGCATGTCGACTTCGATCTGGACGCAGTACATCTTGAGCTTGCTGCCGTCGGAGAGCTTCAGCTCGAACAGCTCCGGGACGTAGTGCTTGGGGTCCCCGAAGTTGACGCTGTAGCCCCGCTCGCCGGCCTTGTCGATGACCCGGCCCCGTGCCGCGCCGTCCTCGGCGAGTGCGGCCGGAGCGGCCATCGTCATCGCGACGGCCGCGGAAGCGACCGCGATCCCGCCGCGAACCAGAACTGACCTGCCGTGCATGTGTCTCCCATCCGATACGGACCACGAATGCCAGTGCCGCGTGCGACCACAGGCCCCGACCGCAACGGCTCGCCCACATGGGGGATCAGTAATCCCATCGAGCGAGAGCGGAGCATACAGAGGCCACACATGTGGCTACTCCGGGGTATGGCTGATGTCCGAATTGCCCCGAAAGAAGAGTGAACGGCGCGAAAACGATCTTGGTCGAGTAGAGAACGGCTTCAAGGCGGAAACAAACCGACGAAAAGCTCGCGGATGGAGGTACCGCCGCTGCTCCGACCGCTGTTGAATTGGACCAGACCATTCATCGGTGATTGGAGTCCACATGACGCGACGGCACCTACGCCGGGGGTTGTCCCTGGTGGCCGGGCTCGCCTTGGCCGGAGCGCTGCTCCCGGCCGCGAGCAGCGCGGAAACCCGGGAAGCGCGGGGTGTTCCGCTCGGCGAGCTGACCGCCACGGCGACCCAGGTCGCGTCCGGCCTGGTGAACCCCACCGCGATCACGGCGCTCAACGACGGGAGCGGCCGGATCCTCGTCGTGGAGAAGAGAGGCGTCGTCCGCGCCTACCATCCCAAGACCGGGCTCGCCGCCAAACCGTTCCTGGACATCAGCGGCAAGGTGAACGGCGCGGACGTCGAACGCGGGCTGCTCGGGCTGGCGATCGCCAGGGACAAACGGGTCTACGTCGCGTACACCCGCAAGGCCGACAGCGCGGTGACCCTGTCGCGGGTCCGGCCGGACACCGGCGAGCTCACCGAGCTGATCACCCAGCCGCATTCCGAGTTCCCCAACCACAACGGCGGCCAGCTGGCGTTCGGCCCCGACGGGTACCTGTACTGGGGGATCGGCGACGGTGGCGGCGGGGGCGATCCGCTGGCCAGCGGGCAGCGGCTGGACACGCTGCTGGGCAAGATCCTGCGCGTCGACGTCAACCGCGCGTGCCGTCCGCTGCGGTACTGCGTCCCGGCGGGTAACCCGTTCGCCGGGGTCGCGGGCGCGCGGGCGGAGATCTGGTCGTACGGGCTGCGCAACCCGTGGCGCTTCTCCTTCGACCCGGCCGACGGCTCGCTGTGGATCGGCGACGTCGGGCAGGGCCGGTTCGAGGAGGTCGACCACCTCGCCGCGGGCAAGGGCGGCGCGAATTTCGGCTGGTCCTGCAAGGAGGGGCCGGTCGTGTTCGATCAGACACGATGCAAGGACGGCGTCACCTACACCGAGCCGGTCTTCCACTACATCTCCGGCGCGGAGGGCTGCGCGGTGATCGGCGGGCACGTCTACCGCGGCAAGAAGTACGCCTCACTGGCGGGCGGCACCTACCTCGCCACCGACTTCTGCCAGGGCACGGCGTGGGCCGTCCGCAAGAAGACCGACGGCACCTACGAAAGCGCCCGGATCGGCGAGTTCCCGCTCGACGCCACCACGTTCGGCACCGACCAGTACGGCGAGCTGTACCTGGCCGACGAAACGCCGGGCGGGCTGCACCGGATCTCGTTCGCCCGCAAGAGCTGACCCCGGGTCCTCGGCCGCGTCCGCCCGGCGCGGCCGGGGGCTCACCCCATGCGGGGCAGCCGGATTTCGACCGTCCAGCCGCCGTCCGGCGCCGGGCCCGCCTGCGCCGACCCGCCCAGCGCGGTCGCCCGTTCCCGCATCCCGACCAGTCCCATCCCACCGCCGGTGTCCGGCGCCACGCGTCGTCCGGCGGGGCCGTTCGTGACGACGAGCGTGACCGTTTCCGGTGAGAACACGAGTTTCACCGCGCGTCCGGTGCCGGGCGCGTGTTTCGCCGCGTTCGTCAGCGCCTCCTGCGCCGCGCGGACCAGGGTGTGCGCGACGCCGCCGCCGAGCGGTCCGGCGGAGCCTTCGACCTCGAACGGCACCAGTTCTCCCGCGCACAAGGCGGCCAGGGTGTCCTCCAGCGGCAGGGCGCCCTCGCGCAGTTCGTGCACCGCCTGCCGCATCCGCCCGATACCGTCCACCGCCAGCGACCGCGCGCGGCGCACGGCCTCGCCGGCTTCCTCGTCCCTGCCCTTCGTGCCGAGGGCGTCGGCCATGTCGAGTTGCAGGGCGATCCCGGTCAGCGAGTGGCCGAGGACGTCGTGCAGTTCCCGCGCGATCCGCGTCCGCTCCAGCAACGCGGCTTCCCGCGACTCGGAGGCGGCGGCCCGCCGGGCTTCGGAGGCGGCCCGTTCGGCGTTGAAGAGCGCGTTACGCCGGTCTCGGCGGGCGATACCCAGCAGCACCGGCAGGCCCACCGAAAGCGCGAGCCACCACGGCCATTCGTCCGTGGCCGAAGTCACCGCGCCGACCACGGCGACCGCCACGGCACAGCAGACGGCGTCGAGCACCGCGATCCAGATCGCCGCGGTGCGGGAGCCGAGTTTGATCCCGGCGACCGCGGCGGCGAGGTAGGCGAACATCGGCGCGAAGGCATGCGGGGCCAAGGCGAAGAGTACGGCCGCGGAGACGGCGTAGCCGCTCGCGAGCGTGACCTGCGTCCGCACCGGAATCCGGTCCCACGGCAGGAACGAGAACACGGCGAAGAGCGAGACAAGGAAGAAGAGGGCCGTCGTCAAGGGTCGGAAATGGACTTCCCGGGTGAAGATCCCGACCCCGGACACGCCGATCGCCGCCGTGATCAGGACGGGCCGGACGAGCCTGTCGGCGATCCATTCGCGGCGTAGCACGGTCGCGCTTCCGGTCATCGATGCTCCTGAGGGTGGAGACGGTTCTCCACCCGAAGATACGGCCGCCGCCGCACGACTTCCCGCGTTCACCGCCTTAGCGTCGGAGTGTCTTCGAAAACCGGCCCGAGGGGGTAAACCATGAGCACACCTGTCGAAATAGTCCTGATCGTCGCCGCCGTCGGATACATCCTGATCCGGCGGCTGGCCGGGGACGTCGCCGAGGCCAAGCGGATGCTGCTGCTGCCCGCGATCCTCGCCGTGATCGGGTTGTCCGATGTGGACGACAGCGTGAAGTCCGCGACCGCGGTGGTGTTCCTGGTCGTCACTCTCGCGGTGAGTGTCCTGTTCGGAGTGCTGCGGGGCGTGAGCATCCGGCTCTACCGGCAAGACGGTGTCGCGCACATGCGCTACACCTGGCTCACGATCGTGCTGTGGGCGCTGAACGTGGCCGCCAAGGTCGGCGCGAACCTGCTGCTGGGCCTGATCACCGGGGTCCCCTCCGGCGGCAACAGTGTCATGCTGACCATCGGCGTGGGGATGCTCGTGGAGGGTGTCGTGGTGCTCGCCAGGGCGATGCGCACCGACAGCCGTATCGTCTGGAAGAAGGGCGAGGACGGCAAGGCGCACACCACCTCCCCGTTCCTCGACGATCTGCAGGCCAGGATGACCCGACGTTGAACGGAGGTGCCGAGGTGACCGTGTCGCTCGTCGTCGTCGACGACCAGGCGTCCGTGCGGGAAGCCCTCGCGGTGATGCTCGACCTCGCCGACGGCCTCACCGTCGTCGCGACAGCCACCAACGGCGAGGAGGCCCTTGCCGCGGTCTCCCGGCACACGCCGGACGTCGTGCTGATGGACCTCCACATGCCGGTGCTGAACGGCGTCGAGGCGACCGGCCGGATCAAGGCCGCGGCGCCGGAAGTCCAGGTCGTGGTGCTGACCAGTCTCGACGACGACGAATCGATCCTCGCCGCGCTCGAAGCCGGTGCGAGCGGGTACCTGACCAAGGAAGCCGACCGGGCGAAGATCGAACAGGCCGTGCGCACCGCCGCCGACGGGCAGGTCGTGCTCGCCCCGGAGGTCCAGCGACGGCTCCTCACCCTCGCGTCACGCCGTGCCCGCGCGGCGGACGAGGGCGACCGGTTCGGGTTCACCTCGCGAGAGAAGGAGATTCTCGAGCTGATCGGTGAGGGCCTGCGCAATCCGGAGATCGCCGCGCGGCTGGTGATCAGCGAGGCCACCGTCAAGACCCACATCAACAACCTGTTCGCGAAGGCGGGCTTCCACTCGCGCGCCGAAGCCGTCCGGTACGCGCTGAGCACCCCGGCTCCCGCGCCCTACCGGTTCACCTGATCGCGTTTCATCAAGTTTTCATCATCCCTCCCTAGCGTGACGTCGTCTGGTGATTTCAGCGATGGAGGCGACGTGGAGCACTCATTCCCACCCCAAGGCGCGCAGTGGCCGCCGCCGCAGGGGTGGGTACCCCAACCGGCCCCGGCGCCGCCCGCCCGGAAACCCCGGCGGTGGCTGCTGTTCGGCGGGATCGCGGGGCTGGTGCTGGTACTCCTCGCCGGACTGACCACCTGGCTGCTGTGGCCCTCGAAAGCCGGTCGCGAGCCCTTCGAGCAGGCGCTGGCCGCGCTGTCCTCGGCGCCGGCGGTCCGGAACAGCACCTCCGCGGTCGGCGGGATGATCAAGACGGACGTCAAGACCACCGCGTTCGGCGAGACGTCCGGCACGATGTCCTTCCAGGGCAGGAAGATCGAGATCCTGGTCGTCGGCGGCAAGGTCTACTTCAAGGCTCCCGACGGCATGCTGCCCGGGTCGCGAGCGGACTCGTCGGGGGCCGAGGATCTCAAGGACCGGTGGATCACCGGCGAGGACGCGTTGTTCGGCCCGGTTCTGCAGCAGTTCGAGTCCCCGGAGAAACTCGCCGGCCGCCTGCGCGAGGCGCTGGAGCGGGCGAAGGAGATCACGGACGACCAGAACGAGACCGTCCGTGACGTCCCGGCGATCAAGGCGAGCACGCCCGCCGGTGACCTGTACGTCTCGAAGGAAGCGCCGCATCGGCTGCTCCGCTACTCCGTGAGCGTGCCCGGCGGGACGCCGTCCGTCCCGAAGCTCCCGACGATGCCCGACGCGGAGTCACGGCCCCAGATGCCTTCCGGCGCCGCCCTCGGTGAGTCCGATGTGGACGCTTTGTCGCCCGAAGAGACCGACGCCGTCTACGAAGACCTGACGTCGAACACCAAGAAACTGTCCAACGCCGTCGACACCGGTGTCCGGTTCGACATGGACGGCGCGGCCACGGTCGCGTGCAGCGCCTCGGGCTGCACGGTGACCGCGAACGTGTCCAACTCCGCGTCGGCGAACAGCGGCGGGAAGGTCACCGGCCAGGTCAACGCCACGATGACCGCGAACGTGACCATCGGCGGCCGCTCGGCGGGCAGTTGCCGGAACACGGCGACCCTGCCGCTGAACGGCTCGGGCTCGATCAGCTGCGTCAACGGCGGGGCGGGCGGGGTCTTCGCGTCCGTCGAAGCGGAGAAGAAGGCGGACGCGGAAGCGCAGTCGCGGGCCTCGGGTGGGGTACCGGTCCAGTACCGGATCGAGAGCATCGCGTCGGTTTCCGTGGTGGCCGAAGCGATCGGGCAGGTTGAGATCACCCGGCTCGTCGACGAGCTGACGGAGCGGCGGTCGAAGCTCGGCGGCAAATGACACCGGGATTCACCAGGGGAGCGGCCCCGAGACGTCGAAGTAGCCGCCGGTCGGGCCGTCCGGTCCGAGCGAGGCCATCCGGACGATGATCTCGGCGCCCTCCTCGACGGCCTGATGTCCCGACTGTCCATTGAGGTCGGTCGCGGTGTAGCCCGGCTCGACGGCGTTGATCCGCATCCCGGGGAACGCCTTGGCGTACTGGATGGTGAGCACGTTGACCGCGGCCTTCGACGCCGGGTACGCCACTCCCGGATAGGCGTACGACGGCGAGTCGGGCATGGTCAGTCCGGTGAGGGAGGCGAGGCCGCTGCTGACGTTGACCACCACGGGTGCGGCGGAGCGCCGCAGCAGCGGCAGGAAGGCGTGCGTCACCCGCGCGGTGCCGTACACATTGGCCTCGAAGGTCGTGCGCAACTCGTCCGCCGTCAGGTCGGCGGCGCCGAGCATGGGCCGGTTTTCCACGCCCGCGTTGTTGACCAGGACGTCCAGTCCGCCCTCGGCTTCGATGGTCTTCGCGGCGGCCTCGACGGACGCGTCGTCGGTGACGTCGAGCAGGATCAGGCGCGCGCCCAGTTCTTCGGCGGCGAGGCGGCCGCGTTCGGCGTCGCGGCTGCCCAGGTAGACGGTGTGGCCGTCGGCGATGAGGCGACGGGCGGTCTCGCGGCCGAGGCCCTTGTTGGCCCCGGTGATCAGTGTCGTGGTCATGGGATCAGCGTCGTCCCGGCGAGACCCGGACAGCCAGTCGACCGATCTTCCTGGGACTCGCGGTACCAGGCACCTCCCGGGGGATCGGGGCAGACTGGCGGGCATGGCGGCGACGGAATTCGGGCGGGCGGTACGGCGCTGGCGTGACCGCGTCTCGCCGTCGGACGTCGGCCTGCCCGAAGGTGGTCAGCGGCGCGCGGCCGGGCTACGCCGCGAGGAACTGGCCATGCTGGCGGGGCCAGGACCGGACGTCGCCTCCGCGTACCTCACACCCGGTGTCCAACGGCTGATCGACCGGATGACCGGGATCCCCGTCGCGGTGTTCGACGCCACCTGGACGCTCCTGTCGGCAAACGCGCCGTACGCGGCGCTGATGGGTGATCCGTCCCAGGCGCGCGGATTCGAGCGCAACGCGGTCTGGCGGCATTTCCTCGGCGAGGGCGCGCGTGCCCGGCACACCCCGGAATCCCTACGGGCCTTCGAAGCGGTCCTCGTCGCGGACCTGCGCTCGGCGGCCGCCCGCTACTCGGCCGATCAGCGGCTCACCCGGCTGATCGCGGAGCTGCGCGGCGGGAGCCCGCGGTTCGCGCGGCTGTGGGATTCCGGCGCCGTCGGACGGCACGAGTCCGCCCGCAAGGTCATCGACCATCCGTCGGTCGGGCCGGTCGAACTCGATTGCGACGTCCTGACCGTCGAAGGCTGCGACCTGCACATCATGGTCTACACGGCCGAACCCGGTTCCGAAGCCGCCGAGCGGCTCGCGCTGCTCACCGTGCTCGGGACGCAATCCCTGGCTTGATGAAAAAACAGCGCCGGGCGAACGGCTTCGATGCCGCGCGCCCGGCGCTTTCGCGTCCCGTTTTGTTCGGGTCAGTCTGTGTTGATTCAGTCCGTGCCGTACTCGATCGCGGCGTGGTCGAGCAGCTCGTCGTCGCCCGAAGCCTTGCCGCGCGAGGCGATCACCTGCGCGCCGCCCGCGTCCATCGCGCCGATCAGCCCGGTCGACGCGGCCTGCGCGGCGCCGATCAGCGTCGGGTGCCCGCCGCCGACCATGCCGAGCCCGGCGTACTGCTCGAGCTTGGCGCGCGAGTCGGCGATGTCGAGGTTCCGCATGGTGAGCTGGCCGATCCGGTCCACCGGGCCGAACGCCGAGTCCTCGGTGCGCTCCATCGACAGCTTGTCCGGGTGGTAGCTGAAGAAAGGACCGTTGGTGTCGAGGATCGAGTAGTCCTCGCCGCGCCGCAGCCGCAGGGTGACCTCGCCGGTGACGGCCGCGCCGACCCAGCGCTGCAGCGACTCGCGCAGCATCATGGCCTGCGGGTCCAGCCAGCGGCCTTCGTACATCAGCCTGCCGAGACGACGGCCTTCGTTGTGGTAGCTGGCGAGGGTGTCCTCGTTGTGGATCGCGTTGACGAGCCGCTCGTACGCCGCGTGCAGCAGCGCCATGCCCGGCGCCTCGTAGATCCCGCGGCTCTTGGCCTCGATGATCCGGTTCTCGATCTGGTCGGACATGCCGAGCCCGTGCCGCCCGCCGATGGCGTTGGCCTCCAGGACCAGGTCGACCGCGGTGGCGAACTCCTTGCCGTTGATCGTCACCGGGCGGCCCTGCTCGAAGCCGATCGTGACGTCCTCGGGCGCGATCTCGACCTCGGGGTCCCAGAACCGGACGCCCATGATCGGGTTGACGATCTCGATACCGGTGTCGAGGTGTTCGAGCGACTTGGCCTCGTGGGTCGCGCCCCAGATGTTCGCGTCCGTCGAGTAGGCCTTCTCGGTGCTGTCCCGGTAGGGGAGCCCGTGGCCCTGCAGCCACTCGGACATCTCCTTGCGGCCGCCGAGCTCGCTGACGAACGCGGCGTCCAGCCATGGCTTGTAGATCCGCAGGGACGGGTTCGCGAGCAGGCCGTAGCGGTAGAACCGCTCGATGTCGTTGCCCTTGAAGGTGGACCCGTCGCCCCAGATCTGGACGTCGTCCTCGAGCATCGCGCGCACCAGCAGCGTGCCGGTGACCGCGCGGCCGAGCGGGGTCGTGTTGAAGTAGGTGCGGCCGCCGTTGCGGATGTGGAAGGCGCCGCAGGCCAGCGCCGCGAGCCCTTCCTCGACCAGCGCGGCCTTGCAGTCGACGGCCCGTGCGATCTCGGCGCCGTAGGCCTTCGCCCGGCCCGGGACCGACGCGATGTCGGGTTCGTCGTATTGGCCGATGTCAGCGGTGTAGGTGCACGGCACCGCACCCTTCTCGCGCATCCACGCGACCGCTACGGAGGTGTCGAGGCCGCCGGAGAAGGCGATCCCGACGCGTTCGCCGACAGGCAGAGAGGTGAGTACCTTGGACATGATGGAAGTATATGCATAGGAGTGTATGACCATGCAAGCCGGGGTGAGCAGGGCAACTCGGGTGGGTGGTCCCGGATGCGCGTGAAGAGTGCGGTCGGCGAGGAGTCACCCGGTTCACGTGGCCACCTGACCAGTACGGGGTGGCGGCTCACGCGTGTGCGGGGGTGTTGACGATGAATGAATTGGGACGTTGAACGGACCGACGTCCTCACTCTTGTCCCGTGGCCCTCCGTGCAGGTGTCGGGGGGGGGGGGGGGGGGGGAGAGAAAAACAAAAAAGGAGGGTTGGTGTCGAGACCAAAAGAGAGAGGGGGCGGGGGGGGGAACACACCCCCCAACATGCACAAAGGAAAAGCTCC